>CALXXE010000004.1 GCA_944392605.1 uncultured Clostridia bacterium | reverse complement strand
CTTCTGTATTTTCCATTGTCACCTTTTCTAAATTGTCAACTTTAGTATTTAATTTAGATATAGCTTCTGTATTTTCCATTGTCACCTTTTCTAAATTGTCAACTTTAGTATTTAATTTAGATATAGCTTCTGTATTTTCCTTAGTTACACTTTCTAAACTAGCTAATCTTTTATCATTTGTATTCCAATGTTTATCGTTTTCTTCCCAACGTTTATTATTTTCATCCCATCTTTTGTTTTCTTCTGTTCTAAATTCTCTTAATTCTTTTAGAATTGTGTTTACTACTTCTTCTTGCATATTTTTACCTCCTTTTAAAATATTTTTACTTTTCTAATGCCTTTACTCTTTCGGTCAAGTTCCAAACTTTTAAAATTAGGTTACTTATTAACTGCTCTCTTTCGAAGTTTTTAATGGAATTAAAATCATATATTTCATTTTCTTCTTGTGTTTCTTTTAATTTTTCTATTGTCTTTTCTAAATTTTCAGTTTTTCCTTTTATATTAAACATTTGGGCAGTATTTTCAGCAATTACATTTTTTAAATCATCTGTTTTTCCTTCTAATGCACCTATTTCTATTCTTAACGATAACATCACATCAGAATTTTCTTTTCTTTCTTTTTCTAAATCAGAAAGGGTTTTTATATTTGCTCTCCAACGTATTTCTTCTTCTGCTCTAAAATCTCTTAGCTCTTTTAAAATTGTATTTTCTACCTCACCTTGCATTTTTCCTTCACCTCTTTGATTAAAAAGTTCGAAATTTTCTAACTATTTATTATATCATTTATTTAACCATAGAGTTATAAAAAAGTCAAGAAAAAAGAACAAAAAAGTTAATTTTTTTGTTCTTTATATTTGCTATTTACTTATAAGTTACACTAATCTTTGTGTTTCTTTTGCTATCATTAATTCTTCATTTGTTGGAACTACATATACTGTAACTTTAGATGTTGGTTTAGAAATAATTTTTTCTTCTCCTCTCATGTTGTTTTCATCTACATCTATTTCTACACCCATAAATTCAAGTTTTTCACAAATTCCTTTTCTTATATTTATTTGGTTTTCACCAATTCCGCCTGTAAATATAATATAATCAACACCATTCATAGCTGCTGCATATTTTGCTACATAACTTGCAATAGAGTATTCAAAACTTTCAATTGCAATTTTTGCTCTCTCATTTCCTTCGTTTGATGCTTGTTCTATTACTCTAAAATCTGGAGCTAGACCTGATATTCCCATTACTCCTGATTTTTTGTTTAAAATATCTTCCATTTCTCCTGCTGATATATTTTCTTTTTTCATAATATATGTTAGAACAGATGGATCTAAGTCTCCGCTTCTAGTTACCATTGGAATACCTCCAAGTGGTGTTAATCCCATACTTGTATCAAAAGACTTTCCATGTTTTACAGCACATATACTTGAACCTTGTCCTAAATGACAAGAAACTATTTTTAATTTTGTTACATCTTTTCCTTCTATCTCTGCTAATCTTTGTGAAACATACATATGTGATGTACCATGAGCACCATATTTTCTTACTCCATATTTTTTATAATACTCATATGGTATTGGATAAATATAATTCTCTTTTGGCATTGTTTGGTGGAATGTTGTATCAAATACTGCTACCATTGGCTTTTCTGGCATAACTTTCTTGCAAGCTTCCATTCCAAGTGCTGCTGCCGGGTTATGTAATGGTGCAAATTCTCCACATTTTTTTATATCTTCAATTACTTTATCATTAATTACTGCTGAATCTTTAAATATCTCTCCACCATGAACAACTCTATGTCCTATTGCTTCTATTTCGTCTAAGCTATCTATTACTTTATATTCTGGGTTTATAAGTTGAGATAAAGTAAATTCAATAGCTTCTTTATGGTCATATGCAGGCTTTTTAATTTCTACTTTTTTACCTAATGCTTTATGCGTAATAAAAGCTTCTTCCTCTCCTATTCTTTCATATTTTCCTGATGCTAAAACTTCTTCTGTTTCCATGTTAATTAATTGATATTTTAATGATGAACTACCACAGTTTAATACTAATATTTTCAATTTTTTCATTCCTTTCCTTTTTATTTTACTTTATATTTTTATATTGTCTGAGACTTAATAACTAATCTTTTATATGTTTCATTGTTTCTTTTGCTATCATTAGTTCTTCATTTGTTGGAACTACATAAACTACAACTTTTGAATCCTCTGAAGATACTTTTGCTTCTAATCCTTTTACTTTTTGATTTTTTTCTTTATCTAATTCTACTCCAAAAATCTTTAAGCCTTCACATATTGCTTCTCTTGAATCTTGTCCTTTTTCTCCAACTCCTGCAGTAAATGTTAAAACATCTATTCCTCCCATTGCTACTATACACTTAGTAATATATGCAGCTACTGTATTATGGAATATCTTTAAAGCTAATTTTGCATGATTCCCTCCTGCTGCAGCTTCTGCTTCTATGTCTCTAAAGTCCATAGATACTCTAGACACTCCATATGCTCCTGATTCTTTATTTAATACATTTTCCATTTCTTCTGGAGATAAGTTTAATTTATTCATCATATAAGTTACAACAGATGGGTCTAAATCTCCGCTTCTAGTTCCCATAACAATTCCACCAAGAGGTGTTAAGCCCATACTTGTTTCTACTGATTTACCATTTTGAATTGCACATACACTTGCTCCTTGTCCTAAATGACAATTTACTATTTTTAAATCTTTTACATCTTTCTTAAGTAAATGAGCAACTCTTTCTGCTACATATTGATGTGACGTTCCATGGAATCCATATTTTCTAATTCCATATTTTTCATAATACTCGTATGGTATTGGATAAATATATCTTTCTTTAGGTAATGTTTGGTGAAATGCTGTATCAAATACAGCTACCATTTTCATATTAGGCACAACTTTCTTGCAAGCTTCCATTCCAAGTACTGCTGCTGGATTATGTAATGGTGCTAAATCACTACATTTTCTTATTTCTTCTATTACTTCATCCGTAATTAGAACTGGCTTTGAAAACTTTTCTCCCCCATGAACAACTCTATGCCCTATTCCTGCTAATTCATCTAAACTTTTTAATACTCCATAGTGGTCATTTGTTAATCTATCTAAAACAAATTCAATTGCCTCTTCATGATTTCTCGCTTCACGCTCAAATATGTGTTTCTGTCCATTTACTTTATGTGTTACAAATGATTTTGGCTGCCCTATTCTTTCAAAATTTCCTTTTACTAATGTTTCTTCTGTTTCCATATCAATTACTTGATATTTTAATGATGAACTTCCTGAGTTTAATACTAATACTTTCATATTATCGCCCCTTTCTTGAAACAATTCTTTTTATTTTTCATCTTGTGCTTGTACTGCTGTTATTGCTATTACTCCTGCTATATCTTTACTACTGCAACCTCTAGATAAATCATTGACTGGTCTTGCTATTCCTTGGCAAAGTGGTCCATATGCTTCTGCTTTTCCTAATCTTTGTACTAATTTATACCCTATATTTCCAGCATCTAAGTTAGGGAATATTAATACATTTGCTTCCCCCTTAACCGGACTATCTGGTGCTTTAAATTTAGCAACTTCTGGCACAATTGCTGTATCTAATTGTAATTCTCCATCTACTATTAAGTCTGGTGCTTTTTCTTTTACTAACTTAGTTGCATTTATCATTTTTTCTGTTAATTCTGATTTTGCACTACCATGTGTTGAATAAGAAAGCATTGCAACTTTTGGTTCTTTTCCAACTAATTGGTGAAAGCTTTTGCTTGATGATATTGCTATTTCTGAAAGCTGTTCTTCATTTGGGTTTTCATTTAAACCACTATCTCCAAATATAAATGTTCCATTTTCTCCATAAGAACAATTTGGAACTACCATTACGAAAAATGCTGATACTAATTTTGTTCCAGGTGCTGTTTTCAATATTTGAAGTGCTGGTCTTAATGTATCTGATGTTGAATGTACTGCTCCTGATACTAAACCATCTGCTTCGCTTCCTTCGTCTTTTAGCATTAACATTCCATAATATGTAGGGTCTTTTACTAGTTCTTTTGCTTGTTCTATTGTCATACCTTTATGTTTTCTTAAATCATATAGAAGATTTACATACTCATCATATTTTTCTGACTCTACAGGATTTATTATCTCTACTCCTGTTATATCTATATTGTTTTCTTTTGCTTTTTCTAAAACTTTATCTTTGTTTCCTATTAATATTACTTTTGCATATTTTTCTTCCAAAACCATTTTTGTCGCTTCTAGTGTGCGCACATCTTCTGCTTCTGGTAATACTATTGTTTTTATATCTTTTTTTGCTCTTTCTTTTATTTCTTCTATGAATGACATTAAAATTCCTCCTAACATTTTTATTTATTTTAATAAATAGCACACACACATTATATAGATAAAAACAAAAAAGCACAAGAGTTTTTTACAATCTTGTACTTAAATAAACAAATTTAAATATAATAACTAGATTAGAGCCTTTATATCTTCATCTTGTTTTAATTCTTCTGATATAAAATGATAGCTTTGCTTATTTTGTTTTACTGCTATCATTGCAAGTTCTTTATCATTTCTTAATCTATCACTCGCAAATTTTATTATTATTCCTTTATTTTCTACTGCTGCCTTAACAACTTCTCTATCATCTCGAAGTTCTTCACTTGCAAAATATAATGCTTGTCCATAAGTTTTACAGCTATCTAATATTACTTCTCTATCTGCTCTTAGTTTTTCAGAAGCATAACATATTGTCCAAGGAGCACCTTTTACTCCTTTCAATATTACTTCTCTATCATTTTTTAGCATACTACTAGCAAATTCTAAACTTTCTGGATCTTGGTCTAAAGCTGTCATAACTACTTCTTTATCATTTTGAAGTTCTGGTGATGCCAAGTCTAAAAACTTTCCATTTTCTGCTACTGCTTTTAATATAAATTCTCTATCATTGCTATGCTCTTTTACCTCTTCCTCTGTCATAATATGCCTCCTAAAACAAATAAACTATTTCAATTTAGCAATTAAAGCTTTTATTTTTATTCCTTGCTCTGAAAACATTTTCTCATGTTCTGTTTCTATATTTTTCTCAAAGATTGGCTTGTTATGTAAGTCATATGTTTTAGAAACTATTTCAAAACCACATTCATCAAAATAATATAAACTGCTATCAAATAATTCATCATCATCTGTTTTGAAATATATTTCTCCACCATCTACCAAAAACTCTTTATACTTTTCTAACTGCCTTGTATGTGTTAATCTTTTCTTTCTGTGTTTTCCTCTTGGCCAAGGGTTACAAAAGTTTATATATATTCTTTCTACTTTATCAGATTTATCTAATATTAAATTTATTCTTTCTATATCAAATCTAGTTAAGATTACATTTTTAGGCTCTATATCAGCTTCCAAATAACTTGCTTCTACATTTCTTTTAGCTAAACCTAGCATTGCATCTACCAAGTCTATTGCTAAATAATTCACTCCCAAGTTCTCAACTGCAAGCTTAGATATAAAAGTTCCTTTTCCACAACCTAGTTCTAACATAAATGGTAAACTACTATTCTCAAAATGCTCACACCATTTACCTTTCCATTTTTCAGGTTCATCTTCATAAAATTTACTTGCTTCTAATTCTGGTCTTGCCCATTTCTTATAACGTATTCTCATAATTACCTCCTGAGAGTTTCCTTTTGTCTAAAAAGTGACAACTTGGGACACATTTTTAATTATTTTAACAAATTGATAAATACTTTTCAAGTATTAGAAATTTTATTAACTTCTATTTTTCTTTTTGCTTATTTAGATATTGTATAGTATAATACTATTTAGAAATGAGGGAAAAATGGAATTAAAATATTTAGTTGAAAGTAATAAATATAAAAATATAAATGAAATATTATCATTAGAATTTAAAATATCAGCAAGACTAAAAAATAAACTAATCAAAAAAGGTATGATCTTTTTAAATGATACTGTTGTTGATACAAGAAGTAATGTAAAAATTGGAGATAAATTAATTGTTAATTTAAATTATAATGAAGATAACTCAAACATAGTACCAAAAGAAATGGCATTAGATATAATTTATGAAGATGAATGGCTACTTGTTATAAATAAACCACCAGGAGTTGCAATTCATCCATCAATACTTCATTTTGATAACTCTCTATCTAACGGTGTACGTTTTTATTTCGATAAAATAGGATTAAATAAAAAAATAAGACCAATAAATAGATTAGATAAAGACACATCAGGTTTAGTTATATTTGCTAAATGTGAATATATACAAGAATCTTTAAGTCTTCAAATGAAAGAAAAAAATTTTGAAAAAGAATATCTATGTCTATGTTCTGGTTCGTTTGATAAAAAATCTGGAATAATAAATCTTCCAATTGCAAGAAAAAAAGGAAGTATAATAGAAAGATGTATTGATGAAAATGGAAAAGAGGCTATTACACATTATGAAATATTAAAAGAATTTAGTGACTATAGCTTAGTTTTGTGTAAATTAGAAACTGGAAGAACACATCAAATAAGATTACATATGGCATCTGTTGGTCATCCTCTGCTTGGAGATACTTTATATGGAAAAACCTCTAAATTGATTTCTAGACAAGCTCTACACAGTTATAAAACAACATTTATTCACCCTGTTACTAAAAAAGTGTTAGAACTTTCAGCTGACTTACCAGAAGATATAAAAAACATTTTAAATAATATCTAAAAGACGTTACAATTAAGTAACGTCTTCGTCATTCCAACTTACATATAATACCATACGGAAAGAACTAGCTGAATCTCCTGAACCATATCCGTAAATTCTATATGATGCTGACTTTACCTTATAACTTTCAATAAGTCCACTTGTTTTATTTGTATAGTTTCCTCCTCTAAAAATATATGTTCCAGAAATACCTGATAAATAGTCACTTCTTTCTGCTACAAATTCTCCTGCATTCCCTTCTAAATCATATATATTATAAACTCTATCTGCTTCATTTATACCAGTATTTGTTACTCCAATATCACTGCCTTTATGTCTATCTAAATCATATTCTGCTACATAAAAATAATCTCCAGTTCCATCTAATTTTCCATTAATTGTTCCCATTACTACATCCCATTGTATTCCCGAACATAAAGCACTTTGTACAAATTCATTTTCTATGAATGTTTTTGAAATTGATTTGCATTCTGATTGTGACAAATCATTATAAACAGATACGTTTTTTTTACTAACTAACTTTCCGTTTTCTACTCCTGATTCATACCTAGCAATGTAAAAACCTTTTGTATTTAATACTACTGCTTGCCTTTCTGCATTTTCATTTTCAGAAGAACTATCAGAGCTTGGTTGTACCATACTTGGAAGATAACCTGTATCAGTATATGATTTTTCGGAAACATTAGTATTATCATATGATTCATTTTTTTGATATTGACTATCACTTGTCACTGGTATCCAAACAAACTGATTACCTTTTGCTACTATATTTTCAGTCTCTTCTGTATCTTCTACATTATCTGATATTACCAAACCTTGTGTAATATCTTCACATCCTGGGACAATCATAAAGCCTACTGGTATTATTGCTGTTATTCCATTATTTTCATATTTTTTGTTTTCTTCTTTTACAATTTCTCCAACCTTAGCTAAATTATCATCTACCGGATCTTCAGGAGTTTCTGGCGGTGTTTCTTCTTCATCATCAGACGTATTTTTTCCATTTAAAACATCATTTATATACTTATCATACTCATCAAGATCTGATGCTTCTTTATCTGACGCATTTTCTGTTTCTTCTTTTGCTTTCTGTGCCTGAGAAATAATTCCATTCTCTCCTGTTAACATGGTAAGTGCTACTCCTGCTAAAATTAATAGTACCAAAATCGTTACAATTAATGCTATAAGAGTAAGACCGTCTGCTCTTTTTAATAGTTTTTTCATAAAAACTCCCCCTTGTCTTTTGTGATATCTACTTTTAACTTTTCTCCATTTTATCAATAAAGTTCAAATTTGTAAACATTTTTTCTAAATTTGTCATATTTTTTTACAAAATTTACCACTATCGTATAAAATTCAAAAAAAAGATTTTTTTACATCTACACTTAACATTCTCTTATTGCCTCTAGTCCTGCTATTGCCCCTTCATATACTGCTTTTGATACTTGTAGTAATCCACCTGTACAATCCCCACAAGCAAATAATCCATCTATATTTGTCTCCATTTTTTCATTTACAACTATTTTATCTTTATTGGTTAAAGCTCCTAATTTTTTAGCAAAATCTGTGCTACCAGCAACGCCTTGAGCAATAAAAACACCATCTGTCTTTAATTTGGAACCATCTTCAAACTCTATTTCTTCTACTTTATCATTTCCTCTAATTTCTTTTATTCCTCTAGTTTCTATTTTTACATTATCAGCTCTAAAATCAGGTGATTTTTCCCCATTAGTAAGAATAGTTACATCTTTTACAACATTAATCAAATCATTAGTTTCTGAAATTGCATAATCTCCGCTTCCAATAACTGCAACATCTTTATTTCTATAAAAGAATCCATCACAAATAGCACAATAGCTAACACCTTTTCCTTCAAACTTTTCAATACCTGTAATCTTAGGTTTATTCTTTTTATTTCCTGTTGCTAATATTACTACTTTTGATTTATATGTATGATTTGAAGTTATAACTGTAAATCTATAATTATTCTTATTATCTTTGTCATTTACATCATTCATATTCATCTCTATTTTTATAACTTCTTCTTTTTTAACATCTACGCCTAAATTCTTTGCTTGCTTTATTCCAGTTTCATATAACCCTTTTCCATCTATACCATTTTCAAATCCATAATAATTTTCTATTTTATGAGTTTTTTCTAAACTGGATAAATCTTCATATAACACTAATGTTTTCTTATTTGCTCTTACTGTATATAAACTTGCAGAAATTCCAGCAGGTCCTGCACCTATTATAATTACATCATATTCCATATTCCATCTTCCTTTCTTTTTTTCTTTCTTGCTGTTTTTGACCCCATCCTAAAAAACAGCTTACTTATTTTTACTTTCTAAATCCAAAAGATATTTTTTCATAGCTAAACCTAAAGCATATCCAACAAGCTTTCCGTTACTTCCAATAACCCTATGGCAAGGAACGAAAATAGGTATATTATTTTTATTATTTGCCATACCTACTGCTCTACAAGCTTTTTCGTTACCTACCATTTTAGCTACCTCTTTATATGTCCTTGTTTCTCCATATGGTATTTTTTCTAAAGCATTCCATACTTTCTTTTGGAATTCTGTTCCTTCTTGTTCTAACGGTAAATCAAATTCTTTTCTCTTTCCTTTAAAATATTCTTCTAACTCTTTTTTAGCTTTTAATAATAATTCAGTATCTTTTTCTTGATAATTATCATAATCATTTTTGTTTCTTTTACTGTTTTCTTTGCTTCCATTTATAATTATGACTTTAACTATTTTATTATCTTTTTCTACTATTCCTATTTTTCCCAATTTAGTTTCAACATATTTAATATATACCATAAAAATCACTTCCATTTTTTCTTAATTAAAACATAAAAAAATAGGTTTTGCAACCTATTAATAATAATGATATCTGTTGTTGTTCACTCCTCCGTACATTCCTCCATTTGAAATGTTAATAAACTTAATTGAATAAATATCACAAAAAGTAATTGTATCACTTTCCACAGCTCGAAGTAATATGTAACTTGCTCCTACATCTTGAAGATATCCTACTCTATCTACTAAATTATTTGTACCTATTAAGAATTCTACTCTCATTAACTTTCCTATTTGTGTCCTTAAAAAAGCTGGCGTATAAATAGAATTTGTTAAAATCTCTGGTGAATTTTGGTCAATCACATTTTCTCTTGTTTCTCTTCTAGTATCATCTCTACTACTATCTACCATAAATATCTCCTTTCTCATTTTTAAGTTTCTCTATATCTCTCTGTTGGTCTATAAAAGCAGTGTTCTCCTAATCTTGTGTGAAATGTTCCTGATCCATTAATAGGAAAAGTACCCCCGCAAGTTGGTCTAAATGGATTTAGATACCATAAGCACTCTCCTATCTCATTTAATCTGTTTCCAGCTAATGCCCAATCAGCTATGTAATAATGTTCTTCTGTTGGATTCATATTATAAATGTTTTGAGGATTATAATTACCAAGTAGAGTCTCTGTTGCACAGTCAAATTGTCTTTCTTGGAAAATTATATTTCTAATACTTCCTCCTTGAGATACTCTTGCATACTCACCTTCTGATACATTAACCCTATTCATTACAACAGAAGCAACTGCCTTCATTCCATTATCACCTTCTCCTCCTGCTTCACATTGTATTATTCTTGCTAATAATTCCCTATCTGAATATGCCATTTATATATCACCTATTTAATTATATTAATTTTTATTCAAATTGTTACTATTTTATAATTTATTATCTAAATTATATATATTTTTTAAAATAAGGAGGAGATCTAAAAAGACCTCCTCCTGTACAGCTCTTATGATTTTATCAACCTGAAAGCTCCACTGTTTAGCTTTACAAGTTCGAAAAGCTTCGGATCCACATAAATAACCGTTCTTACGTAAGCGATATTTCGCCCACCTAATACTTCACCAGTAGACTTAAAGAGACTATGTCCCATGTTGACACAACCATCTTCTGTAACTTCTCCAAGTCCGAAGTAAGCACAGCCTTCCTCCACAGAAACAGTCCTTGATGCAAGCCAATAAGGCTTATCTATAAAAACAATCTCTGTTGCAGGAGAAATTGGCAACTCATCTACATTATACGAGTAAGCCAAGTGTCTTACCCTAGTTCCTTGGTAAGCTCTTCGGTGTTTTACAAAACTCTCTGGTGAATAACCATTTTTTCCAAAAGTATACCTCTTGTTTGATGGCTTCACCTCAACTCCAAGAAGCAGATTGACATCTTCGATGGTCATGCTCTTAGGATAGCTAAACTCTCTGCCAAACCAATATCTAGCAATATTGTTTAGTTCCTTCTCTCCATAGAAACACGCAGCTCCTCCACTGAATTCCAAGGACAAAACAGGGGTTTTCTCAACACATTTTAGGAATCTTTTTTGTCCTATGATTTTGATTCCGACAAAAAACCAATCAATCGTGTCACCAAAGTCCTTAAAACTAAGAATTTGATTTCCATTTCCGTTTCGCTCCCTATCACTCATGTAGCTCCATCTTCTCTTTGGAACACTTGACTTAATCACCGTACCAATTGTAAGCTTTTTAAGCATTTCCTCAGAAATCATAGCTGTACCTCCTATCAGCTGTCCAAACCATATTGTATAAACAAAGTAGCATTCACTACTTGATAGAAAAATATATTTACATATATCAATTTTAACATAACCAATATATTTATTCAATAAAGCTTTTCTTTTTTTAAAATTATTGATATACTTCTTGTGGTGATAAATTTGAAAGTACTATTTAAAAATAAAACTAAATATTCCAAAGAAATATATAAACAATTTGTAGATTTCCATTCAAAGAAATATCATTTTTCATATGTATTATTTACTACAACTATTATTTTTCTTATTCTATTTTGCATTGTGCTACAAATATCTTATAGATATTATTCACTCGCTATCCTTAGTAGTATTGTATTTACTTGTTTTTGTTTATACAGATATTTTCATCCAATCTCTGTTGTAGCTAAAGAGTTAAATGGGAAAACTATTAAAGAAGAAAAAGCTTTTACTTTTAAATTTTATGAAAAATATTTTAGAATACAAGATAAATTACAAATAGATACTGTTAAATACTATCAAATTCGTAAAATATTTGAGACTAAAAGTTTCTTCTATCTCTATATAGATAGAACCCATGCTTTCATTATAAATAAAGAAAATTTTTTGATTGGCAAACCTGCTGATTTTTCCGAGTTTTTAAAGAAAAAATGTATCTTCAGATTTAAAAAAGTCAAATAAATGTTTGACTTTTTATCTTTTTGTGATAAAATATGAACAAATATTCGCAAAAGGTGATAGATTTGGATATATTTGAAAAACTAAAAATACTATCAGATGCTGCAAAATACGATGCTTCTTGCAGTTCTAGTGGCAGCAATAGGAAAAATACAAAAAGTGGAATTGGAAATGGTCATGTATCAGGAATATGTCATAGTTGGGGGGCTGACGGAAGATGTATTTCACTACTAAAAATATTATTTACAAATGCATGTATATATGATTGTAAATACTGTATTAATCGTAGAAGTAATGATGTAAAACGTGCAACCTTTACCCCTCGAGAAGTAGCAGATTTAACTATTAACTTTTATAAAAGAAACTACATAGAAGGATTATTTTTAAGTTCTGCTGTTATAAAAAATCCCGATTATACAATGGAGCTATTAGTAAAAACGGTTACCATTCTTCGTAATGAATATAATTTTAATGGTTACATTCACTGTAAAACTATTCCTGGTTGTAGTAAAGATTTAATTGATAAACTTCGGAAAATTAGTTGATAGAATGAGCATTAATATTGAGCTTCCTTCTAATGATAGTTTAA
This sequence comes from uncultured Clostridia bacterium, assembly GCA_944392605.1. Classification (GTDB taxonomy): domain Bacteria; phylum Bacillota; class Clostridia; order TANB77; family CAG-508; genus CAG-269. The sequence goes on along the minus strand of CALXXE010000004.1, from coordinate 136,268 downwards.
AACTTCTAGCCCCTCAGAAGGAAAAAGCTGGAATTCTTACTCCTATGACTTATGTTTCAAATAATATTAAGATGAACAAATTGGATAAAAACAAATTTAAAGAAAACTTCGTGCCAGCAGGTCAAACAACACAGTTAATTATTGGTGCTACTCCTGAAAGTGATTTCAAAATATTAAAACTATCTGAAAGTTTATATAATAAATTAAGCTTAAAAAGAGTTTATTACTCTGCTTATGTAAGCATTAATAATGATAAAAATTTGCCTACTTTAGAGTCACCTCCTCTTCTTCGTGAGAATAGACTATATCAAGCAGATTGGTTACTTAGATTTTATGGGTTTAAAGTAGATGAATTATTAGATGAAAGCCATCCTAATTTTAATACTGTTTTAGACCCTAAATGTGACTGGGCACTTCGTAACCTAGATAAATTTCCTGTAGAAATAAACAAAGCAGATTATTATACTTTACTAAAGATTCCAGGAATTGGCGTTATTTCTGCAAAAAAGATAATAAGAGCAAGAAGAAGTTCCTCTCTTGATTTTGAGAGTTTAAAGAAATTAGGAATCACATTAAAAAGAGCAAAATATTTTATAACTTGCAAAGGTAAATACTTTGAAAAAGTTTATAAATTTAATGAAAATTTTATAGAAACAAATCTTGTATATCAGGAAAGAAATTCTCTGCCCAATTCTGAATTTCATCAATTATCACTTTTTGATAAATTACAACCTACAAAGGAGGATAAAATTAAATGTCTAACTGGAAACTTATAAATAAAACATATATTTATGATGGTAGCTTTGAGGGATTGCTCTCAATAGTATTTGATTGTTATGTAAGTAAAACCTTACCACAAAAAATAGTTGCTTCTAATAACTATATAGATAATTTTTTAGATAATACTACAACTATAAAAACAGATTATGAAAAATCACAAAGAATATTTGACGGAATAGTAAACAACATTTGTAAAGAAGCTCTATATAATTCTTATTATGCTTTTTTATCAGATGATAAACAAAAGGAAATAAATATCTTAAAATATTTATGTAATGGCTTTGATATTGGTCCTGAAATTAATAATAAAATTACTATTTCTTATGTATTTAAAGTAATCAATTTAAGAAGAAAAACATTATCTGAATGTCATAAACTAAAAGGTCTCCTACGTTTTAGAGAAGTTGGTGACAACTTATGCTATGCTAGTGTTCACCCAGATAATAATATATTAGAACCACTTGGTAAGCATTTTATTAACCGTATGCCTACTATGCAATTTATAATTCATGATAAAAATAAAGATTTATGCTTTATATATAATGGAAAAGAATATAGAATAATAAATAGTAAAGATATAAAAATTCCTTCTGTTTCTAATGATGAAATTACATATCAAAACTTATGGAAATTATTCTTTAACACTATTGCAATTAAAGAACGTACTAATCCTAGATGCCAAATGCAATTTATGCCTAAAAAATACTGGAAAGACTTGATAGAAGAACCTTAAAAGGAGATAAAAACAACTTATCTCCTTTATTTTATACTTTACTATTTAAATTGTTTCTTCTACAAAATTAATAGCTGTTTCTCCTATTCCTGCCTCTACATTAATATTTGTACTTCCATTTCCTATAATTTCTCCATCTCTTGCTTTATTTCCATCTACAGTTAAATTTCCTATTCCTGTTTCTGCACGTACTTTATAATTATCCTTAGTACCTATTAAATTAACTATTAAATTTCCAACTCCTGATTCTATTTCACCTTTATTAATCACTTTACAATTAATAGTTACTTGTCCTACTCCTGCGTTAAACTCCAAGTTATCAAATGTAGAATTATTTATATAAGTCTCTCCTGCTCCACTATCAACTTCAGCTGTTGTTACTTGTACATTATTTATTTCATATTTTCCAGCACCTACATCTACTTCTAACTTTTCGGCTTTAAAACCTTCAATATATGCTCCACTTACTCCTACTAAATCTAACTTAACACTTCTTAGTTCATAATCATTTGGTATATATACTATTATTTTAGACTGACTATTAACATTTTCAAATAATTTTAAAGTTTCATCTTCTATTTTTAATTCTTTACCAGAATCATTTAATTTAGTAGATAAATCTTTAGATACATTTATAAATTCAACCTTAAAGCTATCTCCTGTTTTTATTTCTAAACCACTTTTACTTAAATCTATATCTAAACTTTCAATACCAATATATTCCTCTGTATATGTTAGAAGTTCTTTATTATTTGTACTATTCCCAATATTATTACTTATTTTCTCTATTCCTACTCCAATTCCAAATATAGCTGTTAATCCAAAAATAATTATACTAATAATCATAACTGCTAAATATATTGCAAATGCCATTGCACCATATTTTATTACTTTTTGAAAAGGTTTCATTTTATCTCAACACCTCCAAACATAGCAAGACTATTAATATATATAGTTGGTAAATTTTCATTATACGTAGTTTTTATTTTATTAGAAGTTCCTCCAAATATAGGTGTGGATTTAACTTTTACATTAACATTTGGCGGTACTATTATATCAATTCCTCCAAATATTGCATTTGCATTTATTATTTGATCTTTTGTTATAGTAGCATTTTTTAAATCTAAATCTACACTTCCAAATATAGCATCTATATTTGCACCTTTAAATTCTTCACCATCATATTTTGCTTCTTCTCCTCCAAAAGTTGCACAATATTCTACTTGTTTTTCTTTATTATCATTTAATATTTTTATTCTTTCTTTTAATCTTTTATCTATAGAACCTTTAAATATAAGACTTAAACCAATTACTACTAGTATAAATGGAATAATTAATTTAGATATTAATGAAAATGTAAGTATTCCTTGACAGCATAAAAGTAAAACTATTCCAATTACAAGCCATATAAAACTCCACATTTTACTTTCTTTAGTAAACAAACATATTAAACTTGGAATAATAATAAATAATGTCCACCATCCGTTAAAAAATATATTAATATTAGTAATCCCTAACGCATTTAGTCCCCATATTATTCCTATCGCAAGAATTACTACTCCCCATATAATGTTTCCAAATCTTTTCATCAAATTTTCTCCTTTCATTTTCATATTTTTATTATTTTTCTTACATTATCAAAAGTTGCGTTTTCTTTTGTAAGTACTATATCAAATTTTTCTTTATATACTTGTAAGTTCTCTAATTCTTGATCTAAGAATCCAATCTTTATAGTCTTTTCTATATCTTTTTTTGGTGTCATATTTATATCTTCAATAGTATCTCCGAACAATAATCTATATGGTCTTTTATCAAACTCTTCCTTTCTTTTTCCTTTTAAATGTCCTTCCACTGTTTTATTCATTGTATGTATTAATGAATTTTCTAACCCATAGGCATTGCCATTTTCATTATAAATAAATGTGTTACTAATCAAAAAAATATTATCAAAAAAGCATTTTTTTTCTTTTAAGAATTCCTTTATTACACTCCCAACTCCTGCTGATAATATTACTACTGGTATATTATTCTCATAAGTATATTTTAAAAATTCTTTTGCTCCTTTTCTAAATACTATATTACTATTTTTTACCACTTTTTTTAGTTTATCCTTATTTAAATGATATTTATAATATAAATTCATACATGAATTATACCAAGTTTCCATCTGTTTATATTTTTCTTCATAAGAAATATTATAATCCATTTCAATTGGTCTATATTTTTCGTATAATTTGTTTACTTCTACTTCACAACCTTCATCTGCTGCCATACCTGCAACTGCCCATGAATCCAAACTATCATAACTAGTTATTGTTTTATCAAAATCTAATAATACATACACATTTTCTTTTATTAAATCTATATTTTTTATTCTTTCTTCTTTTATATATTCCATAGTTTATCTCCTCATTTGAATTCTACTATATGGACATAAAAATATCAATAAATTTTTAACAAATATTTTATTGTCCTTATATTGTGGTTATGGTATAATAACAAAAAAATTAAGTATGGAGAAAAATTATGAAAAACTTTTTTATTATATTAATTATGAAGATATTAAATATTGGTTTAAAAATTTGTGGTAAACATGGAGGAAATTTCTTAGGGAAAATTGCTTATAAATGGAATCCTAATATCTTTAAATATTTTAAAGTAAGCTCTCCTGTTATTGCAGTTACCGCAACAAATGGTAAGACCATGACAAATAATGCTATTGGTTATGTTTTAAAAACAGCAGGTAAAAAAGTTATAAGCAATACAGAAGGAAATAATATGGAAACAGGCATATTATCTACAATACTTAAAAATTGTACTTTAACCGGAAAAATAAAAGCAGATTATTTGGTATTTGAAGTTGATGAAGGATATGTTCCTGTAGTTTTTAAAGACTTTCCATTAAATACTTTAGTTGTTTTAGACTTCTTCCGTGATCAATTAGATAGAAATGGTGAAGTAGAATCATTAATTTTAAAGATAAATGAATTCCTAAAGACTTATACTGGTTACTTAGTATTAAATAATGATGACCCTAATGTTGCAAGACTAGGTCTAGCAAATCCAAATAATAGTAATGTTTATTACTTTAGTGTTGAAAAATATAATTTTGCTACAACTGAACAAAAAGAAGCAGGAGAAGGAAAATTTTGTCCTTTCTGTAAAACTAGATTAGAATATGAATATTATCAATATTCTCATATTGGTAAATTCAAATGTCCAAACTGTGGATATGGTGATAATCCTATTTATAAATTTGCAACAAAAGTTGATTTAAAAAACAGAACTTTTAATGTTGATGATGTTACTTATAAAATAAGATTTAATAGTATTTATAACATATATAACCTTGTTGCTGTTATAGCTTGTGTCAGCTTATATAATATAGATACAGAAATTGTAAAAGATGCTTTATCTAAATTTGTATTAAATAACGGTAGATTAGAGGAAGTAAATGTTAAAGGTGTTCCAACAATTATAAACTTAGCTAAAAACCCTACTGGTAGTAATGTAAGTCTTAGAATTTTGAATGAAGATGATGAAGAAAAGGAATTATTATTTGTTTTAAATGATAATATTGCAGATGGCTTTGATGTTTCTTGGATTTGGGATATTAATTTTGATAATTTAAATAATGTTTCAAGAATAGTAACTTCAGGAACTAGAGCTTATGATATAGCAATTAGAATAAAGACATCTGGATTTGATGCAAGTAAAATAGAACCTTATTTAAATCTACACGATGCTGTTGAAAGCTTATACAAAACAAATGTAAAAAAATATGTTATTGCAAACTATACAGCTTTGCAACCAACAAGAAGAGAATTAAAATTATAGGAGATTAATTATGAAAGAATTAAAAATATTATATTTATATCCTGATATACTAGAATTATATGGAGACTATGGAAATATACAAGTACTAAAATATCGTTTAGAAAAACGTGGGATTAAAGCTACAGTTGTTCCTTACTCTATTGGTGATGACATTCCTAACTTCAAAGAATATGATTTAGTATTTGCAGGTGGTGGTGCTGACCAAGAGCAAAGTATTTTAGCAAAAGACTTAATAAAATATAAGGATAATATAAAAGAAGCTATAGGTTCAGGTGTATTTTTCTTGCTTATATGTGGAGCATATCAATTATTTGGTAAATACTATAAAGGTGTAGAAGGAAATATAATACCAGGACTTGATATATTTGAGTATTATACTGAAGCTATTAATGATAGAAAGAAAAGATGTATTGGTAATGTTGTAATAAGTGCCAATTTAAATGGTAAAGAAACTAAAGTAATTGGTTTTGGAAATCATGGTGGTCAAACTTATGATGTTACAACTCCTTTTGGTAAAGTTCTTTTTGGTAATGGAAATAAATTTGGTGACGAAATGGAAGGATTTTTCTTAAAGAATGTTATTGCAACATATTTACATGGTCCTCTACTTTCTAAAAACCCTGAACTTGCTGATTATATTATTAAATATTGTCTAGACAGAAAATATAATGAAGATACTATTTTAGAACCTTTAGATGATATTTTTGAGAACTTATGTAGAAAGCAATTATTAAACAGATTTTTAACAAATGATTAAAAAGTTCCCTAGTTACTCTCACAAATAACTAGGGATTTTTCATCTCTTGTTTTTTATTTTTTTAAAAAAGAAGGCCCCCATAAAGGGGGACCAACTTAGTGCTTCTTCTTGCGCGGAATGTACTTGTTCCTTCCGGAGTCATTCGTCAGGACCTTAGGTCCAAACACATCGAAGCTCTCCTCGAGATCTGGGTTAAAAACGAAACCCAGGTACTCGTAGCCCTCAGGAAGCTCAGCTTCACTTGAAAGCGTTGCCTCGACATACTTCGCGCCGAGATACCCATTGTCATGACTCATGGCAATTCCTTTCACTCGATTGCACTTTACTACCGTATAGCTTTCGCTACACATATTAATTATACCATATTTTATGGAAACTTTCAACAAAACTAAAAGAAGAGCAGTTAAGTACCTGCTCTATTGGAACTAACCTTCACCGCTATTATACTCTTCATACTCTTTTTTTAAGCTTTCAAAATAACGAGTAAGATTCTGAATCTCTGCGCTCATATCATCAAGCAACTGCTGGTCAATTTTTAACCTACCTTCCATTTGTAGCGAGTAGTTAATATCATATTGAATCCTAGTTGCTTGATTCTCTATTGCATAAGCTGCAATAGCAACGCACTTGGCATCGCACCACATATTGCTTCTTACTTCCGCGGCGTTCTTCATCGTTCCTCCTAAAAGATGTATTCCTACATGTTGGCTTAAATTATAGCATATTTATCTACTTTTTTCAACAAAAAAGGACAAGCTATATAACTTGTCCTCTTTTACTATAAGTGCATTACTCTTTGTTTAATTTCTTTAGTTTTTCCAACATTCCAGAAATTTTCTCCTAAGTACCCACATGTTCTTCTTACTACTGTCATTTTACTATGGTCTTTGTTTCCACAGTTTGGGCATTCCCACTCATTATCTTTGTTTATAATAATTTCTCCATCAAACCCACATACATGACAGTAATCTGATTTTGTATTAAATTCTGCATATTGGATATTATCATAAATAAATTGTACTACAGACTCTAATGCATCTATGTTTTTAGCCATATTTGGTATTTCTATATAAGAGATACATCCACCTGTTGAAATTCCTTGGAACTCACTTTCAAATTTTAATTTATCAAAAGCGTCTATTTTTTCTCTTACATCTACATGGTATGAATTCGTATAATATCCTTTATCTGTTACATCTTTTATCGTTCCAAATCTCTCTTTATCTATTCTTGCAAATCTATAACATAAACTTTCTGCTGGTGTACCATATAAAGCAAAACCAATATTTGTTTCTTTCTTCCATCTATCAACAGTTGCCTTTAAATACTTCATAACTTTGATTGCAAAATCATGACCTTTTGGATCTGTATGTGGAACACCTTTCATTAATTTTGTTAATTCATATATTCCAATATATCCAAGAGATATTGTTGAATATCCGCCATATAATAATTTGTCGATTTTTTCACCCTTTTCAAGTCTTGCTAATGCTCCATATTGCCAGTGGATTGGGCTTATATCTGAATGTGTTCCTAGTAAAGCATAATGTCTACACATTAAAGCTTCTTTACAAAGTTCTAGTCTTTCATCTAGTAACTTCCAGAATTTATCTTCATCACCATCTGCTATTATTCCTATTTGTGGTAAGTTAATACTTACAACCCCTTGATTAAATCTTCCTTCAAATTTGTAGTTTCCATTTTCATCTTTCCAAGGTGATAGGAAACTTCTACATCCCATTGGGCTAAATACGTTTCCTTCATATGTTTCACGCATTTTCTTAGCTGAGATGTAATCTGGATACATTCTCTTTGCAGAACATTTAACAGCAAGTTTTGTTAAGTAATCATATTCTCCACCTTTTAGAGAGTTAAATTCATCTAATACATATACTAGTTTTGGGAATGCTGGTGTTACATATACACCTGCTTCATTTTTAATTCCTTCATATCTTTGTCTTAACACTTCTTCAATTATCATTGCATTTTCTTTGATATATGGATCATCTTTTTCTAGATGTAAGAATAATGTTACGAAAGGAGATTGTCCATTTGTTGTCATTAAAGTATTTATTTGATATTGAATTGTTTGAACTCCTGCTTTTAATTCTGCTTTTAATCTATCTTGTACTATTCCTTCTATTATATCATCTGTTATTTTTCCTTTATATTTAGTTTCAATTTCTTTTTTAAATTTATTATAGCTTTTTCTTAAATATTTTCCTAAATGAATTAAATCTACTGATTGTCCACCATATTGGTTACTTGCAACTGCTGCAATTATTTGTGTAGTTACTGTACATGCAACTTGGAAACTTTTTGGACTTTCTATCATTTTACCATTCATTACTGTTCCATTATCTAACATATCTGATATATTTATTAAACAGCAATTGAATATTGGTTGAATAAAATAATCCGCGTCGTGGAAATGTAAAATTCCGTCCTCATGTGCTTTTGAAATTTTCTCTGGTAATAACATTCTTTTTGTTAAATCTCTTGATACTTCTCCTGCTATATAATCTCTTTGAGTAGAAGCAAGCATTGTATTTTTGTTTGAATTTTCTTCTGCTAATTCTTTGTTTTCATTTCTAATTAATCCTAAGATTGATTCATCAGTTGTATTTTGTTTTCTAACTAATGCTCTTGTATAACGATATACAATATATTTTTTTGATAACTCATATTTTTGTAGTTCCATAAGTTTTTGCTCAATAATATCTTGAATATCCTCTACTAAAATTCTTTTTTTACCTAAATCCTCGATATATGTAATTATTTCATTCATATCTTCTTTTGTAGCTCTTTCTTTAGGCTTTACCTCTTTGTTTGCTTTAGAGATTGCGACTCTAATCTTTTCTCTATCAAAGTCTACAGCTCTTCCATCTCTTTTGATAACTTTCATTTTACATTTCCCCCTTAAGTAAATTTATGGTCTTATTATATATCAACATTTTTGTTTTTCTGTTGCAAAAGCAACAAAAAAGTTTGTCGGATTTTATACCTTGCTTTGTTCTAAGAATTGGCTAAAATATTACATTTATATTACAGAAATATTACGAGTTAATTTCTTTTATTGTTATTTTTTATGTATATTTTTATATAAAATATTTTCTATTCTTGTTGCATTTGCAACTTTTCTATATTATAATCTTTTTGTATTATAATAATAAAAGATAAAAAGGGAGAATCAAAATGAATTCTAATTTCGATGTAGAAAATTTTATTAAAGAGTTCGAAAACAACTGTAATAAAGTACAAAAAAAGTCTTTTGATAAAAATCAAGTAATTACATCTTATATACAAAAAAGAAACCAATTCTGCATTCTAATTTCTGGTAATGCAGATTTAGTTCGTTATGATTTAAACGGTAATAGAACTATAATAGAACATTTCTCAAAAAATGATATTTTTGGTGAAGTTTTTTATAATGTTACAACTAATAATGAATTATCAGTTGAAGCAAGATCAAAATGTGAAGTTTTAATATATAGTTATCAAGATATCCATTACAAATGTAAACAAAATTGTAAATTTCACCAAAAACTTTCTGAATATTTACCTGAACTAATTCTTGATAAAGTAACAAGCCTAAATATGAGAGTTGAGCTTCTTACTAAAAGATCTACTAGAGATAAACTTCTTGGATACTTTAATCTCCTTTCTACTAGAAATTTAAGTAAAACATTTAAACTTCCTTTTTCCCTTACAGACTTAGCAGATTACTTAAGTGTTGACAGAAGTGCTATGATGAGAGAACTAAAACTTTTAAAGGAAGAAAACTTTATTAAGAAAAATGGTAAAATAATTACATTATTGTATAAATAAACATGGTGTAGATTTCACCATGTTTTATTTATATTATTTATTTTAATTTATATACAATGCTATTCTACTTCCGTCACCACCAAATGAACCACCAGATGTAGGAGTATCACTATGCCATCCAGATGCTGGACTCCCATTACCTCCTATAGCTGGATATCCTAAACAAGCATAATATCCTCCTCGAATAAGTCTCGTATGACTTCCAAACACTTGAAGTGTCCACTCCCACACATTTCCTGCCATATCATAGATGTTGTTTACTCCATATGCAGGATTAGAACCTGTTGGAATTATTTCATTTCCATTTGTATCTCTATAATTTCCTTTGCCTGTACTATCATAAGTATACTTTTTCTTCTCTTCATTTCCGCTGTTATACATCCATTTCATTACAGCATCCCATTGGCTCGCAAATACCATTGTAGTCGATACATTGTTATTAGCAGCGATATCCTTGCCTAATTTATAATGTGTATACCATGTTCCTGATTTTATATCTGTATTATTTTTTACTACTACTGCTTCTGATTGAGAAGTGTTTCCTGTTTCATATCTTCCTATATAGAACCCACCATATTTTCCTACGCTTGCTATCATATTATTAAAATCTGTTTCCATCTGTAATTTAAATGTATCTACAGTAGCATTCGAATCTAATCCTGCTTCTTGTAAATTATTATTATTAGAATCATAATCTGTTGCTACATCTGGTTCTCGACTATCATCTGGATCTATTATCATTATTCCATTCTGTTCTTCCCAAGCATAATATTCACGAATTCCAGATTCATAAAATTCATATGTTTTTCCCCATTTCTTACCGGTACTATCTGTACCATACATTTCATCTACATTTGCTACTGGTACCCAGACAAATTGATTTCTTGTTATTTGTGCCTCTTCCTTATTTGAATCTGTCACCTCATTTTCTCCCTCGTAAATTACAAACCCATCCTCTACTGTGTTCTCCCCTGTAGCTTTTGATGCTGTGTATCCCTTTGGAACGGGTACTATTACTGGCGTTTCATCTGCACTTTCGACTTTATCAACCTTACTTAAATCCCATTCATCTTCCGGCTCTGCTGTCCCACCATTTATCCAATTATTTAAAACATTATTGTATTCATCAAGAGTTGCTGCTTCATTTGCTGCTGCAGCTTCTGTCTCATTCTTTGCCCTTTGTGCTTGAGTTAATATTCCATTATCTCCTGTTAGCATTGTAATTGATACTCCTGCTAAAATCAGAAGTACAATGATAGTTATTACCAATGCTATTAGTGTAATTCCTCGCTCCTCTTTCTTAAATATTTTCTTCTGTTCCTTCATTATTCTTTTTCCTCCCTTTTATTTATTCTTATATTAAAAATTTAAAAATTTAATAACTATTTAAAAAGTGCAAAAAGACAGTAACAAAACCTCATTCTTTGTTTTATTACTATCTTTTTTATCTATTTTACTTATTTATTATTGTATTATTTACTAACAGTCTTGTGTGTGTGCGCGTGTGTACAGCCTCAAGGCTTTTAGCTTCTACTTTTTTCATGTATTTATACTCCCTTTTTCTTTGGTTTCTTCTAATGAATATTACACTATTATCATTTTTTTGTCAATGAGTTTTTTATATAAATTTCCATTCTATTTGTTTGTTTTTATATAATTTTAGGCTGTCGATATCTTCTAGTTTAATTTCTTGCTCTTCTCCTGTTTTCATATTCTTTAATTTAACAACTTGCTTTTCTATTTCATCTTCTCCAATTACAATAACATATGGAATTTCAAGTTTATCAGCATATTTAAATTTAGCTTTTAATTTTTTGTTATTTAAATATATTTCTGTATTTACACCATTACTTCTTAAAGTATTTGCAACTTTAATTGGAACTGATAAATCTTCTACCATTGGAATTACTAATACATCTGAAATTGATTTTTTCTCTGTTTTTATTAGATTTAATTCTTGTAATTTATAGAAAAGACGTGTTAATCCAATTGATATTCCAACACCTGGTAGCTTTTTATCCGTATAGTTTTCTGCTAGGTTCTCATATCTTCCGCCTGAACATACACTTCCTAGTTCTCTATAATCATTTAAGAATGTTTCATAAACTGTTCCTGTATAATAATCAAGTCCTCTTGCAATTGTTAAATCTACTTGTATATTTGACTCAGGAATGCCAAATAATCTCATATTATTAACAACATAGTCAAGTTCATCTAGTCCTTTATTAAATACTTCATTTTCGATTTTCAAAGCTTTTAGTTTTTCTAGTTTCTCATCATTACTTCCTGATATCTCTATAAAGCTCACTATCTTATCTATTTGCTTGCTTCCTACATTTATTTTTTCTAATTCTTCTATAACGGCTTCTTTTCCAATTTTATCTATCTTATCTATAATTCTTAAAATTTCTACAGAATTATCTTTTTGACCAATACTTTCAAATAATCCATTTAATATTTTTCTATTATTAATTCTAATAGTAAAATTAGAAAATCCAAGTTTAGTAAAAATCATATAAATAACACTTGGAAGTTCCGCGTCATTAATCAAATCTAATTCTCCATCACCTATAATGTCTATATCACATTGGTAAAATTCTCTAAATCTTCCTTTTTGTGTTCTTTCACCGCGATATACTTTTCCTATCTGATATCTTCTAAAAGGAAAACTTAAATTCCCATAATTTTTTGCTACATATTTAGCAAGAGGAACAGTTAAATCAAATCTTAATGATAAATCATTATCTCCTCTGTTAAATCTATATATTTGTTTTTCTGTCTCTCCTCCTGCTTTTGCAAGTAGCACTTCTGATAATTCTATTATAGGAGTATCTAATGGTAGAAATCCGAATCTTTGGTAAGTTTCTTCAATAGTATTCATCATTTGGTTAAATAGAATTTGATCATTTGGTAACAATTCCATAAAACCAGATAATGTTCTTGGTTCTGTTTTTGCCATTTTCATTTCTCCCTTCTATATCTTATATTAATTTTGGCTTTAATTCTAAATAAATTGGTTTTTCATCTCTTATTTTAGTACTTAGTCCATGTCCTGGATAACATATAGTATCATCTGGAAGAACAAGTAATTTATTTATAATTGAATCCATTATATTCTCCAAGCTTCCTGTTGGACAATCAGTTCTTCCCCATGTTCCTCTAAATAATGTATCTCCTGTAAATACGCACCCCTCTTTTTCACAATAAAGAGAAGTTCCTCCTTTAGTATGTCCAGGAGTATGTATTACTTTAAACTCTAAGTCTCCTAAATGTATTAAGTCTCCATCTTCAATTCTAGAATCCGCTTCTAATTCTATTTGTTTTTCTAAAATATATGGTGTTAAATTTATTTCTGCATTATTTAAACCTTCGCTATCTTCAAAATGAATTAATATTTTTCCTCCACATTTTTGTTTTAAGTCTGGTACACCAACTATATGATCTCCATGGCAATGTGTTAGATAAATATATTTTAACTTTCCTCCTAATATATTAATTAGCTCTTCTTGTTTTTCTACATCACCTGCTGGGTCTATTACCATAGTTTCTTTCGATTCTTCATCAAAAACAATATAACAATTTGTTGGGTCTCCTACCCAAGTATTAATCTTTAGTTCTTTTAGTATCATTTTAAATCCTTCCTATTATTTATTTTAAGCACGTCTCACATCATATACACTGTCTACTTTTCTTATTGCTTTAATTGCTTTATTCAATTCGTCTAGTCCTTGTACTTCTAATGTTATATTAATAATCGCAATTCTTTCCTTAGTTGTCTTAGTTTTTACTCCCAATATTGTTGCTTTTGTAGTTCCAATTTCTTTTAGTATATCTAATAATAAACCAGATCTGTCATTTGAATGAATTTCTATGTCTGCTTGGTAACTTTCTTTATTTTCTACATACCATTCTACATCTATCATTCTATTTTCTTCAGAAATTAAACTTTTGATATTAGGACAATCTTTTCTATGTACAGATACTCCTCTTCCTTTTGTTATATAACCTACTATTTCGTCACCTGGAAGTGGATTACAGCATTTTGATAATTTTACTAAGCAATTGTCAATTCCTTTTACTATAATTCCGGAACTTGAAGCTTTTGGTTTTCTTTGTTTTGCTTTAGCAAGTTCTTTTATTTTTTCTTCAACTTCTTCTTCTTGGTGTTCTTTTCTATATTCTTGTAATAATCTTGCAATTACCTTTCCTGCTGAATTCGCTCCAAAGCCTACTGCTAAGTACATATCATCTAGGTTTTTATAACGATATTTTTCCATCATTGGTTCTACATATTGATTTTTAAATAAATCCGCATGTGAGAATCCTATCCTTTTTAATTCTTTTTCTATTAAGTCTTTTCCTTTTTCAATATTCTCTGCTCTTTGTGCTTTCTTAAACCAAGATTTTATTTTATTCTTAGCACTTGAACTTTTTACAAATTTGAGCCAGTCTCTACTTGGACCTTTTGAGTTATCTGATGTTATAATATCTACTATATCTCCATTTCTTAAAGTGGTTATAATTGGCATCATTTTACTGTTTATCTTACATCCTGTCATTTTATTTCCAATTTCTTGATGTATGCTATATGCAAAATCTATAGGAGTTGCTCCTCTAGGTAATACAATAATTTTTCCTTTTGGTGTAAATACATATACTTCATCTTCAAATAATTCTGTTTTTAATGTATCCAAAAACTCTTGTGGGTCTTGCATATCTTTTTGCCACTCTAATGTTTCACGAAGCCATGCTAATTTATCATCTGTAACTTTTACAGATTGTTTTCTTCCAAAATAACTTGCTTCTTTATATGCCCAGTGTGCAGCAATACCATATTCTGCTATATGATGCATTTCCCAAGTACGTATTTGTACTTCAAAAGGTGTTCCATTTTCTCCTAATAATGTTGTATGTATTGATTGATACATATTAGGTTTTGGAACCGCTATATAATCTTTAAACCTTCCTGGCATAGGGCTATATAACTCATGCACCACTCCTAATGCCGCATAACAATCTTTTACTGAATTAACTAAAATTCTTAGTGCGAATAAATCATATATTTGGTCTAAGGTCTTATTGTCTCTTTTCATTTTCCTATAAATACTGTATAAATGTTTTGCTCTTCCTGTTACTTCTGCATCAATTCTATGTTTCTTTAAAGCAACTCTTATGTCTGCCATTATCTTTTCTATAAACTGTAATCTTTCTTCTCTCTTTTTATTAATCCCTTCAACTAATTCATGATATTCATCTGGATACAAATACTTAAATGCTAAGTCTTCTAGCTCCCATTTTAGAGAATAGAGACCTAATCTATTTGCAAGTGGCGCATATAAATCCATTGTTTCCTTACTAATTGCTATTTGCCTATCTCTTTTTAAGAATTTTAATGTTCTCATATTATGAAGTCTATCTGCTAATTTTATTAATATAACTCTTATATCTTTTCCCATTGCTAAGAACATTTTTCTATAATCTTCTACTTGTTGTTCTTCCACTGATGCAAAAGAAATATTACCAAGTTTTGTAACACCAGCTACCATATCTGATATTTCTTGCCCAAATTCCTTTGTTATATCATTTTCTGTTACCTCTGTATCTTCTACAACGTCATGTAAAAGAGCTGCTGCAATTGTACTATCATCTAATCCTATATCTGCTAAAATATATGCAACATTAAGTGGGTGGATTATATATGGTTCACCTGATTTTCTTAATTGGTCTCCATGATGACTATTTGCATAATTATATGCTTTCATTATTAATTTACTATCTACTCTTCTTGAATGTTCTTTTCTTTTAGCTATTACATCCTGAATGGTTTTATTTGGTTGTTCTTGCAATTTTATCACCCCTTTTTCTTCTTATCTTATATCGATTTCATTACATCCTTTATATTTATTTGCAAGTTATCCACTCCATTAAAAGTATTTATTTCTAATACTCCTGCCACATCTATTTTGTCCCCAATTCTATACTCTTCTGCTAATTCTCCCATGTTAAATCCAATTGCATTTATTATTATATTATCCTCTTTTAATGTAAGTTTTAAGTGTTTTCCTTCTGATAAAGCTCTTATAGAATCTATTCTTAAATTCTTAAAAGCAAATATTGGCATTTTATTTGCCTCTCCAAATGGCTCTAATGCTTTTAAACTTTCTATTACATCTTTATCTACAGAATTTAAATCTATTTTGCTATCAACATTTAAAATTGGCACAATATCTTCTGTTTTTTCTTCTGCAGCTACCTTTTCAAATTCTTCTCTAAATTTCTCAAGATTTTCCTTTTTTATTGTAACACCTACTGCCATACTATGTCCACCAA
This sequence comes from uncultured Clostridia bacterium, assembly GCA_944392605.1. GTDB lineage: Bacteria > Bacillota > Clostridia > TANB77 > CAG-508 > CAG-269. The sequence goes on along the minus strand of CALXXE010000004.1, from coordinate 120,003 downwards.
ATTTTTCTAATGTATCTTGACATTTAGTTAAAGCTTGGTGTAAATCAAATCCTGGTATACTTCTTCCTGATCCTTTTCCTGTTCCGTTTTCTTCAAAACTAAGTAATATACTTGGTTTAAAATACATATCTGTAATTTTAGATGAAACTATTCCAATTACGCCATGATGCCAATCTTCTCCACCTACTACTATTGTTCTATTTTCATCTAAATGATTTTTTTCTATTTTTTCTACTGCACTTTCATATATAGATTTTTCTATTTCTTGTCTTTCTCTATTATGTTCATTAAGTTTCTTAGTTAACTCATTTACTTCATAAATATCTGTTGACAATAATAATTCTAATGCTTCTTCTGCTTTTCCCATTCTTCCACAAGCATTTATTCTAGGTGCTACACCAAAAGAAATAGTATTTGAATCTATCTTGTTATATCCTGATGAGTTTATTATTGATTTTAATCCCATATTCTTTGTTTGTCTTACTAGTAATAGTCCTAATTTAGTAATCACTCTATTTTCATCAACTAATGGTACTATATCTGATATTGTCCCTACACATACTATATCTAAATATTTTAAATACGCTTCTTCTTTTAGTTCTAATTTCATGCCTAAAGCTTGTGTTAACTTAAATGCTACGCCTACTCCTGCTAAATCTCTAAATGGATATGTACTATCTTTTCTTTTATTATCTACTACTGCTAAAGCCTTTGGTAAAACTTCACCTGGTTCATGATGGTCTGTTACTATTGTTTCTAGCCCTAATGAATTTGCATAATCAATTTCTTCAATAGCTGATATTCCGCAGTCTACTGTTATCATTAGTGAATATCCTTCATTTACTATTTTTTCAATTGCTTTATTATTTAAACCATATCCTTCGTTTAATCTGTTTGGGATATAATAAGAAACTTCTAGACCTAAATCTTTTAAGAATTTTTTCAAAACCGTTGTACTTGTTATTCCGTCTACATCATAATCGCCATAGATTATAACTTTTTCTTGACTTTCAATCGCTTTTACAATTCTTTCTACTGCAATTTCCATATCTTTCATTAAATATGGATTATAGAAATCTTGTCTTGTTGGTTCTAAAAACTGTCTTATTTTTTCTTCATTATCTATACCTCTATTTATTAATATTGTAGCTAGCAAATCATTTAATTTATATTTTTCTTTTAATTCTTCTATCTTTTCATCATCTGTTTCATATATTTGCCACTTTTTATTCATATACCTCTCCTAAAATCATTTTATACTATTGTATACCATTTTTACATTTTTTTAAAGTCTTTTTTGTCTTTATTTCAAAAAAATTCAAAAACTATACTAAATACAAAAAAGTACCAAACATTATAACTTAGAGTAGTTATAATATTTGATACCTTTTATTTTTAATATTTTTCTATTAAACACCAACTATTGAAAATCCATTATCTACATGGATAATTTCTCCTGTGATAGCACTTGATAAATTACTAAATAAGAATGCTGTTGCATCACCTACTTGTGATGGTGTTACATTTTGATGTAATGGTGCTCTTTCTTCTACTACATCTAATATAGAATTGAAATCCTTAATTCCTTTTGCTGATAATGTTTTAATTGGTCCTGCTGAAATTCCATTTATTCTCATTCCATCTTTTCCTAAATCTTTTGCTAAATATCTAATGCTTGCTTCTAATGCTGCTTTTGCAACACCCATTACATTATATCCTTCTATTGCTTTTTCAGAGCCATAATATGTATAAGCTACAATACTTGCACATTCATTTAACATATCTTTTTCTCTAAGCATTCTAACTATTGCTACTAATGAATATGCACTTACATCATTTGCATGAGCAAATCCATCTCTTGAAGTTAGAATAAAATCATTTCTTAAGTCTTCAGTATTAGCATGTGCTATCGCATGTAAAACTCCATCTACTTTACCATGGTTTTTCTTTATTTCATCTAAGCATTTTTCAATATTTTCATCAACACTTACATCTCCTAGAACATAAGCTTTTGCTCCTGGTAATTCTTCTAGCATTTTATTTACTTTTTCTAAATTTTCTTCTGCACAAGTACAAATAACTTCTGCGCCTTGGTCATAAGCTGATTTAGCAGCTCCCCAAGCTATACTCCATTTGTTTCTTACCCCCATAATTACTACTTTTTTTCCTTTTAAAATCATTCTAAAATCCTCCTTGTAATTTTTATTTATATAATTTAATTTTTAACAAATTTATTAAAGATGTGTCCCCTTTGCGAAAAAAAGGTGTAAATAGGGACGTTTCCTTTGCGACATTTTTTTCGCATTGGAAACGTCCCCAACACGAAATTACATATTTCTAAACTTTTCATATCTTTGTTCTATTAACTCTTTTTCTGTTAATTCTTCTAATTTTTTTATATTTTGAACTAAGTATTTTTTTATTTCCTCTACTACTGTTTCAAAATCATTTTGTGCACCATTTTCCGGTTCTTTGATTATTTTATCAATTATTCCTAATTTTTTTAAATCATTTGCTGTCATTTTCATATTTTCTGCTGCTTCTTTTGCTTTGCTTGAATCTTTATATAATATACTTGCAAATCCTTCTGGTGAAAGAATAGAATATACCGCATTTTCAAGCATTACAACTTTATCTCCAACTCCTATTGCTAATGCTCCACCACTAGAACCTTCTCCAATTACAATACATATTATTGGTACTTTTATTCTTGACATTTCCATTAAGTTTTTCGCTATTGCTTCTCCTTGTCCTCTTTCTTCTGCACCCATTCCTGGATAAGCCCCTGGTGTATCTATAAATGTTATTATTGGTCTTTTAAATTTTTCTGCTTGTTTCATTAATCTTAATGCTTTTCTATAACCTTCTGGTTCTGGCATACCAAAGTTTCTTTCCATATTTTCTCTTACATTTTTACCTTTTTGTTCTCCTATTACAGTTACAGGTTTACCTTCTAATGTTGCTATTCCCCCAATAATAGACTTATCATCACCAAATTTTCTATCACCATGAAGCTCTATAAAATCTTCAAACAAAGAGTTTATATAATCTAAAGCTTTTGGTCTATCTAATTCTCTTGCAAGAGTTACTCTATCCCAAGCCGTTATTTTTGACATTCTATTTTCCTCCTTTAGTATGTAATCTAATAAGTTTGCTAAGTGTTTCTTTCATATCTTTTCTTTCTACTATTTTATCTATAAAACCATGTTCTAGTAAAAATTCTGAACGTTGAAATCCTTCTGGTAATTTTTGTTTTATTGTTTGTTCTATAACTCTTGGTCCCGCAAATCCTATTAATGCTTTTGGTTCTGCTAAGATAATATCTCCTAAGCTTGCAAAACTTGCTGTTACTCCTCCTGTTGTTGGGTCTGTAAATACTGATATATAAAGTAATCCACTTTCATTCAATTTTGCTATTGCTGTTGATGTCTTTGCCATTTGCATTAGTGATACTATTCCTTCTTGCATTCTTGCTCCACCTGATACGCAAAACATTACTAATGGTAATTTTTTCTTTATTGCTGTTTCTATAGCAAGTGTTATTCTTTCTCCAACAGCTTGCCCCATACTTCCCATAAGGAAGTTTCCGTCCATTACACCTAAAACTGCTTTTTGTCCTTCAATTTCACATATACCACATTTTACAGCTTCATCTATTTTTGTTTTTTCCTTCAAACTTTCTACTTTCTTCATGTATCCTTCAAAATGCAATGGATTTTTTGTTAAAATATCTTCACCTATTTCTTTAAACGTTCCCTCATCTGCTATTTGTTTTATTCTTCTTCTTGCTGATAATCTAAAGTGTTTACCACAATTAGGACATACACTTAAATTTTTGTGTAAATCTTCTTTGTAAAGTATTTCTTTACAATTATCACATTTAACCCATTTTCCAATCATTCTGTCTGATGCACTTTCATTTCTTGTTTTTACTTTTTCTTCTCCGTTTAATTTCTTTACTTTATCGATTATCAAGGGTTTTACCTCCTTCACACCAATATGTTTTTAACAATAGCTATTATATATGTTATTTTTCTTTTTTGCAACTAGAACATACGGTCAAAAACTTTAAATATTCTATTACTCTCGTTACATTTAATATTATAATAGCAAAAAAATTTAAAATATGATTATTGGCATTTTTATAAGCCATAAATATTGTGACATTACTCCTAATTTTGTCACTTTTTCGACATTTTTCCTGTTTTTTCTTGACTTTTATATAAAAAAGCATTTAAAATTTAATAAGAAGTATTTATAAATAAAACATATAAATGTTTTATTTATAATATTCTTATGTTAAAAATAAAGGGGTTTTATTATGTTTGGACACAGATCAGATGGAAGAAAAATAAAAAACATTCCACCATTTTTTAAAGTAATACCAAATATTATGCTTACTAGAAATGATTCACAAGTTTATTTTAAACAAGATATTGTTTTAAACGGAATGGATGAATATATTTCAAAAAAGGCTGAAGAAGGAATTAAGCTGTCTTATATGGATATCATTTATGCAACTGTTGTTAGAATAATATCTGAAAGACCATCACTAAATAGATTTGCAATGAATGGTAGATTATATGCAAGAGATGGTATCTATCTTTCTCTTGCAATAAAGAAAAGTTTATCAGATGATGGACAAGAAACAACTTTAAAAATTAGATATGATGGTACTGAAAATATCTTTGAAATAAAAGATAAATTAGAAGCTACAATAAAACAAAATAAAGATACAGAAACTTCTAATAATACAGATAATATGGCAGGAGCATTATCAAAAACTCCAACCGTAGTTGTTAAATTTGCTGTGAATTTATTTAGATTTTTAGACAAACACGGACTTTTACCAAGAGTAGTAATTAATGCTAGTCCATTTCATACAAGTGCATTTCTTACTAATGTTGGTTCTCTTGGTATAGATACTATTTACCATCATTTATATAATTTTGGTACAACTAGTATGTTTTTTGCTATGGGTAAAAAGAAAAAAAGTTATATCTATGAAGATGATGAGATAAAAAAAGAAAAGTGTATTACAATCGCATTTGTTGGTGATGAGAGAATTTGCGACGGCTATTATTACGCTTCATCTTTTAGGTCTTTTATTAGATATTTAAATCACCCAGAGCTTTTGGAAACCCATGGTATTCCCAAAAACGATGTTGAATAATTTTATTGAAATATAGTTTTTGGCTATATTTCTTTTTTTTATTTTTATTATATTTTTATTTCTTTATAATATATTTTAAAAAAGTTACTTTTTAGTCTTGAATTTATTTTTGTTTTAGTATAATATATAAAGGAAAGTTTAGAGATTACATAGGAGGATTAAAATGCCAAGAAGAACAAAAGAACAAATTGAATCAGAAAATAAAGAAAAAGAAGCAAAAAAGGTTAGAACTACTTCTACTAAAAAAGCCGCTACAACTAAAAGTAAGGATGAGCCTGTAAAAAAAGAAGCAAAGGCAACTACAAAAAAAGCATCAACTACTACCAAGAAAAAAGCTACTGCTGCTTCTAAAAAATCTACAACTAAAAAGGCTGCTACAACTAAAAAATCAACCACAAAAAAAGCTAGTAGTAAAACAACGAAAAAATCTACTACTAAAAAAACTACAACAAGAAAAAAAGCAACAACTAAAGCTGTAAAAATAGCGCCAGTAGAATATTATGATTTACCTTATCGTTATAATCAAACAGTAGTAAAAGTTTTAGCACAAACACCTAGTACCCTATTTATTTATTGGGATATTTCTGATGATGATAGAAAAAATTATGAAAAAGAATATGGTGAAGACTTTTTCCAAAACTCAAAACCTGTTTTGATTATTTATAATGATACATTAGGTTATAGTTTTGAAGTAGAAATTAATGATTTTGCAAATAGTTGGTATTTACATATAGCTGATAGCAAATGTGATTACAGAATAGAACTTGGTAGACGCCCTATTGTAAAAAATGAAAAATTAAAGGATGACTATATATATATTACGACTTCTAATGAGATGGAAGCTCCAAATGATAGGATTTTATTTAATAAAGAGCAAAAAATGGTTTACTACAGAAATGTAAAAACAGGAGCTATTACAGAAAAACCAATAAACACTTTATCATTTATCACAAATATGGGTAAAATTTATGATATTTATGATTTATATAAAGAAATATATCAAAATGAAAATGTGGAAGAGATTTATGATTTAAAAAATCCATCTTCTCACCCATCTTCATAAAAATATATGAGACACTGCAGGACGGGTCTTACGTGTCTCATTCTTTTTTGTTTATACCATAGACAAAAACCGACAAATAAATTTGAGACAAAAAAGGTCCATTCCTCTTTGTCTCATAGAAAAAGGAGATAAATTATGCAAGAGAAAAAAGGTTATGTAAGTTTTGTTTTACACGCACATCTTCCTTTTATCCATCATCCCGAGAGTGATGATTACTTAGAGGAATCTTGGCTTTATGAAGCAATTTCAGAAACATATATACCATTACTTACAAATTTTCAAAAACTAGTAGATGAAGGTGTTGATTTTAGAATTACAATGTCTATTACTCCTCCTCTACTTTCTATGCTTGACAACAAATTATTACAAAGAAAATATATTAAATATTTAAAAAGACAAATAGAATTATCTAAGAAAGAAATAAAAAGAACAGCTGGTGATGAACGTTTAAACAAACTTTCTCATTACTATTTTGATAGATATTCTAATGATTTGAGATTATATAAAGATGTTTATAAATGTAATTTAATTGATGCTTTTAAACATTTCCAAGATATTGGTAAATTAGAAATTATCACTTGTGGTGCAACACATGGTTACTTCCCTATTTTATATGTTAATGAAAAAACTGTTAAAGCTCAAATTGCTGTTGGTGTTCAAACATATGAAAAATATTTTGGAAGAAAACCTCGTGGCATCTGGCTTCCTGAATGTGGTTACATTCCAGAAGCTGATAAATATTTAAGAGAATTTGGTATAGAATACATTATAACAGAATCACATGGTATTTTATACGCTGACCCTACTCCTATCTATGGTACTTTTGCTCCTATAGTTTCTCCAGAAGGAGTTGTTGCATTTGGTCGTGATATAGAATCTTCAAGACAAGTTTGGAGTTCTATTGATGGTTATCCTGGTGATTTTAATTATCGTGAATTTTATCGTGACATTGGATATGATGCTGATTATGATTATATAAAACCTTATATTGCCCATAACGGTGTAAGAGTTCATACTGGAATTAAATATTATAGAATTACAGGAAAAACTGAATTTAAGGATTATTATAATGTACAATGGGCTAAGGACTCAGCTGAAAAACAAGCAGGACATTTCTTAGATTGTAGAACTGCTCAAATTAACCATTTATCTTCATTTATGGATAAGCCTCCAATTATTCTTTGCCCTTATGATGCTGAACTTTATGGTCATTGGTGGTATGAAGGTCCATATTGGTTATATATTTTATTTAAGAAAATATATTATGATGATTGTAGTTTTAAATTAATTACACCATCTGAATATATTGATAAATATCCAGACATTCAAGTAGCTTCACCATGTCGTTCTAGTTGGGGGGCTAATGGTTATAGTGAAGTATGGCTTAATCAAACAAATGATTACGTTCATAGACATCTTCACGTTGCGGGTGATAGAATGTGTGAACTAGCTAAAACATATCCAAATGCAAAAGGATTAAAGAAAAAAGCATTAAATCAATGTGCAAGAGAACTTTTACTTGCTCAAAGTAGTGATTGGTTATTTATTATTACAAACGGAACAATGGTTGATTATGCTAAAAAAAGAATTAAAGATCACATTGGTCGTTTTACTAAACTATATTATCAAATAAAAGATAATAAAATAGATGAAGATTTCTTAAAAGACATTAATAAAAAAGATTGTTTATTCCCTGATATTGATTATAATATTTATGGATAATTTTTATAAGATGAAGATTTTTTCTTCATCTTATTTTTATTATTTCCTGTTTTCTTTGTTTTTTGAACAAGCTACATTTTTTTAACCTTCGCATACTATAATGTATAAGTTTCAATCATTTAGTAGATACTATTTTTTAGAGAGGAGATTTTATTTATGAAATCATTATGTATAAAAACAAATAATTCTGATTTAATAGAATATCTACTAAATGAATTAAAACATTTAGAATTAGAACACATTTGTTTTTCAGTACAAAAGTTTAAACATTATAAAAATATAATCATTCATTATAGAGGTACTAATAACTATATATTTTTAGATAAAATATCAAGCATTTTATCTCTTCTTGTGATTGATGAATTAGAAGAAGATTTTATAAATAAATTACTTATACAAAATTATTTTTATTTTGATATAAATGAAAGAAAAGAAATCTCAAATATATGCTTTGATATCATGGTAGAAAATTTTTCTGATAATTTTGATAAAAAGTTTGAAGCTCTTTATTCTGCTTTTTATGATTATTTACAATATAATAAGAAATTATATTTAAAAGGATTCACAAATTTTAGGCTAAAAAATTATTTTAATATTTTAGATGATATTATCACTGAAGCTGTTAATAGTTATGTTATAGAAAAAGAATATTTAGAATTTATTTCACTTTTGAAATTATATATTAATTCTCAAAGCTCTAATTGTGAAATAATTCATATCATCTACTCTAATTCAAATACTATTTTATTAGATGAAAACAAACAAATTATAGATATTTCTCAAGATAATTTGAACACTAAATATTTAAGTGATATTTCTTTTTCTTCTAATGATTATACACTAAATTCTTTATTAACTCTTCTTCCTAAAAAAATATATATTCATTTAATTGATAATTATATAGATGAGTTTATAAATACACTTCAATCTATATTTGAAAATAGAGTTCATATATGTACTGACTGTAATATTTGTAGATTATATAAAAAATCTGGAAAAGAAAAAAATCCCAATACCATTTGATATTGGGATTTTATTTTTATGATAATGAATCTACTGTTTCTTGTAATCCTGGAAGTAGTGCATTTACTAACGCGTCGTCAGAAACTATTTTCCAATCTTTATCTTCTTTAACAGCATTTATTGTTGTATTTATTGTTGTTGTTTGTATATCTTCATTTTGAAGTTCTTCTACAAAATAACTTTCAAAATCCGCACTTGAAAAACTTTCATCGCTTCCTGAACCTGTAATTGCTCCCCTTACTGCTTCTAATGCTTTTTGCATATAGTTATTTACAATTGTTTGGAAATCTTTTGTTGTTATTCTTACCTCAATAGTTGCTGTATTGTCATCATTCTCTGTTACATTACCTATTTCCCAATTCAATTTATCAAATAATAGTCTTTGTGTTTCTTGGTCTAATTCATTTGTAGAAAGAGTAAGATCTCCGCTTAGATACTCTTGTGCTTTTTCAAAATCTCCTGCCTTCAAATTAGTAAGAAAAGCTTCTAATGATTTTTTAGGCGCACTTGATGTTACTATCATTACTGTTAACAATGTTGCAACTAATAGTACAACTACCACAGTTACAACTGTTGTTATCCATGCTGTTTTCTTGTTCGTTCCTTTTTTATCTTCCTTTTTTGCCTCTTTCTTTGCTTCTTTTTTATCTACTTTTTGAAATTTTGGTTCATCTTTTTTTGTTTCTTTCTTAGTTTCCACTTTTTTATTTTCTTCTTTTAAATCTTTATTTTTTTCCTCCATACTCTCCCTCTCCTTATCTTTTCTATTACTATATTTAGATTATATATTAACAATTTTATTTTTTCAATATTTTTTTACTTTTTTCTTCATTTAAATTTATTTTTCTATTTATTATTATGGTCCTTTTACTTGAGATGCAACTGACACAAAAAACCATAATGCAAATATAAAAGTAACAACATATAAAATAACAGTAAATACTACTCCAACATAAAAAGATACATTTAGTGTATATACAAACCATCTTATAATTTTTTTATTTATTCCGGCTAGTCCTTTTTCATAACTATTATTTTTAGCTTTTACAAATTCTGTACTTGGAACTTTATATATTTCTGACAGTTTATAAATTGTATCCAAATCAGGATAGCTCAAACCTATCTCCCATCTTTTAATGTCTTTTTCTGTAAGGTTACTATTTTCTAATTTTTCTAATAATTCTATTCTAGATAAGCCTTTCTTATTTCTTAATTCTACTAATAATTCTTCTATTCCTCTTTTATTTTCTATATTTTCTTTCTCATCTTTCTTTCTTTTTTCTTCTGCTCTTCTTTCTCTTCTTATTTCTTCTATTAATTTTCCCATCTTATTTTCCTTTTTCATTTTATTTTCTTCTTTATTATATTTCTAATTATTCCAAAAATCAACTCTATTTCTTAATTTATTAAAGACTGTTATTTATACCTATAGCAACTACTTCTTTCATGTTCTCTATTAAATCATCTATTTCTTTAGGAGTTACTATCAAATTATAATCCTTTGGCATTAAAGCTTCTTTTATTTCTTCATAATTATCTTCTTCCTTTAATTTATTTAAATAATCATTTGACTTTGCCTCATCTTGTAACTTTTCTATAAATAGATCTAAACTGTCATTTACAAGTACAGCTGTTTCTACAACTGTTGGTATTCCTATTGCAATTACTGGTATTCCTAATGTTTTTATACTTATTTCACTTCTTGTGTTTCCAACGCCTGCTCCTGGTACAATTCCTGTATCTGATAGTTGTACTGTGCTACTAATTCTTTCTATACTTCTAGACGCCAATGCATCAATTACTATTACAAGTTTCGGATGAATGTTATCTACTATTCCCTTTAATATTTCAACTGTTTCTATTCCTGTCGTTCCCAAAACTCCTGGCGCAATAGCGCTTACCATTCTGGTACCTTCTTCTACATATTGTGGCAAATAGTTAATAATATGTCTTGTTACATCAATTTCATTAATTACTTTTGGTCCCAAACTATCTGGAGTTACATATATATTTCCAAGCCCTACAACTAAAATTTCTCCTTGTTTATCTACATGTTCGTCTAAAATTTTCTTTAATTCATTTGATAAAGTATTTGCTGCTTGTTCTATTTCTTCTTCTTGTGCTATTTTCAATTTTTTTATATCTATTGTAATATAATTTCCTACTGGTTTTCCAATTGCTTTTTCTCCATTTTCATTTGTTATTTTTACTCTTTCTACTTTTATATTTTCATTTACTTCCTCTTTCGTGCTTTCAATTCCATCAATTTCACCTACTTGTTTACTTACCTTTTGGTAAATATCTCTTCTTTCAGTTGCTAAATCTGTTCTAAAATTATACATTAAAATCCCTCCATTTTTCTTTAGTTTTTTATATTTTAATATTTTTTATACAAAATAAAAGAAAATATTTTTAAAAATATTTTCTTCTTAAATCTTATCTATTTTTCTTCCATTTGCTCATTTTCACCATTTCTTGAAGTTTCAATTTTTCTTTCTCTTTTTTCTCTTTTTTCTCTTCTTTTATATGCTTTTCTTATTTCTTTTAGTTCTTCTATTGATAAAAATAAGCTTGATTTTTCTTCTCCACTTAAAATATTCTCATCATCTAAAAAATGTTCTCCAAGTTCTATTGCTTGTTTTGATTTTCCCTGTTTTAAAAGAAGTCTCATAGCTCTTTTTAAGTCTTCAAAATTTCTTATTAAAACAACTCCTGTTTCTTCTTCTTTTCTCTCTGCTTCTTGCCTTTGCTTCTCAGCTTTTATCTTTGCTCTTTTTTCTCTAATCCATGTTCTTTGTCTACTTCTTTTTCTTTCTAATCTTTCTGCTTCTTCTCTATTTTTTCTTTCTTCTTCTGCTTTTCTTCTCATCTCTAAAATTTCTTCTTGTGTATATATACTTAATCCTAATGATAGAAAAATTTCTTTTGCTTGGTCAAGTGTTAATCTTTCTTTACTAGCAATCTCTTCAATACTTAATCCTTCTGCATGCATAGCTATTATTCTTGAATTTCTTTCATCAGCTAATTTTTTTACTCTATTTGCAGTCAACCTTTCTGGCTGTTTTACTGTAACATCAGAAACTTTATCTGATTTACTTTTTCCTCTATTTTCTTCTTCAGAATTTTCTATATCTTCGCCTGATTTTAATCTTTCATATCTTTCTATTCTTGTTTTACCTAAATATCCTTTTACTTTCTCTATATCAATATCCAATGCCTCTGCTATTTCTTCTGGTCCCATAAATCCATTTGCTTGTTCAAATACTTCTATTACTTTTTTTCTTCTAATATAATCTATATCATTTCTTTTTGGCTTTTTTTCTGATTTTCTCTCAGAATTTGAATCCATAAATTCCTTTATTATGTAATTTTCCATTAACTCACCTCCTTTAAATTAACATAATTATTATATCATATTTTTTGTACTTTTTCAAGTTTATAAAAAAATAAAAAGATACAAGTGTATCTTTCTATTTTTTTAGTTTTATCTAGTTTATTTTTCTTCTTCTAATCCTCTATTATCTGTTTTTTGGCTTCTTTCTGGTATACTATAGTTATTATCTATATATCTTCTTACAATATCTTCATCCATATTTAATTTTTTTGATATATCCTCTAAACTGTTTTTTTCTTTATATAATCTTACTATAATTAATTCAACCAGTTTATCTAATTTTTCTATTTCTAATCTAGTTAATTTAACTTCCGCTTTTAACATTTTAATATATTCTATTACATTATTGAACTCTCCTTTTTGAATAAATAGCTTTATACTTTTTATCATGCTATTATAATACATTTCCTCTTCTTTAGTTCTAATAGATTTTTCTTTTTCTTTTTTATCAACTATTCTACCAGCTTTAAATAAAAAGTTTATATCATTTTCTATTACAAAAATTGTTACACCAAACCTTTTAGCCATTTCACTACTACTAATTCCTTTATTATATAAAACTATAATTTGTTCTCTTCTTTCTGAATTTATTCTTTCTCTCCTTTTTCTTCCAAGCTCTAACTCTTCTTTGCTGCTTCTTCTCTTAATTCTTCCCATTTTTTCTAGTACATCTATGTCTCCGATATATTTTATTTCTTGATACATTTAATCTTTGAATTATTTCTGCAACTGCTGTCCCTTCATTGTATAACTTTTCTACCTTTTTTCTTCTTTCTTCATCCTCCTCTTTTCTTATCTCATTTCCTTCACTTTCTTTTTTTACTTGTTTATCTACTCTTCTTTTTATAATTTTTCTTCTAACTAAAACGTTTATATCATTCCTTACTATCCAAACAGTAACCCCTAATTTTTCTGCTATTTCTTCTAATGACCTTCCCTCATTATATAATTCTGCTACTTTTTTCCTTCTTTCCTCAAATATTTTTTTTCTTCTATTTACTATTCTTTCTTTTCTATCTTTGGAAAACTCTTTACGATTTCCTTTTGGTAATTTACCATCTCTAATTAGAATTTTTATATCTTCAATCACTATTTCTTTAGATATTCCTAATTCTTCTGCTATCTCTTGAGCAGATTTTCCTTCTTTATATAATCTTTCTATTTGTTCTCTTCTTTTTAAAATTCTTGCTTCTTCTTCTTTTTTTAAATTATCATCTATTTTCGCTTTAGTACTTTTATCCTGTATCATTCTAGCATCTAGTAGAGCCTCTATATCTCTTCTTACTACACGAACTGAAACACCTAACTTACTTGCTATCTCTTCTTCTTCCATTCCTTCGTCATATAACTTTTCTACTTTTTCTCTTCTTTCCTTTATACCCAATATATGACTTTTAGGAGTTTTTCCAATTACTTCTTTTTTATTTACTATTTTTTCTTCTTCTGATTCTTGCTTATCTTGACTTTGTTCTTCTTTTCTTTTTTCTTTTACTAATTCTAGTCCAGGTATTATTCCAAAAGCTAATAAATCTTCTTTTACTAAAGCTTCTGATATATTTAAGTCATTTGCTATTTCTTCTAATGTTTTTCCTTCTTCATATAATTTTTTAACCATTGTTTTTCTATCACTAATTACAGCTTCAGTAGATTTGTTTAATTTTATTTGTTGTAAATATTCCATAACTTCTAGAATACTTAAATTTAACTCATCAGCTATTTCTCCATAACTTTTATTTTCTCTATATAATGCATCTATTTTCATATATTTGCTTTCTTGAGTAGTTATTTCTTCATCAACGTCTATTTCTGGCTTCTCATTTTTTTCTTCTGCTCTTCTACTTATTTTTCTCTTTTCATTTTCACTATTTTTTTGAGATTTTTTTTCTTCTCTTTTTTCTATTTTTCCTTCTTCTATTAAAATCCTTATATCTTGATAAATAATTGAGACAGATACTCCTAATTCTTCTGCTATTTCTCTTACAGTTTTTCCTTTGGTATATAATCTTACAACTTCTTCTCTTCTTTTAGCAACTTCTTTACTTCTTTTTCTTCCTTCTTTTTTACCATTTATATCAAACTTTTCTCTTTTTTCTATTTTTCCTTCCTTTATCAAAATTCTTATATCTTGATAAATAATTGAGACAGATACTCCTAATTCTTCTGATATCTCTTTTGCAGTTTTTCCTTCTTTATATAATCTTGCTGCATCTTCTCTTCTTTTACTCACTTTTTTACTTCTTTTTCTTCCTCTTTTTTTACCATTTGTTTTAGATTCTTCTCTTTCTCTTTTTTCTATTTTTCCTTCTTTTACTAAAATCCTTATATCTTGATATATAGTAGGTAAAGATATTCCTAATTCTTCTGCTATTTCTCTTACAGTTTTTCCTTTGGTATATAATCTTACAACTTCTTCTCTTCTTTTAGCAACTTCTTTACTTCTTTTTCTTCCTTCTTTTTTACCATTAATATCAGACTTTTCTCTTTTTTCTACTTTTCCTTCCTTTATTAAAAGTCTTATATCTTGATAAATAATTGGGACAGTTACTCCTAATTCTTCTGCTATTTCTCTTACAGTTTTTCCTTTGGTATATAATCTTGCAACATTTTCTCTTCTTTTAGCAACTTCTTTACTTCTTTTTAGTTTAGGTACTTCTGGCTCTTCTTCTTTTTTCCTTCTTGATATTATTTCACGGTGAACAGATAAGATTGTTTCTTCTGTTTTTTCTTTGTTATGTCCTTGTAAAAAAGAAATATCTCTTTCTACTGTTCTAACAGATATACCTAATAATTTTGCTATTTTTTCAGTTTTTGTTCCTCTCTTGTATAATTTTTCTACATTTCTTCTTCTTTCTTTAACATCCATTTTTAAACTCCATTTCTTAACTATATGAAATATTTAGCCTCTCATAGTACTTGACATAATTATATTATCATGTTTTAATAATTTTTTCAAGAAAAATAAATAAAAGGTAATCACTTCAAAAAGTAATTACCTTAATCTTTTATTCTAAGTATTTTTTCAAAAATTTTCCTGTATAACTTCTTTCGTTCTTACAAATTTGTTCTGGAGTTCCTACTGCAACTACTTCTCCACCATTATCTCCACCTTCTGGTCCTAAATCAATAATGTGATCACAAGTTTTAATTAAATCTAAATTATGTTCAATTACTATAATAGTATTGCCTGTATCTACAAGTCTTTGTAATATATTTACTAATTTATGAACATCAGCAATATGAAGACCTGTTGTTGGCTCATCTAAGATATATAATGTCTTTCCTGTTGCTCTTTTTGACAATTCAGTTGCAAGTTTAACTCTTTGAGCCTCTCCTCCTGATAACGTTGTAGAAGGTTGTCCAAGTTTAATATATCCTAATCCTACATCATATAATGTTTGAATTTTATTTTTTATCTTAGGCAACTTATCAAAGAAGTTCAAAGCTTCTTCCACTGTCATGTCTAGTACATCTGCAATATTCTTACCTTTATATTTAACCTCTAAAGTCTCACGATTATAACGTTTTCCTTTACAAACTTCACAAGGTACATATATATCAGGTAAAAAGTGCATCTCTATTTTATGAACACCATCACCGTTACAGCTTTCACATCTACCACCAGACACATTAAAACTAAATCTTCCTTTTTGATATCCTCTTAATTTTGCTTCTTCAGTCGCTGCAAATATATCTCTTATTAAATCAAATACTCCTGTATAAGTTGCAGGATTTGATCTAGGTGTTCTTCCAATAGGAGATTGGTCAATATTTATTATTTTATCTATATTTTGTAAGCCTTTAACACCTTTACATTTACCTGGTTTCTCATTAGAACCATTTAATTCTTTTGCTATTGTTTTATATAAAACCTCATTTACAAGTGTTGACTTTCCAGAGCCTGATACTCCAGTAACACAGTTAAATACTCCTAGTGGAAATTTAACACTAATGTTTTTCAAATTATTTTCAGTAGCTCCTTGTACCTCAATTACTTTTGTTTTTAATGCTTTTCTTCTCTTTTTAGGTACTGATATTTTCTTTCTTCCACTTAGATATTGTCCAGTTACAGAATCTTCTACTTTCTTTATTTCTTCAGCAGTACCGCTGAGCCATAACTCTTCCACCATGTGTTCCTGCACCTGGACCAATATCAATTATTTGATCTGCTGCATACATAGTATCTTCATCATGCTCAACAACAAGTAAAGTATTTCCTAAATCTCTTAATTTTTTTAATGTAGCTAAAAGCTTATCATTATCTCTTTGGTGAAGTCCAATACTTGGTTCATCTAATATATAAAGAACACCTGTTAATCCTGAACCTATCTGAGTAGCTAAACGTATTCTTTGAGCTTCCCCGCCTGATAATGTTCCTGCATTTCTAGACAATGTTAAATATTCTAATCCTACATCTATTAGAAATTGTAGTCTTTGGTCTATTTCCTTTAAAATCAATTCTGAAATCATAGCTTCTGTTTTGTTTAACTCTAAATTATTTAAATAATCTTTTATTTTGTTTATTGACATAGCTGTTAATTCATTAATATTTTTGTCTCCTACTTTAATAGACAAAATCTCTGGTTTTAATCTTGCACCATGGCAAGCATAACATTCTGAATTAGTCATATACATTTCATAGAAATCTCTCATTCCCTGTGATTTTGTTTCATTATGACGTCTATCTAAAGTTGGAAGTACTCCCTCAAATGGCGCTGTAAATTTTCTTACACCTGCATAAGATTCATATTCAAAGTCAATTTCTTCGTCTCCTGTACCATAAAGAATTTTTTCCATAAACCAACGTGGTAAGTCTTTTATTTTCTTGTTCCTTATATCTATTCCATAATGTTTTCCTATTGCTTCAAAGTACATTCTTGCCATTGTATCGCCTTTTTTCATGGTACTAGATCCAAAAGCTTTTATTCCATCATACAATGTTTTATTTTTATCCGGTACAATCAAATCTTCATCCATTTTCATTAAATATCCTATACCTGTACAAACTGGGCATGCACCAAAAGGATTATTAAATGAAAACATTCTAGGTGTAAGCTCTGGAAAACTAAATCCGCAATCGGGACATGCATAATTACAACTAAATAATATAGGTTTCTTACCTACTACATCTATTAAAACAAGTTTATCTGCATGTTTTAAAGCTATTTCTACAGATTCTGTCAATCTACTTATAATGTCTTGCTTTATCACTAATCTATCTACTACTAATTCAATATCATGTTTTTTCTTTCTATCTAATTCTATATCATCAGATAGTTCATAGTTTTCACCATCAATTCTAACTCTTACAAAACCTTCTTTTTGATATCCTTCTAATTGTTTTGTATATTCTCCTTTACGTCCTCTAACTACAGGTGCTAACACTTGTATTTTTGTTCCTTCCGGCAAACTCATTATATTATCTATTATTTGATCAATACTTTGCTTCTCTATTTTGTTACCGCAATTAGGGCAATAAGGTACACCAATTCTCGCATAAAGTAGACGAATATAGTCATATATCTCTGTTACTGTTCCTACTGTAGAACGAGGATTCTTAGATGTTGTTTTTTGGTCAATTGATATAGCAGGAGATAAACCATCTATTCTCTCTACATCTGGTTTTTCCATCAATCCCAAGAATTGTCTTGCATATGAAGATAGACTTTCCACATATCTTCTTTGTCCTTCTGCATATAAAGTGTCAAATGCTAAACTAGATTTTCCAGAACCTGAAAGCCCTGTTATTACTACTAATTTATCTCTTGGTATTTCTAAACTTATATTTTTCAAATTATGTTCTTTTGCACCTTTTATTACTATTTTATCGTTCATTTTTTCACCCCAAAGTATTATACTATAACTTCTAACTAAAAACAAGAGTTTGGTTTGCTTTTATATAAAATACTTTCCATATTTACCAAAAATACTCATATAAAATATTACATTAGAATAAGGAAGCACCCATTTTGGATGCTTCCTATGGAATTACAAGAACTTAGTCGACTTACTCGTGACTAAGCCATATGGATTGACTCTATGGAAATATTGACCAAGTATAGCTACATTCTTTGTATCAACTTCTCTCAGAATGCGCTTAGCAAAAATGTCCTTAACAGGTGCCTCACCATGATTCACAAGCACCAGATTGAGTTTTTCAAACTTTTGCAAGAAGCTAATCATTTCATCAGCCTTCGCGTGTGCAGAAAACTCATTGGTATATTCGATTTCTGCCTCCTTCTTATACAGGACTCCACGAATCTTTATAGTTTCACCCTTAGGTGCCTCCTTCAACTCTCTCCCCAATGTTCCTTCTGCTACATAACCAGTAAACTGAATAAGTGCATTCTTCTTAGTTATGTAACTAGGTATATAGGTTTCAGCTGGGCCATGAGAACCCATTCCAGAAGTTGTCACGATAATCTTAGGAGCATTATCCTGCAAAAGCATGCCTCTAGTTGTTTTGTCAACAAAGACAACATTACTTGGAAGAAACTCTCTCATCTCTTTCTTGACACCGAGCATGCCATTTTTGCACATTCCTGTGTACATAATGCCGAGTTTACCATCGACATATATATCAACTTCCAAAGGAAGAGTTCCCAAGTCCTGTAGGACTTTAAGCTTATAGAGAACTTCTTGCATACGGCCAAGAGCAAAAGCTGGAATTACAATCGTTCCACCTTTACTTACGCACTTAATAATATTGTCTACAAAAGTCTCCTTAATCTCTGAAGAATTCATATATCCATATGTAGACTCTTGCACGATTGTAAGTGGCAATTCATATACCCAATCCGGTATAGGTTCTGGTTCAAAGAAAAGATTCTTGTTGTTGTAATCTCCCGTGAAAAGTATGTTGATATCCCTTTCTTGAGGATAACTTATTCTTACAAGAATCATAGCTGCGCCATACAAGTGGCTATTTCCAAGGAACATTACATCAACGTTATTCCTCACGTGAATCCATTGATTATAATTATATCCCCTGACATACTCCATTGTATGTTCAGCATCGCTATCATCATAGATAGCTTTTTCTCTGCGCCGTTTGGCTTTACTTTGTATTATCCTAGCACTATCTTTCAATGCCGGCGCCATTATGCTTCTTGTAACGTCTGTCGTATAGATGTACTTTCTATACCCCTTCTTTACCAACAGAGGCAAACGACCAATATGGTCTGCGTGGCCATGAGTAACAAGGCAAAAATCAATATTATATGGATTAAACATCAGCTCCTTGTTATGTTCTTCTTCTTCCTTGCTCCCTTGGAACAGTCCACAATCGACAATGAAATGGAACTTCTCTCCATCTGGAAGCCTTACAGTTACAATGTTACAAGAGCCGGTAACTTCTGAGTGCACAGACATAATGTCTGCGTAAAACCGCTCTTTTCTACCCATAAAGTAACTCCTTTTCTAATAGATAGATTTCCTATACTACAAAAACATTGTATCACCATATCATGATTCAGGCAATATAAAAAATAAAATTTAACATAAAAAATTAAAGAAGATATTTCTATCTTCTTTAATAGCACTCACAAATTAGAAAATTCCTACTATATTTCCATCGTCATCTATGTCAATATTCTCAGCTGCTGGGACTTTTGGAAGCCCTGGCATTGTCATTATCTTACCTGCTAATACCACAATAAATCCAGCCCCCGCTTTTAATTCTACATCTCTTACATGTATATTATACTCATTATTACATCTTAAATTTTTAGGATCATCTGAAAATGAATATTGTGTTTTTGCAATACATACAGGTAAGTTTCCATATCCTAATTTTTTTATCATCTCTATATTTTCTTTTGCTTCATCTGAATATTCTACATCTTTTGCTCCATAAATCTTAGTTGCAACTTTTAATATTTTATCTTTTATACTATCAGTATCTTCATAGATAAAATTAAAGTTTTCAGGTGCTTCTACTAAATCTACTAACTTCTTTGCAATATCTTTTGCACCTTCTCCTCCTTTTGCCCATCCTTCAACAATGCTTACTGGTATACTTCTTTCATTTAATTTATTTTCCAACCAATTAATTTCCTTTTCAGTGTCAGATGTATATCTGTTTAATGCAACAATTACATTTAAACCAAATTTATTTTTTAAATTATCAATATGACGATATAGATTGTCTACTCCTTTTTCTAATCCTTCTATATTTTCTTCTTGTATCTTTTCTTTCTCGACTCCACCATGATATTTAAGTGCCTTTATTGTTGCAACTAAAACTACTGCATCTGGTTTTAATCCTGCTTTTCTACATTTTATATCTAAGAATTTTTCTGCTCCTAAATCTGCGCCAAATCCTGCTTCTGTTATTACATAATCAGAAAGCTTCATTGCCATTTTAGTTGCAATAACACTATTACATCCATGTGCAATATTTGCAAAAGGTCCTCCATGAACAATTGCTGGTGTATGTTCTAAAGTTTGCACTAAATTAGGTTTTATAGCATCTTTTAATAGAACTGCCATCGCTCCGTTTACTTTTAAATCTCTTGCAAATATTGGTTTATTCTCACCATTATAACCTACAATTATATTTCCTAATTTTTCTTTTAAATCCTTTAAATCTTTTGATAAACATACAATCGCCATTATTTCTGATGCAACTGTTATATCAAAACCGTCTTCTCTTGGAACTATTTTCTTTTCACCTGATAAACCTGTTTCCACTTTTCTTAATTGTCTATCATTTAAATCCATGCATCTTTTCCAAACTACCTTTTTAAATCCTAGTTCATTTCCAAAATAAATATGGTTATCTATCATACTTGAAAGCAAATTATTTGCAGCAGTCATTGCATGTATATCACCTGTAAAATGAAGGTTAATATCTTCCATAGGTGCAATCTGTACTTTTCCTCCTCCTGCTGCTCCCCCTTTTATTCCGAAAACAGGACCAAGTGAAGGTTCTCTTAGTGCTAAAATAGAGTTTTTTCCTATTTTTCTTAACCCATCTGCAATTGCAATAGATACAGTTGTTTTACCTTCTCCTAAAGGTGTTGGACTTATTGCTGTCACTAAAACTAATTTTCCATTTTTTTTATCTTTTCTTTTTTCATAAACAGATTCTGAAATTTTAGCCTTATATTTCCCATATAATTCTAAATCCTCATTTTCTATATTTATTTTTTTAGCAATCTTTGTTATTTCTTCTAATTTAGTATTTCTTGCGATTTCTATATCTGTCATATAAATCACCTCTACTTATACAATAAATCCTACAACTATTCCAATTAATGCTCCTACAAATACCTGTGTCGGAGTATGTCCTAATACTTCCACAAGCTTTTCTGAAACTTGAACACCTGTAAGTCCTGGTGTTTCTATTAATTTATTTAATAATGCTGCTTGCTTTCCTGCGGCTCTCCTTACTCCACAAGCATCATACATTACAACAAATGCAAATGCAAGCGATAAAGCAAATAATGGAGTTCCTACTCCTTCATTTCTTCCGATTAATGTACACAAACTTGTTACAACTGCTGAATGTGAGCTTGGCATTCCTCCTGCTCCTAATATTCTTTTAAAATTAAATTTTTTGGTTGTAACTAAATCATAAATTAATTTAAATAATTGTATTCCAAACCATAGTAAAAATGGAACATATACATATTTGTTCTGAATAAATGTCATAAAATTATTTTCCATCTCTAAAAATTCTCCCCTTTAACTATTCTTCTGTTTCGAAGTTCTCTTCTTTAGTTTCACCATTTTCATTTACCAACATAGTGATTTTCTTTTCTGCTTCTTGTAATATTTTATTGCATTCTTTTGAAATTTTAATTCCTTCTTCAAATTTTTCTACAGAATCATCAAGATTCAAATCTCCCTTTTCTAATTCTCCAACAATCTTTTCTAAATTTTCCATTTGTTCCTCAAAACTTTTACTCATAATATTTTCTCCTTTAATTAATTACAGCTTGTTTTTTTCCATCTGTAAATCTTAAATCTATTTTATCACCTTTTTTTAATTCTTCTTTACTCTTTACAATTTTTCCATCTTTTTCTGTTATTGAATACCCTCTAGATAATGTTTTTAATGGGCTCAAAGCATCTAATTTAGATACTAATTCTACATATTTATTTTTTTCTTTTTCTTGTTTTATTTTTATAGATGCTTCTAATCTTTTTAAGAAATTATCTATTAATAAATAATTATCATTAACTTTTCTTAATGGTTCTCTAAATGCTGAACTTGCGATGCATTTATCATATCTAAGCCTCATAACTTCAACTTTTTTTATCAAAGCCATTCTTAACCTATCTTGGTAACTTTCTATTTTTTTCTTAATCTCATACACATCAGGAACTGCAAGTTCTGCTGCTGCTGACGGTGTTGGTGCTCTTAAATCTGCTACAAAGTCTGATATTGAAAAATCTGTCTCATGTCCTACTGCTGATATTATTGGTATTTTTGAATCATATATAGCTCTTGCAACAATTTCTTCATTAAAAGGCCATAAATCTTCCAATGAGCCTCCACCACGTGCTAAAATCAAAACGTCTGCTAAATTATTCTCGTTCATAAATTCGATTCCGGCTGCTATCTTTTCTTCTGCCCCTTCTCCTTGTACAGGTACTGGAAGTAATCTTATATAAACATTTGGATTTCTTCTTGTTGAAACATTTATAATATCTCTTATTACAGAACCTGTTTGTGAAGTTAAAACTCCAATCACTTTTGGCATAAGAGGAATTTTTTGTTTATGTGTTTCATCAAATAATCCTTCTTTTTCTAATTTTTCTTTTAATTCTTTATATTTAGTATATAAATCACCCAAGCCATCTTCTTCCATTATTTTTACATATATCTGATATATACCGTCTCTTTCATAAACAGAAACACTTCCCAAAACTATAACTTTCATACCATCTTTTGGCATGAAAGTTAGTTTCTCAGCATATGTTTTAAAACATACACACTTAATCAAAGAATTCTCATCTTTTAATGTGAAATACATATGTCCTGTATAATGGTTCTTAAAATTTGATATTTCTCCTTTAACTAAAACTTGGCTTAAGTTCTCATCATTTGCTATTTTATCTTTTATGTATCTGTTTAAGTCAGAAACAGTAACTGCCATGTCACTATATCTCATAATATTCATCCTTTTCTATTCTTTTACTACATTTGCTAATATTCCATTAACAAACTTTTTAGAGCTGTCTTCTCCGTATTTTTTTGCTAGTTCTACTGCTTCATTTATTGCCACCTTAAACGGTAATTCTTTATATTTTATCTCATATATAGCTAATTTTAATATTGTTAAGTCTATTTTAGAAATACGATCAATTTTCCAATCTGATTTTAAGTATTTTTCTATTTCTTCTAAAATCTCTTCTTTATTTTTTTCAATTCCAAATATTACATCTTTTATATAATCTATTGCATTTTTGTCTGTTATGTTATTACTTTCTAAATAAAGTTCTACTTGTTCTTCAAGATTTTCATCTCTTTGTATTTCTAAACTATACATTAATTTAAAAGTCTGTTCTCTTATTTCTGAGCGATTCATTTTCAATTCCTTCCTACATCTTATCAATAAAGTTCTTTAATTTTGTTTTTACGTCTTCCTTATTTTGTTGTACATAATTTCCAATAATAGCTCCAAGTATAATTACAACTATTGCTAATATTAGGTCCTGTAATCTTGTTATTAATATTAGTATTGCAATAACTATACCAATAATTGCCCCCTTATAATGCTCCCAAAAGTCTTTAACTCCATTCATATTATCATTCCTTTCGTGTTTTTAAGCTTGTTGCTCCTTTGCTGCAACTTTTTTAACAGTAATATTTACTTCTTTTACCTCTAAATCAGTTGCTCTCTTTATTTTTTCTTTTATCTTTGTTTGAAGATTTACTGATAAATCTTTAATAATTGCATCTGAACTTATTACTAAATTTACATACACATTTACATTATTTTCTCTATCTAATTCAACTCTTGTTGTAACATCTTCTGCACTTTGAAAATTTAGTGCCACTGAATTAACTAAATTCTCTATTGTCTCTTTAGAAATCATAAGTTTTCCACTTTCGTTTTCTAGTAAAACTCCTTGTCTTTCTTTTATTTGTTCTTTTGATGTTGAATCAAAGAATATACATTTAATAGAAAGTAAGATAAATATTATTCCTAGTCCAAGTAATATTTTACTTGATGTTTCTCCTACTATAAGTCTATAAACCATATTTCCAACTAAATCCATATCTAGCCATCCAAATATTAATAAACATAATACTATTGATAATATTAACATTATATTAGAATATATAATTAGTGTAATTTTTTCTAAAGTTTTCATTTTCCTTATTCTCCTTTATTATTATATTTTATTCTTCTTCATCTGATTTTTGAGTTTCAGCTGTGTCTGTATTAACACCTTGCACATGAACATTTACTTCTTCTACTTTTAATCCTGTCATACCTTCTACAGCTTTTTTTACTCTATTTTGAATCTCAAATGCTACATCAGGTATTCTAGAACCATATTCTACTATGATATTTACATCTATTTTTGCTTTTCCCTCATTTATTTCTGCTTTTATTCCTTTAGCTAGATTTTTCTTTCCACTAAATACTTCTGATATTCCTCCTGCAAATCCTCCAGCCATTCCTGAAACGCCTGGAACTTCTGAGACTGCAACTCCTGCTATTACAGCAACTACATCATCTGATATTTTTATCCCGTCGTTTTCTGTTTTTATTTCCTCATCTAGTTCTACTATCTCTTCTTTTTTCTCTTCTTTATTTTCTTCACTCATATTCATTTCCTCCTTAAAAAAAGATATACTTATATTTCCACATAAGTATATCAATTTTCTTACACTTTTACAACCATTTTAATAAAATTTTAATTTATTCTCCTAAATTTAACCCCAAAAGATTAATAATGTAAACATTGTCGCTACAATTATTTCTGGTCTTGTCCATTCCTCTGGTATAATTTCAAGTTCTCCGCCTTCTCTTTCATTAACTATTGCCACTGAATAGGATTTTACATCTTCCGCCTCAAAATATATATGAAAATCTTGAGTTTGGTTTGCGTCTGTTGTTTCTATTTCTATGTATCTTTTTCCTATCATATTGTCTCTTGAAGAATATAAATCTATTTCCACATATTTCCCTGTTAAATTATCATCACCATAATCATTTATAGTTCCTCTAATTTTTCCATTTACTAAAGTTGCCTGTGCCTCTGATATCTCAACTTGTGATGTACTATCCTTTCTTATTATATCTCTGTACGAAGAATTTATTCCAACATCAATGATAAACTCTGAAAATATAAAAAAACCTACAATTATTAATGCATATATTAAAAAAGTTTTTAATCTTGCCATATTTTTTTCCTCTCTTTTTAACTTAATATATATATTATACCAAATTTTAGGTTGTTTTTCAACTAATTATTTTGAATTATGTTGATTTGTATTATAATAGAAATGTACAGAGAAACACCTTTGCAATAATTTATCAGTTCACTTATTAGTGAGGAGAAAAAATGAACAGAAGGAAACTTAATGCTTACGAAGGTAATTACAACTGCATCGCTGATATATGCGCTATTATATCCACTATTCTTATTCCAATCAATATCAATTTTATATTGTTATTAAGTGCTCTACTTTACTTAGTATCTATTATTTTTTCATGTATTGGAATAGGTTTATGTCTAGCTATTGCTAACAGAAGAGCAAAAATAGTTTTATATGTTATATTAGTAGCTATTTCTAGCATTTGCTTATTTGCTACTTTAGGTCTCTATTTTTCTTCTTAACATCAGTAATGCATTATAAAAACTGCGGATTGCTTCATAGCTCCGCAGTTTTATATTCTATTTCAGTTTGAAAATTATGTTAGTTCATGTTATAATTAATTTGTATAGGCGACAAACCTTTGCATGTATCCATTAGCTATTTATTAGTTAGGAGAATAAAATGAACGACAAGAAGTTTAACGTCAGTAATAAGGATTGTATCCAAACTTGCATGTTGGTGTCTTTGTGCTGTATCGTTATCTACCTGATTTGGAGCCTTTTTATTGGTTACAAAACAAAGATTGCACAAGTTTTTCTCTTTGGTCTTTCAACGGTCAGCTCCGCACTCGGCCTTGGGATAGGAATAATAGTAAAAACATCTAGAAACATGATTTTGTTCTTTGCCTTGGAGATAATTATATCTCTCTTCTTCTTTTGTGCAGGAGTTGTTTGATACTAGTCGTTCATCCCACAGCACCTTCTAGGATGCTGTGGGCCTTTTATGTTTTTATCACCTTATTTAAATATACTGAATAGATATATGTATTTTTAACTTGTTTCTTATAAGATTTTTCTAAAGCTTCTCTATATAACTCTAATTGTTTTTTATATTTTTTTACTAATTCTTGTTCATTGCCCACTTCAACATAATCTGTTTTATAGTCTACAAGATTTAAATTGTCATCTTTATCAATGTAATAAAGGTCAATAATCCCCTGAACAAGTATATTTTCATTAGTTTCTTTTCTGTAAATTTCTTTTGCAGGTACATTTATATAAAATGGTTTTTCTCTTTCTATTTCTTTTGCTGTTTTTAATTCATTCCAAATATTTGATTTTGTAAATTCTAAAATCTTATTTAGGTTAATAGCCTCTTTTTCTTTAGTTGTTATAATCTTCTTTGCTTCTAATCCCTCTACTAAATTATTTACCTTTTCTATATCATATTCTACTTTTACATCTAATTTTTGTAAGCATAAATGTACTAAAGTCCCTTTCATAGCTGCTGTTATCTTTTCCTCTCCTCCATTTTTTAAGAACTTTGGTTTTGGAAGACTTATTTCTTTTTCTACTAATATTTTTTTCCCATCTTCTAATTGTTTTAACGTTGTAACCGCTGTCTTGGTTGGTATTGTCGTATCTAACATATTTGGATATTCATAATTTAATATACTACTTATTTCATTTAACTCTTCTTCGTTTATTTTTCTACTTTCTAACTCTTCTAAAACATCTATTTCTTCGTTATCTACTTTCTTTAATGTTTTTAGTAAAGTTTTCTTTTTATAAGTATTTAATGCTACTTCATTACTACATAGTTTTTTTTCATATTGGTAAACAAGCAAAATCCAATCTAAATATTTCTTGCATTTTTTAACTAAAATAGGATTAATCTTATCGTTTTCCTTTGGATATCGTTCTATGTTAGAATCTATCTTTTCTAAGTCTTTCTTAAAATCTCTTGTCACACCTGTTATAAATAATTTTTCTTTTGCTCTAGTTAAAGCAACATATAATATTCTCATTTCCTCAGAAAGTGTTTCTAATAAAATTTTATTTTTTATTGCTAACTTACTTAAAGTATCATATTTTACTTGTTTATCATAATCTATATATTTTGCACCTATCCCCATTTCTTGGTGAAGTAAGACGTCTTCCTTTAAATCATTTAGATTAAATTGTTTTCCTGTACTTGATAAAAATACAACAGGAAATTCTAATCCTTTACTTTTATGAATACTCATTATTCTTACAACATCATCATTTTCACCAATTAATTTTGCTGAACCCATATCTCCACTTGATATTTTCAACTTATCAATAAAGTTTATAAAATTATATAATCCTTTAAAATTGCTACTTTCATAGTCTTTTGCTTTTTGGAATAACATCTTTAGATTTGCCTGCCTTAAATCTCCATTTGGCATAAGCCCAACATAATTATAATATCCAGTATCTGAATATATTTTCCAAATAAGTTCATCTAATGCTAAATATTCTTTTTCTTTTCTCCATTTATCTAACTTATCAAAGAAGTGTTGAATTTTTTCTTTCAGATTACTATCCACATCTATAATTGCTTTTTGCATACATGTATAGAAATTATCATAAGAATCTGTTAAACGTATTTTCACTAATTCATTATCTGTGAACTTTCCTATATATGATCTTAGTACACACACTAGCGGAATATCTTGCATTGGATTATCTATTACCTTTAACAAAGACATTATTGTTTGTATTTCAATTGAGTCTAAATATTCTTGTGAACTATCAGAAAATACTGGTATTTCTAAATTTAGAAGTTCTTGCTCATATACAGGTGCTGGACTAGAAGTAGATCTAAGTAATATTACTATATCTTTATATTTAACGTCTCTATATTTTTCTTCTTTCCTATCCCATACCTTAAATTTGTCATCTACTAATTCTTTTATTTTATTTGCAACAAATCTTGCCTCTAATTCCACATTTTCTATTCTATCCTCATCCTCTATTTTTTCTTCATCATCTTTTTCAAACTCTAATTCTATGTCCTCATCTGATAAATCAATTATATCTATCTCCGTTTTTAAGTTTTGCTTTTCTTCCGGATAATCTGCTCCTAAATTTAAATATTCATCCTCATTATATTCTATATCACCTAAGTTATCACTCATAATATCTTGAAATATTAAATTAGTAAAATATAAGACATTTTCTCTACTTCTAAAATTCTTAAATAACTGTATCTTTAAGTCATCATCGGTTGTTTTATCGACTTTATTTTTATAAGTTTTATATTTACCTATAAAAAGTTCTGGCATTGCTTGACGGAATTTATAGATACTTTGCTTTACATCTCCTACCATAAAAATATTATTTCCCTTAGATACTGAATTTAGTATATATTCTTGTACTAAGTTACTATCTTGGTATTCATCAATTGCAATCTCCTGATATTTTTCTTGGTATTTTTTTGCAATATCAGATGGAACAACTTCTCCGTTTTCTTCTTTTATTAATATTTTTAAAGCAAAATGTTCTACATCTTGAAAATCTACAATATTTTTTTCTCTTTTTCTTTTTGAGAATTCTTCCCCAAATTCTAATATTATATCTTTTAATTTTACTAAAATAGAATACATATCGAAAATATCTTGATTTGCTGTTTTAGAATCACAAACTAAGATATTATTTAACACTTTTAAATTTTCCTTTACTGAATCTCTTATACTTTTAGCTTCATCTTTTTCTAAAGAATCAACTTTATTTCTTGGCCATGTTACAAACTTTAAGTTAGTATTTATTTCATATGCTTTGTCCCAATTATCTAAATTGTTTTTTAAATTATTCAACATATCTATATCATTTCTGATTGTTTGGAAAAACTTTTCTAAATCAGGATTAACCTCAAGTGTCTTAGCCGCACTTTCCAAAAAAGATATTCCATCTATTAACTCATCATCTATTTCTTTTAATAGAACCTTGCCCCAAGGTGTTGTAGAAAAATCATCATCTAAATTATTCTCTCTATTAAACATTTCTACTTTTTCAGAAAGCCACTTCTCTGGGAAAGGATTGCTTTGAATATAACCATAGATTTTTAATATTAAATCTTTTAGTGGTGTATCATCTCTATAGCTTGTATATGTATGAATTAATTTTGAAAAATCTTTATCTTCTTCCTCATATTTTTTTTCAAAGATATCTTCTATTACTTCTTGCTTTAATAACTCTATTTCTGTTGTATCTGCTATCCTGAAATTAGGTGCTACGTTTTCTAACTCATAAAAATTATTCCTAACAACTTCTAAACAAAAAGAGTCTATTGTGCATATACTTGCTTTATTTAATAAAGTTATTTGTCTTAATAGCTTTTCATTATTAGGATCTTCATCTAACTTTTTATATATTGCATCTAATACTCTTTCTCTCATTTCTGATGCAGCAGCGTTAGTAAAAGTAACTACTAATAACTTATCTATATCAATCCCTTCTTCTACTACCTTCTTTATTATTCTTTCTACTAATACAGCTGTTTTTCCACTACCTGCAGCTGCTGCAACTAATATATTAGAGCCTTTTTCATTTATAGCTTGTTTTTGTTCATCTGTCCAATCCATTCTTTTCTCCTATCCTATTTTCACATTATCTTTCATTTTGCATCTATTTTTGATATTCTATCATTTGTAATATTTTTTTTCAAGAAAAGAAAAAGGAATATAACTATAAATGTTATATTCCAAAATCTATTTAAAATTCATATTAAAGCATTGATGTAAATAATAATACAAATACTACATCCACAGCTCCAACAGCTGTACCTGTGATTGCCATCCATTTGCATTTTTGTGTATCAGGATTAAATTTTACTATTCCAACTATTCCTAATACCACAGCGGCTATTCCTAGTGGTAAACCTAATATTAAAAGACCTACTAATGAAAAGATAAAACTAAGTAAACCACATATATTTAGTTTTTTCTCTTCTTGTGATGACGTTGTATTTGTACTAACATTTTCTTCTTGTTTTACTTCATTTTCATCCATAAAAAATACCTCCTTTTATACTATATATTTATATAATAAAGTATTTTTTTATTCATGTCAATTTTTTACAAGAAATTTGTTCTATTTTTTGTTGCTTTTTTATATCTTTATTTATATAATTAATTTAATATATAATTTTGAAAGGAGATTAATATGGAGAATGAAATAAGTACCCAAAACAAGTTATTTGGTAAAACTTTCTTTTGGATGTTTTTAGGTCTTCTTGGTTCTGCAATTATTGCATATTATACATATGCTTCTGGATTACTTTTTAATATTATTTTAGAAGGATATTTTAATATTTTATTAATTATAGAACTTGTTGCAGTTTTACTTTTTAGCTTACTATTTAGAAAACTTTCTGCAACTGTTGTTGGTATCCTCTACTTTGTATACGCAATGATAAATGGTGTTACACTTGCTACAGTATTTGCAGTATTTGAACTTTCTTCTATTATTTATTTATTTGTAATTTCAGCTGTAATTTTTGCAGTACTTGGAATAATAGGATATAAAACAAATAAAGATTTAAGTTCTTGGAGTCCTTATATAACAGTATTCTTAATTGCTGGATTAGTTTTAAGCATTATCAATTTATTTATAATAAAAAGTTCTATGCTTGATTTAATTATTGATTGGCTTATTTTAGCATTATTTTGCGGAATTACTATCTATGATATTAATAAGATTAAAGCATTGCAAAACGTTCCTGATATTAACCAAGAAAAAATATATGTATACTGTGCTATGCAATTATATTTAGACTTCATAAACATTTTCTTACGTATTCTTTCTATATTTGGTAAAAGAAGAAATTAAGAAAGAAGTTATCAAAATATAATAAAAATCAAAAAATAAATATAAAATATAAAAAAAGAAGCAATGCTTCTTTTTTTAGTCCAAATTTTCTTTTATTGCTACCATTAATTCATTTGATTGTACTACTTTACTTTCCCCTTGATACATATATTTTGCACCTGTAAAGTATACTTGATATCCAAGGTTTTCAAGTCTTGTTTTACAAAGTCTTAAAAATTCTTGTGTTTGTTCTTCTGATAGATCAAATTTTATTCTTACTTCATAAAAAGTTATTGTTACTATATTTTCATCACTATTTATTTTATTATCTAAATATTGTGTTATTTCTTGCATTGTCATTTTATTTCTCTCCTTTACTTGGTATATTTTACCACATATTTTTAGAAAAATAAATACCATGAATTATTTTTTTAAATTATTTTCTCAATTTCTCCAATTGCATATAGTGGTATATTAGTAAGCCATTCATCTTTTTTATATTCTGCCATAGATGTTCTTACATTTTTAGTTGTTCCATATTTATTTACAAATTCTTTTAAACTTTTTGCTTTTAAATTTTGTTCTGCTTTTACTTCTATAGGGATTACATCAGTCCCTAATTGTATAATAAAGTCCACCTCTGCAGTTGCCCTTTCTGCTGACCAATAAAAAACTGATATATCCTTATTAGATTTTAATTCTGTTAGTACAAACTGCTCTGTAAGTGAGCCCTTAAATTCAGTGAAAATTTTACTTCCCTCTAATAAGATTTTTTCATCAATATTTGCCATTGCACCTAAAAGACCAACATCTAACATATATAATTTGAATGCACTTATATCTTGGTATGCAATTAATGGAATATTAGGTTTCTTTATCCTATCAACTTTGTATACCAAACCACAATCTACTAACCAAGATAAGGCAAGTTCATATTCTTTTGCTCTTGCGCCTTCTTTTATTAGTCCATATATGAATTTTTTATTTTCTTTTGCCAATTGAGATGGTATGCTATTCCACAACATTCTTAATCTTGGTACTATTTCATTTGGGGCATGTTTTGAAAAGTCTTCCTCATATGCCTTTAATAATTGATTTTGAATTTTTCTTACTTGTTTTAAATCTTTTGTATCAACATATCTTTCTACTGCTGCTGGCATTCCTCCAATAAAATAATATTGCCTTAATAAATCTATTAATTTATCTTTAAATATTCCTATTAATTTCCAATCTTTTTTTTCTAGTAACTCTACTAATTTCTTCTCTCCTAATGCTAATAGAAATTCTTTAAAGTTTAACGGATATAAATCCATGAAATCCACTTTTCCAACAGGAAATGATGTTCCTTCGTGCAAGGCCACTCCAAGTAGTGAACCTGCAGCTATAATATTATATTCTCTTGCATTTTCATAAAAATATTTTAATGAAGTTAATGCTTTTGGCACTTCTTGTACTTCATCAAAAATTAATAGTGTATCTTCTTTTTTTATATCAACACCTGTTTCAATCTTTAAGCCCTGTATTAATCTTTCTATATCAAAGTCTCCTTGGAATAACCTTTCCATTCTTTCATTTCCGTCAAAATTAACATATGCTACTTTTTTATAATACTTTTTTCCAAACTCTTGCATTAACCAAGTCTTACCAACCTGTCTTGCCCCTTTTATTATTAAAGGCATTCTACTTTTTGAGTTTTTCCATTCTTCTAATTTTCTTAATTCTTCACGATACATAAGCAAGCCTCCTTTTTTATTATATGTTAATTATACCATATTTATCACAAAAATTCAAAGGAAAATTTGATTATTTTCACATTTTTTCAAACGAAAAATGTCGACATTTATACATTTTTTCAAAGGAAATTATTGATTTTATTAAAAATAAAGTATATGATTTCTCATACACTCTATTTTTAATATATTATTTGTAAAAATTACATTTTACTATTTACTCTTCTTCGACTTCAAATTGTGAATTATAAAGTTCACTATAAAATCCACCTTTAGCAAGTAAACCTTCATGAGTTCCTTGTTCTACTATATCACCATGATTCATAACTAATATTAAATCTGCATTTTTGATAGTTGATAATCTATGTGCAATAATAAAACTTGTTCTACCTTTCATTAAGTTATCCATAGCATCTTGTATTTGTATTTCCGTTCTTGTATCAATAGAAGATGTTGCTTCATCTAATATTAATATCTTAGGGTCTGCTAAAATTACTCTTGCAATTGTAAGCAATTGTTTTTGTCCTGCTGATACATTGCTTGACTCTTCATTTAGAAGTGACTTATATCCATTTGGCAGTGTTTTTATAAAGTGGTGAACATGTGCTGCTTTAGCTGCTCTGATTACCTCATCATCTGCTGCATCTTCTTTACCATATTTAATATTATCTTTTACAGTACCTCCAAATAGCCAAGTATCTTGAAGTACCATACCAAACATCTTACGAAGTTCTCCTCTTTCAAAATCTTTTATATTATGACCGTCAACTAGAATTGCTCCACTATTTACATCATAAAATCTCATAAGTAATTTAACCATTGTGGTTTTTCCTGCTCCTGTAGGTCCTACAATTGCAATTTTTTGTCCGTTCTTTACAGTACAATTAAAATCATTAATGATTGTTTTATTTGGATTATAACCAAATTTGACATGGTCAAATTCTATATTTCCTTCTAGCTTTGATGTGTCAATATCTCCTTTTGCTGTATCAACTTCTTCTGGTTGTTCTAAGAATTCGAAAATTCTTTCAGCAGCTGCTGCCATTGATTGTAACATACTAGAAATTTGTGCAATTTGGTTTATTGGTTGTACAAATTGTCTATTATATTGTATAAAACTTTGGATATTTCCTACTGTAATTGTTCCATTGATTGCTAAATATCCACCTGCAACTGCAACACCAACGTATCCAACATTTCCTATAAAATTCATTACTGGATGTATTAAACCTGATAAGAATTGTGATTTCCAAGCTGAATGATACAATGTATTATTCGCTTTTTCAAATTCTTTATCTACTTTTCCTTCTGCATTAAATACTTTTACAATATTTAGTCCACCATATATTTCTTCAACTTGACCATTTATATGTCCTAAATAATCTTGTTGAGCTTTGAAGTATTTCTGAGATTTACTAACAATAATTTTTACCAAAACTCCTGCTATTGGTAAAATCACAAGTGATATTAAAGTCATTTGCCAGCTTATTGAAAGCATCATAATTAATATACCTATGATTGTACAAACAGAGGTAATTATCTGTGTAATACTTTGGTTTAAATTCATACTTAAAGTATCAATATCATTTGTTATTATTGATAATACCTCTCCATGTGTTTTAGTATCAAAATAATTCATTGGTAATTTATTTATTTTTTGAACAATATCATTTCTCATTCTATAAGTAAGTTTCTGTGAAACCCCTGTCATTGTAAATCCTTGAATTAGTGAGAATAATGCACTTGCAATATATAATCCAAGTAAACCAAGTAATATTGCTCCTAGTTTTCCAAAGTCAATTCCTGATCCACCAGATATTTTACTAACTAAGCCATTAAATATCTCTGTCGTTGCATTTCCTAACACTTTAGGCCCTACAATTGTAAATATAGTACTTCCTATTGCAAATATTATTACAATTATTAATGCCACTTTATATTTTGATAGATAATTTTTTATTAATTTTTTTGTTGTTTTCTTAAAGTCTTTTGCCTTTGCTGTAGACATATTTCTTCCTGGTCCTCCCATTGGTCCTGGCATATTAATTACCTCCTTTCTTGTCTAATTCTTCTTCTGACAATTGTGATAAGGCAATTTGTCTATATGTTTCGTTGTTTTTAATAAGTTCATCATGTGTTCCTATTCCTACAACTTTTCCTTCTTCTAATACTATGATTTGGTCTGCATTTAAAATTGTACTTATTCTTTGCGCTACTATTATAACTGTTTTATCTTGTGTAATTTCAGATAAAGCTTCTCTTAAAGCTGCATCTGTTTTTAAATCTAATGCTGAAAAACTATCATCAAATACAAATATCTCTGGATCTTTTGCGAGTGCCCTTGCAATAGAAAGACGTTGTCTTTGTCCTCCTGATACGTTACCTCCACCTTGTGCTATCGGATCTTGGTATTTTTTCTCCTTAGTCTCTATAAATTCTGTTGCTTGTGCAATCTCTGCTGCTTTATACATCTTTTCATCTGACATATTATCATCAGCATATTTTATATTTGATTCTATTGTTCCAGAGAATAATAATCCTTTTTGTGGAACAAATCCTATAATATCTCTTAAATCTTTTTGAGATACATCTTTTACATTTACACCATCAATTCTAAGTTCTCCACCGGTTACATCATAGAATCTTGGAATAAGGTTTACAACTGTTGACTTACCACTTCCTGTACTTCCAATAATTGCTGTTGTTTTACCTGGTTCTGCTGTAAAGTTTATATCTTCTAATATCTCTGTATCTGCATCTGGATATCTGAATGATACATTTTTGAATTCTACTAATCCTTTTTTACTTGAGTCAAATTTCTTTGTTTCTTCTTTATCTTTTATACTTGGTTCTGTTTCTAGAACTTCATTTATACGATTTGCAGAAACTGATGCTCTTGGTAGCATAATTGAAATCATTGAAATCATTAAAAATGCCATAACTATCTGCATTGTATATTGAATAAATGCCATCATATCACCAACTTGCATTATACCCTGGTCTACATTTTGACCTCCAACCCATACAATTAAGACTGTAATCGCATTCATTACTAACATTAATGCAGGCATCATTATAGTCATTGCACGGTTTACAAATACGTTTGTTTTCATTAAGCCTTTATTTGCATTGTCAAATCTCTTTTCCTCTTTTTTCTCTGTATTAAATGCTCTTATTACTTGAAGCCCACTTAATATTTCTCTTGATACTAAGTTTAGTTTATCTGTCAATTCTTGTAACTTTCTAAACTTAGGCATAGCAACAATAAATAATGTAACTACTATAAATAGAACTGCAAGTATCGCAACACCTATAATCCAAGCCATTGAATTATCACTAGTTGTTAATACTTTCATAAACCCACCAATACCAATAATTGGAGCATATACTACAACTCTAAATAGTATTGCAATTAATTGTTGTATTTGTTGAATATCATTAGTACTACGTGTAATCAAAGATGCTGTAGAAAACCTATTTAATTCTCCTGTTGAGAAACTAAGTACTTTCTTGAATACTTTCTCTCTTAAAGTTTTTCCAAGTTTAGCTGCCACTCTTGCAGATAAAAGCATAATTGTAATTGCTGATGCCATACTAATTAATGCAATTCCAAGCATTTGTAAACCAGTAAACAATATATAATCATTTTGAAGCTTGTCTGTATCCACTCCTAAATCTTTATATATATTTTTTATTTCTGCTACTGCTGCTTGTTCTTTTATTGACTCTTGCATCTCATCTATTTGTTTTGTAAACTCACTTAAAACTGCAGTTCTTTGTTCTTCTGGCATAGCCTTGATTATATCAAGAATGCTCATATTTTCAAAAACTGCTTTTTGTTCTTCTGAAACATTTGTCATCATAGACTCTTTTATTTTAGCTGCTGTATCTCCATTCGTTACAGTTGAGAATTCCATCAATGGACTTGCCATAATACTTGACAACTCATCTTCTTTGCTAGAGTCAATATCATTTAATACATATATTGAATTTGGCTCTATACTATACTCTCTTCCTAAATATTTTTTTAATACTTTTTCTTGTTCTTTAGCTGGACTTTCTCCTACTAAAGTATAATTCTCAATTATCTTATCATCATCTTCTGAAAAGATTAAGATATTTTTCATATCTTCTTTACTAATTATTTGTGGTACTGCTGTTTCAATTCCACCAGCTTGTATTCCAACATTTACTATTTTTGATGTATAATCTGGCAATCTTAAATCAGCTTGTGCTTGTACAATTAACAATAAAATTATTACCACGACTGCCCAAAAAGAATTTTTTAGATTTTTTAATACTTTTAGCATCTTTCTCCTCCCTTTTATAATTAAAATAACACCATATCACATTATATGTGACACAGTGTCATTTTGTCAATATTATTTAATACAAATTCACAGAAAATTTACATTTTTCTAAATACTCCTGCAACCTTTCCAAGTATTTCACAATTAGGTACAATAATTGGATCCATAGTACTATTTTCTGGTTGTAATCTAATATGATCTTTTTCTTTATAGAATGTTTTAACAGTTGCTTCATCTCCGATTAATGCAACTACAATTTCTCCATTATTTGCTGTATTTTGTCTTTTTACCAATATATAGTCTCCGTCTAAAATACCAGCCTCAATCATACTCTCACCACGTACAGTTAGCATAAAACTTTCTGAATTTCCAACAAAATCAATTGGAATTGGGAATGTATCTGTTACATTTTCTACTGCTAAGATTGGCTCTCCTGCTGTTATCTTACCAATTATAGGAACTTCCACTAGTTCTTTTTGAGTATAAAAATCTTTGCTTGATGTAGCTTTTGGCTCTCCTGAACCACCTTTTAGTAGTCTCATTGTTCTTCCTTTTTTGTCTTGTCTTTTAATATAACCTTTTTCCTCTAATTTCTTTAAATATCCATGTACTGTTGCTGTTGAACTTAAACCAACTGCTTTTCCAATCTCCCTTACTGATGGTGGATATCCTTGTGTCATTATTTGTTTTTCGATGAATTTTAGTATTGATTTTTCTCTTTTATTTAGCTCTGGTTTCTTCTTTCTTTGCATATATTATCACTCCCGTTTTTAATTTGAAGTTATAATATCATACAAACAAAAGAATGTCAAACGTTTTTTCGAAAAAAGTTGAATTTTATTTCTAAAGAAAAGAACTTATCAGTTATATTTAATTTTAATTACTTACTATTTTTAATATTTCTGCTAATTTAATTCCTGTTTTTTCAGCTATTTCACTTGGTGACATATTATTTTTAAATAATAATTTTATTATATTTTGTTCGCCTAGTTTTTTGCCACGTTTTTCTCCTTTCTTTTCACTTTTTTCAGAAACATAACTAATTTCACTAATCCTATCCATTTCCCATCTTTCTCTTAAATCCTGTAATCTTCTTTCTTCTGCTTCTCCTGTTAAATAATTATAGTCTTCTCTTGCTTCTTTTAAAACTTTATTTTTTGCAGTTGCCATATCTATATACCTCCTATCATTATTAATAAATGCTAGCCATTGATTTACTGTATTATTTATATCTATATCATTAATTTTTTCAAACTTTGGTAATTCTATAAAATGCCATTCTAAATCTTTTATAACTTCATGCTCTCTATGTTTATCTAGTACTATAGCTGTTTTTGAAATATATTCTTTATGTTCTTTATATAAAATGTAATCTAAAATATTTATCATGATAACTTTTTTTATTTTAGAATATTCTGTTCCGTTTTCCTACCTCTCTTGATATTATTTTTGAGCTATAATACTTTGTCCTTTGTTCTATATCATAATTATTTCTTTTTTGCATTTCTATATTTACTATAATTTCATCATTTATTTCTACTTGTAAGTCCATACTTCCACCTTTTTCTTCTTTAAATAGTGTTTCTACATGAACTTCTTCAAATACTTTTATTTTATAAATTTCTATTTTTAATAATGAACTTAAAAAATTAATTAAATATTTTTCATTGCCTTTTCTAGAAAAAAATGATTTAAACACTATGTCATTTTTTAGATTTATTTCCAATTGCATTCTTCCTTTCAATTATATCAACTAACAAATATTTTTTCAAGTAGTTAATAAATATTTACGTATATTTTCTATAGCGCTAAACGGCTTAAATTTTAAAGGCATAATTAATAAACCTAAGCAATTTAGGATTTTAAACAAATTTAAATCAATTTATTCGGGATTTTTTAGATTATTTGATTAAAAATCTTGATTAAAATAATTAAAAAATATTTTTTAATTTAAAAATAATAGAATATTGAAAGCCATCTAGCCTATAGAACATTTATTATATATCATATTTTCCATAAATTGTAAACACATTTAATAAAAAAGAAAAATATTAATCAAATTTATGCCACCGTTCATTATTTTTTTAATTTTCTACCAAAAAAATTTAGACGCTTACCTTAAGCGTCTATTGAATAAAAGTACTTGGGTCTATCTGAACACCATCTTTTAATATTTCAAAATGTAAGTGTGGTTCATCTGCAATCTCAAAAGTCGCAGTATTACCAACAGTACCTATACTTTGTCCTTTTTCTACTTTCTCTCCTTCTATTACAAACTCAGAACTTAAAAGGTTAGCATAAACAGTTTGGTAACCATCATCATGTTCAATAGTAATTGTTAAACTATATCTTGGATCATTTTTAATAGTTTTTACAGTACCTGCTTCTGCTGCTTTTACAACAGTTGTTTTATCAGCCTTGATGTCTATTCCTAAATGTGTAGTCCATTCTTGAAGAGTTTCTGAATATACTAAATTGTCTTTAGCATATGCTTTCATAATTTCACCTTCAACAGGTCTTTCAAAAGATAGTTCTTTTTTAGTTTCCGCTTCTTCTGTTGTGTTTGTATTAGTTTGTGTAGCTTTACTTGTTTGAGTTGTTGTTCTAGTTGTGTTTGCTTGATTTTGTGTATTTGTTGTATTATTAGTTGTGTTTATACTATTTGTAGTATTAGTTTCATTTTGAACTTCATTTACAGACTTACCAATCTCAGTACTTACGCTTTCTGTATTTGTATTACTAGTATTTGTGCTGTTATTATCACCTGTAATATTTGCCATATCTTCAAAATCTATTACATCATTTTGCATTTCTTCATTTAAATGTCTACTATACATAAGCAAGGCAACTAAAATAACTGTGAGAACAGCAACTCCAATAATACAATACATTATAATCTTATTTTGCATAGCATCTTTGTTATTATTTCTTGCCCTATTATCCCTTCTCATATTAATCCTCCTTAAAACTTTTATTAATACAAGTATTTCCTATTTTGAAGAGATTATACATTTTAGGATAATTTTTATAGAGAATTTACATCTGAAATTTCAACACCAACATAAAAATGTTTAATTATATCTTCATAATTTTTTCCTTCTTTTGCTAAACTATTCGCACCTGTTTGACTCATTCCAACACCATGGCCATAACCTTTTACCGAAAACTTAACATTGCCATCTTCTTTTATTATTTCAAAATTTGTAGATCTTAAATCAAATAAACTTCTCGTCTCTGTACCTGAAAGTTCATGATTTCCAAACTTCACTGTTTTTACTCTTCCACTATCAGTATAATCTAAAATTTTCAAATCATCATTATTATTAAAATCAATTGTAATATCTTCATATTTGCTTTTTAGCTTTTCTATTAATTCATCTTGTGTAAATATTGCCTCTGATTGATATTGCGAATAACCTTCTTCACCTGCTGTTTCTATTACTTGTAAATAAGGAAGATTTGTTCCACCACCCCAGAC
Organism: uncultured Clostridia bacterium; assembly: GCA_944392605.1. GTDB lineage: Bacteria > Bacillota > Clostridia > TANB77 > CAG-508 > CAG-269. Next base: position 79,000 of record CALXXE010000004.1, on the reverse strand, counting down.
ATTCACAGGAAGTTCTGTTGTCCCACCACTGTTTGAGTGGAAAAATGCATTTATAGGAGTTCCATTATATGTAATAATTTTTCCTTTAGTCTCATTTACACATTGTTCTATTTTTGCCCAATTGCTTTCTCTTTTTTCCTCGTCCCATCTTGCAAATCTTTCTTCTTTTGATAACCATGCTTGGCAACAAGAAGAATCATCACAAATACCTGCATTATCATGTTTTTTATTTTGTATTTTATAAATAGTATATGTCCTTGCAACAACAGCTTGTGCTTTTAATGCCTCTAATTCAAAATCAACAGGCATTTCAGCAGACACAACATTACACAAATATGTATCTAAAGGAACTTCTTCTACTTCTCCTGTATCGCTATGTAATAATTTTATTGTTCCATAATTTTTATAATCATATTCATTATCGCTTACTTGTTCTATGCTATCCTCTACATTATTTTCTGGCACTTTTGCTTCTACATTTTTCTTAGTAAGCAGTGCTGGGAGTAAAAAGAATACTAATAAAAATACAAAAAAATAGATAAAAACTTTTTTCATCCTACCACTCCTAAAATCTCCCTCTATAATAATTTATGAGCACAACTTTGTTTTCATACTATTTAAAACTTTTTTTTCTATTCTAGATACTTGAACTTGTGTTACACCTAGAATTTCTGCTACTTGGCTTTGAGTCTTTTCTTTAAAAAATCTAAGTAAAATTACTTTTTTATCTCGTTCATCTAAATCTTTAATTAGCTCATTTATTACAATTTTGTTGGTAAGAATCTCTTCTTCGTCTTTATCTGTAGATAGTCTGTCAATTAAATTAATATCTTTTCCATCTTTTGAATTAATAGAACTAGTTCCTTCAATAGATTCTGGCTTCCTTGTTGCTTCCATTGCTAACGCTATATCTTCTTTAGATACCTTTAATTCTTTTTCAATTTTCTCTATACTTATATCTTCTCCTTTTTTATAAAAATATTCTCTTTGTAATTCTCTTATTTTAATTCCTAATTCTTTAATACTTCTGCTTACTTTTATAGGTCCATCATCGCGAATATATCTTTTTATCTCACCTATCATATAAGGAACAGCATATGTTGAAAGTTTCACCTCAAAATTGGTATCAAATCTTTTTATTGCTTTTATAAATCCCATGCTTGCTATTTGATATAAATCCTCTTTTTCATACCCTCTTCCTTGAAATCTCCTTACTATAGACCAAATGAGACCATTATTATTGTTTATTAACTTTTCTAACTCAATATTATCTCCCTCTTGAGCTTTTTTTATGGATTCTTTATCATTTTCGTACATATTCTCCTCTTTTCCTTTTAAGAATTTGTCATAAGCATTTTAAATTCATCTTCATCCTTATCTTCTTTTGGTTTTATAACCTTAGACATTGTTACTTTTGTTCCTAACCCTACAACAGATTCCACCTCCATTTTATCCATAAAACTCTCCATGATAGTAAATCCCATACCTGACCTCTCTAAATTAGGCTTTGTTGTATATAATGGCTCTTTTGCCATCTCTATATTTTCTATTCCTTTTCCTTTATCAGAAATTTCTATTATAATTTCACTATCTTTAAGCCAAGCACATATCTTAACAACTCCTTGTTTTTTTTCATAACCATGAACAATACAATTTGTAACTGCTTCTGACACAGCTGTTTTTATATCAGCTAGTTCTTCTATTGTAGGATCTAGTTGTGAGGCAAATGCTGCAACTGAAATCCTGGCAAAAGCCTCATTTGAAGACTTACTAATAAATTCTAATTTCATTTCATTATTATACATTTTTCCTTCCTTTCTTTTTCGCATTAGGGACATTTCCTTTACGACCTTTTTTTCGTTTCTGGGACAGAACCTTTATAAGTGTGTCCCTAATGCAAATTTTTTTGCACATAGTAAACGTCCCTAATGCGACATTGACATTAATTTAATTCTATTGTTGGAATTAATTTCAATATTCCACTCATATCAAAAATCCTTCTTACACTTTCTGTTAAATTACTTACTCCTAATTTTGCACCTATCATATTTGCAAACTTATACCTTCCTATAACTAAACCTATTCCGCTACTATCCATGAAAGTAACACCATCAAAATCAAATATAACTTTTTTAGGCATATATCTCTCCATCTCATAATCCGCTTTCCTCCTTATCTCTTGTACATTATGGTCGTCAACTTCAGACGTAATCTTTAAGACCAACAGCTTGTCCTTCTCATAAAATTTTGGCTCCATACTTCTCCTTCCTTTCCAAAAATTTACATTAATTATTATAGTATTATTTACAATATTTTCCAAGAGTAAAAAATAAGAAGTTTTGTCGTTTTTATAGAACTTTTCGACAATCTTCTTTACTCTGGTCATTACATTTACAAATAAAAACGGAGAGGCAGGTTTCACCCTTACCTCTCCATTCCAAGATTAATTGATCTTGGAGTTCACGGCTTAGCAGATAACAGCTGCTGTACTATTCTTGGGAGAATAGTATGTCAGCTCTCCGTTCTCGTTCTCGTCATCCTTAGATACCGAAAGGCTCGGCTCATTGCAAGTAATCTTGTAGAGCCTAACCAAGTGGTCGCAAAGCCTTCCAAGCATCTCCAGGTCGAGGTCAATCTTCCTGTAAGTCTCAAAGACGAGCTTATAATTGTGCGCTTTGACCACTTCCTTGAAAAGGCTCTCAACCTCACTCGGAACCTTCTCTTCCTTTCCAAAGCAGATTTGCCACTTGGAATAAGAACGAGACCTCTTGACATCAAGAGTAAAACTCGGAGTCTCTACTCCACTCTCGGTATCCCTGAACTTAAGAACAGGGACGTCGGAATTGCTACCAACCACATCCTCGAAAACCAGCTGAAACCTTGTCTCCATGTTGAATCCTTTCTTCTCAGATGGCTAGCCGCCATATGTTTTGTACCTACTTATTATTATATCACATATTTCTTAATTTGTCACTTTATGTTACTTTAGCTTTTCTAATACTTTCTCTAACATTTCTTGGTAATTCTTTAGTTTTTCTTGTTCTTCTTCTACTTTTGCCTTTGGAGCTTTATTTACAAAGCCAGGATTAGAAAGCATTTTCTCACATCTTGCGACTTCTCCTTCTAGCCTTGTTTTCTCTTCTTCTAGTCTCTTCTTCTCTTCTTCTTTGTCAATTAATCCTTCTAATGGCATATAAAGTTCAATTCCTTCTACCATTACATTAATAGAATCTTCTGGAATATCCTTATTGTTTTCTTTTATTTCTAAAGAGTCACCAAATACCAATTTTAGTAATATTTCTTCTAATCCTCTTATTTCATCTTCGTATTTATCTGTTACAAATACTAATTTAGATTTCTTACTTGGATGAATATTTTTATTAGCTCTAATATTTCTAACTTCTACAATTAATTCTTTTACTTTCTCTACTATTTCTTCTTCTTCTCCATAGTCAAAATTTTCTACTTCTGGCCAAGAAGATACCATTAAATCTTTATCATCATATTTTACTAAGTTATCATAGATTTTAGATGTTACAAATGGCATAAATGGATGTAATAATTTTAAACATGTTCTAAATACTTTATCTAACACATATGATGTTTTGATTTTATTTTCATCTGTTCCATTATATAGGCTAATTTTTGCCATCTCAATATACCAATCACAAAATTCATTCCACATGAAGCTGTAAATTTTATCAATTGCTATTCCCAAATCATATTTTTCAATATTAGTTGTTATTTCTATTACTAATTTATTTAACTTGTTCAATATCCACTTATCTTCTATTGCTAATTTTTCCGTATTTTTTCCTTTTGCAAATTCTATTATTTTTTCTTCTTCTGGTCTATTCATTATTATAAACTTAGCCGCATTCCATATCTTATTTGCAAAATTAGATGCTTGGTCTAATTTTTCTGGCATATATCTAATATCATTTCCCATTGTTGTTCCAGAAAGTACAGAAAATCTTAATGCGTCTGCTCCATATTTATCAATAACTTCTAACGGATCTACACCATTTCCAAGTGTTTTTGACATCTTCCTTCCTTGGCTATCACGTACAATTCCATGTATTAAAACATCACTAAATGGTTTTTCCCCCATTGCATAATATCCTGAAAATACCATTCTTGATACCCAGAAAGTTATAATATCATAAGCTGTAACTAATACATTAGTTGGATAAAATGTTTTTAAATCTTCTGCATCTTTATTTGGCCAACCAAGTGTTGAGAATGGCCATAATGCTGAACTAAACCATGTATCTAATGTATCTGGGTCTTGTTCTAAATTTTTAGAACCACAATTTTCACATTTTTCTGGAGCTTCTTTTGCTACATTAATATATCCACAGTCTTTACAATAATATGCAGGTATTCTATGTCCCCACCATAATTGTCTTGAAATACACCAATCTTGGATATTATTCATCCAGTTAAAATATATTTTCTCGTATTTTTTAGGAACAAATTTAACATCTTCATTTTTTACAGCCTCAATTGCAGGTTGTACTAGTTCTTTCATTCTAACAAACCATTGCTCAGAAACTCTTGGTTCTATCTTTGTTTTACATCTCTCACAAGTTCCTACATTATGAGTATAATCTTCTATAGATACTAACGCTCCTAATTCTTTTAATTTTTCAACAATGATTGGTCTAGCTTGGATAGCTGTCAATCCTTTTACTTCAGGCATTAAATCTCCCATTATTGTTTTACTATCAAATACTTCAATAAACTCTAAATTGTTTCTTTTACCTGCTTCATAATCATTAGGATCATGTGCAGGTGTAATTTTAACACAACCTGTTCCAAATTCTTTATCTACAAATTCATCTGCTATAATTGGTATTTCTCTATTTACAATTGGAAGAATGCAAGTTTTTCCAATTAACTCTTTATATCTATCATCTTCTGGATTTATAGCAACTGCAGTATCACCAAGCATTGTTTCAGGTCTTGTTGTTGCAACTTCTACATATCTTTCTTCACCCTTAATTTTATATCTTAGATGCCATAAATGAGAAGCTTCTTCTTTATATTCTACCTCTGCATCTGATATTGCTGTATTACAGTTAGGGCACCAGTTTACCATTCTAGTTCCTTTATAGATATATCCTTGGTTATATAAATTAACAAATTCCTCTAGAACTGCATCAGACAAGCCCTCATCTAGTGTAAATCTACGTCTATCCCAATCACAAGAGCAACCTAATTTTCTTTGTTGATTTTGGATTTCCCCACCATAAAGATGTGTCCAATTCCAACATTCTTCTAAGAATTTTTCTCTTCCTACATCTTGTTTTGCTTTTCCTTCTTCTTTTAACTTTTGAACAACTTTCATCTCTGTTGAAATAGATGCATGGTCAGAACCGGGAAGCCACAAAGTGTTATATCCTTGCATTCTCTTAAATCTAATTAATATATCTTGAATTGTGCCATCTAATGCATGTCCCATATGTAACTTTCCTGTTACATTTGGTGGTGGCATCATAATACAATAGCTTTCTTTTGTTTTATCCATACTTGGTTTAAAATAACCATTTTTCTCCCATTCTTCATATAATTCATCTTCAAAATCCTTTGGATTATACTTATTTTCTAACATAATATCCTCTCCTTCTTATTTGATATTTTTTGAACCCATCCTAAAAAACATCTTTTATTAATAAAATTTTACTTTATATCTACATTCAAATTCTTCATTTGGCTCTAAAGTTAAAATATTTTCTTTTGACTCTAGCTTTCCATCTGTATTTACTTTATCTGCTGTATTCATCCAAGGCTCAATACAGACGAATGGCGCTCCTATTTTTGCCCACAGTCCTAAATAAGGGAATCCTGTAAAATCGAACTCTAAAACGGTTCTTTCATTTTCTTTTAGATAAACTTTATTAGATTTTATATCTTTCATAATAATAGCATCATTTACAAAACTATCTTTATTCAAATTAATACAATTATTAGATAAAATATTTGGAGCTTGTTCTTCTAAAATTAAACCATCTTTTAAACTCATAAATCTTATATTATCTTCTTGTTTTTCAAATTCTATTTTATAGTTTCCGTTAGAATAATCACAAATAAATGCAGGGTGTCCACCTAAACCAAATATCATTTTCTTTTCATCTTTATTTATTACCTTATACTTAGTAATTAAAGTATTGTCTTCTACTAAATGAGTTACATATAAACTAAATTCAAATGGAAATTTTTCTAAGGTTTCAGAATTACTTTCTAAAACATATTTATGCTCTTTTTCATTCTTTTCTAACTCCTTAAATTCCATATCTCTTGCAAATCCATGTTGTGCCATTTTATATGTCCTGTCATTTATTATTGTTTCTTCATTTTTTAATCTTCCAACAATAGGAAATAATATTGGTGCATGCCTGTTCCAATATTCTCCTTGATGTAACATTTCTTTTCCATCAAGTTTTATACTTGTTAATTCTGCTCCTTTACTTTTACTCTCAATTTTTAACATATGAACTCTCCTTTATTTTTTTATTCATATTTTATTTGTGTATTCAAAAAGCTCGCCCCTAAAATAAGGGCGAGCATATTTCTCACGGTACCACCTTAATTATTATCTATATAAAAATGTAAATAAAACAATACAAAAAATATAATAATCTATAGATAACATCTTAATTAACCTTTAACGGAGTTTAACCGAATATTCTTAAATCAAAGTTTCTCAGAATATTAACAAAAAAGCTACCTTCAATTTACCTATATTTAAGAAGCTTTCAGCTTATAACTTCTATTCTCTAAAAACTAGTATAAATCTACTCCTCTTTTTTATTGTTTTTTCTTATAACAATAATATTATTGCACATTTTTACAAATTTTACAAGTATTTTCATAAAAAAAGTGAAACTAACAGGGACACCCTATTTTGTTTCACTTTTCAAACATTTTACAAAATGAGACAAATTAGGCCTGTCCCCATTCTGTCTCATTTGACTCATTACATTGCTCTTCTATATAATTCTATAAAGTCTTCTTTTGATACATCTCTTGGATTTCCTGGTTTACAAGGATCATTCATTGCTTTTTCTGCAAGCATTTCAAAATCTTCCTCTTTTGCTCCGTAATCTTTTATTGTTGTTGTAATTCCAACTGCTTTACTTAATTCTGATATCATCCATACAAATGTATTTATAACATCTTGGTCGTTTAGATGTTCAGCATCTGGTCTACCAATGTTCATTAATATTTCTCTAAATCTTCCTGCTGTTGCTGGGTCTTCTCCATTAAATCTCATAACTGTAGGAAGTAACATTGCATTTGCAATTCCGTGTGGTGTATCATAAACTGCTCCTAATTGGTGAGCCATTGAGTGTACTATTCCAAGACCAACATTGCTAAATCCCATTCCTGCTATATATTGAGCCATTCCCATTTTTTCAATAGCTACTGGTTCTTTATCATTTACAGCAGCTGGTAAATATTTAAATATCATTTGAATAGCTTTCATGTGAAACATATCTGACATGTCATTATGTGCTTTTGTAATATAACCTTCTACAGCATGTGTTAAAGCATCCATTCCTGTTGCTGCAGCTAAACTCTTAGGCATTGTTGCCATTAAATCAGAATCTACAATTGCTAAAATTGGTATATCATTTGGATCTACACATACCATTTTTATTTTAGCCTCTTCATCTGTTATAACATAGTTTATTGTTACTTCTGCAGCCGTTCCAGCTGTTGTTGGCATTGCAATTAAAGGCATACCTCTATTTACTGTATTTGAAGCTCCATTTAAAGATTTAATATCACTTCTTTCAGGATTTGTCATAACTATTGATATTCCCTTTGCAGTATCAATACTTGAACCACCACCTACAGCTACTATTAAATCTGCTTTAGAATTTTTACAAGCATCTACTCCATCTAATACATTTTTAATTGTAGGATTTGGTTTTATTTCATCATATAAAACGTAAGGTATACCAACTTTATTTAGTACCTCTTCAACTTTTGCTGTAACACCTGCTTCTACTAGTGATTTATCACTTACTAAAAATACTTTTTTAAATCCTCTTTTTTGAATTTCCAAAGCAAGTTCCTCTCTTGCACCTTTTCCAAAATAAGATGTTTCATTTAATACAAATTTTTCAGACATTTTAAATTCCTCCTCTTTATTTTTATTTATATATCCCTTTTATTTTAAGCTTCATTATAATCTGATGGTATTTGGAATGAATTTTGATCTACATCATAAGAAATATTTACTTCTAATAATTCTTGTTTATCGCCTTCAATGGTTTTTATATATACTAATTCATCATTATCAAAATAAAATCTAGTTTTTACATCTTCAGAATCTTCTGTAAAATCTCCCATTGCAAAATCTGTTAGTCCTGTATATTCTTCATAATAATAATTTTTATTATTTATCTTTTCTCTTCCTGTTTGGTATTCTAAATCTTTGATTCTTTCTAATCCTCTTGTTACCATATTTAAATTTGTTTGATTATTAGAATATGTATAATAAGTTTTTGTATCATCTACCAAAAAATATGTATTTCCATCTTTTATTATATATTTAGTCTCTTCATCATCATAAATTGTATCTATATAAGCCATATCATTTGATTTCGCATAATACTTATGATTTCCACTATCTGATGTTAATTCAAAACTAAAAACGCTACTTGTTTGCAATGTTTCATATAATCTACTCACTTCAGCTATTCCTTGATTATTAGAATTACTATTACTGTTATTATTTGCTATAAAATACCAAACTACTCCTACAATAACTAATAAAATAACAGTGGCAAGTACTGAAATGAGTACTACTTTTTTCTTCTTATCCATCAAATCACCTTTTTCAAAAAATTTGTCCTATAGGAGATACTTCCTTTATTATAGAAATATCTCCATCGGACATTATATTATAAAATATTCTTTAATACTATTGTTTTTAGTCTTGACATTTCTTCTAATGTTGTCATAACGCCTTCATTACCAATTCCTGAATGTTTCCATCCTCCAAATGGCATTTCGAATGAACGATAGAAGCTTGCTCCATTTACTACTGCTCCACCACATTCTAATCTATCTGCTATTTTCATTGCTCTTGATACATCCTTTGAAATAACACATCCACATAATCCATATGAAGATTGGTTAGCAATTTCGATTGCTTCTTCAACATCATCAAATCCGATTACAGAAATTACTGGACCGAATATTTCCATATCTTTTGCAACTTCCATATCTTTTGTTACATTATCTAGTATTGTTGGATAGTAGTAAGCATCTTCTCTTCTTCCTCCGCAAACTACTGTTGCTCCTTCTGCTACCATTTGGTTTACTTGTTCTTCAATTCTCTTTGCTGCATTTATATTAATCATTGGTCCCATATCTGTATCTTCTTGCATTGGGTCTCCAACTTTTAAGCCATCTATTACTTCTTTCATTCTGTCAATAAATTCTTGTTTTCTTGAATTGTGAATTAAGAATCTCTTACTTGCACAACATACTTGTCCACCATTATATAATCTTCCCCAGATTGTTTCTTTTACAGCTAAATCCATGTCTCCATCTTCTAAGAAAATAAATGCATCATTTCCACCTAGCTCTAACATAACATGTGTTAAATTTTGAGATGCTGTTCCCATTGTTTGAATTCCAGCTGCTGTTCCACCTGTTAAAGACACTAAATGTACTCCAGGATGTCTAGCTAGAGCTTGTCCTGCTGTTGGTCCATCTCCTGTTAATATTTGAATGCATCCTGCTGGCACTCCTGCTTCAATCATTAATTTTACATATTCAATTAATGTTAAAGGATTATAGTTTGATGGTTTTACAATTATACTATTTCCCATCATTAATGCTGGTGGCACTTTTTGACAGAACAAATCACTTGGGAAGTTAAATGGTATAATTGCTGCTATTACTCCAATTGGATATCTTTTTGTAAATTGTATTGTTTTTTCTTGTCCTGCTTCTGTTCCTTCTGGAATACTTTTTCCATATAAGTGTTTTGCTTTTTCTATAAATCCTCTTGTTCCTATTCTTACGTTTGCAATTTCACCTCTTGCTTCTCTTATTGGCTTTCCTGTTTCATTTGATAGAAGTGTTGCTAATCTTTCTTTATTTTCTTCTATTAGATCAACAAATTTATATAAAATATCTGCTCTATCATATATAGATACTTTTTCCCATTTTTTTTGTTCTATCATTGCTACTTTTACAGCTTCATCTACATCTTCATCTGTTACATTTGGTACTGTATCTATTAATTCTTGAGTTGCTGGATTAACAACTTCTATTGTTGCTCCATTAGAAGCATCTTTCCATTCATAACCTATTAAATTTTTCATGCTTGCGCCCTCCTTATTATTTACAGGTTTACACACCTTTTGTGTTCCATCTTCAAAATTTTCTAATGTACATACATAACTCTTTCCGTTTTGTGGTTTTTTCCCTTCTCTTCATTTACTAAATGCTGTAAATGATAACATTAATCCACCTGTTGTGTTTGAGCCATGATCTTTTACTCCATATTCACCAAATGTAAATACTCCAATGAATGGTACTCCTTTTGCTTCTTTCTTTAATTGTTTTGCAACTTCGTCTATTCTATCTCCTATTCCTAATCTTCTTCCTCCACAATGAACAAGTAGATATGCTCCAATATCTCCATCCATTTCTTTATTTAACTCTTTCATTGTTTTTCCTGTTGAATTGATAAGCTCATCAACTGTTGCTTCCATTTGTATCACTGCTGTATTTACTGCTAAATTTGCTCCAATGTTCATTGAACCATCTTTATTTCCATACATTGGATGACGTATAGCTATTAAATCGCCTAATCTATCTTTTACTCCCAAAGGTTTTGTAATTGTTGTTACTAATAAATTGTCCTCTTTCAAATCTTTTGCTTTTGCTCCTGTCCATTCTGCATATTTCTTTTGAGCTGGAACTCCATCAATTTCTACTAGAGTTCTTTTTCCTTTTATTTTTGTAATCACCCCTGAATTTGTTGTTTCATTATAAGCTCCTGTAAATACATTTCCCATCTTTTTATCCGTGTAGAAGAAAGCTATTGCTGCTCCATCACTAAATATTTTATCATTTGTATAAATGCTCCATTTTCCTTCTACTGTATTATCTGCGCTACTACCACCAAAGATTGGAACCCTTCCTACTACATCTTCTATACCTTTGATGTATTCCTCTTCTTCCGCTGGTGATGCAACCATATAGAAATAAGCTGGTACACAATCTTCTCCTGCATTTTCCATTGCTTCTTTTGCTAGTTTTCTTCCTGTTTCTCTTGGATCTTTTCCTCTTTCAGAACCTGCAACTCCTACTTTTAAGTCTGGATCTCCCAAAGCTAATATTCCTGTAAATCCTTTTTCTCCTGTAACAAATCCATCTGGCGTAATAATTCCTGCACTAGATGTACACCCGATTATTGGTGCAGTTCCTAATTCTGATTTAGCTCCTTCTAAAACTTCTTTAACATCACTATCTACTGATGTATATAAAAAGGCAACTTTAGTTTCTACTAAATCAACAACTGCTTTAGCTGCTGTTTCCTTTCCTTGTTCATAACTATTTTCGTTTGTACTCCATGCTACGTTTGATTTTAACATAATTACTCCTCCTTTGTAATTTTATTCTACCCAAATTATAACATATTAACCTTTTTTTACTATTAAAGATACAAAAATGTAATATAAATGTAATGAAAATGTATTATTTAAAGTCGACTTTAAGTAATACAAAAATTAGGGACATTTCCTTTGCGAATTTTTTTACTCATGAGAAACGTCCCTAACGCGAAATTAACATTAATCTCCTAAATTTATTCCTATATCTCTTGCTGTTTTTACTAAATCATCATCCATTGTTACTTTTCTTAAGTTGCTTTCTTCTGTATTACCTGATACTGCTCCTATTTTCGTATTGTTTCCTACAACATCTTCTAATGGAACTGAATCTAGTCTACCATTTTTAATTACTGCAAGTGTTCCAAATTTTCCTTCTAATGCTAATTCCATTGCTTTTGTTCCGTATTTTGTTGATAATACTCTATCAAATGCTGTTGGTGTTCCTCCTCTTTGCATATAACCTAAAGTTGTATTTCTTGCCTCTAATCCAGTTAATTGTTGTAATTGTTGTGCAACTACCTGTCCTATTCCACCAAGTTTTGTATTATCTACACCAGCACCATTATCTCTAGTATTCATCACTGTAAGTTCTCCACCTATTGGTTTTGCACCTTCTGCTACTACAACTACACTAAAGTTTTTTCCTCTTTTCTTTCTGTTTTCTATTTTACTTGCAACTTTGTTTATATCATATGGTATTTCAGGAATTAATGCTACATCTGCACCTCCTGCTATTGCTGATTCTAATGCTATCCAACCTGCATATCTTCCCATTACTTCTAATACCATTATTCTATGATGTGTTGCTCCTGTTGTGTGTAATCTATCTAAAGCTTCCATTGCAACTGATACTGCTGTATTATATCCAAATGTTATTTCAGTACATGCAACATCATTATCAATTGTTTTAGGTACTCCTATTACATTTACGCCTTTTGTTGAGAAGTCTCTTGCTGACTTTTGTGTTCCATCTCCTCCAAGTGTAAATATACAATCAAATCCAAAGTCTTTTATATTTTGAATCGCTTCATCTGATAAATCTTTATATTCTACACTCCCATCTTCATTTACAACTTTATAATTAAAAAGGTTAGCATTTGTTGATGAACCTATAATTGATCCACCTTTTGGTAAAATTCCTAATGCCTCTCCACCTTCTGCTGTACTTAATAATTCGTAATCTTTCTTTATTAATCCATTATATCCATCTATTATTCCATAGCATTCTACTCCGTGATTTTCTGCTGTTTTTACTATCGCTCTTATTACTGCATTAAATCCTGATACGTCTCCTCCATTTGCTAATATTCCTACTTTTTTTAACATAAAAATTCCTCCTCATATTAGTTTTACAATTTGTTTATCAAATATTATTATATCAATAATTTGTTTTTTTACAACAGTTTTTAGCATTTTTTATATTTTATTGTGCTTCTATTTTACATATTCATTTAATGGTTTTACTCTATATTTTAATTCATCCATCTCATTTGTTGGTACATAACCTGCTTTAGAATTCATAACATCTGGTATTCTATTTACTACTGTTGCACATGTTAATTCTACTGTATTTGGCTTTTCCACTATTATTGTTGTAGTTGGCTCTCCTTCTATTGTCCATTCATTCCTATCAAATTCATCTTCATCATATACTTTTCCGGATGCATTGTGTTTCTAATGTAATTCCTTCTTTAGTTTTTGTTGTAACAACAGCACTCATTCCTGTGCTATCGCCTTTCTTTACTGTCATATTTAATGTACTTGAGAAAATATCTCTTTTTGCTATTTGTGGTACACATTCTTGAGTTTGTGATTCTACTGTTAATCCTAATTTTGAGCATAACCAACCATTAACATTCCACATATATGAAGGTGCATATTCTCCACTTTCTATTATTTTTCTTCTTTCTTCATCACTTATTCTATCTAAACTTGCGACTTCCCTATCAAATTCTTCAAGTGTAAGTCCTGCACCATGGGCTCTTGCTAATGCAATTCCATAATCTTCTACATTATAACTTGAGCTTCCTTTTATTTTTGTTATTTTATGTGTTGAACCTCCAATTGCAGATATTAATTCTCCCCAATATATATCTTGGTATCCTGTTCCTGTAATTGTACAATTATTCTCTTTTGCCAATTTATCTATTGCTGTAGTAATTCCTGGATTTGAATTTTCAGGATAAAATGCCTCTTCACATGTTGTTATTGCATTTAATCCTAATTTTGCACATAACATTAATGCTTCTTCTACATCTTTTATTAAACTCATTGTTGTAACTATCACAACATCTGGTTTTGTTTCACTAAGCATTTTTTCAGCTTCATCTAAACCGACAACTTTAACTTCTTTATCTTCACACCCCATTATCTCTCCAATATCTTTTCCTATAACATCTGGATTCACATCTATTGCTCCTACTATTTCTCCGCCTTTTTCATATACATACCTCATTGTATACACACTCATTTTTCCAGTTCCATATTGAACTACCCTAACTTTTCTATCCATAATAAACCTCCTTAATTTCTTTTCCTTATTATACCATTATTTTTTTATTTTTATTACAAAAGGATTACATTTTTCCTTTTCTTATTTATTTTTTCTTTTTTTAGATAGAATAGAAATACTTGTAAGAATTAAAACTATTGCAATAAGCGTAAAAAATGCGACTAGACGATTTCTTTCTTCTTTTCCTTCTTGTTCATTATTTTCTATTTCTTTTTGGTCTTTTTTGTTTTGTTCTTGTTCTTTACTTGTTTTTTGCACTTCATAAATTTGATTTAATTTTTCTTGGTTGTCTATTTGTTCTTCTTGGTATTTAGCTTCTTCTTCACTATTTCTTTTATAAACATTTATATTGTATTCTTTTTTTGTAAAACCATTTCTTGCAGTGACTGTAATTTTAATAGTATTGTTACCTTCCTTAAGTGTATCATCTTTATTTATTTCTACTGTTGCATTTTCATCTTCTGGTATTGCAAGCAAGTTTATTTGTTCTGTATTGTTTCCTACTTCTACATTGTAATTAGTATTAGTTGTATCAAAAGCTGGATAAAGAAGATAATTTTCAATTGCAAGAGTTTCCAAATTAGTATTTGCCGATTCTATATCATCTGTTTTTGTTACATTAATTAGATATGTGTTACTACTTGTTTTATCAGGTGATGTTACTTGTACTTTTATTAGATTTAAACCATTTTGTAAGTTTTCATTTCCTGTAACTTCTACTTGCGCATCATTATTTTCTGCTGTTGCTAAAACTTCAATATCTTTTACATTATTTTTTACTGTTAAATAATAATCAAAGATATCATTTTGAAACTCCGGCACCATACCTTCTATGCTTAATCTTAGATTTTGAAGTTTAGAATTACTTACATTTTCATCTTGTCCTATTTCTTCTTTTGCTTGTTTTTCTAAAGCCGTTTCCTCTTTTCCAATCTGTATTAGCTTTTCTTTAAAAGTTGTTTGTACTTCTTGACCTTTTTCCGTATAAAATTCTCCATTAACATTAAAGGTTGCCAAGCCATTTTCTTTTGCTTTAAACTTAAATGTTTTTATGCTACCGCTTCTTGGACTATTTCCTCCTTGATTATCATACCAAACACAAATAATTCTATTATTATCTACATTTATATTACTATCTTCTTTATTTTCTTTTATAAATTCAAATTTACTATCGTCAAAATAAAGATATAAAGTAAAAGCAGCAGTTTTAAAATTATCTATATTAACACTAATTTCTATCTCTTCATTAATTTCAATAACATCTTTATTACTTTCCAAATAGACATTTCCTGTAGTATTTGCATAAGTTTTATAAGATGAAATTATATTTATTAAGAAAAGAAAGAAAATTATTAATAATAAATTTTTTTTGTTTATATTTTTTAACTCCATGTTTCTCTCCTTTATACGATGTGTCCCTAAGTGTCGGAAAACCGACAAAATGAAACGTCCCTATTGTTCTATTTCTTGAAGTCCTAATATATGTCTTTGAATTAATAGTAAATCAACAGAACTTGGTTTTGAAGATGTTTTTCTTACGTTACTTGCTTTCATAAATATATTATCTAACCTTTGTATTTCTAGGATATGACGTTGTAATACTAATAAATCAACACTATTTATCTTTCCATCTCCGTTAGAGTCTCCATATACTATAATTGTATATTCTCTTAAAATAGCACCATTTTCTTTTACAATTATTTTACTTCCAGTTCCAACAATATCAGTGCCAGATAAAGTTTCACCTTTATAATTTACAAACTCTAATTCTAAATCTGTTGTAATTAAACCTTTTAAATCAGATATTTTATTTTTATCATAATCTATTCCTGATATTTCTAGGCTATTTACAGTTAAAGAACTATCAAAGTGTATTTCTGAATCTTCCATTTTTCTGACTATCGTTACTTTACACTCTTTTTTAATTCCTTCATTTTCTTTTGATTTAACTGTAATAATAGCTGTTCCTTCTTGTTTTGCTTCTAAATTTCCATGTTCATCTACTGTTACTATATCAGTTTTACTAGTTTCAAAAATAATACCTTTTTCATTTGCATCATCTGGTTCAACTTCTGCATTTATCTTAAAAGTATCTCCTACTTGCATATAAACATCGCTATTATCTATTAGCATATTAGTAACTTTACTATAAACTTCAATGTCAATAATATCTTTCACATTATTTTCTTCTGCTTTTACTGTTATAGTTGCCTTTCCACTTGTTATTCCTCTTAAATTTCCTTCACTATCTACTGTTACAATATTTGGATTACTAGATGAATATATTACTTTATGGTCTTTTGCTTCTTCTGGTGTTATTTTAATATTTAATTTTTTAGTTTCTCCTTTTTGTATAATATTATTATCTAAACTTATTTCTATATTTTCTATCTGTACTGGTGGCACTTCTGTTACATAGTTTTGTGAAATATAACCAATAATTCCATTTGAAAGTCTTATCATATCCCATCTATCACCTGTTCCAACACCTTTTTTTATTCTTGTCATCTGATTTCCTTCTTGTAGCATTGTAATTACTTCATAAGAAGTTCCAGGTCCTGTTCTAACATTTACATTTGTAGCATTACAATAAACATTTGTATTGTCATCTGTAAAATTACTTGGTTCAATACTAGGACTTTGTGTTGGAATATCTGGCATGTTATTATATATTGGAATAATAAAATTCATTGGAATATCTAATAAATTGCTATTTTTATATCCAGTATATATTGATTTAGACTCACTATAAGGTGCTAAGACATTTGTCATATACTGATGCCAAAATAAACTCTCTCCTGTCACATCAAATTTTTGTAAATATACTGTATCTTGTCCTTGGTTTATATAGCTATCTCCTATAAAAATAGCTCCTCCTGTTATTGCTCTTTCTTTAGTGTTCCATGGAATTAAGAATTTAGTTTTTGTAGCTTCACTTGCACCTTTTCCATCTTTCGCATACTGAAGTCCATTTTTTATTGCTCCCATTGGTTCTGAAGAACTTGTCGCTCCTATATTATAAAAATTATATAAGCCTTCAAAACCGCTTACCTTTCCACTAATTGATGCGTGTGATAAAAAAGGTCCTACTTCTTGTTTTATTCTAGATGCTAAATGATATGGACTTACTCTTGAGGTTTGTCCACCTCTTAATATTAAATCTGAATACTTCTCAGACATATTTATAGTTTGACCACTACTTGTTAAATAAGATACCTTAGTATTATAAAACTCCGTACCATAAAGTATTTTTTCAACTCCATCTAAATTATTTGTATGCTCACTAAAAGATAATGCTTCAAATTGAAATATTCTAACTTCATTTAAAAAATTTCTTGGATCCATACAATATTCTACTGCTTGTCTCGAACTATCTACCCAACCTGCGTCTACCTCAACATTATATTCTCCGAGGATTAGTATTTTTCCATCTATCAGAATAGTTCTTTGGAACTAAGTTTTTACCAAATTCGTTTTCATTGTCAATAACATAGTTCCAATCAAGATTTGTGTATAAAGCTGTAAACTTCCAATTAGGATATTTTTTAGATAATTCTTCTAAATATGGCTTATAGCTATCTGGGAAATCTTCTATACCATTTGATCTACTCTCTCCGTTTACGACTGCAAAAATTATACAACCTAAAAAAAGAATTATAAAAAATACTATATATGTTTTTTTATCTTTTAAAATGTTCATTTATTTTTTCTCCTTTGCCTTTACTATAATTCTTTCTTTAGAATCATTTGTGCAAGTAATTAGAGTTACTTGTTTCTCTTCTTCTGTTTCTTGGGATAAGCAACTTACATCTTCTGGTGATACCTTATATATGTTATAAATTTCATATTCTACTCTTCCTACATTATTATCAATTATAAAAAGATTATCTCCTATATTTAGCTCTTTTAAATCATGAAACATGTTTTTATTTTTAAAATTATGTCCTGCTATGCAAAAGTTTCCTGATGTATTTGGTTTTGCTCCCCAAAATTTCACCACTGATATATTTAAAGACTCATTTGAATATGTTTTTAATATATAAGTCTCTAAACTAATTTCAGGTATTTCTAGTTTTGCTATAACATCATAACCTTTATATTCTAAAGCTACCTCTTCTTTTTCATATACTTTTTCTATTTTATCATATTCTTTCTCATTACTATTACTCGCATTTGTACTTACATTTTCTACTTTATAACTCTCCTCTTTTATATTTTTTTCTTTATACTCTTCTATTCCAAGCCAAGTTAAAACACTAAAAATAATTGCAACTAAAAATATATTAACAACATTTTTTTTACTTTTTGTTTTCATTTGCTTATCCTTCCTAAGATGAGATGCTTTATATGTAAGTAAATGAGAATAACTCATTTACTTTTTTGGTTATTTTACAATTTTCTTTTTGTTATAATAAATAATTGTTCCAGTGAGTATTACTAAGATTGTAGAAATTGGAAGATAGATATTTGTACCTGTTTTTGGAAGTTTTGTAGGCATTGTATTTTCATTTATATTTTCTGTTACATTTTCCTCAACCTCTACTGGTGGAGTTATTTCTTCTGGTATATTTTCTGTCGTTCCATTATCTGTACTTCCTGATGGTGGCGTTGTTTCTGTTTGTTCTACTACTGTAAAATCAAATGTTTTTTCTGCAATTACTGTATCTGAATTATCTCTATCTATTAATTTTAATGTAATTTTGTAGTCTCCTACTTCACTAAATATTCCTCTTACATTTAAAACCTGTGATACATCTTTTCCACCAATTGCATATCCTTGTTCTTCTCCCCAACCACTTTCAATTATGTCATGGTCTAAACTTTGTTCATCTGTTCCGATTAACTGTACATCACCTGTTCCTGTACTTTCAGCTACAAGTCTTGCTTTATCATAATATTTTCCCATAGGTGAAGAATAAGATAATTTCATTTCATTTTCTTTACCTTTAACAAGTTCTCCATTTACTGATTCTAAGTTTAATGTATAATCTATATATTCTGGCTCTACTGTTACATTTTTAGTAATTGGTGATGTTATATCATCATAATTAACAGATGCATCTGAATTTGCTAGTCCTTCTGCTGTTACATTAAATTCTGTTGGATTTGAAGTTGTGATATCACTTTTTGCTTTAAATGTCACACTCATATTTGTTCGTGGATTTGTTCCTCCTGTACTATCATAAAAAACTACTCTTACTTTAGTTCCAGTATTATTTGGTGTTCCACCTTCGCTTGACACATATTCAAAGATACTATTATCATAAGCAATATCAAATGTATATGAACCTAAAGCCTGTCCAAATTCTATATTTACTCTTACTTCTTCTCCTGGTCTTACTAAATCTTTAGAAGTTTCCACATTTACTGAATTTAGTGGCGCTGCATAAACATTTCCTGTAAGAATAGCAACACTTATTATCATTAAAACTACTATTAGGCTAACTATTTTTTTCATTTAAAATTTTCCTCCTTTTTTTATTTATATATTTTTATTATGTCGAATTTTGTTATTTTTTATTTAGTAATTTATAGGAGGATTTTTTTTATATTGTTTTAAAGCATAAAAAAACGTAATAGAAATTTTTTCTATTACGTAATTCTTATTTTTTCTTTTATTTTCTTTTTTTATTTTATAAAATTTAAAATTTTTGGAATAAATATAATAAGTCCTATAACTACACTTGCAATTGCTAAAACAAGTACTGCTCCTGCAGCTACGTCTTTTGCAACTTTTGCTTTTTCATTTTTTTCCATGGTTATCATATCAACAATTGTTTCTAATGCAGTATTAAACAATTCTGCTGAAATTACTAATCCAAACATAATAACTAAAATAATCCAGTCTAATAAACTTACTTTAAATACTATCCCAGCAATTATTACAAGTATCATTATTAATACATGTATTTTCATATTTCTTTCTGTTTTAAACGATGTAGCTATTCCTGTAAAAGCATATTTAAAACTATTTATTAATTTCTTTGTTTTCGCTATCATTTTCATCTTCTCTTTCTATTATATATTTTTTTACTAAACTTGTATAAACTATTAAGTAACATACCGATATCATAAATCCCGCAATTACATCACTTGTATAATGTACTCCTAAATAGATTCTACTTATTCCAATTAATATTATTAAGATACTTAAAAATGTAATTAATACTATTTTTAGTTTTTTATTTTTAAAATACTTATGTATCAAATATATTAAAAAACCATAAAATGCCATGCTTACCATTGAATGTCCAGATGGGAAACTATATCCTGTTTCAGAAATTAATCTAAAATCATCTGGTCTAGGTCTTTGTATTATATTTTTCAGCAATACGTTTAAAATTGTTGCAATTACAACATTTAGTAGAATAGTAAAACTTATTTTTTTATTTTTTATTAAAATAAACGATATCACTGTTAAAGCTCCAACTACTATTGCTCCACCTAAATTTGTAATTACTATTGCAACTGGCGTCACAGAAGGATTAATTAAACTAGAAATTAGCCCATATCCCATTATATCTAATTTCATTATTTCTTTTTCAAAAACATCTTCTACAATTGCAAGTATTATTAATAATAACACAAATAATATTATCCACTTTATATTTTTTATACTAAAATCTTTTACTTTTGTTATCTTTTCTCTCATTTGACTTCTCTTTTCTAAAAAGTTATAAATCTATTTTAACATTTATTATAAAAATTATCAAATAAAATTCTTCATTTTAAAAATCATATCTATCACTTTTTAGTAAATATTGACTTTCAACTTATTTTTTTATATAATTAATTCAACGCTATTTATAAAAAGGTGATTATTTTGGAATTTTTAAATATAAATAAATTAAATAAAGGAAAAAGCAAAAACATTAAAATCGGAGAATTGTCTCAGGAAGTTATTAATATTTTAAATTTAGATTTAAAACCTCAGAATATAAATATATGGTCAGCAAGAATACAAGAACATTGTGAAAAACATAAAGACGACTATTCAACTCCAAATGCATATAACCAAGCAGTTAGTTCTATACCCCTTATAATAAAAGAACCTGACTACGTCGGTCTACACAAAAATGGAAACATTCAATATGTCAAAAGATTAGATGATATTTCTTTAGTTGGAATTCAAGTATTAAAAGGTAGTGGAAATTTGTTGTTTAGAACAATATTTCCTATATCAGAAATAAAACTTAATAATTCAATAAAAAGTGGAAAATTATTTCCCTTTAAAAAGGTATAAATTTAAGGAGATACTGCAGTATCTCCTTTTTAAGTCCGGTTAATTGGTGGGACGGCGTACCCCAACATCTCTTTTAAGACCATCTCTGGCGCGATAGCTGCCACTTTCTATCCTCAATTAACCTTATATATTATATGCAAACTACATAAGCAATATGCATAGTTGCAAGCTATAAAAAATAATGATATTAAGTCTTACTTATTATCATTCTTCTTTGGTAAGTTTATATTTTATCTTCAAGAATGTCAACAGCTGTTAACAAAATATTATATTTTTGTAAAAGAATTGTAACATTCTTTTTATTGTATGTCAATATTATATCACTATTTTCTTCAAATTTCAAGCGTATTTTGGTACATTAGTTAATTCTAATGTAAGTATTAACAAGTCAACATCAAAATGCGTCTTAGAATTGTTTCAAAATTAGTATGCAAATATTAATTTGATATAATACTTGAACAAAGATATTCTATAGATATCTTTGTTCAAGCTTTTACTAGTTTTAATTCAATCCAAAAATTTGTTTCACTATTCTGTTCTTAATGCTTCTACTGGGTCTTTTTTACTTGCCATCTTTGCTGGTATTAATCCTGCAATTATTGTTAAGAACATACTAATTAATACAAGTATTAATCCTGCAATTGGTTCTAATGTTGCTTTAATTACTACTCCTGATAGATTATATATTAAACTGTTTATTGGTATTGTTAGAAGTACTGTAATTCCTATTCCCAAAAGTCCTGCAATTAATCCAACTATAAATGTCTCTGCATTAAATACTTTTGATATATCACCTTTAGATGCTCCTATTGCTCTTAGTATTCCGATTTCTTTTGTTCTTTCCAATACTGATATATAAGTTATTATTCCTATCATTATTGATGAAACAATAAGTGAAATACTAACAAATCCAATTAATGCATAACTTACTGCATCTATTATATTTGTTACAGATGTCATCATTGTTCCTACAATATCTGTATATGTTATTACATTCTCTTCTTTTCCTTCATCTCTTTGTTTTTGGTTATATTCTTCTATTGCATTTGCAATTTTTTCTTTATCATCAAATGATTTTGGATATATTGATATTGATGATGGTTTATCTAAATCTACAGAACCTAGAGTAGTTAGATTATCTTCATATGTTGCTTCTTGATTTTCTCTATATGTTTCCATCATATCAGCGATTTGTTCTGGAGACATTTGCGAAATCGCCCTTTGTTGTTCAGAGCTTAAATTTTGTATATTAAATGTTTGCTCTTCTCCCTCTTTAGGAAATTCTAGCCCTGTAAATACATTTACGTCAGGGTTTTCTTTTTGTTCTTTTACGATTTCTGCTTCTTTTGTTTTATTTATTACATATTCCTTTAAATCTTTTAAGTAACCAATTCCTCCTGCCATACTGCTAGCTGAACTATTTTCGTTTTGTTTTATGATTCCTACTACTTTTATACTTTCTGCATCTGAAATTTTTTGTTTCATAAATTCATCATCATTTTCTTTGTTTACCCATAAGCCATTTTCTTTTTGGTAATAATCACTGTTTAGTAATAATTTAAATGATAAATTAAGTAATTCATCATAAGTGTAAGTTGTATTTTCTGGTTCTTCTACCGTTTCTCCATTTTGTAATTTTGTCATTGTTTCTTCTAATTCATCCTGGTCTTTTAAGCCTAATGAATATAAAACGTAATCATTTAGTCTATTGTTTTCATCTACTATTAACACAACCTCATTATAGCTTTCAGGCCATGCTCCTGCTACCAAATCATATTGACTGTGTAATAATTCTTCATTATCTAACATTTCTGTCCATACATCTGTATTCATGATACTAATACCACTACTAGACATACCACCACTTGTTTGCATACCTAGTTTTTCCATAACAGTACTAGGATTTACTTTTACTATTCCGTCAGATGTATCTTCCTTATATAAATTTAAACTTAAATTATATCCATATTGTATTGAATTTGAATTATTTACTATTTCATTATTTTCTTCTTCTAAATATTTCTTAAATTCTATTAAATTATTACTTTGCACTTTATTTGAAATAGTAGATAACATCTCTGTCATTATATTTTGTGAATGTATTTTTCCATCATCCGTATTTTCATCATCACTACTTCCTTGCATCATACTTTCTAACATGCTTGTTGTGTCTATTGTTGATTCTTCAATTGTTATAGGATATGAAGATAATGTATCTTCTTCTACTCTATTTATATAATTTTGTATTCCTGTTGATATTGCAAGTATTAAGGCTATTCCTATTATTCCTATACTTCCTGCAAATGATGTTAATATTGTCCTTCCTTTTTTAGTCATTAAATTATTTAAACTTAAAGATAATGCTGTTAAAAATTTTATTGATGTTCTTCTTTTTTCTTTAGAATTATTTGTTTCTTTTTTTTCACTTTCAAATGGATTACTATCATCTGTAATTACACCATCTAATATCTTTATTATTCTGCTAGAATATTCTTCTGCTAATTCTGCGTTATGTGTCACCATTATTACTAGTCTATCTTTTGCAATTTCTTTTAATATATCCATTACCTGCTTACTTGTTTTGCTATCTAGTGCCCCTGTTGGTTCATCAGCTAATATTATATCTGGGTTATTTACAATTGCTCTTGCAATAGCAACTCTTTGCATTTGTCCACCTGATAATTGGTTTGGTTTCTTATGTATTTGTTCTTCCAAACCAACCTTTTTTAATGCTTCTATTGCTCTTGTTCTTCTTTCTTTTTTAGTTACTCCTGATAATGTAAGTGCTAATTCTACATTTGATAATATTGTTTGATGTGATATTAAGTTATAACTTTGGAATACAAATCCTACTGAATAATTTCTATACGCATCCCAATCCTTATCTTTGAATTCTTTAGTTGACTTTCCATTTATTATTAAATTTCCGCTTGTGTATCTATCAAGTCCTCCTATTATATTTAAAAGAGTTGTTTTTCCACAACCACTCTGACCTAAAATCGATACAAATTCATTTTCTCTAAATTCTATACTTACACCTTTTAGAGCGTGTACTACACTGTCACCTGATTTATAATCTTTGGTTATATTTTCTAATTTTAACATGTTCCATCCTCCTGCCAATAATTATATGTAATTCTCATAAATTTAGTCAACATACTTTTGTAACTTTTGTGTAAATTTCATCGACAAAAAATGACACTACTTTCTAGCAATGTCATTTTTCAAACTATTAGTTATCCTTTTACTTCGTATCCAGCATCCTCTACTACTTTTTTTAGTACACTTATGTCTACATCTTCCTTTAATGTTACTTCTGCTGTTTTATTTTCTAAACTTACATTTACAGATTTTACTCCTTTTACTTCCTTTAAAGCTGTTTCTACCTTTTTAACACAATGCATACAGCTCATTCCTTCTACATTTAATGTTTTTACTGTTTTTTCCTTTCCAAACATTTTTTAACCTCCTTTATATTTTTATCTTAACCTTAAAGAATTTAATATTACTGTTAAACTACTTAATGTCATAGCTAATCCCGCTATCATTGGATTTATTGATATTCCTATTGGTTTTAATATTCCTATTGCAATTGGTATCATTAAACTGTTATAGAAAAATGCCCAGAATAAGTTTTGTTTTATATTTCTTATTGTTTTTTTACTAATTGTTATTAAATCTAATATTTTACTTAAATCATTTTTCACTAATATGACATCTGATGAATCCATTGCAATATCTGTACCACTATTTACACTAACTCCTATATCTGAGCTAGCTAATGCAGGACTATCATTTATTCCATCTCCACACATTAAAACTTTCTTTCCTTGTTTTTTTAGGTTTCTTATTGTATTTGTTTTCTCTTCTGGTACTACATCTGCAATTACTTTTGATATTCCTGTTTCTTTTGCAATTAACTGAGCTGTTTCTTTATTATCTCCTGTTAACATTATTGTTTCTATACTTTTTTCATTCAATTTCTTTACTACTTCTTGCACATTTTCTCTTAATAAATCATTTACCCCAATTAAAGCTATTATTTTATTTTCTTCCACTACATAAATAATGCTATTCCCTTTTTTAGATAATTCTTTTTCTTCTTTTTTAATTTTCTCTTCATTATTCTCAATATTAAAATATTCTAATATTTTATAGTTTCCAAGTATATATTGTTTTCCTTCTATTTTTCCCGTTATTCCTAAACCACTTAAGTTTTTAAATTCTTCTACATTGTATTTTCCTAGTTTATGTTCTTTTAAGTATTCTTCAAATGCTTTTGCTATTGGGTGTGTTGATTTTGCTTCTATACTTCCTGTAATTCTAAGTATCTCCTCTTCATTTAAATTACTACTATAATTTAGAACTTTAGATATTTTTAATTTTCCATATGTTAATGTTCCTGTTTTATCAAATACTATTGTATCTATATTTCTAGCATTTTCTAGGATTTCACTTTTCTTTACTAATATTCCAGATTTTGCACATTTTCCTTCACTTACTACTATTGCAAGTGGTGTCGCAAGACCAAGTGCACAAGGACAAGCAACTACTAATATTGTTACAAATGTTGTTAGTGCTTCTCCCATACCAAAGCCTAATATTAAGTAAATTATAAAAGATACAATTGCAATTAATATTACTATTGGTACAAAATATCCACTTACTTTATCGGCTACTCTTGCTATTGGTGCTTTTGTATTACTTGCTTCTACTACTAATTTTACTATTTGAGATATAGTAGAGTCTCTTCCTATCTTTTCTGCTTCGTATTCTAGATATCCATCATAATTAATACTTCCTGCAATTACTTTATCTCCTACTTTTTTACTTGATGGCTTACTTTCTCCTGTTAAGAAAGACTCATCTAAGTGTGCTTTTCCACTTATTATTTTTCCATCTACTGAAATTCTATCTCCTGCATGACTAACAACTATATCCCCTTTTTTTATTTCATCTATTGTTACTTCTTTTTCGACACCATCAACTTTAACAATAGCTTTACTTGGTGTTATTTGTACTAATTTTTGAATAGCTTCTTTTGTTTTATCTTTACTTACTCCATCTAAATATCTACCAAGTTTTATAAAAAATATTACTATTGCTGATGATTCAAAATATAACTCGTGTACAAAAGAGTTCTCTCCTCTTATTATCATAATCATACTGTAAACACTATATAAGAAACTACTTAACACTCCAATTGCAACTAATGTATCCATATTAGGCACTTTGTGTATTAAGTTTTTAAATCCACTTTTTATTATGTCAAAACCATAAATTAAGAATAAGATTGTTAAAATGAATAATGTTACTGCATAATTTATAGAGTTTTCATGCATATTTAAGAATTCAAATATCGGAAGTCCTATCATATGCCCCATTGATATATAAAGAAGTATTACTGCAAGAACTCCGAATATTATAAACAATATTTTATCTTTCTTATGGCTATTTTCCTCTTCTTTTCCTGAATATTCTCCTAGACTTTTAAACCCTGCTTTTTTTACAAATGTATCTAGCATTTTTCTATCTACTTTCGTTTCATCATATTCCACTTGAGCAGTTGCCATAACTAGATTTACACTAGCCTGAGTTATTCCATCTTGTTTATTTAGATACTTTTCTAATCCATTAGAACAAGCACTACAAGTCATTCCTTCTATTTTTAATATAACTTTTTTCATTATTGAAACCTCCTAAATAAATTTACCACTTCATCTATTATCTCATAGTTTCCTTTTTCTAAATCATTATATACACATGTATACATATGATTTTCTAATATATGATTTGCTAGACTTTTTATTGATTTATTTATTGCGGATAGTTGAATTAGTACATCATCACAATATCTATCTTCTTCTATCATTTTCTTTACTCCTCTTACTTGCCCTTCTATTCTATTTAATCTATTGTTTATTATCTTTTTCTCCCCTTCACTTCTTTTTGTTTGCTTCTTACAACAATTCTTTTCCAACCTTATCACCTCTAAACGCATTATATACCCCTATAGGTATTTTGTAAAGAGAGGGGTATATTATTTTTTTATTTATAAATATATGTTGACTTATATATAAATCATATTATATAATAGCTCATATGAAATAAGGAAAAGCAGAAGTGTGTTGCCTCCACTATAAAGGAGGTGATGTTATATGGTAGAACAGTACTTATTATTAACAATTAGAATATTATTTGCTGGTCTTGTATCAGTAACTATCATAAACATAGCCTTAATTATTGTACTTGTACATAA
The DNA here is from genome assembly GCA_944392605.1 of uncultured Clostridia bacterium. Taxonomy (GTDB): domain Bacteria; phylum Bacillota; class Clostridia; order TANB77; family CAG-508; genus CAG-269. Next base: position 51,341 of record CALXXE010000004.1, on the reverse strand, counting down.
ATTAAGCAAATAAAATAGAAAATACACACTCTGCTTGGCTATAGAGTGTGTATTTAAATACCATCTATTGGCAACCACTTCATGTGGCTCCTTATTTCTATATTTTTATTATAACATAAATTATTTTTTTGTCAAATTATTTCAATAACCCAGTTGGTAGACCAACAGACTCTTAATCTGTTGGTCTTCAGTACTATTTTTTGGTTTTGTTTATTATTTTATAATTTTCTATATCTATCTTCTCATTATTATGAAATGCACTATCTAAATTCTTTGTTTTGATCAATTCTTCTTTCTTTTGTTTTGTTAACTTTTTTATCGCATATTCTAATTTAGATGCTAAAGATTTATTTTCACATTCCCATACCGCTTCTAACTTCTTAGCAGAATGAGTAAAAGTATATTTTGCACATTTCTCATTTTTAGAAAAATGTTCTTCCATTCTTCTATCTATATCTACAGTAATTCCTGTGTAGATAGAATTATCCATACATCTAAGCATATATATGTAATACATTTTATTCTACTCCCTTATAACTCCAAGTATTTCCATTATCATTTGAATAGTATATTTTACTATTTCCCCCTTCATAATCACCGTCACTACCTTGACCAACTTCTAAAGTAAGTGTTCCATCATTATCTTGCTCTGGCAATTCATAGTAATCATAAATAGAACTATCTTCTTCTGTTTGTTGTACATTCATTCTTGTAAAACTTACTCCTCCATCTTTTGTAATATATAATTCAGATGTATATCCGTTTGCATCTGGCATCGTTATGAATCCTAAATTTTCATCAATGAACTTTATGATACTTCCTCTTTTAAATACCTTTTCTCCTTCATTTCCAAATCCATTAAATACTATTTGCCATGTTTTACCACCATCTGTTGTTTTCTTAATATCACCAAAAGCTATTCCCATTGCCACATCTTTAAATTCTAACATAAACCCAACATTAGTATTTACAAACTGTATGTTTTGAATATGAGTACTCTCTAAATTTACTGTATTCCAGTTTTGTCCCATATCATCTGAATATATTAGATATTCCCAACCATTATTATTGTATACAAAAAATGTTTTTTCTTCTTCTATTTGATAAGTTCCATCTTCAAATTCTTGGGTATCAGAAAGATCTCCTGGTACTTCTATTACACTTTCTCCATCATAACTAATATATAAAATTCCATTTCTAATTTTATAATCATTTGCTTTTACATATACTCCACCATTATAATTATCTAAGTCGTCACCTTTATAACTCCCACAATCTAACACTTCTGCTTTTGTTTTATCCATTGAAACTTCGCATAAAGTTATAGTTCCGCCTTCTTTTATTATATCTGTTTTTTCGTCTAATTCACAATCTTCATTTAACGCTATCACATAGCAAGGAACATCATTTTTATATAATACAATAGCAATTGTTCCATATTGTTTACAATTTTCATAGCTAAACAATTCTTCTTTTTCATCTCTTTTTATTGTAATTCCTTTTGAATCTACCATTACGCTTGTCTCTTCCCCATATTGTGAAAATGTTTGCCAACCTCCAAGTATAGCATTTGTTACATAGTAATAAGATATTCCATTTCCACGGTCTCCATAAGTTGCAACAAATTCTTCCAAATTTCCATCTTTATCTTTATATGTAATAGAACAAATATCACTTGTAAGCCATTGCGTTTTAATAGGACCTTCCACTTCGTTCGTAAAAATTTCCTTATCTTTTGCAAATAGGACTTTTGTATTTTTATAAAAAGTAATTTCCCCTGTCTTATTATTTCTTTTTAATACTAACTCATTAGAAAAGTCTTTTGAAAACTCTACTATCCATTTATTTTCAAATCCATTATTTATCATAAAAGCAATATTTATTATTGTTAAAACAACTAAAAATACATATGTAATAATATTTTTTATAAAATTATTTTTTAGATTAACTAATGTTAAAAAAATTATTCCTAATGTTATTATAATTATTTCATTTATAATATAAAATAATATGTCGCTTATATACTCATAAGAACGTGGACTTAATACAGTTAAATACACTAATTGTAAAATAAAACATAAAGCAAAGAATACACATGATATTATTCCTATTGTTCTTTTAAATATTTTTATTTTTCTTTCTCTTTTTTCTTTCTTTAATGTAACTTTTTCAACTGCTTCTTCTATCTTCTTTTCTATATCTTCTTTACTTACTTTTTCTTTTCCTCTTTCTCCATTTAAAATTTCAGAAACATCTACATCAAAAACTTCTGCAAGTGAACTAAGCATTGTTATATCTGGAAAACTTAATCCTCTTTCCCATTTTGATATTGCTTTATCTGTTAATCCTATTTTATCAGCCAATTCTTTTTGCGTCATATTTTTTTCTTTTCTTAATTCTTTTATAAAACTTCCAAATTTTAAATTATCCATTTTTTCCTCCTTTGATTTAAGAAAAGTCTATCACTTATAACTATTTTTAGCAATCGACTATTGGTAGAATTATTAATTTTCTAAAGAATAAACGCAAAAATAAAGGAGAAAAATTCTCCTTTATTTTAGTTCATTGTTGGTAAAGATTCCATTAAATTAGTATATTCTTCATAACTACTTTCTGTTGTAAACACAATTTGTTCTCCTTCTATTTGCCATTCAGCTTTATTATCACTTAAGAAATTAAATATACTTTCTAAATCATTTAATGCTTGAACAGCTTCTTCTTCATTTGTTTTTAAATCATCTATTGCATCTTTTAAACTCACTCCTGATTCTTCATCTGTTGCTAATTGTCTATATAATTCCTTATAATATTCTCCTATGTCTTTGTCATCTATTCTTGAAAGCAAAGTTTCTTCGTTCGCTAAACTTTCCATTTTTGCTACATAATTGCTTATTGCATCTCTCATTGTAGTTATTTCTTCTTTACTATTTATAAAATCCGGTCCATCTTCTTTCATGTTGTCAATTGAAACTAAGTTCATTATTTTTTCTTGGTCTAAAGCATCCACTAATGCTTGTGTATCTGTTACTATCTCATTCATATAATTTTTAAATGTTTCTTCTACTACTGCATAAGAACCTGTTGTTTTTATTTCCATGTCTATTGGCTCTTCTACTAATGTTCCATCTGCATTTGTCATTTGTATTTCTGATAACTTATTTACTTCTGCTATTAATTTTCCTGTCTGATTTCCATGATAAAAAATGAAACCTCCTGCTACTAAAAGAATAAGAACTAATATTACTACAACAGTTATTATAACCTTTTTCTTACTCTTTTTTACTTCTTTCTTTTCAACTTTTTCTTCCATATTAATCCATCCCTTCTTATTTTTAATTCTTTTTCATTATACTATTTATATTTTCTATTTACAAGTATATATTCTTTTTTAGAAAAAATTAAGAAAGTATAATTCATACTTTCTTAAAACAATTATTTTATTAAGCAATACCTAAAACTTTTTCTACTCTTTCATGTCTATATCTAAAATTTTCGTGTTCTAAATTATTCATAGTAATGGCTGAATTTAACTCTTTTAGAATTTGATCTTGTTTTTGTAGAATGTTTACTAAATTAACATTTTGTATTACATCAAGCCTTTGATTAATTTTATTAATTTCTTCTTTAATTCCTTTATTTTCATATTTAACTTCTTTTACTTCTGTTTCTACTTTACTTAATCTAGTATCCATACTTTCTACTTTGGTTTCTACATTTCCTAATCTAGTATCCATACTTTCTACTTTGGTTTCTACGTTTCCTAATCTAGTATCCATACTTCCTACTTTTGTTTCTACATTATCTAATCTTGTATTTACTTTAGTAAATTCTCCTTGTATTTTATCCCAAAGTTCTTGAATATCCATATATTTTCACCTCCTTGCATAAAAAATCGTAGATGAATTATTTATGTTGGATTTATATTAACACCATTGCATTTTATTTACAAATTCGTAAATTTTTATTTTCATGTATAATAATTCTTACTTTCTTTTAATTTCTAATTTTTTCTTTATTATCCTAACTTTTGTAAAATTTCTTAGTTCTAGTTTACTTATTAGTCTTATAGACATCAAAAAACAAAGTATAAATACAAGTTAATCACTACTTAAAATTTATACTTTGTTTCTTTTTTTGTGTCATTTATTATTTAAATTTATTACATTTTGTTTGGCATTTCCATTCCAAGTAAAGCAGTTCCTTCTTTTAGCACTTTAGCAGTTGCATAACTTAAGTAAACTCTTGCATTTTGAAGTTCCTTATCCTCTACCATTATTTTGTTTTCATTGTAGAAACTACTATATGCTTTTGCTAAATCTATTAAGTATCTTGATAAAATAGATGGTTCTTCTTTTTCTGTTACTGCAACTAATGTATCTTCAAAATTATATATTAATTTTAATAATTCTTGCGAATAACTATCATTTAATTTTTCTACTCTTACATCTTCTATATTTGGAATTTTTCCTGCTTTTTCTAATACACTTCTAATTCTTACATACATGTATTGAATATAAGGTCCTGTTTCTCCTTGGAAATTTAAAATTGTATCCCAATCAAATATTTCGTCTTTTACTCTATTGTTTGATAAATCATTAAATATAACTGCACCTATTCCAACCTTCTTAGCTGTTTCTTCTTTATCTTCTAAGTCAGGATTCTTTTGCTCTATTATCTCTTTTGCTCTTTCAATTGCTTCATTTAATAAATCTTCAAGCTTTATAATATTTCCTTCTCTTGTTGACATTTTTCCTGTTGGTAATAATACCATTCCAAAAGGAATATGTTTTAAACCTTTTAGATATTTTTCATCTAATCCTAAGTATTTTGCTGTTGCAAATACTTGTTTAAAATGTAATACTTGTTCATAAGATGTTACATATAATGCTTTCTCAAAATCATATGTTCTCGTTCTATAAAGTATTGCAGCCAAATCTCTTGTTGCATATGTTGTTGAACCATTTGATTTTATAATAATACATGGTGTATCTATTCCATCATCACTTAAATCTACTATTTTAGCACCTTGAGACTCTACTAACTTTCCTGATTTTTCTAAAAGTTCTATTACCTCTGGCATTTTATCTGAATAAAATGCTTCTCCATTCCAAGATTCAAATTTGCTTCCAAGTAAGTCATAAACTCTTTGAAATTCTTTTAAACTAACAGTTTTAAATCTTTCCCATAATTCTGTACAATAAGAATCTCCTTCTTCTAATTTCTTAAAATTATCTCTACAAGCTTCTAATACTGACTCATCTTCTTTACATAGATTATTTATTCTAATATAGATTTTTGTTAACTCATTAATAGGGTCTTTATCAATGTCATATTCATCGCCCCATAATTTATATCCTTCTATTAACTTACCAAACTGTGTTCCATAATCTCCTAAATGGTTTATACCTGTTACATTATAGCCTAAAAATTTATAGATATTTGATAAAGCTCCACCTATAACAGTTGAACGTAAATGTCCAATATGGAATGGTTTTGCAATATTAGGTGCTGAATAATCTATTACAATGTTTCTTCCTTCTCCTATTTTTGATTTTCCATATTCTTCTTTACTTGCAACTTCATTTAATACTTCTTTAGCTAGTGTCTCTTTGTCTATGAAGAAATTTAAAAATCCTCCAACTACTTCTACTTTTTCTATTCCTGTTCCTTCTACACTTATCTTTTCTTTTATATCGTTTGCAATCATTTGAGGAGCTTTTTTAAGCTCTTTTGCTAATTTAAAACATGGAAAAGAATAGTCACCGTTCTTTGTATCTTTTGGTATTTCTATATAAGTTTCTAATTCTTTTTTATCAATATCTACTACTTTTGCTAATTCTTCTGCTATTTTCTCTTTAAAATCTATCATACTTTTACCCCTTCTTTTTATTATTCATATTATAAATCCTTTAATATTATATTATGTTAATAGATAAAAGTCAACAAAATAAATACTTTAATAACTTATTTTTATCATAAATTTGATAGTAAAAATCAATATCCTCATACTTATAAAGTAAGAAAATATTAACTTTATTTATTATATAATTACTTCATAAATCAATCATAAATAGTTAAAACTAAATTAATTGCTATTTCTTTTGTATTTTTCTTTTAATATAAAGACTTCTTTGCCTATCTTTTCTAATGTTTTGAAAATTATCTTTATATCTTTTATTATGCTCCAATTTTTCATGTATTCTTTGTCATATTCTAGCCTTAACTCTGGTTCTGTATAATAATCACCTTTTATATGAGCTATACAGGTTATACCAGCTTTTACTTGTTCTCTTTCTTTGTATTTTGGTACTTCTTTTATAATTTCATCTATAATTTCTCTTCTTTTAGGTCTAGGACCTACTATACTCATATCTCCTTTTAAGACGTTGAAAAACTGTGGCAATTCATCTAATCTTGTCTTCCTAAGTACTTTTCCAACTCTAGTTATTCTTTCATCATTTTTTTTAGCAAGAGTTGGTCCAGTCTCTTTTTCTGCATTTTCTACCATCGTCCTAAATTTATATATTGTAAATTCTTTGCCACTTTTAGTTATTCTTTTTTGTTTATATATTATTTTTCCTTTACTATCTACCTTAATCGCAATAGCAATAAAAAGCATAATTGGTGATGTTATCACTATTGCAATTATAGAAAGTATAATATCAAATATTCTTTTTTCAACTTCTTGCTTTTTTGTTAATTGATACTGTTCCATTTACATACTCTTTTCAATATAATTCCATGAATCCATGCACATATCTTCTAAAGTTTTAGTTGCAACCCAGCCTAATTCATCCTTTGCTTTTTTAGGATCTGCATAACATGTTGCAATATCTCCTTCTCTTCTTGGAGCTATTTTATAAGGTACTTTTCTTCCAGTTGCTTTTTCAAATGCTTTTACCATGTCTAATACACTATATCCTTTTCCTGTTCCTAAATTATAGATAAACAATCCTTTTTGTTCTTTATATAATTTATTTAATGCACATACATGTCCTTTTGCTAAATCTACTACATGTATATAATCTCTAACCCCTGTTCCATCAGGTGTATCATAATCATCACCAAATACTGATAATTCTTTTAATGTTCCTGCAGCTACTCTTGCAACATATGGCATTAAGTTGTTTGGAACACCTTGTGGTTCTTCACCAATCAAACCACTTTCATGTGATCCTACTGGATTAAAGTATCTTAAGATACAAATATCCCATGTATTATCTGACTTATATAAATCCTTTAATATTTGTTCTATAAACAATTTAGATGTACCATATGGATTTGTTGTTCCACCTGTTTTACAATCCTCTGTTAAAGGTATTCTTTCAGGCTCTCCATATACAGTTGCAGATGAGCTAAATATAAATTTTTTAACATTATATTTTCTCATAGTCTCTAAAAGTATTAAACAACCTGTTATATTATTGTGATAATATTCCAATGGTTTTTGCACTGATTCTCCTACTGCTTTAAATCCTGCAAAGTTTAATACTGCTTCTATTTTATTTTCTTCAAAAACTTTTTCCAATTTTTCTTTATCTAGATAATCTAATTCATAAAATTTAAAATCTTTACCTGTAATTTCTTTTATTTTATCTAATACCTCTGGTTTACTATTTGAAAAATTATCTACTATAATAACTTCTTTTCCTGCATTTAATAATTCTACAGCAGTATGACTTCCAATATATCCTGCTCCTCCTGGTAATAATATTGCCATTTAAATTCCTCCTTTTATACACCCCTTTTTACTTTTTAGATTATATTACATTATTTTTTAAAATACAATACCGTAAACGATAAGAATATGAAATTGAAAGTAAAAATTTTATTGAAAAAAGATAGAAGCAAAAACTTCTATCTATTTTTCAGTTATTTCCATTCCATCTTTGGTATCTTTAACATTATAACCTTTACTATTTATTAAATCTCTTAGTCTATCAGATTCCTCCCAATTTTTATTTTCTCTTGCAACTTTTCTTTCTCTTACTAAATTTAATATTTCTTCTGGTATATTTTCTTGCTTTTTATCTTCTTCATCTATTTTAAGACCTAGAACTTTATCAAAATCAAGTAAAAGATTTGCAAGTTTAGGAGATTTTTTCTCATTACGTACAACTTCCCAAACTACACCCATTGCTAATGGCATATTTAAATCATCATTAATCGCTTTATGGAATCTTTCTTCATATTGGTTTACAATTTCATCTTTCACTTCATCTGTTCCTCTTAAATGAAGTTTATAACCATTTTTCAATCTTTCAAGAGATTTTTCTGCTGCATCCATACCTTCCCACGTAAAGTTTAGTTTATTTCTATAATGTGAAGAATAACTAAATAATTTATAAGTTAAAGGATTATATCCTCTATCAATTATGTCTTTTAATAAATATACATTTCCTAAACTTTTTGACATCTTTCCACCATCTATTAATAGGTATTCTCCATGAAGCCAATAGTTTGCTAGTACTTTTCCACAATAGCCTTTACTTTGTGCTATTTCGTTTTCATGATGTGTAGGTATTAAATCTATTCCACCTGTATGTATATCAAATTGCTCTCCTAAATATTTTTGTCCCATTGCTGAACATTCAATATGCCATCCTGGATAACTTGGTCCCCATGGACTATCCCATTTCATCAAATGATTTTCTGGTGCTTTTATCCAAAGAGCAAAGTCATAAGGATTTTTCTTTTCAGGGTCAACTTCAACTCTTGCTCCTGCTTTTTGGTCTTCTACATTTAAATTAGATAAAACTGGATATTTATCTAATTTCGATACATCAAAATATATTGCAGTAGAAGTCTCATAAGCATATCCTTTTTCTACTAAAGTTTCAACATATGCAAGCATTTCTTTTATGTGGTCTGTTGCTTTACATACAATTTCAGGTGTTTCTATATTTAATGCTTTTAAATCATCAAAGAATAATTTGGTATAATGTTTGGCTATTTCTTCAGGAGATTTATGTTCTTCTCTTGCTGATTTTATCATCTTGTCTTCTCCTTCATCTCCATCTGAAACTAAATGTCCTACATCTGTAATGTTCATTGCATGTTTTAATTTATAACCATTATAGCACAATACTCTCCTTAGAACATCTTGAAATATATTTGTTCTCATATTTCCTATAGTAGCATCTTTATATACAGTTGGACCACATGAATATATTCTAACTTCTTTTTCATCTATTGGTTTAAAAAGTTCTTTTTTTCTTGTTAATGTATTATAAAAAAATATATCCATAATTTCTCCTTTACTTCCTATAAAATACCAAGATAACTTGGTATTTTATAAGATTCTTTATTTTATTATTCAATACCTCTAGTTGTTCCTCCTGAAGTATTATTTCCGCCCGGTGTCTCTGGTTCTTCTGGGTCTCCAGAATCTCCTCCTGAAGTATTACCTCCTGAACCAGTATTTGTGTTTCCTCCTCCCGAAGTATTTTCTTCTGGGTCTATTGGTCTTGTTATAGTATTATTAACTGGTGTTTCTGGTTCTTCTGGTTCAACTACTTTTGGACTTGTGTGAATATCACATGTTTCATAAATTCTACCAGCATCATCTGTTACTTTCCTATCAACAGGTGTCCATAATTTTAATTGTTCTTTTGGTAATACTGCTCCATAATAATTTGTTGTTACTTCACAATACTCAGAACAATATTCTGTTGCTACCTTTCCTGATTCAGAACATATGCTCTGGCTTCCATGTCCTTGACATTTTTCTGGTAAATGATTTGAAGTAAATATTTCTGTATAGGTATCTGTACATCCTGTTGTAGCTAAACATCCTGTTGTTCTACATACAGTTTCTTCTACTATTCCATTTGGTCTTTCAAAAGTCGCATCTTCTAAATCTGAATGTATATCAGTCATAATTGCATCCCAAATTTGTCCTGCTGGGTTTTGGCTAAATCCTCTTACTTCCTCATTGCTATCATATCCAAACCATGTCGCTGCTGAATAATATGGCGTAAATCCACAAAGCCATCTATCATTACTATTATCAGTTGTTCCTGTTTTTGCTACAACATCCATTCCACTTATTGCACAATATGTAGCTGTTCCTCCACTTTTTGTAGGCTCCATTCCTATTTGTTTTGCTAGATATGCAGTTTGCTCTGAAAATACTCTCGTTTCTTCTTGATTTGGTGTTAATACTGTATTTCCATCTTTATCAACTACTTTCGTATAGAATGTTGGCGTTATATACACACCATCATTTGCTATTGTTCCATATGCTGCTGCCATTTCTAATGGACTAGCACCATGTGTCATACCACCTATTCCTAAAGCAAGTACTTGATCTTCTTCTTCATCTATTGATTCTAATCCCATTTTTTGTAGATATTCTATCGATTTTTTTGGAGTTAATTCTTTCATTATTTTTACTGATGGTATATTTTTAGATTTCTTTATAACAGTTCTTACATCCATATCTACATTGTCATATTTGTCTTCATTTTTTGGTATGTAATTTGAACCAAAATCTGTCTTTTCATCCATGTAACGTGTTGATGGTGTTATAATTCCTTCTTCCAATCCTGGTACTATATCTGCTATCATTTTTATAGAAGACCCTGTTTGTTTCTTCATCTGAGTTGCTCTGTTCCATCCTGAAGCTTCTTTTTCTCCAAGTCCACCTGCTACTGCAACTACATTTCCTGTTTTATAATCTATAATTGCCATTCCTGATTGTGTATGATCATTAATTAAGTTTCCTTCTTCATCTTTGTCTCTTCCGCTCTTAATATATTTATCTTTTTGATATTCTTCTTCTACTCTTGCTTGAATATCTTTATCAACTGTTGAGTATATTGTAAGTCCACTACTATATACATAGTTTTCTGCTATTTGTCTTGAAACTCCTCTTTCTTCCATTACTTGATTAATTACTTGTTCTAGTACTGCATCAGTATGGTAAGAGTAGTTTGATGATGTTGATACATCTCCTTTTGAAAAATTCAATCCATTATCCACTTCTGCTACCGCTGTATCATATTCTCCTTGATCTATATTTCCTAACTCTAACATTTTAGCTAATACTGTCTTTGTTTTATTCTTTATTTTCTCTGTATTATCTGTAGACTCATCAAATGGATTATATGCTGATGGTGAATTATTTATTCCTGCCATAAATGCACTTTCTGCTAATGTCAAATCTTTTGCACTCTTATTAAAGTAATATTCTGCACCCAATTCTACTCCGTGAAGGTTTCCTTCTCCACCGACATATAAGATGTTCAGATACAACTCTAAAATTTGGTCTTTAGATATCATTCTTTCTACTTGATACGCTTTTGCCCATTCTCTTATTTTTCTATATATACCTGCAAGACCACTAGATTCATCATCTTTAGTTATGTTTTTAACAAGCTGTTGAGTTATAGTACTTCCACCATAACTTGAGCTTCCTCTGAATATCGTATTAAATACAGCTCCTGCTGTTCTTTTCCAGTCAACTCCATGATGTGAATAAAATCTTTCATCCTCTATTGATACATATGCCTTTGGTAAATACCCAGACATTTCTTCTAATGATATAATTTTTCTTTTTTCATCTCCACTAAGATTTGCGATTACCTCTCCATTTGCATCTACTATGACAGAGTTTGAAGCTGCTATTTCAAGTTCTTCTTTTGATATTTCAAAATCGTCTCCAAATAATCCAAAGAATATTCCTGCTACTATTCCTGCACCAATTACACATAATAGTAAAAATAATATAATTGCTATTTTTAGTGCTTTTTTTAGTTTAGGATTCATTCCTTTTTTTCCGTTTTTCTTTTTCTTTACATTATTTTTTGTTTCACTATTTGTTTTTGATATATCTGTTTTTTTCTTCGCTGTTGGTCTTCTTCTGTTCTTAGCACTAGAAGGCCTTTTTCTATCTTGACTACTTCTTCTATTACTACTATCTGGCATTTTCTTACCTCCTTGCCAACTTTAAAAATTTCGACAAATACATTATATTATATTTTAGAAAAAAAGAAAAGCTTTTTATAAAATTTTAAGAAATTAGAAAGATGTTCTTTTTCCTATTATTTTTTTTATCTTTACCTTATCTCTATTTATCTTCCTTTCTATAAATTCATATGGTTGTTTTTTATAGAGTAAAGATTCATATATATCTTTTTGAAAATATAATTTATTTTTATCATAGTCAAATTCTTCAAAATTTTCAAAAGATATTTCATAATCATTTATATTTATTCCATTAAATCTTTTTTTATTGATATCAACATTCCCACATAAATTAACAACTATTGCTTCATCTGGAATACTATATTTATTTATCTCTCCAGTTGAAAAATCTACGTTTAAAATTATTTTTGATCTCATTAGACTTTTTTTCTTATTATTCGTTATGGTTATCATTGTTCCTTCTTTTTCTAATATATCTTTCTCTAACTTTCTGAATTTTCCAGCATTAGTTGTTACTATATTAACACTTTTATATGTCTTTATAATGTTTTTTATGTTATCAATTATATAATCACTATCGTTTTTATTTACCAAAATACTAACATTTATTTCTTCTTTTTTTAGATTTTCCTTTTCTATAATATAATCTAATACTTTATTTGATAAAATAGAAAACAACCATTTCCCATCTACTATATTTATTGAATAATCTTCCAAATTATTTACAAAGTTTACTTGTTCTTTTAGATACTTACTCAAAACTACAGATTTACATCTTGTTTTGTCTAAAATCTTTTTTATTCTTTTTACTAGTATAACCACTCTTTTATTATCGATAGATTCTCCGCAACTTATAGGTAATATTATTTTATCATCAATTATCTCTATTAGATTAAATATTCTTGCTATTAAAACAGGCTTGTCAGTTTCTTGAATATAATACAAAAAAAATCACTCCTTAAATATTTTATTTAAATATATGTGAGTGATTTTTAATATATAACTATAAAACTATATCTCTTTTTAAGAATTTATTTTTTACTACTCCTAGGCCTATAAATTTTCCTAAATTATAAATTCTATAAACTCCATCTATATTTTCATAACTTAATTTAACACCATTCAAAAATAATAGCAATTTTTTAGAATCTAATTCTATTTTTCCTTTATCTTTAAATAATTCTTCAACAGTTATTATGTTTTTTTCTATAACTTCTCTATCTGTACTATCGTTTACAACAATTGAATTCTTTAGTGTAAATTCTCCCACTTTCAATCTTTCTAATCCTGACATATATCCAATTGTTCCTAAAGCTTTTGCAATATCTGTGCACAAACTTCTTATATACGTTCCTTTTGAACAACTTACTTTAAATTCTATTTCTTTATTCAACTTATTTATTCCTACTAATTCCATATTATATATTTCTATTTCTCTTTTAGGAACTTCTACTTTTTCTCCTCTTCTGGCATATTCATATAATTTTTTACCCTTAACTTTTATTGCTGAATACATTGGTGGTTTTTGTTCTTGTCTTCCTATAAAACTACTAAGTATTTTTTCTACATTAGATTTTTCTAGAATACTACTATCTACTTCTTTTTCTTCCAATACCTTTCCTTCTGCATCCATTGTATCTGTAGCTATTCCTAATTTTAATGATACTTGATATTCTTTATCATGATTTATTAAATACTTTGAACACAAAGTTCCTTTACCAATTAAAAGTGGCAATACTCCTGTTGCTAGAGGGTCTAAAGTCCCTGTATGGCCTACTTTTTCCTTTACAATCCACTTAACTTTATTTACCACATCATGTGATGTACATCCTTTGGGTTTATTTACTACTATTATTCCATCCATAATATATCTCCTAAATATTTTATAGATACTATTTTAGCACAAATAAACATGAAAATCAAAAAGAGAATTATAAAAAACATTTCTAAGAATAATCTTAGAAATGTTTTTCTTTTAGCCATATGGCATAGCTTTCCAATATGCTGGAATTTCATCGTAATTTTCTAAGCTTGTACAACCATAGAAACATGCATGTCCATCTGGTGAAGCAATATAATTATTCTCTTCTGAATTTGTTCCTGTTAACCACAATTCTGGAGCACTTCCCTCTAAACTTCCACAATTATGAAAACACTCCGTAAACTCTCGTACATTATCTAAATTACATCCTTCGAAAATTCCATCTCCTAATGTTGTTAAATTATTACATCTTCTGAAAGTAGCAGTAAAATCTGTTGCATTTGTACAATTTGCAAATACATATTCTCCAACAGTTTCTAAATTATTACAATCATCGAAGCAAAACTCAAAACTTTTTATATTTTCACAATTCAAGAACAATTTATCTGGTATTTCTCTCAAAGGTGTTTCTGAAAATCTTACAGTTGAAAGTTCTTTAAAACTTCCTTGTGTTGGTGTTACTATCTCGTTTAAAGTTGTATCTATTAGATATATTGATTTTAGTCCTGTTGTTCCCCACTGTTCTACTTTTACTAATTTATCTTTTCCTTGAGCATCATATGAAAATTCCAAGACATCATATTGACCTGTTATTGAAACCTCTTTTGTTCCACCTGTCGTATATGTGTGCACTGCTTTTCCATCAATATTGTCATTTGTTACATCTTGTGTTACTTCACCATCTCCCCAGTCCACATCAAAATTATATACTGAATCATGCCAAATATTATCTCCTGAATCATCTGTTTCTTCCCATCCACTATAATGTGGCAATTCTATTGTATCTCCTGCTGATACTTCATAAACTAATATTAGTGCTTCTTTTCCTGTATCTGCTTCTAGTTCTATTTTCCCTTTAACACTCCAAATTTGTTGTGGCGTTTCATTTATATCATAATAATTAACTTCATAATTACCGCCGTTCTCTTCAATTTTATAAACATCGCTTGAACCCGTGCCATTCCCTAAAGACTGTCTACTTCCTGTTAAAGCTTCTACATTAATTATTCCTGTTGAACTATCTGCGTAGCCTTTCTGTGATAAAAAGTCTAAGAATGATGAATATGATGCTAATGCTTTTTCTTCCTTTCCTTGTATTTGAACTTGCTCTGTACTTGCTAATTTTATATTACTTGCTGTATTTATTTCTATTTGATATTCATTATAAGCAAGTGCAATTCCCTCTCTTACAGATCCATGTGATTGTTCTATTTTTGCATTATTTGCTTGAGTTAATATTCCATTTTGTCCTGTCAACATTGCAATTGATACTCCTGCTAAAATTAATAAAACTATAATAGTTATTACTAAAGCAATTAGCGTAATTCCTTCTTGTTTCACTTTCTTCATTTGTTTTCCTCCTCAAAATAATTTATTTTTGTATTTTTTTATACATTTTCGACATAATAATATCACTAACGTATAAAAAGCACAATACTTTTGTATGGTATTTTTGTATTCTTTTTATGACAAAATAAATTAAATAAGTTATAAGGAGGCATTAAAATGTTTGAGATAACTAAATACAAGGAAAGTAATGTAAAATTATCTATTAGATTACCAGAGGATATAAATAACACTTTAAGAAAGATAGCCAAAAAAGAACAAATGAGTTTTAATAATATATTAGTTAGCTGCATACAAAATTCTTTAGATGAAATGGATTTAAGTAAATATGATGATGTTGAAATTTAAAAAAGCTAGGTTAGGTATTCTAATCTAGCTTTTTATCTTTTATAATCATTATTTTTTCTACTTTAAAATAAAAATATAGTGTTTAAAATGTGTCCCTCATTAGACAAAATGTCCAAAAAGAAACGTCCCCAACACGAATTATTTTAAATATTTCCTTACTTCTTTTAAAAGTTTTTCTTTAACTTGCTCTACATTTCCTTGAACTGTCGCTCCTGCAGCTCTTGGGTGTCCTCCACCACTAAACATTAAGCATACATCTGAAACATTAACATAGCTTCCAGAACGCATAGAAACTTTATAAATTTCTTCATTATCTTTTTGTCTAATAAATATAGAAACTTCGACTCCTTCAATACTTCTCCCTATATTTACTAATCCCTCATGGTCTCCTTCTTCTGCCTTTACTTCATCTAAATCTTTTTGGTCAATATAAGAAAATGCAACTTTTCCATCTTCTAGAAGTTCTAATCTATCCATTACTCTTTTTTGTAATTCAAAATTAGCCTTTGTTTTTGTTTGAAGAGTTCTTTTACATATATCTGCTATATCAACACCTTTTCTTAATAACTCTGCTGCATATTCAAAAGTATCAGCTGTTGTTGCAGGATATTGTAATCCTCCTGTATCTGTTATAATTCCTGTCATTAAACATGTTCCTATTTTTACATCTATTTCTATCTCATAATAAGAAAGAATAGCAAGTAAAATTTCTGAGCATGCTGGAGCTACTGGATTTACATAGTTTATATCACCATACATATTATTACTTCCATGATGATCTATTACAATTGTTTTCTTGGCATTTTCAAAATATTCTCTATTATCTAATCTTTTAAAGGTAGCACAATCCAAACTTATTGCTAAATCATACTCTTTAATATCACTTTCAGCTTTTATTTCATCTACCTTTGGTAAAAAATTAAAAGTCTTTGCATATTTTGACATAATTAAATCTGCATTTTTTCCTAATTTTTCTAAAGCAAGTAACATTCCTAAACTACTTCCAATCGCATCTCCATCTGGTGTTTCATGAGTTAATATAACAATACTTCCTGCTTTTTTTATTTCTTCTAAAATTTCATCTAATGTCATTATTTATTCTCCTCTTCCTTTTTTGGCATTATCTCTTTTAATATACTATCGATTCTTGCTCCATATTCCAAAGAATCATCTAATTCAAAAATAATTTCTGGTGTATTTCTAAGATTTACCCTTCTTGCAAGCTCACTACGAATAAATCCTGCTGATTTTTTTAGTGCTGCTAAAGTTTGTTTTACATCTTTTGCATTTAAGATACTTACAGATACTTTTGCAAATTTCAAGTCATTTGTAACTTTTACTTTAGTTACACTAATCATTCCTGTAGCATTTGGATTTTTTAGTTCGTAATTTATAATTTGGCTAAGTTCTTTCTTATATTGTTCATTAATTCTTTCTAATCTACTTTTACTCTCTGGCATTTTAATTCCTCCTTTATAGAAAGAATATCCTTTTTTCTCCTTTCTTATTTGTAAAACATTTTTAGAGAAAAAAGGATGGTTTTCTTATTATTCTTTAATTATTCTTATTTCTTTATTGTTTTATCTTTTTAATTATTCTTATTTCTTTATTGTTTTATCTTTTTATTTCTTCCATAACATATACTTCTATGATGTCTCCTTCTTTAAGGTCATTGTAGTTCTCAATTTGCATTCCACATTCAAATCCTTTTCCTACTTCTTTAACATCATCTTTAAATCTCTTAAGTGTTGCTAAGCGACCGTCATGAATAACAACATTATCACGAATTACTCTTACTCCTGCATTTCTTTCTACTTTTCCTGATAATACATATGCACCTGCAATAGTTCCAACATTTGATATTCTAAATGTTTGTCTAACTTCCACATTACCTATTACTTTTTCTTCATATTTAGGTGCTAACATTCCCTTCATCGCTGCTTCAACATCTTCTATTGCTTGATAAATTACTGAATATTGCTTAATTTCAACTTCATCTTTCTTGGCTTCTTCTTTAGCCACATTATCAGGTCTTACATTAAATGCAATGATAATAGCATTTGAAACTTTAGCAAGTGTAACATCTGATTGATTTACAGCACCAACTGCTGCGTGAATTACTTTTACTTTAACTTCTTCGTTTTCAAGTTTTTCTAAAGATTGTTTAACTGCTTCAACAGAACCTTGAACATCTGCTTTAACAATTAAGTTTAATACTTTTAGTTTTCCTTCTTCCATTTGACTAAATAAATTATCTAATGTTACTTTAGTTGCTTGATTAATTGCTTTTTCCCTTGCTTGATTCTTTCTTCTTTCTATTAGATGTTTTGCAACTTTTTCATTCTTAACTTCATAGAATGTGTCCCCTGCTTCTGGAACTTCTGTTAATCCCATAATTTCTACTGGTGTAGATGGTCCCGCTGATTTTACAGATTTTCCTTTATCATCTTTCATTGCTCTTATTCTACCAATAGAAGAACCAACAACAATAGTATCACCTACATCTAATGTTCCTCTTTGTACTAATACTGTTGCAATTGCACCTCTTGCTTTATCTAATTTAGCTTCTATTACTGCACCTTTTGCTTGTTTATGTGGGTTTGCTTTTAATTCTAACATATCTGCTTCTAATAGTACCATTTCTAATAATTGATCTATATTTGTACCATTTTTCGCAGAGATTGGAACAAATATAGTATCTCCACCCCATTCTTCTGGTACTAAGTCATAAGCCATTAATTCTTGTTTTACTTTGTCTGGATTTGAGTCCGGCAAATCTATTTTATTAATTGCAACTATTATTGGTATTCCAGCTGATTTGGCATGATTTATAGCTTCAATCGTTTGTGGCATTACACCATCATTTGCAGCAACAACTAATATTGCTATATCTGTAATTTGAGCACCTCTTGCTCTCATTGCAGTAAAAGCTTCATGTCCTGGTGTATCTAAGAAAGTAATTTCTCTATCATTTACTTTAACTTTATAAGCACCAATCGCTTGAGTAATTCCTCCAGCTTCTCCTTCAATAACATTTGTTTTTCTTATTGTATCTAGAAGTGAAGTTTTTCCATGGTCTACGTGTCCCATAACAACAATAACTGGTGGTCTTGTAACTAATTCTTCTTCTCTATCTTCTGATTCATCGAATAAAATATCTTCATCTGTTACAACTTCTTTTTTCTTAGCTGTGATTCCAAATTCTTGTGCTATTAAATAAGCTGTATCAAAATCTATTTCTTGGTTTATCGTTGCCATTATTCCATAGCCCAACAATTTTTTAATAACGTCTGCTGTTGTTTTCTTCATTTCAGCCGCAAAATCTTTTACTGTAATACTTTCTGGAATTTCTATTTCTGTAAGCTTAAATATTTTTTGCTTATTTCTTTCTTCTTGATTTTGATTTTTTCTCTTCTTTCCTTTTCTACCACGTTCTGTTGTTAAATCGTAGTAGTCAAGCATTCCACCATCTTGATCATCAAACATATTTGATAGTTTGCTTGTTTGTTTTAATGATTTTAGTTTTCCTTCATCAAAATCAGAACTATGACTATTTCTTCTTGATTTATTCTTCTTTTTATTATTTTCTTCAAAACGGCTATTATTTTTTTGTTTATCAATTCCTCTATTATATTCTCTTATTTGTTCTTTTTCAGCTGTTTCTTGAGACATAATATTCTTAATATTTTTCTCTATTCCTCTTGCATCAAGTGGTCTTTTTCCGGAACGTCCACCATTTCCATTATTTCCATTGTTGTTTCTGTTATTGTTATTATATCTATTATTACCATTATTATTAAAATGATTATCGTTTCTATTATTTTTACGATAATTACCGTTTTGATTATTATTGTTATTTCTGTTTTGTCTGTTATTATAGTCTCTATTATCTTTATTTTCTTTAATATCTTTGCTTACATTATTATTGGTAGTAACTTCATTAGATGGCTTTTTATCTTCCACCTTTGGTTTAACTTCTTGTTTTATTTCTTCTTTTTTCTCTTCTTTAGTAACTACTTTTTCTTCTTTTACTTTTTCCTTTTTAGGCTCTTCTTTATTTAGACCAAATAACTCACTTACTGTCATCGGTTTGCTTGGTTTATTTCTATAAACTATATTATAATCTTTGTTTTGTTTTCTCTCAACAAAACCAACATTATTCTTCTTTGCTTGTTTTTTATCCATTTCTTTTTTCTTTGCTTGCTCATCTTCTTCTGATATAATTACTTCTCTTCTAATAATAACAGGTGCTTTTTCTTCTTTTTTACTATCAGCTTTTCCTTTATTACTTGCTTGTTTTTCTTGTTTCTTTGATTTATTTCCACTTAATGCTTCTTCTATTTTTTTTGCTTCATCTTCTTCTACTCCGCTTAAGTGGCTCTTCGCATCAATATTTAGTTTTTGTGCTACTTCTAATACCTCTTTACTATTTAAGTTAAATTTTTTAGCTATTTCATATATTTTTATCTTACCCAATAGCTTCACCCCCATTATTTATTCTTTGTATTTCATTAGATAAATTTATATCTTCTATTCCTATTATTGCTTTATTTGATTTACCAATCGCTTTACTTAAAGCCTCTATTTCTCCTTTAATTATTATTGGCACATTTTCTTTCTCAGCTATTTTACTAAATTTATCTTTCGTTCTTTCTGATGCATCCTCTGCCACGATAAGCAATTTTACTTTCTTTTTATTTGTTCTTTCTTCTACGCTGTCAGCGCCAAAGCAAACCTTTCTAGCTCTTGCAGCTAATCCAATTAATCCCAATATTTTATTATTTATCAAGTATTACACCTCTTAATTTATCATAAATTTCATCAGATATTTTTGTTTCAAATACCTTTTCTAACCTTTTTGACTTTATTAATTTTTCTAAACATTCTATATTATCACAAATATATGCGCCTCTACCTGGCATTTTACCTGTTCTGTCTATATCTATTTCACCTGTTTTACTTTTTACAATTCTTATAAATTCTTTTTTGGGCTTTTTTACGTTACAACCCATACATGTTCTTTCTGGTGGTTGTCTCATATTATTCCCCTTTCTTATTTTATGTTCAGTTTTACATTTTATTCTGCTTTATCTTCTTCACTTTCCTCGTTTTTTGCGTTTTCTTGATTCTCCATAAGCATATTTCTAAATTGTGTTTCTGATTTTATATCTATTTTCCAATCTGTTAATTTTGCTGCTAGTCTTGCATTTTGTCCTGATTTACCAATTGCTAAAGATAATTGATTATCAGGAACAATTACTTGTGCAAATTTTTCTTCTTGTTTTACATCTACTGCTAATACTTGTGCTGGAAGTAAGCTTGCAGCAATATATATTGATGGGTCTTCGTTCCATTCTATTACATCAATTTTTTCCCCATTTAACTCATTTATAACATTTTGTATTCTAACACCTTTTTGTCCTACACAAGAACCTACTGGGTCTATGTTTGGATCTGGTGAATATACTGCAACTTTACTCCTATATCCTGGGTCTCTAGAAACACTTTTTATTTCTATTACTCCTTCATATATTTCTGGTATTTCAAATTCTAATAATTTTCTTACAAAATCAGGATGACTTCTAGATACTATTACTTGTGGAGCTCCTTTTTGTTCCTTTTTTACATCTAATACATATCCTTTTATTTTATCATTTACTCTGTAATGTTCTGTTGGTATTTGTTCTTTAGCTGGCATTACACCTTCTAGTTTTCCTAAATCCATTACAACTATATTCTTATCTGCCTTTTGAATTATTCCTGATACTATTTCACCTTTTCTATCATTAAATTCATTATACACAATTTCTCTTTCTGCTTCTCTTAGTTTTTGTATTATTACTTGCTTTGCAGTTTGAGCTGCGATTCTACCAAAGTTTCTTGGTACTATTTCTATATCTACTGTATCTTCTAGTCCTAAATCTGGGTTTATTTTTTGTGCATCCTTTAAGCTTATTTCTACTTCTGGATTTTCTACTTTTTCTACTATTTGTTTTACTGAATACACATGTGTTGCACCTGTTTTTCTATCCATTACTACTTTTACATTTTCTAGAGAATCAAAGTTTCTTTTATATGCTGTAACTAAAGCTGTTTCTATTGAATCTAAAATATAATCTTTGTTCATTCCTTTTTCTTTTTCTAAATCTTCTAATGCTAAGATTAATTCTTTGTTGTCTATTGCTGGTTCTTCTTTTTCTTTCATTTTATATTCCTCCTTACCAATTATAAACCGTTTTTATTTGTGCTATATTTTTTCTTTCTATTTCTATTTCATTTTCTTCTACTTCTAATGTGATTTTATCTTTATCAAAACTTTTTAAAATTCCTATATGTTCTTTTTTTCCTAAATCATCTTTCTTAAATAGTTTTACATTTACTTCAGTTCCTATATTATCTTCCAAGTGTTTATCTTTTCGAAGTACTCTTTCAACTCCTGGTGAAGATACTACTAAAAAGTAACTATCTTTTATGAAATCTGCAGAATCTATTAAAGGATTTATTTCATTGTTTACTTTTTCACAGTCATTTAAGTCTATTCCTTTTTTACTGTCTATATAAATATTTAAGTAATAATCTTTCCCTTCTTTACTGTATTCTACATCATAAAGTTCATAGCCTAAATCTTCTACATTCTTTTTAATTAAACTTTCTACTTTTTCTTCTACCTTTGACAAAGTATCACACTCCCTTTTATACTAATCAAGAGTGGGATTTGCTCCCACTCTTCTGCTAAACTTTTAAGTTACCTATATTATTATACCCAATTTTTGGTATAAATGCAAGTATTTTGCTAATTTTTTTCCATTTATTTAGAAAAATTTAAAGTTGGCTCCCGCCAACTTTATGATTAATTTCTTTCTTCTTGTAATCCTGCTTCTGCAATTTTTATATCTCTTACATGGTTTATCTTCTCCCATGTTGTCTCTCTCTTGAATAAACATTTGAAGTTTATTAATAACCATGAACCCATAAATAATGGGTAACAAGCAAGACCTTTAAGCATTGGTTTGATTGGTCTTTTATCTAAGAACATTGCTATTGCTGCTGTACCTATTGGTAATAAGAATGTTGGTATCAAATATCTCATGATATTTTCTATAAGTTCTGCTTGTGTCATTCCATCTCCTGCATACATCAAGAAGTTTGTAAACAATAATACTATTGTTATTATAAACATTGGTATACTTCCTGCAATATATAATAGTCCATCAACATTTACCATTGATTTATTTTCTTTAGCAGCTACTGCTAAATCTTTTGTATATTCTTTTATACATTGTATATGTCCAACTGTCCATCTACTTCTTTGAGACCAACTTTGTTTAAATCCTGTTGGTTGTTCATCATATACTATTGCATCTGTTGCCCAACCTAACTTTTTACCTTTTATTATTCTTTTTAATGAGAATTCAATATCCTCTGTTAATGTTACTGTATCCCATCCTTGTGGTTTTACAACATCAAATCTTACCATAAATCCTGTACCATTTAATAATGGTGATAATCCTATATTATATCTTGCTAAATGATAAAATCTGTGCATTGTCCAATAGAATAATGCATATCCTGCTGCAATCCAGTTATCTGTTGGGTTTTTAATGTCTCTATATCCTTGTACTACATCTTCGCCTTGGCAAAGGTGCTTATTCATATTTTTTATAAAATCAGGATCTACAATATTATCTGCATCAAATACAAAGAATGCATCATATGGAGCATCTTCTTTTATTTTTTGTTGTAAGAACCAATCTAATGCATAACCTTTTGTTTTCTTACTAGCATTAAATCTTTCATATACAATTGCTCCTGCATCTCTTGCAATTTGTGCTGTATTATCTGTACAGTTATCTGCTATTACATAAATATCATATAAGTCCTTATTATAATTTTGTGCTTTAAGACTATCTATTAAGTTTTTTACTACGGCTTCTTCATTATGAGCTGGTATTATTGCCATAAATCTATGGTCTTTTTTTACTTTTAATGGTTTGTCTTTTATTTTTACTAAAGAACATAAACTTACTAAAATATTATATAACCAAAATATTGTTATTACCCATACTAAAGCTTCTCTTAGTATATATAAATAATCCATTTTTCTACCTCTCTTTTTTAATAATATCCTTGTTAATATTATTATGCTACCTTTTCTATTATACTATCAAATGCAAATTATTGCAATATTTTTCCATGAATTTTATTAATTTTTTTGCTCTTTTGCCTATTTCCGTTAGTTTTTCAAGGTTTTTATATTTCTTAATTTTTTATTAAACTCCTTTTTTATTATTATGTTCTTTTTCTTATCCTTATATATAAATATCATTAATTAATATTTTATTAATTTTTACCAGATTGATTGCACAGTTTATTTTATATATGATATAATTATTATTAGAGGGTAATATGAATGAAGTAATAGAAATTTTGAACAAATTAAATATTAAATTTGATATAATTTATCATCCAGCTGTATACACATCGGAAGAAGCTGATTTTTATGTAAAAGATATAAAATGTAGTAAAGCAAAAAATTTATTTTTATCTGGAAAAAATGATAAAAATTTTTATCTCTTTATCATTAAAGACACTAAAAGATTAGATATAAAAAAAGTAAGTAAATTAACCCAAGATAGATTACATTTCGCAAGTGAAAATAATTTAAAAGAAAAAATGAATTTAACTCCTGGAATGGTTTCTGTATTTGGATTAATAAATAATAAAGAGCATGATATAAAAACTTATATTGATAAAGAACTTTTTGATGAAGAACTTATTACATTCCATCCTAATGATAATACAGCTACTATGTTAATAAATACGAATGATATATTAAAATTTTTACAAGAGATGAATTTTAATTATGAAATCATAAATTTATAATTTTAAAGGGGAAAATTTATGAAAGAATATATGAAAGATTTAATGGAAAATGATAAAGAATTTCAGGAAATCATTAATCCATTAATTACAAACGAAACAGTTTTGCAAATGAAAAATTTTAGGCAACATTATGAAACAACATGTTTTGACCATTGTTATACAGCTGCATATTACTGTTACTTAATCTGTAAAAAATATAATTTAGATTATAAATCAGCAACAAGAGCTGCTATGCTTCATGACTTATTTTTATATGATTGGAGAAAAAGACAACCAGATAGAAAAGGTCTTCATGCATTTACACATGGTAAAATCGCTTGTGAAAATGCTTGTAAATTATTTGATTTAAATGAAAAAGAAAAAGATATGATTATAAAACATATGTGGCCAGTTACAGTTGAATTTCCTAAATCACTAGAAGGTTTCATATTAACTTTTGTTGATAAACAATGTGCCATGTCAGAAACTTTTGAAGTATTAAAATCTAGATTGTTTATGAAAAAAGCTTTCCGTTATGCTTATGTTTTCTTAAGTTTGGTTATTATAAAATTTTAAATGAATATATTCTTTAAGAGGGGTTCTCCTCTCTTTTTAATTTGACTTTTTTATATAAATTTGCTACAATGATTTATGTAAACGCAAGAGCGTTGAAAGGATTAGAAATGCTTAAGTCTGCTTTTCGGAAACGTATTTCAAAGCTTAATACTGAAGACCAGAAATGGATGATGATTATGGAATATCCAATTTTTTCAGCATCAATGCTTTCTGTTTTCGCTTTTGTTTTAATGGTTGTAATTCCGGTAGGTATTGTTTTTGATTACTTAATTGTATTTTTTGAACTAGACTTTTTAATTGCTTTTTCTATAATGCTACCAATAGAGATTATATTTATTTTGGTTTCCTTTAAATTTGGAGCTAAGATTCCTATAATTTCTAAGTTGTATTCTTTACTATATTTTAATATATATACTAGGAAAGGTAAGGCGATTACACGGAAACAATTTAAAAAGATAAGAGAAGAATACTTAGAGCTTTACAAACTTATATCTTTACAAAAAGTTGCTAGCTCTTGTTATTCTGTTTCTTTTGAGCTATTAAAACTTTTAAGAGAAGGAGCTATTATCTTTCTAGCCATTGATGACATTGATACTTCTGTACATAAAAACACAGACTTTCATATGCATACGCTTTATTTAAATAATGGCTATGTATTTGATACTGATTCCAGTTTACAGATTCCATATGATGAATATCTTTCTATCAGCAAAGCAAAAATTTTTAAAATATTTTCTTTTGATGATATAAAAGATTTTGATTTTATGGAATTTCGTGATATGTTTCATTCTCAACTAGTAGATTGGTGTAAAACAAACCAAATTTTTCTTTGGAGTACTTGCCCTGTAGTAGAGTAGAATAACTAAGAAGCATTTATCCCCTAGTGAATATCTATCACTAGGGGATTTTCCTTCTTAATTTTTTTGTCTTGATGTATCTGCCCATCTTAACATCTTTATATCTTTATATTTACTTAAAACTTCTTTATATTTATCATATTCTTCTTCCCATAACTCATTTGGAACATTATCAAAAGCTTTAAATATTTTCTCCGCTTCTGACAAATAAATTATCTGCTCTTGTGGTGACATTGCTTCGTATTGTTTTGCAAATTTATATAATTTATCAAGCATTTGGTTTGCTTCAATAAATGACCAAAAATCTTTTACTCTCATTCCAAATAATTTTATCTGTAATACAGCATATGCTACTAATGCAAATATAATAAATATTAATATATATATTACTGCCAATATTGCTGTCATCTTTCCACCTCTTCATTTTTCCTTTTGTACTTTTCTATTATAACACTTATTGTTTTTTTTTGCAAATATTTACCATAATATATTTTCCTTCATATTTATCTAGCTTTTATAAATTTCATGTGCTATAATAATACTGTTTTATTTTTATGTTCTTTTAATAGAATCATAAGAATAATATTATCATTATAATTAATATTTTTAGGAGAAAGATTTATGGATAATCATGAAGAAAAATTTGTTGTAACAAAAAGAGCTGGAATTTTAGGTATGGCTCGGAAATATATTTTTATTAATTATAAAAGCAAGTATTGGTTTTTTATGTAGAAGTCAAGCTATGATTGCAGATAGTTTTAATAGTGCCGGTGATATTTTTGCATCTCTTATGACTTTTATTGGTAATCGTATTGCAAGTGTTCCAAATGATGAAGACCATAACTTAGGACATGGAAAAGCTGAATATATCTTCTCTATGTTTATTAGTATAGCAATGATATTAGTTGCTGCTAAATTGCTTTTTGATTCTATTTCAAGCTTAGTATCAGGAGAAAAACTTTCATTCTCTTGGTTTTTGATATTAGTTTGTATAATTACAATAGTAACTAAATTATGTTTGTATTTATATACTCGTTCTATAAACAAAAAACATCCAAGTATCTTACTTGAAGCAAATATGAAAGACCACAGAAATGATTGTGTTATAACTACTTTTACTTTAATTTCTGTAATACTAACTATTTTTGGCATATATTGGTTTGATGGAGTTGTAGGTATTGGTATTTCATTATGGATATGTTATACAGGAATTACAATCTTTACAGAAAGTTACAATGTTTTAATGGATATTAGTATAGATAGTAAAACAAAAGACTTAATTTTAGAAATAGCTCATAGTTACAAAGAAATCCAAGATGTAAAAGATATTGTTTCAACTCCTGTTGGAGATAGATATCTAGTTTTTATCACCATTGGTCTAGATGGTAATATGACTACTTTTGAAAGTCATTCTCTAGCAGATGAATTAGAACAGTCAGTTACTAAATTAGATAACGTTTATAAAACAGTTGTACATGTTGAGCCACAATAAAAGGAGCTATAAGCTCCTTTTTTATTGTCCTCTTTGATTTTGTATTCTTGGGTCTTCAAATTCTTCATCTAATTCCTCTACAACTTCTTGTGGACTTCTTTCCAAATCTTCATTCTGTTTTTCTATATATCTTTCTTTTGCATGTTCTTTATCTGGTGTTCCATCATCATTATAAAATCCCCATCTTCTCGCAAGGTCATCAAATGTCATTTCTGTTCCGTCTTCTAGAATTATCCTATCTTCTACGTGTATATGTGATTTTGTTCCTAAATCTCCATCAGCATCTCTCTCGTCCATTTTTTCATCATCTTTTGGATGCTTCTTTGCTTCTTCTAAGTTTTCTTCAACAGTATCTTCTCCTTCTTGTTCATATTCACCAATTACACTTCTTGTACTTGTATCAGGTACAAATGTTGTATTAGAATCTCTAAGTTGTACTCCCATTGTTTCTGTAGAATCTCTTGCTTCCTCTCCTACATTCACTTCTACTCTTCCATACTCGTTATTATCAATTTGTATTACTTTATCTCCAATTGAATATTCACTTAAAACACTGTCATATTTTACTGTTCCATCATCTCTTACTTGGTACTTTCCTTCTCTTGGATCATTTCCAGAACTATCTTTTTGTTCTAATTCTGGTATATATTTAGCTAACGGCTCAACTTCTCCTCTACTATTTATTATTACTAAAGAATATCTTGTTGTATTATTTTTCATTCTATTTCCTTCTGCATCTCTCATCATATTCATATCATCTGATTCTATTACCCCTAATTCTTTAGCATCTCCTGGAATTCTATTTCCTAACCAGGTTCTTACGTCATGCATATCATTTGCTCTTTCGCCTATCTCAATGGTTTGCTTAATGTTAACATCTCCTGTTGTAATCACACTGTCTCCCTTATCTGTTTCCTCTTCTTCATTATCTCTTCCTTCGTCTTTTTCTACTACTTCTTGTTCTTTTTTGTCTTTCTTCCTTTCTTGTCCCTTTGGTTCTCTTTCTTCTTCGCCAAGATTAATTCTTCTTATATCTTTTACTTGTAAATCACCATTACCTATTTCTTCTAAATATGTATCAATATTTTTTGTTATCTCACTTTCAAACTCTATATCTTCTCTTGACAATCTATTAATTGCATCCTTTATTTGAGGCGCAGTTTTATTATCTAATATACCATCTATCATTAATATATTATTACCTTTACCGTCAGTTATTTTATCTTCCATCACTTTTGTATCTAGAACTCCTATTCTTACACCATCTAGATAATATTCATACAAATCTTCTTGTTTTCTAACTATTACTTCTGCTATTTTCCCATCATCTAAAATAATTCTCATATTACCATCTCCTAAATGATTTCTCCAATTAAATCATAACTATTTACATTTATAATTTTACAATTAACAAATTTATTAATCAAGTTTTTTTCATTTAGTTTATCTTTATTTTTTATATATACTAATCCATCTATGTCTGGAACATTTTCGATTGTTCTTCCTATATAGTATTTTCCATCAAATGAAATATTTTCTATTAACACCTCATATTTTTGTCCTATTTTCTTTTCAAGGTTTTCTCTTGAGATTTCTTGTTGTTCTTTCATTATCTTATTATATCTTGAAGTTTTCGTATTTCCATGTATTTGTTCAGGAAGTCTTGCAGCTGGTGTTCCATCTTCCTTAGAATATTTAAATACTCCTAATTTATCGAACTTAGCTGTTTTTACAAAATCTAACAACTCATTAAATTCTTCCTTTGTCTCTCCTGGGAATCCAACAATTAGACTTGTTCTTAATGTTACATCTGGTATTTTATTCCTTATCTTAGAAATCAACTCATTTATTTGTTTTTTATTTGTTTTTCTATTCATTCTCTTCAAAACATTATCTGATATATGTTGAAGTGGTATATCAAAATATTTTGCAATTTTAGTATTTTTTGCAACAACATCTATTAATTCATCTGTTATACCTTCTGGATAACTATATAAAAATCTAATCCATTTGATACCCTCTATTTTACTTATATCATCTAGTAAGCTTGCAAGTTTAGTTTCTCCATATATATCAACACCATATTTGGTAGTATCTTGTGCAATTATAATTAATTCTCTTATTCCTTTTTTAGCTAAATCTTTTGCTTCTTCTATTACATCTTCCTTTTTTCTACTAACAAAAGGACCTCTTATATATGGAATTGCACAATATGTGCATCTATTACTACAACCTTCACCTATTTTTAAATAAGCATAGTTTTTTCCTGTAGTCACAGTTCTATCTAAATATTCTTCTTGTGAAAACATAGGCATTTGTGGAACTTCAGATATCTTAGTTATTTTCTTTGTTTTAGATTTTTCTACAATATTTCTTTTTACCAAGTCTTCTATCTTATTCCAAAGAACATCATATTCATCAAGTTTTATCCATAAATCCACTTCTGGAAGTAATTTTACTAATTCACCATAATATCTTTGTACTAAACATCCCATTACGATTAGATACTTACATCTCTTTTCTTTATATTCTGCCATTTCTAATATTGTATTTATTGCTTCCTCTTTTGCAGAATCAATAAATCCACAGGTATTAATAACCAATATATCTGCTTTTTCTTCATCATTTACAACATTATAATTATGTTCTTTAAACTTTCCAATTGTTATTTCTGTATCTATCAAATTTTTACTACATCCAAGTGATATAAATCCTACGTTCATTTTTTACTCCTTTTATTCAAGACAAAAACGTCTGTCCAGAAAATGTCTCATTCTTTATGGCTACATATATGTTTTCTTGTCATTTCCATTAAATCTAATTTTGTAAATCCTTCTACTTGTGTTTTTGTTCTATCTTTCTTTAATTCCTCTTTTAGTAATTCTACAATTTTATCTTTATCTTCTTTAGCTCCCATGTCTATATAGTCAATAATAATTATTCCACCAGTATCACGCAATCTTATTTGTTTAGCAATCTCTATAGTTGCTTCCTTATTTACTTTAAATATTGTTTGCTCTAAGTTTTTATTTCCTGTATATTTTCCTGTATTTACATCTATAGCTGTTAGGGCCTCTGTTTTATCTATAGTAATAAATCCTCCACATTTAAGCCAAACTTTTCTATTTTTTGATTTTTCTATTTGTTTTTCTATATCATAGATATCAAAAATATTTTCTTTTTCTTTTAATTCTACTTTTATATCTTTATATTCTGCATTTTCCTTTAATACTTTTTCAATTTCTTCTTTCTCATTTTTGGCATTTACTATAATTCTAGATATATTGTTTTCTATTAAATCCATTAAAATCTTCTCTAATATATCTTCACTTTTATATAAAAGTTTAGGCTTATTATTGTTTGGATCAATATTTGTTTCTGTTATCTTATTCCATTTTGCTTCGATTTTCTTTATATCATCTATTACTTCTTGTCCTTTTCCTTCTGCTGATGTTCTAATAATAGCTCCATTATTTTTACTTAAGTTCTCTCTTACTAATTCTATAAGCCTTTCTTGCTCTTTTTTATCTTCTATTTTTTGAGATATAGTAACTATATCTGTATTTGGCATCAAGACAACATATTTACTAGGTAAATTTATATGTGTAGATACTCTTGCTCCCTTTTTTTCATTACTATCTTTTTTTACTTGTACTAATATTTTTTGATTTGGTTTTATCACATCTTTTATATTAATACTTGTATCTAATTTTTCCTTAGTTTCATCCACTTTTGGTAAAACATCTTTCAAGTGTATAAAACTATTTTTTTCTGTACCTATATTTACAAAAGCTGATTGCATTCCTTCTATTATGTCTTTTACTATTCCTATATAGATATTTCCTTCTTTTCTATTTTGTCTATTATCTTCTTCATAATATTCTACTAATATCCCATTTTCAACTAAAGCTATTTCTTTTTTAGCTTTATTTTTTCGTACAAATATTTCTGTCATATTTACCTTCCTTTTAATTAAATTTGTTCATTGCATTATCTACGCCTTTTTTTATTATTTCAATAACTGCTTCTTTTGCAGTTGTCGTTGATTTATCAAATATTTCTTTTTCTTCTTTTGGTATTGGACCTATTACATATCTTATGAAATCATTATCTTCAGGTTTTCCAATGCCAACTCTTATTCTAGCAAAATCTGTACCTAAATACTGAACTACTGATTTCATTCCATTATGAGACCCTGGTCCACCTTTTTTTCTTATCTTTATAGTTCCTAGTTCTACATCCATATCATCATAAATAACAATTATATCATCATTTTCTATTTTATAAAAGTCAACAACCTCTTTTACGCTTTCTCCACTTAAGTTCATAAAAGTCTGTGGCTTTAATAATATTACTTTTTCGCCTTCTATCATTCCCGTTCCATATAGACCTTTAAATTTCTTTTTATTTACT
Organism: uncultured Clostridia bacterium; assembly: GCA_944392605.1. Classification (GTDB taxonomy): domain Bacteria; phylum Bacillota; class Clostridia; order TANB77; family CAG-508; genus CAG-269. Next base: position 19,537 of record CALXXE010000004.1, on the reverse strand, counting down.
TCAATATCATATTCTTTAGATATTTTATTTATTGTGTTAAACCCCATATTATGTCTTGTATTACTATAATCTTCCTCAGGATTTCCTAGTCCTACTATTAAATACATTATTCTTCTCCTTATTTTTAAACTATTATCTATTTTACCTTGTTTTTAAGATTTTTTCAAGTTTTTTAAGATGTTTTTTGGGACGGACTCAAAAAACATCATTATACAATATAAAAGCACTAATAAAAATACTTTTTAGCTGTTTTATGCTACAATACATATGTACGTTTCCACAATAACAAGAAAAAGATTGAAGTTAGCACAACACAAACTTCAACCTTCCAATCCAAGAACTTTGAGCAAGACTTTGGTCTTACTCTCTTTTATTGATTATTTTTTGTTTTATTCTTAATCAATATCTTTTACATTTAAATTGTAACATTTATTTATCTCATTATTAATATTTCTTTATTGATTTTTATCCTTTATTCTAGCTGTTTTTTGAACCCGTCCCAAAAAACAGGATGAAAATAAACTCAAAAACAGCACACAAAAAGCACCAACAAAGGTGCTTCTTATTTTTTTATTATTCTGCTGATTCTTCTGTTTGTTCTGGAGCTTCATAAGCTTCTAAAATAGCTTTTTGAATTTTCTCTCTAGTTTCAGCATTGATTGGATGAGCTATATCTTTAAATTCTCCGTTTGGAGTTTTTCTGCTAGGCATAGCTATAAATAATCCATTTTGGCTTTCGATAACTTTAATATCATGAACTGCGAATTCGTTATCGAATGTTACAGAAGCAACAGCTTTCATTCTGTTCTCTGAATTTACTTTTCTTAAACGTACATCTGTGATTTGCATTTTGCGTGCACCGCCTTCCTTAAGTTTTAAAAATTTTTGTACATACCGTTTAATCTTATGTACAATTATATTATTCTTCAAAAAAAATTTTTTTCCTTCTTTTTTTTACAAAAATTTAAATTTTATTTATTTTTATCATAAATATTGTAACCATTTTTTATTTTTTTAATAATATATATTACATATTTTTATTTAAATACTTGAAATTTTAGGAATATAATTATATAATTTGATATCATAAAAGGAGTTGTTAATTTATGCCAAACATTGAACATATAAAAAAATATAAGAACATACATATGATTGGAATTGGCGGAATCAGCATGAGTGGAATTGCAGCGATTTTACAGAACTGGGGATTTAATGTTACAGGTTCTGATACTTCTGATTCTGAAGCAGTTCAATTATTATTAAAAAAGGGAATTAAAGTTGTTATCGGTCATAGTTTAGAAGATATTGCAACATCTGATGTTGTAATTTATTCTGCTGCAATAAAACAAGATGACCCAGAAATATTAGAAGCCAAAAGACTAGGTATTCCAACAATAGAAAGAGCTGATTTCTTAGGTGAAATTACTCGTTGTTATAAAGATACTATCTGTATTTCAGGAACACATGGTAAAACAACAACAACATCTATGGTTTCACTTTGTTTCCTAGAAGCTTTAAAAGACCCTAGTATTCAAGTAGGTGCCCTATTAAAACCTCTAAATGGAAATTACAGAGTTGGAAATAGTGAACATTTTATTATTGAAGCTTGTGAATATGTTGAAAGTTTTCTAAAATTCAGTCCTAAAGCTGAGATCATTTTAAATATAGATAATGACCATTTGGATTATTTCAAAACTTTTGATAATATCAAAAATGCTTTTATTAAATATGTTAAACTACTTCCAAACGACGGTATTTTAATTACAAATGCTGATGATAAAAATTGTATGGATTTACCAAAATATACTGGAGCAAAAGTTTATACATATGGTATAGAAAACCAAAACGCTGACTTTACAGCTAAAAATATAACTTTTGATGATGATGGTTTTCCTGAATTTGATGTATACTATAAAAACGAATTTTTCGTGAAGTTACAACTTTCTGTACCAGGACGTCATAATGTTTTAAATGCTTTAGCTTGTACTGCATTATGTACAGAATATGGTATTGATAGAAAAGATATAGCAGTTGCATTAGAAAGATTTACAGGAGCACATAGAAGATTTGAATTTAAAGGAAAGATAAACGGAACATCAAGTGTCTATGATGACTATGCACATCACCCAACAGAAATAAAAGCAACATATAATTCATTATCAAATAAAAAATATAATAAGTCTTGGGTTATTTTCCAACCACATACTTATAGTAGAACCAAAACTTTATTAGATGATTTTGCAGATGCTTTAATTAATTTTGACCATATTGTAGTTTTAGATATCTATGCTGCAAGAGAGAAAAATACATATAATATTTCTTCTAAAGATTTAGTTGATAAAATCAATTTTTTAGGAAAAGAAGCTAAATATATTACTAATTTTGAAGAATGTATAAAATATGTAAAAGATAATATAGAAGAAAATGATATCGTTATAACTTTAGGTGCAGGTACTGTAACTGAGCTTGGACCTATGCTTGTTGATTAATATATTTTTACTAAATATATTAATATAATATATAAAGCAGAAGATTATCTCTTCTGCTTTTGTTTTTCTATTAACTTTTTATAAATTCCTTTCATCCAAGCTTCATTTGATAATTCTACTGCTTTATCTATGTCTACCCATCTAACACCGCTATTTTCATCTTCTTTTATTTTTAGCTCTTCATCTTCATCTGCTTCTAATAAATATGTAATATTTAGATGCACATGTGAAGATACATATTTTCCTCTTTTTACATGTCCATTAACACATATTATTTCTAAAGAAAAAATATTATCTGATATTGGCTTTACATATTTTACTCCTGTTTCTTCCTTCACTTCTCTTATTGCTACATTTAACAAATTACTATCTCCATCACTATGTCCTCCTGTCCATGCCCATGATTTATAAATATTATGATATATCATTAATACCTTTGTCCTATCTTTATTTAGTACCCAACTTGATGCTGTAAAATGTCCAAATTCATTATTTCTTGTTAAAACATCATCAAATGTATCAATATATTTAAGCATTACCTTTTTATCATTTTCCTCTTGTTCATTATATGGTTTATAATCTTCTATATCTTTTCTTATTTTATCTATTCCTTCCATCATTTCTTCTTCCTCATATTTTTATTTTATCTTTAATTGCATCATATATTTTAAATATTTTGTTTTTTCACATTTTATTATTAATTATAATTTATATAAGGCAGGAGTATTCCTGCCTTACTATCTCTATTCTTCTGGTTCTACTAAACCATAGTTTTTACCATCTTTTAATTTATGTACAACATTTACTTTTCCTGTTTCTACATTTATAAATGTTAGGAAATTATGTGTTGGTTGTTCTTGTAATTTTAATACTGCATCTTCTGGAAGCATCGGTTTAATATCATAATAAGATGTTTTTATTATCTCGTTTTCTACCTCTGCATGTTTTTCCTCGTTTACTTCCATTGTTTTTAGAGATCCTTCTCTCATCATTTTTTCTTTTTTAGTTTTTGATTTTCTAATCTGTCCTTCTAGAATATCTATATCTTTATCTATAGATGCATACATATCCTTGTCCTCTGTTACTGCTCTGTATTTTTCTCCATTTGCTGATACATAAATTTCAGCAATTTGTTCTGTCTTCTCAGTTCTTAAAGTAACCTCAGCTTCTGCATCTTCGAAATATTTATCAATTCTGTCTAATTTTTTTTCAACATAATCGTTTATTGCTTCTGTTATCTTTAGTTCCTTTCCTGTTATTTTTATTTTCATAAAAATCGCTCCCTTCTCTTTTAAAGTTAAAATTTCAAGTTATATGTTTATTATATCTGTTATTTCGATTTTTTTCAAGTTTTTTAAAACAATTCTTCTAACTTATACTCTTTTTCTAATTTTTGGTTAAAATATATTTTAGCTATCAATTTGAATTCTTCCAAAGACTCTTCTTTTATCTTAAATGAATATAACTTTTTAGCAGGTGCTGTGATTGTATAAATAATTGCGTTTTTTGCACTTTCGCTCATTTCTAATACTGATGTATCTTGTTTTCCACACACTTTACATTTAAATCCATCATCTTTTATACTAAAGAATTCTAAATTTTCTTTTTCTTTACAGCTAATACATTCTCTTATATTAGGAGTAAATCCTAATATGCATAATAAACGTAATTTAAATATACTTAAAACAAAATCTAAATCTTTATCAGTTTCTGAAATTGTATAAAGTGTGTTTAATAACAATTGTAAAATATTATAACAATTTTGATTTTCATGCGTTACATCCTGAATAATTTTATTTATATGTACAGCATATTTTAATTTATCTAGATCAGTCCTTAAGTTATAAAATATTTCAATCGGCTCAACTGAATTTATATGATATGTACTTGTCCCTTTATACATCAGATATTCTCCAAAACAAAACATTTGCGTGCCAGCTAAAAGGCTACTACTAGGTCTTCTTGCTCCTTTAGCTACACACGAAATCTTTCCAATACCTGGCGTTAACATTGTTAGCATTTTATCAAAGTCGCCAAGATTATGTTCAGAGAGTATTATTCCATTCATCTTTATGTTTGCCATTTTCTTCTATATCCTTTTCTCCATATATATTTTTTTCTATGTTCTCTATTTGTTTTAATTCTAAAAATGCATTAATATCTCCAGTATTTTTAAAGGTATCCCATGCTATTTTCTTTATCATAAGCTCACTTCCTTTTTAATTAAAGTTTTTATTTAACTTTAATTCTATCTTTTGCTGTTTTTATCTTTTTTATACTAAATTTGTTTTTTTATTTTTGATTTCATTGTCTAATTATTGTAACTTAAATTTACTAACAATAGAATTATTATCTTGCCAATCTTTTTTTACTTTTACCCAAGTTTTTAGATTTACTTTTACACCAAAATTTTCTTCCATATCAATTCTTGCAGCCCTTCCAATTCTTTTAAGCATTTCACCGTTTTTTCCAATAATAATTCCTTTATGAGAATTTCTTAAACAATATATTGTTGCCTCTATATCATATATTTCTTCTCCATTTTTATTCTTTCTTTCTTTCATCTTCTCTACTTCAACATAAATACCATGTGGTACTTCATCTTGTAACAATTTTAAAGCTTTTTCTCTTATAGTCTCTTCTACAAGTTGACGCATTGTCTGGTCTGTATACTCCTCTTTATCATAATATGCAGGACCAGGTTTTAAGTTCTTCTCTATTTCATCTAATACTATATCTCTATATTTAGAATCTGTTGCTGATATTGGAATTACCGCTTCAAAATCATATTCTTTACTATATAAATCAATTAATTTCAAAAGTTTTTCTTTCTTTACTAAATCAATTTTATTTATAATTAATATTGTTTTTGCTTTATCTTCTTTTATCTTTTCTAATATTCTACTATCTCCTCTACCTATCTCATCACTTGTTGCTTCAATTAAAAACAAAACTAAATCAGCATCTTTTAAACTAGTAAAAGATGTATCTAACATTGTTTCATTTAATTTAGTTCTAGGTTTATGAATACCTGGTGTATCTGTAAATATTATTTGTGAATTAGGTCTATTTACAATACCTCTAATTGCTGTTCTAGTCGTTTGAACTTTATTTGCAATCGCTGCTACCTTTTCACCTACTAATAAATTAATTAAAGTTGATTTTCCTACATTTGTTCTTCCAATTAATGTTACAAATCCTGATTTAAATTCTTCCATTCTTTCCTCCATTGGGGACGTTTCCTTTTGTCAGCTTTCCGACAATTGGGGGCACATCCTATAATCTATTATACACTTTTTTTATGCTAAATTTGTAGAAATAGCTACTTAAGTAAAAATATTTTTAATTATTTCTATTTGCTAAATATTCTACACCTTTCTCATGTAATCCTTTCTCTTCTTCATCATCAAGTATGTTAAATTCTCTTCCGGTTTTTTCTTTAAATTCTTTCAAAAATTCATTCTTTTCTTCTTCATTCAACTCTCTAAACAAACCTGTTCCATATATATGGATATCATCATAAACTACATTTAATATATTTACTCTCTCAATTAATTTGTCTACATCTTCTTTATTTAATTTACCTTCTTTTTTATAATCTTCTTCAAATTCTATTGGAATAGTTAATATATGTTCTGATTCTTTTCCATAACATATATCTATCTTTGTATCTTTTGAACCCACTTCAACTATAATTCTTTGCATATCTATTTCTCCTTTTTTCTTCTTTTCTATATTTATATCATACTTTTAATATTTTCTCAAATTTAAAAGAAAAAAAGAAAGTAAACTAATTACTTTCTTAAAAAATATTTTTTTAATTACCCCATCTTTTCTTCAACAAAACTAAAAAATGAAGGTACACTTGCAATTAAATAAAAGAATTCCATACGCACGAGATCTGCTTCATCTTCTGAACCTGGTTCATAATATTCTACTAACTCTCCGTATATGCCATTATTCTGAATACTATCTATTATATATGGATTTTCTTCATCTAGCCTATTAAGCATTTTCTCTGCTTTTTTATAGTCTCCTTTTTTATAATACATAATTGACATTGGAAGTAACATAAATGCTGAATCTTCATTATACTTTTTAAATAATTTTTCACATTTATCAAATTCTTCTAAAAAACAATATAACCCTATTAATTTATATCTTATTCCAATATTATCACTTTCACATAATTCAAGCAATTCTTCACATTCTTTTGTAGCTTCACGATACCTACCTAAAAACATCAAAGTTTCCACTTTAAAGTTTCTCGCTCTCATATATGGTCTTGTTTCTACTATCATCCAAAAATCCCCTATATTGTCTTTTTCAAAAAAGCCTTTTTCTTCTAATATTTTTCTTGCATTTTCTATTGCCCAATCTAATTTTTTTAGTCTGTTTATAGGTTTTTCTTCCATATTTGCTAAAAAAGTTTGCGCATCTATATTATCTGGATAAACTTCTACTGCTTTTTTAGCTAATCTTCTTGCTTCCTTTTCAGTCTCTGCTTCATATGCTTCTTCTAGCAAATCATCTGACTTAAATTCTGGAGTGTTCTCAAATTCCAATCCATCTACATTAATACTTTGCATGAATTTCTGTACTTCTTCGTTTATTTCTTCTTCATTTTCTAAATTCATTTCATCTAGATGCTTTTGTAATTGTTCTAATATTCTTTCAATATCCTTCATTTTATTATCTCCTTCTTTTTTTTGAATTTTATCATATATATTACTATTTGTGAATTTTTTTTAATAAATTTTAATCATAATTTTTTTGGTAACTTCTGTACCAATTAGCAAATTCTTTCATTGAATCCACTGATTTGTATTTCTTTCTATGTTCTCTTTCCTCTTCAGTCATTTGTGCTAAAGTTTTATCATATCCGTATGGTTTATATATGTACCATAAGTCTGACCACTTTTTATCTGTATCATTTCCAAGTATTTTTCTTGATAAAGTTCCTTCATGTTTTCCCATAAATTGTTGTAATTCTTTTCCATCATAATATGATAAACATTCTGTGAATTTACAAACTCTATTTTCCTTTCCTTCCATCAATTTTAATATTCCTTTTATTCCTATTGTATCTAAAGAATAATTTACAAACGCTCTTGGAAATCCATTTAATTCATCTATCCAAAATCCACAGTCTAATGATATACATGGTCTATTTACAATTTTGTAGGCTTCCATAACTTTATATTTTGAAATATATTTAATATCATCACTTCTAGGTTCTTCTAACTCATATTCAAGCACTTTAAAATTAACGTCTTTTAGATATTTCTTAGCAGACTCAATCTTTCCTTTATTATGTGTCACAAATATTACTTCTTTCATTCTTTCTCACCTTTATAAAATATTTCTTAATTCTAATAAATCATAAATTTCAAAGTTTGGCTTAATTCCTGTTGTGTTCTTTTTATTTCTTATATTAAACCAACAAGAATCTATTCCATTTTGGATACCACCTAATACATCTTTTTCTAACTCATCTCCTATTATTAACATCTCATCTTTTTGATAGTTATTTATCTTTTTAAAGAATTTATCAAAGAACTCTTGATGTGGTTTCATATATCCCGCTTCTTCTGCTGTAAATATAGACTTAATATATTTTTTTGCATTTATACTATTTAATTTATTTTCAACTGGCTTTGCTGGTCCATTTGTTACAATATATATTTCATATTGTTTTTTATTTAAATATTTTAATATTTCTTCAGCATTTTTTATTGGAACTATACTAGTTTTTAAATAATTAATATATCTTTCATTTATTTTTACAGCTTCTTCAAAAGAACAATTAAAATACATTATAAACCTTTGTGCTCTTATCCAAGTAGTCTTTTCTTCTAAAGTTTTAAATTCATATGGATCTTTTATTTTTCTTTCTGCTCTATCCTTCCAATATTTATCATCTAATTTAATGAAATTTTCTAATTTTTCTTCTGTTATATCTTCTTTTCTAGCATTTAATATTTTCTTTATAGCATATTTTCTATTTTCATTATCATCAACTAAAGTATTATCTAAATCAAATAATAGTTTTTTATAAATTTTTACCATAAAAAGTTCCTCCTATATGATATATAATATCACATATTGAGGAAATATTGTTGTCACAATTATTTTTTTATTGTGTTTTTATCTAAATATACTTCATTTAAAACTTCATATTCTTTTATATCATCTAGTTTAAAAAGTCTTATCTCATTTCTTAGTTCACAAAAAGCTGCAATATACCATTTATCAATATATAAAAATAGTTGTGCAGGATGAATTATTCTTTCTGTTATTCCTGAATTTACTGATTCGTATTTTATCTTTACTTTATTTTTACCAGCTATTACTTCTTTCATTACAACATACATTTTTTCTTTTATTTCATTATCAGTTCTTAAGAAATCACTATTTTCATCAAGCTTATATCCACCATATTTACCAGTATATGACTTTAGATATATTCCCGCTTGTTCTAATTCTAATTTGTATTGTCTTATCATTCTCTCTGATACTTCTAAATCTTTTGCTAAACTTGTTATACTATGTATTTTTCCATCTTTTAGCATTCGCAACATATTTAACATATTAGATATTTTACTCACTTTTATACTCCTAAAACAACTTATCTTTATATAGTTCCACTTGTCTCATCATATGTCCAATGTTTCCTTCTCCTGCATATTTTTCTACATCAAAGAAATCATCTTGTTTATCAATCCAATATAATTTATTTATCTCTTCTACTACTTTCTTTTCTTTATTTAATTTTCCAACATATAATTCCAATTCCATATCTTGCATCTTATATTCAAAGTTCATAAGATTAGTTAATTTAATATCTTCTTTTGTTATTCCTGTTTCTTCTTGTAATTCTCTATACGCTGCATGTAATTCATCTTCTCCTTGTTCTACTTTTCCTCCAACAAGATTGAATTTTCCCTTATACGGTTCTTTTTCTCTTTTACACATAAGTATTTTATCTTCTTCTTTATTATAAACAAGTATCACATTTAATTTTTTCATTTTTTACTCCTAAAATTTTTATTTTAACTTTTATTTTTTTCTTTTAAATATAAAGTGTATTTACTATTATCAAACTCATCTCCATGTCCTCTGCCTACTATTTTTGTAAAACCTAATTTAGAATATATATGTTTAGCTATTTCATTATCATCTTCTACCCCTATTGTAAATTCTGTATAACCTATATTTTCTAAATATTTCATACAATAATTAATTAGTTTTTGTCCCAAACCTTGCCCTCTGTATTCTTTACTCAATCTAAAAGCTTCCAAATATGCTCTTATTCCAGCTTTTGCTTCATTTTCTAACTTGTTACTTTTATAATTAGCTGTAATCTCTCCAATAATATTTTCATCATTTTCTATTACAAATATATCTATTTCTTTTTTCTCAATTTTCTCTATTTGCATATTTTTATACTTTTCCCATAGTTCTTCATTTCCAGGAAACACTCTTTTTAATTTATCAAATTCTTCTATTTCTATCTTTCTAAAATTCACTTCTTGCTCCTATTTTTTTATTTCATTTTTCATAATCCATTTAATATCTTCAATTGACTTATCAATATTAAATCTTCCATTTCCAACAGGATAATATACTGAGTAAAATTTATATTCCTTTTGTCCTATCTTTTCTTTAAATAATTTTTTTCTACATTGTGAAACAGATATCTTTTTATTTAGAACAATAGAACTCACTTGATTTCCAAATAATATAGTTACTTTTGGATTTATAATTTCTATTTCTTTTTTTAATAAATCCAAATATTTTTCAAATACGCTATTTGGCAATGCTCTTGCATCTACTTGGGTACATTTACCTAAATTAGTAATAAAATATTTATGTTTTTCTACATCACTATATACTTTTTTTGCAAAATCTTCTGTCCACTCGCTTCCCTTTATACTCTTTATTTTTTTATAAATTTCTTTATTCATCAATTCCAAACTGTAAAACAAATCCCAAATATTTTTTGTTCCTATCCATGGTGATTTTATTCCCTTCCATTCTTTTGATGATGCTATATTTCTTGCGGTTGGATTCATGAACACAAAACAAATATCAGGATTTTTTACACATCCGCCATTATTAATAGAATCCAATTCTTTTGCTCCGTATTGTTTCTGTAATTTATCATATTCTATTTTCAAATCTTCTAATGTCATTTTTTATACTCCATTTATAACTTTATATCTTATTCTTTATTATCTTTGATATTTCTTCCAATATTTTTACCGTATCTTCATAACTAATATCTTCTGCATAGCTAAATTTACTTTGATAGTTTTTCCAATGTTCTTTAAGCACTTCACTATCTTTTATAACTTCCATTATCTCATCTATATTATTTGATTTATCTACAGAATCCCTATATTCAAATTTCTTTATAATAGCTTGTTTTAACAATTTCTTATCAAAATTCTTCTGTTGTGTTGTCCATAAAATATAGATGTCATAAAAATCCCTTGCTCTTGTAGTATCAACATTTCTTGATATTATTGTTTCAAATTTATCTGCAATTACAGTTTCCATATTATAAGCAAGTATCTCTATAGAACGGTCTTCAAACATTAAATCGAATTTGTATTTTATTTCCTTTGGAGTAATAACATCCCCTGTTGTTATATCTAATTTCATAGGTACAATTAACTTATCAAACTTGGCATCTAGTGATACTCTATATCCACCATCTTCATCTTCTTGCCTTATTTCTTTTATTCCTCTAAATTCAAAAGTTACACCATCATCTAAATCTATTTTAAATATTTCATCTAAAATATTTTCAAGATTATCTTTTTCTAAGTCAAAACCTTTTATTGTTGCATCCATATCTAAGGTATTTCTCATATCTATTCCAACTATAGCTGTTATTAACATTCCACCTTTTAATATAAATTTATGTTTATATTCTGATACAGAAATTCTTTCTAATAATCTCTCTAGCATATAGTTTTGTAAAATGATATTTTCGTTTACTTCTAATTTAGATGACATATTCTTTATCCAAGCTTTTAATTGTGCTCTATTTTTGGCTATCATAGTAAAACCTCCAGATATTTTCTTAGTTCATCTTCAATATTAAATGTTTTTGCATATTTATGCAATTTAATAGAATTTCTATCTTTTCTATCAGCATATCTTTTCATTGCGTCTGTAAATAAAGCTATTTCAATTTTCTTTTTATTTCTTATAATGTCACATATTGTTCTTTCTAAATCATAGACTTTTACTTTATTCCCATAAGGTGTTTTCATTTCTACAATTCCTATTTCATATAATTCTTCTTTTAAATAAAAAAATTGATAGTTTTTATTTTTTAACAATTTTGTATTATAGTAACTTGGTATTGTTAATTGATATCTTATAGGTGTTCTATCGCATAAATCATGAAAGTACAAAGCTGTTTCATGAGAGAATATTCCCTTCTTACAAATTGCTTGAGTAATAAAGTATTCATCTTCAAATGTATCTGCACCTATATATGTTCCTCTTGCTACTCTTTCTATCAATCCTCTCTCTATCATTCTCGTTAAAACCTTATTGTTAATCCCTAAATCTTCTACTTGATATGTTTCAATTACTCCATTATTCTTTTTTAATAATTTTTCTACCTTTTGTATATCATCCATCACTATTTCTCCTTTGCCGTTTTCGTTCGTAAATATTGTATCATTTACGAATGGAAACGGCAAGTATTTCTTATAAATTTTTCAAAAAAATAAAGTACTTTATTAAAGCACTTTATTTACTTTTTTAATTTTAAAACACTAACACATTCAATATGTTTACTAAATGGAAACATATCAACAGGCCTTATCATTTTAATTTCATATTTTTCTTCTAACTTTGCTAAGTCTCTTACTAATGTTGCAGGGTTACAACTAATATATACCATTTTCTTAGGACTTACTTTTAATATATTTTCTATACTTTTATTGTCTAATCCTTTTCTTGGAGGATCTATCATAATAACATCAGGTATAACTTTTTTGTTGTTTATTAAATCATCTAATATTAATTCTACATCTCCTGCAATAAACTCTGTGTTGTCTACTTTATTTAATTTTGCATTTTCTTTAGCATCTTCTATTGCTTCTTCTACAATTTCTATTCCATAAACTTTTTTAGCATATTTTGCCATAAACAATGATATTGTACCTATTCCACAATACAAGTCAAAAACAACATCATTTTTAGAAATAGCAGCAGCTTCTACTCCAATATTATATAACTTCTCTGCTTGAACAGGATTTACTTGATAAAATGATAATGGAGATATTTTAAACACATAATCTCCTAAAATGTCTTTTATATAACCGTTTCCATATAAATTAATATTTTCTTTGCCCATGATAACATTAGTATTTTTGTTATTTATATTTTTCACTATTGATTTTACATTTGGGAATTTTTCTAAAACTTCTTTTACTAATTCTTTCTCACATGGAATGTCTCTACCATTTATTACTAATACTAACATTATTTCATTTGATTTTAAACCTACTTTAGTCACAATATGTCTAATCAAACCTTTTCTACTATTTTCGTCATAAGCAGGAATTTTATTTTTATTAATAAATTCTATTACAAATCTTGCTAATTCTTGGCTTTCCTTATTTTGAATTAAACATTCTTTTATGGGGATAATTTCATGTGTTCTATTTGCAAAAACACCAATAATAGGGTTTCCTTCTTTATCTAATCCTACTGGATATTGTGCTTTATTTCTATAAAACAAAGGATTCTCCATACCAACATTCTCTTCTACTTCTATTTTATTTTTTAAAGTTTTATTTACTAAACTTTGAACTGCGTTTTGTTTCATTTTAAGTGTTTCTTTATATTCAACATGTCTTAAATCACAACCACCACAACGTTTATAAGTTTCACAATCACTTGCTTTTCTATGTTTTGATGATTTTATTATTTCTAACGCCTTTCCAAATGCATGTGATTTCAACACCTTCACTATTAATATCTTTACTTTTTCACCTTTTATAGTATTTGGAATAAATATTGTGAATCCATCTATTTTTGCAATTCCTTCTCCTTCAAAACCATTATCTATTATATCTACTATGTATTCTTTATTTTTTTCTACCGGCATTTTTCTCTCCTATTTTTTTATATAATCTATCATTTCATCTAAATTTTTTGAATCTACAAAACTAGCACCTTCATTAAAGAGCCTAATTAGTTCTTCACAACCTTCTTTTCCTTTATTATTTTTTTCTAAAACATTTCCTACTATTTTTACAATAAACTTCTTATACCCTTTTAGTTTTCCAAAATTAATTCCACCTCTTAAATAAAACAGTTTATCATTTTCTAAACCATTTGATTTTGTTAATGTCTCTATGTAATTATCCTCTTTTGGAAAAGCTCCAACTGAGCCATAACATTTTACTTTATACTTGTTTCTTACTTTATTTACACCTTTGATTACCCCTGCACATATCCAAGCTAAATACACTATCTCATCTTGTTTATTTAGTTCTTTTTTCGCTTCTTTTAAAGTGTAACAAGGTACATTTATTTTCTTAGATAACATTTCAGCATATTCTTTTGTAAAACCTGTTTCACTATTATATACAATAGCTTTTACCAAGACAATCACTTCCTACTCTTATATAATAACATAAATATAGAAATGAGACAAATAAGGTCCGTCCCCTATTGTCTCACATCATCTATTATCTCTTTTGTTAATTTTGTTTTATCTCTTTTTTCTGCAATAAAGATTACTATTCCTACTAGTAAAAATGTTAATGCATATAAAGCAATACCCATTTTCCAATTTCCTTCTACTATACTAGAACCTGCAACAGTAGAAGATATCATAGATGGTATTCTTGCAAATGTTGAGATTAGTATAAATCTTAATGGTTTTATTGGAAGCAATCCTCCAATATATACTAATAAGTCTTTTGGTGTTCCTGGAATTAAGAATAATATTAACATTATATATTCTATTTTTTTTGGATGTTTAAACATTTTACTATTTTCTAATTTTTTTATCTTTTCTTCACTACATACACCATAAACAAAACTTCTACCTAATTTTCTTACTGCAAAAAATATTAACGCAGTTATTAGAAATACTGATATTATTAAAAATGCAAAACCTCCTATTGGCCCATAACACATTCCTGCTAAAATTTCTATTGGCTCTCCTGGAAGTATTGGAAGTAGTATTTGTACTCCCTGTAGCCCTAATAAAATAAGCATTCCAGTAAAACCTGAGGATTGTATTTGTTCTTTAAATTCTTCTCTTCCTTGCTCATCAAATAACTTTTTTGCCATTGGAAACAAATATATTGTTAAAGCAATTAGTAAGAGAATTGCAATTATTAATACTACTATTTTTAAAACTTTATATTTCTTTTTATCTTTACTCAAAACTTATATCTCCTTTGTTATTATCAAACTAGATAATATTATAGCACATAATATAGATATTGCAAATAATAGTATATTTATTTGTTAATATTATTACTCACTCTTTTTACAATATATTTTACAAGAAATCTTATAAGATATGTATAGCATTACCATTGTAGTAATTATCAATATAATTAATCCGTAGTTTGATAAGAAATTACCTATTGCCTCTAAATCTATACCCAATTCCAAATGTGAAAATAGAAATACTCCTCCAACAATAATTGCAATTATTAAGAATATAAGTATAAACATTTGTATTCTTCCTTTTTCTGCTCCCCATTTATATATACTAGGAATCTGAATTGCTTCTACCAAAGCAATTCCAAATATGCCTGATAATGTTGTCATAAGTAAACTGTTATATTCAATAATTACTTGAAATTCGGGATTTACCATTCTTATTAAAGAATTAAATACTATAGTAAGTATTATTCCAATTATTCCGCCTAATATCATAGAATTTATTACTAGAATATACTTTTCTTTTACAACCTCTTTTCTATTTGTAGGAAATGATAATATAAAGCTATCCGCCTTTGCTATTTCATCGTAATTAAATGTTGATAAAACAATCATTCCCATTGCCGTTGATACTGCAATAGGCATAAACTGAACCATTCCTTTATTGAATGCACTAAATATTGCAAGAAATGCAATTATAACAAGAAGTGATTGTTTATAACTTGCTAAATTTAATAAATCCTTTTTTAGTAAACCTTTTATCACATTCATCTTATTTATCTCCTTTCAAATAAAATAACATTATATCTTCTATATTAGGTTTATCTATTACACTGTTTCTGTACTTACTTCTAAATTTTTCTTTATTTTTTACTAATACCTCATATTGATATTTTCCTTTTTTATATGAAATATATTCACTTGTATCAAATTTTTCAAATTCTTCTTTAGAAGTTTTAACAATTCCGTAGTTCTCTAATATTTCTCCTGTTTCTTTATAAAAGACAAGACTTCCATTATCTATTAAAATAATGTAATCTGCAATATGCTCTAAATCACTTGTTATATGTGTAGAAATAAGTATAGACCTTGTTTCATCTTCTTCTATATAACTTCTAAATATATCCAATATTTCATTTCTAACAACTGGATCTAATCCGCTTGTTGGTTCGTCCAAAATTAATATTTTAGGATTATGTGCCATTGCAGTTGCTATTTTTAGTTTCATTTTCATTCCACTTGAGAAATCTTTCATCATTTTATTATCTGGTAAATTGAATGTTTTTAAATATTCCTTAAATTTTTCTTCAGACCAATTTTTATAAATATCTTTCATTACTATATTTACATTTTTTGCTGTTAGATATTCTGATAGAAAACTATCATCTAACACTACTCCTATTTGTTCTTTTACATCTTTTTCTGACTTCTTTATATCCTTCCCAAATATTTTTATTTCTCCATCTGAATTTATAATATTTAGTATTGATTTTATTGTTGTAGTTTTTCCGTGCACCATTTTCTCCAATAAGCCCCACTATACTACCTTTAGGAACATTAAAACTTATATTTTTCAACGAAAAATCCTTATACTTTTTAGATAAATTTTTAACTTCTATTGCCTCTTCCATTTACTTATCCTCCTCAAATATAATTTTAAATATTTCTTTTACGTCTTCACTACTTATGTCTGCACCAAAAGCTATATCTTTTATTTTTTCCATATGCTCTTGAATTTCTTTTAGCTTTTCTTCTCTTAATAATTCTAAGTTTTTAGGTGCGACAAAACTTCCTTTTCCTTGCACTGTCTTTATAAAACCTTCTTGTTCTAATTCATCATAAGCCTTTTTCACTGTCAAAAAACTTATTTTTAACTCGTTTGCTAATCCTCTAACAGACGGAAGCATTTCCTCTTCTTTTAACCCATTTGAAAATATTGCTTGCTTTATAGCTTGTGTTATTTGTTCATATAGCGGCACGCTACTGCTATTGCTTATAATAATTTTCATATTCTCCTCCTTTAACTGTTATGCGTATAATATAACAGTATATAACATTTGTCAATAGTTTTTATATAAATTTGAAAAAAAATTAATTTAATGTTATAATTTCTAAGTAATTTTTGTTTGTATATTCTTAAAACTAATTAGTTTTAAGAAACATTCTCCTAACTTATGCATTATTTCTTTTTAAACAATTTCACCACTAAAGTTGGAGGTAGCTATGTTAAGGCAATTGGCTCCATGGATACTTATTATGATAATAAGTACTATTTTGTCTGATGTATTTGGGCTATGCACGCAACTCATTAACTTTTGGTACCTAAGTATTTGTGTCTCTTTGTATGCCATCATTTATAATGGCAGTATTTGGTCCAAAAACAGTGAAAAAAATGAAATCAACCTATCCAATGAAGATTATGACTTTGACTACATAATGCAATATGTAATTATTTTCTTTGCGATAATGCTTGTCACTTTTATAATCTCTTATATCTTAGGCATTGATTTCTTCGTTGCACATGCATTTGTATATCTTGGGGAAATCTTAAATTATAACCCCTTAGAAATTCAAAGTTGAAATTTACATTATTCAAAAGAAGCCTAAAAAGACAGACCATTCATAAAAAATTGGTCTGTCTTTTTAATTTCTTAACATTGAATATTTATATTATATAATCATTCCTAGAATTATAAGAAGTACATATGTATGTCTGATATTTATCTTTTAAACTTTCATATGCAATTTTGGCTGTATTTTTATCTTTAAATATTCCATATATAGCTGAGCCTGAACCTGTCATTAATGAAGAAATTGCACCATTATTTATAAGTTTTTGTTTTATATTTTCTATTAAATCTTTTCTATCTATTACTTCTTCAAAAACATTATATAAATTACTTGCAAGCATTTCCATATTAGAACTTTCTAATGCTTCTACTATTTCTTTTGTTGTGTCTTTTTGACTTATCTTTTTCGTATCTATCTTTTTATACATATCCTTTGTACTACACGATATTTCTGGCTTTATAATTACAATATAATATTTGAAATTTGTATCTATCTTTGTAATTACATCTCCAATACCTTCTGCAATTATCGCTTTATTGTAAAAACAAGGAATCACATCAGCTCCTAATTCTTTTCCTAAAACTGACATATCTTTTTTTGATAATTTTAAATCAAATAATCTATTCATTAATACAATGAAAGCTGCACAATCTGTACTTCCTCCTGCCATTCCTGCTTGCATAGGAATCTTTTTATTTAATCTTACTTGAACACCTGTAATATTCTTATATTTTTCTTTTAATTTCATATATGCTTTATATATAATATTTTCTTTATTATTTATTTCTCCCATATTTGTAATCATCTTAAATTCATTTTCATTTATCTTTTTTAGATATATTTCATCATATAAATTAACTTTTTGAAATACTGATTTTATGTTATGATAATTATCTTCTCTTTTATCTAAAACCAATAAATTTAGATTTATCTTTGCTCTAGCTTTTATATATATTTCATTCATAATTTTCTCCATTCTTTATAATCTAAAACTACTTGTAATTTTCTTGTGTATCAAAATATAACTCCATTTTTCTCAATATGTTTTATATCTTCAAAAATCAATCAATTTTATTTATTATATCATTTTTTCACTAAATTTTAATACAAACAGAAAAAATAATATAGAAGATATTAAAATTATTCAATCAAAAAGAAAACTCCCTCATATTTTAGAGAGAGAAAGATGTTTTTTTTACTATGGCTTCCGGCTTACAGCCCCTCCTTTTAGAACATGGACTTCATATCTTCAGAACTCAAATCACACAGTTCAGCATAAATTGCAATAGACTGAGAATCCGTGCTGGAAGGAGTACCATATTTGTTTACGTACTCCGAAAGCTTGTACCATACAATCTCTGGTGCCCAGAACACAACATGCTTCTCCAACGCATCTGCAAGCTCTTTGGGAGCGATTGCCATAATATTTCTGTAAACTGTCGTAAAATTTCTTGCCATAGTTAGCCTCCTTGCGTAATAACGCGTTCTTGATGTGTTTTTCCTACTGATGAAACGGAGCAAAACAAAATGTTTCATCAATTATAATTATAGCATATTTTACATAAAATTTTAAATTATAATTAAGTTATATTTTTTCAAATATTCTTACAATTCTGATAATTTATCTTTGTAGTTAAGCTAAAAATATAAACAAAAACTAAACCAGTAATATTTTTAATAATGAATTTATGTGTCTCAATATATGTAAGATTAATTTTCTCTAGTTTTCTAATGTTACCATTGATTGATAAAGGTAGGAGTAACTTTAGAAAGCTCATATGTAAATTCAATTCTTTGTTTCAGACATTCATCAAATTCTAGTTCTTGCTTAATTATCTTAACCATAAAAATAATATTCTCGTTTTCATCGAAAGATTTTTTTGTAAAAGAAAAA
This sequence comes from uncultured Clostridia bacterium, assembly GCA_944392605.1. Lineage (GTDB taxonomy): Bacteria > Bacillota > Clostridia > TANB77 > CAG-508 > CAG-269. The sequence continues at coordinate 148 of CALXXE010000004.1, read as the reverse complement.
ATCAATCAGATTTTATTTTCTGATTGATTATCTCTCAATTCTGTTCTATTAGTTTGAAACAGAAATATTATTGGTGCCAACGAAGTAGTTATCTACAACTTTTTGGCTCTCTTGACAATTGATACAAGTATCAATCAAGCTATAATTA
>CALXXE010000003.1 GCA_944392605.1 uncultured Clostridia bacterium | reverse complement strand
AACATTAAATTGCACTAAAAAAGCTGAGGCAGAAAACTTTTAAAGTTTTCCACCCCAACTATTGACATAGAGTCATTCTTTTAAATAAAAAGAAGCCTCACAATAGACTTCTTTCTTACTTTATATAAATAACTAAATTATTTCATAGCTTCTTCTACAGCAACAGCTACTGCAACTGATGCTCCAACCATTGGATTATTACCCATTCCGATTAATCCCATCATTTCAACGTGTGCTGGTACTGAAGAACTTCCTGCGAATTGTGCATCTGAGTGCATTCTTCCCATTGTATCTGTCATACCATATGATGCAGGACCTGCTGCCATATTATCTGGGTGTAATGTTCTTCCTGTTCCTCCACCTGAAGCAACTGAGAAGTATTTCTTACCTGCTTCTATTCTTTCTTTCTTATATGTACCTGCTACTGGATGTTGGAATCTTGTTGGGTTTGTTGAGTTTCCTGTAATTGAAACATCAACATCTTCAAGCCACATGATTGCTACACCTTCTCTTACATCATTTGCTCCATAGCATCTAACTTCTGATCTTTCTCCATCTGAATATTTTATTTCTTCTACTACTTTTACTTTTCCTGTAAAGTAATCGAACTCTGTTTTTACATATGTAAATCCATTTATTCTTGAAATTACTTGTGCTGCATCTTTTCCAAGTCCATTTAAGATAACTCTTAAAGGTGTTTTTCTTACTTTATTTGCAGATTTTGCAATTCCTATTGCACCTTCAGCTGCTGCAAAACTTTCATGTCCTGCTAAAAATGCAAAACATTTTGTATCTTCTGATAATAGCATAGATGCTAAATTTCCATGTCCAAGTCCTACTTTTCTGTCATCAGCAACAGAACCTGGTATACAGAAAGCTTGTAATCCTTCTCCAATTGCTTTTGCTGCATCTGCTGCTTTTGTGCATCCTTTTTTTACTGCTATTGCAGCTCCTAAAGTATAAGCCCAAGCTGCATTTTCAAAACAAATTGGTTGAACTCCTTTTACTATTTCATAAGGATTAAACCCTTTATCTGTACATATTTTTAGGCTATCTTCAAAATCTTTTATTCCGTATTTTTCCATAACTGGTTTTATTTGGTCTATTCTTCTTTCATAACTTTCAAATGTTACTGCCATTTTATTTCCTCCTATTATTAGATATTATTTTATTTCCCAAGATGTGTCCCAGATTGTCGGAAAACCGACAAAAGGAAACGTCCCCAATTGTTTATTCTTCTCTTGGGTCTATAGTTTTTACTGCTTCATCAAATCTTCCATATGTTCCTGTTGCTTTTTCTATTGCCTCTTTTGGATCAATTCCTTTTTTGATGTTATCCATCATTTTTCCTAAATGAACATATTTATATCCTATTATTTGGTCATCTTTATCTAATCCTAATTCTAGAATATATCCTTCTGTTAATTGTAAGTATCTTGGTCCTTTTAAAGTACTTGAATAAATTGTTCCAACTTGTGAAGTATGTCCTTTACCTAAGTCTTCAAGACCAGCTCCTACTGGAAGTCCTCCTTCTGAGAATGCTGTTTGGCTTCTTCCATATACTATTTGTAAGAATAATTCTCTCATAGCTGTGTTAATTGCATCACAAACTAAGTCTGTGTTTAATGCTTCTAGAATTGTTTTTCCTGTTAATATTTCTCCAGCCATAGCTGCAGAATGTGTCATTCCTGAGCATCCTATTGTTTCTATTAAAGCTTCTTGTATAATTCCATTTTTTATATTTAATGTTAATTTACAAGCTCCTTGTTGAGGTGCACACCATCCAACACCATGTGTTAATCCTGATATATCCTTTATTTCTTTTGCTTTTACCCATTTTCCTTCTTCTGGTATTGGTGCTGGTCCGTGATCTACTCCTTTACGAACATAGCACATGTCTTCTAATTCTTTTGAATAAGTCATTTTAATTGCTCCTTTCACTATTTAAGTTTTTTCTACATATATTTATTATATTTTAGGTTTTAACCTAAAAGTTAACAACTTTAAATTTTTATTTTTCCTTATACTTAATTACTATTATATATTAGTTATTATTATTCTGTTTCTTTTTATGTTGTTCTTCATATCTTTTTATTTGCTCTTCTGATAATAATAATTGATTCTTTCTTGCTGGCTTCTTTTTTACATTTTCAGCTTCTGTATCTATTTCATTAGCTCTGTAATTGTTATAGCTATTATAATCATTGTTAATTTCACTATTATTACTATTGCTAATATACGTATTATCATCTATATTATTATCATTACTTATTGTTTCATCTGTATTATATGCAATTTTATTTTCTATATCTCTTATATATATACCTGTCTCGTATGTTTCTTTTCTTCCTATAGTTTTTGCACCTAACAGATATCTTTTTAGAATTTCTTTATCTTTTTTATTTACTTGTTCTTCGCCAATTCCTAAATATTCATATCTCCATATTATATGTCTTTCATAACTATTAAAATCACTATGTTCTAAATCATCATAATTATACTCTACTTTAAATTTAGAATTTTGAATTGAAATTGTTATATTTGACCACAATTCTCCTGTCTCTGATTTTCTAAATTCTTCTCTAAGTTGCTTTATTTTTGCATACAAAATACTAACTAATTTTAAATAGTCATTTTCATCTAAATTAAATTTATTTGGTATTTCATATACATTAACCGGTTTCTTTTTTAATATACCTTTTGGAATATAATAGAAATACAATTCTCCTTTTTTCTCTCCGTTTGGCATATCTATTACTGAGCTATATAAAAATAATTTATCCCATTTTTCTGGTATCATATAATACAATTTTTTCTGTATATCTTCGTATATCTCTTTTATTTTCTTTGTGTGATTTAACATACTTTTATTCCTCGTCTAATAAACTTATTCCAGTCATTTCTTCTGGTTTTTCTAAATTCATTAAGTCAAGCATTGTTGGTGCTAAATCTGCTAATTTTCCATCATCTTTTAATTTTAGTTTTTCATTAGCTGTTACTAATATTAATGGTACTGGATTTGTTGTATGTGCAGTATGTGGTTCTCCTGTTTTATAATCTATCATTTGCTCTGCATTTCCGTGGTCTGCTGTTATTAACATACTTCCTTGTTTTGACTCTACTAGTTTTACTACTTTTCCCACACATTCATCTACTGCTTCAACTGCTTTTATTGCTGCAGGTAAGCTTCCTGTATGTCCTACCATATCAGTATTTGCGTAGTTTAATATAATTACGTCGTATTTGTCTTCTGATATTGCTTCTAATACTTTATCAGTTACCTCATATGCACTCATTTCTGGTTTCATATCATATGTTTCTACTTTAGGTGATGGTACTAATATTCTGTCTTCTCCTGGATATTGTTTTTCTTCTCCTCCATTAAAGAAGAATGTTACATGTGCATATTTTTCAGTTTCTGCAATTCGAAGTTGTGTATAACCTTTTTCACTAATATATTCTCCAAATGTATTTTTTAATGTCTCTTTCTTAAATGCTATATGAACATTTGGCATTGTCTCATCATAACTTGTAAAACACACAAAATATAAATTTAAATCTTTTTTAGTTTCAAATCCATCAAATTCTGGATCTACTAAACTTCTTGTTATTTGTCTTGCTCTATCTGGTCTAAAGTTAAAGAATATTACTGAGTCATTTTGTTCTATTTTAGCTACTGGTGTGTCTCCATTACAAATTATTGTTGGTTCTACGAATTCATCAAATACTTCTTTTTGATAAGAATCTTCTATTGCACCTATTGCGCTACCTGCTTTGTTTCCTATTCCATTTACTAACGCATCATAAGATTTTTTTACTCTTTCCCATCTTTTGTCTCTATCCATACTATAAAATCTACCAGATATACTTGCAATTTTTCCTATTCCCTTTTCTGCCATTTTATCTTGTAATTTTATAATATAGCTTTCTGCTGATGCTGGCGGAGTATCTCTACCATCTAAGAAACAGTGTACATATACATCTTCAAAGTCTCTTCTCTTAGCCATCTCTAATAAACCAAATAGATGACGAATATGACTATGAACTCCTCCATCTGATAATAATCCTAAAATGTGTAATTTTGAATGATTCTTTTTACAATTTTCAATTGCTGCTATAAATTCTGGATTAGTAAAGAAATCTCCATCTTCTATTGATTTTGTTATTCTTGTTAATTCTTGATATACAATTCTTCCAGCTCCTATATTTGTGTGCCCTACTTCAGAATTTCCCATTTGTCCATCTGGTAATCCTACTGCTAATCCACTTGTTCTTATCTCTGTATTTGGATATTTTTTCATTAATTTATCTATATTTGGTGTTTTAGCTAATTTTATAGCATTTCCATCTTTGTTTGGATTATCTCCAAATCCGTCTAATATCATTAGCATCGTTAGTTTATCTTTCATTTATTTTCTACCATCCTTTTCTATTTATCGAAATTTACTATTTTGCTGAACTCTTCTGCCTTTAAGCTTGCTCCTCCTACTAGTCCTCCGTCAATATCTGACATTCCGAAAAGTTCTTTGCTATTTCCTGACTTAACGCTTCCGCCATATTGTATTATAACTCTAGAAGCTGTTTCTTGTCCATAGATTTTTTCAATTTTATTTCTAATTTCTTTTATAGAATTATTTGCATCTTCACTAGTTGCCGTTTTTCCTGTTCCAATTGCCCAGATTGGCTCATAAGCAATTATTGTATTTTCAACTTGCTCATTTGTTAAACCTTCTAAAGCTAGTTCTGTTTGTTTTGTAATTATATCTACAGTTTTACCTGCTTCTCTTTCTTCTAATGTTTCACCAACACATACTATTGGTTTTAACTCATATTTAAAAGCTGCTTTTACTTTCTTATTTACTGTTTCATCTGTTTCTGCAAAATATTGTCTTCTTTCTGAATGTCCTATTATTACATATTCTACATTTATTGATTTTAACATTTTTCCTGAAACTTCACCAGTATAAGCTCCTGATTCTTCAAAATGCATATTTTGTGCACCTATTTTTATGTTTGTATTTTGTGCTGTAAGTAAAGCGTAAAATAAATCTGTATATGGAACACATAATATTACTTCATTTTCTGTATCTTTTACAAGTGGTGTTAATTCATTTATAAATTCTATTGCTTCTCCTGGAAGCATGTTCATTTTCCAGTTTCCTGCTATTACTTTTCTTCTCATAATAATCTTCCTCTCTTTTATTCAAATATTCATGATTTTAAGGGGAAGTTTTTTATTTCCCCTTAAATTTTTATTCTATTTATCTTGTAAACATTCTATTCCTGGTAATTTTTTACCTTCTAAGAATTCTAGTGATGCTCCACCACCAGTTGAAATATGTGTCATTTTGTCTTGAAGTCCTGCTTTTCTTACTGCTGCTGCTGAATCTCCACCACCAATTATTGTTGTCGCATCAGTTAATTCTGATAAAACTTTTGCGATTGCGTTTGTTCCTTTTGCAAATTGGTCAAATTCAAATAATCCTAATGGTCCATTCCATACTACTGTTTTTGCACTTTTTAATTCTTCTGAGAACATTTCTATTGTTTTTTCTCCAATATCAAATCCTTCCCAATCATCTGGAATTTCTGTCCATGCTACTGTTTTACTTTCTGTATCTGGTTTAAATTCTTTTCCTACTCTAGTGTCAACTGGAAGCATTAATTTTACGCCTTTATCTTTTGCTTTTTGCATTAATTCTCTTGCTAAGTCTAATTTATCTTCCTCACACATTGAATTTCCAACATTATATCCTTGTGCTTTAAAAAATGTATAAGCCATTCCTCCACCAATCATTAATGTGTCTACTTTTTCTAGTAAGCTATCAATTACTCCTATTTTATCAGATACTTTAGCTCCACCTAAAATAGCCATAAATGGTCTTACTGGATTATCTAAAGCTTCTCCTAAGAACTTTAATTCTTTTTCAATTAAAAATCCTGATACAGCTGGTAAGTATGATGCTACTCCTACTGTTGAGCTATGAGCTCTATGAGCAGCTCCAAATGCATCATTTACATATACTTCTGCCATACTAGCTAATTCTTTACTAAATTCTGGATCATTATCTGTTTCTTCTCTATGGAATCTAACATTTTCTAATAATAATATTTCTCCTTCTTTTAAATTGGCTGCTTTTGTTTTTGCATCTTCTCCTATAACATCTTTTGCCATAATAACATCTTTATCTAATAATCTTGATAATTCTTTTGCTACTGGAGCTAAAGAAAACTCTGGCTTAAACTCTCCTTTTGGTCTTCCTAAGTGAGAGCATAAAATAATACTGCAATTATTTTCTAGTAAATATTTTATAGTTGGTAATGCAGCTACTATTCTTGTATTATCTGTAATATTTCTATTTTCATCTAATGGTACATTAAAGTCACATCTAACTAAAACTTTCTTTCCTTTCAACTCAATATCTTTTACTGTCTTTTTACTCATTTTTTATTCCTCCTTTATTTCTTTTATTAGTTTGCACAATTTTCCTTATTTTATAAGACAAACCTATTTTATAACAAAAAAGAGCACTTTTCAAGTACTCTTTTTAATTTTTTTAGCATATATTAATTTATATTAGCTTCTGCTAGCAATATAGCAAGCTAAATCTACTAATTTGTTTGAATATCCCCATTCGTTGTCATACCATGAAACTAATTTAACAAATGTATCTGTAAGCATTATTCCAGCTTTTGCATCAAAGATTGATGTATGAGGATCACTAATGAAGTCTGATGATACAACATCTTCATCTGTATATCCTAATATTCCTTTCAATTCTCCTTCTGATGCTTTCTTAACAGCTGCACATATCTCTTCATATGTTGTAGGTTTTGCTAAATTACATGTTAAGTCAACTACTGAAACATCAACTGTAGGTACTCTTAATGACATACCTGTTAATTTTCCATTTAATTCTGGAATAACTTTTCCAACTGCTTTTGCAGCTCCTGTTGAAGATGGGATAATATTTGCAGATGCTGCACGTCCACCTCTCCAATCTTTTTTAGAAGCTCCATCAACTGTTTTTTGTGTTGCAGTTGTTGAGTGAACTGTTGTCATTAATCCTTCTGTAATTCCAAAGTTATCATTTATAACTTTAGCAAGTGGTGCTAAACAGTTTGTTGTACAAGATGCATTTGAAACAATGTTCATACTTGGATCATATGTTTCATTGTTAACACCCATAACAAACATTGGAGCATCTTTTGATGGTGCACTAATTATAACTTTTTTAGCTCCAGCATCTAAGTGAGCTTGTGCTTTTTCCATTGTTGTGAATACTCCTGAACATTCTAATACGTATTCTACTCCAAGGTCTCCCCATGGTATATTATGTGGGTCCATTTCATTATATACTTTTATTTCATTTCCATTTACTACTAGATTTCCATCTTTTTCTTCTATAGTTCCATTAAATCTTCCATGAACTGTATCATATTTTGTCATGTAAGCCATGTAGTCTGCTGCAACAAATGGATCATTTACTGCTACTACTTCTACTCCTTCTTTTGCAAGTGCTGCTTGGAATGATAATTTTCCGATTCTTCCAAATCCGTTAATTCCTATTTTAACTGACATAATAAATTCCTCCTTATAAAAATTATTTTATTACCCATATTTAGGCATTTACTATTGTATACCAAAATATACCATATTGCAAGTCCTATTTTAAAAGTTTTTTTATAAAGTTATTTACAAAGAAAAAGGAGTCCTTTTCAGGGCTCCTTCTTCCAACCAGACACAGTTGTATCTGGATTTTGCCAGTTTAGCAGTTAATCTGCACCTCCCAACACTTGTCTTCAGGGTTTCCTCCCATAACCATGAAGCCCTTCCGTTCATCATCAAGGCAGGTGATTGCACTTAGCTTAATGGCATAGGTCATTATGATTTGGAGGTTTTCCTTCAACCTCTCTTCATCTCTTTTATCACACTCAATGGTGATAAAATCTGTATCACACGCATCTTGGCAAATCTTAATCATTTGCTCAAGTCCCACAAGCTCTGAAACATGAATGTTCCATTCTACAGGCTTCCCCGAAGAAAAGTCAATGGCGAAAACACTCGAGAATCTGACCTTGTCCTCGTCGGCAAAACACCACCTCCACGAATTCAGGTCTTTCTCCACGTGCAAAAGCATTAACCTCATTTTCTGTCCTTTCTACTATTGTCAATGCTGGGTACTGGCTGGTAGCTGTACCTACTATATATAATACCACAAAAATCGTATTTTTTCAAATTATGTATACTTGATTCTTAATAATAGAAAAGGCAAGCATCCTTTGAAATGATACTTACCTTTTAGACTTTCTATGGAAGTGGCGTGTTAAGCTTCCTATCCATGTCTTCTCTCATCCTCTCGATTGCCTTCTTGTCATCTACAAGAAGCGTAGCTTCGCCATTATGATAGATAACAATTTTAACATCATCTTGAAATTTAAGAAGTCCACTTTCGTCAACAATAGTCACATTGACACTATTGAGACCTTTCCGAACCTTTCCACGATACTCATCCATTTATAGTCCTTTCTTTCAAAAGCTATAAATTTATAGCTTTACTCAACTGCTGTCTACAGTAAATTTATTATATAATAATTTACAAGTAATTTCAATATTAACTATTTTACTTTCAAATTGAACAAAATTAATAGAGACGTTTCTTTTGTCTTTTTTTCGACAAAAAGAAACCTCCCCAATGTTCATTGTTATTATTTATACAATTTTTCTAAAACTATTAAAAACATAGCATGTGACCAACCAAGTCCTATTACCCAGTTTGGTTTTAATGTAGAATTATCTACTTGTTCTCCTAAGAAGTAGTGTTTACCACAAGTTTTTACAACAAAGTCAAAAGTCTCTTTTGCTTTCTTCTTTTCTCCTGTTTCTAAGTAGTAAAGTGTCATCCAAAGATTAGCAATTGGCCAAGGGTTACCATTCATATAATGGTCTTCTTCAAATCTTTGGTATCCACCTGTATATGTACGTAAATGTAAATTAATACTTTCAACTGTATTTTTAATTTTATTTTCTTTTGGTTTAAACACATTAAATGGATAAACCGTTCCTAATATACTAATATCCATTTTCTTATCTTCAGGATTTCTAACATATGATTTCTTTTGCTCATCATATAAATTCTCATTAATATAGTTCTTAATACCTCTTTGTATCTTTTCTATTTCTCTTTCGTTCTTTTGTATTTTTTCTTCTTTTAATCTATTATTTTCAAATTCTGATACATTTTTTCCAAGAGCTCTATAAATACCTAGAATTGCATCAAATGCTGCATAAATACTTGCTAAAGAATATAAATGAATTCCTTCACACATCTCCCATAAATCATAGCTAACATGAAACTTGTGTTCTTTTCCTGTTCTTTTCATTGTATCTTCTTCTATTTCATCTTTTACAACATCTCTTTTTGCTTCATCTATACCGTCAATTCCTATCCAATCTTTTAAATATTTCTTTAAGAAGTCTATTGCTCTTTCACACATATGAAGATTATCTTTTAAGAATTTCTCTGATTTTGTAACTTTGTAATGCTCATAAACTCCATATACAACACTTGCTGTTTCATCTACTTGATATCCCCAACAAGGAGCTAATTTTCCATCTGTAAAAAATCTTTGTTCCCACATTCCATTTTTACTTTGTGTTTTTTTACAAAATACTTTATAAAACTTTTCTGTTTCCTTCTCCATATTTACAATATCCATAGCTTTTGTAACAAATACAGCATCTCTTGGCCAACAGTAAGCATATCTTCCACATCTTGTAAAATCCTCATCAATTTCTGGTGATGCAATTATTCCTCCAGTTTCTGGATTTGTAAGTAATGGAAATAATAATATACTTCTTTTATATATTTCAAAAATTCTTTCTTCATAGCTATTTTGTGGTTCTTTTAAATTCAAACCATTATGAGCTTTTAAATATTTTCTCCAATAAGCTTTTGCCAAAGTATATTCTTTATTTAGATCTATCTTTGTAATTCTGTCTATTTCATCTTCCATACTTGATATATTTCTATTTTCATCTATTAATATACATATTTCTAAAACTTTCTTTTCTTGTGGTTTTATAACCCCTAAGTCATAACAAATACTTGAATCCTTTGACATTCCAATATAATCTTTGTCATGTATTTCACCTGTTTTTATAGTATCATAACTTCCATTTATTTGATGTCCAGAAATCTTCGTTCCTTTTGCAAATGTAGATACCGCAAAATCATGAGCGTATTGTATCATTCCATTATCTATAACTTTACATGATACATGATTATTTTTATCTGATAATAATTCTGAATGAATATAAAATTTAGTGTCTAAATCTATTTTACCTTCATTTATGAATTCATATCTTTTTACTAACACATTTTCTTTCAATAACATATAATCTGTTTGTAATATTTTTAAATTAAAATAAGTATTTGTTACTTCTGTATTTAATATATTTGTATCTGTATCATAATATTGTTTATACCTATTATTAATATCATCATGTAAATATATTAAATCAGATTGATTTAGTTTTACTCCTGTACGGAAAAAATTAATATATTGCCTATTATCTTTACTTGGAAAATATAATCTTTGTAATTCTCCTTTTCCTGTAAGAGTTGCTATCATATTTTTATTTCCTATTATAGCTTCATTTAAATATTTATCACTCATCTACTTGTTCTCCTTAAATTTATCCTTCTATTACATTTAATATTTGTTTTTCTAAATCTTTTATCTTTTCATTTATTCTAAAGATATCTTCATCTCTTAGGTTATCATCATCAACATCTTTTCTTACATATTCATCCATATCTTTGATTTCGCTCTTTAATTTTTCTAGTCTTTCTAGAATTTCTGTCTTCATTGTCTTAGTAACTTTTCTTTCTATTTTATGAGTCATTTCTATTGTTTCTGCAATATCGTAAGTTTCTCCAAAATCTGGTACTATCACAGGTATATTTGTTTCAGATTCTATTTTCTCTCTTAATACTTCTTGTGATTCTTCTTCACCATGTACTAAGAATATATTTTTTGGTTTCTTTATAAATGAATAAATAAAATTCATTAACCCTTCTTGGTCAGCATGTCCTGAATATCCTTCAATATATTCCACTCTTGCATTTACCGCAAATTCTTCACCAAATATTTTTACAGTTTTTGCTCCATTTACTATTTTGTCTCCTAATGTTCCTGGTGCTTGATACCCAACAAATAAAATTGTTGATTTTGGATTCCATATATTATGTTTTAAATGATGTTTAATTCTTCCTACTTCACACATTCCACTTGCTGAAATTATTATACTTGGTCTTTCATCTTCATTTAATGCTTTTGATTCATCTGCTGTCCTTGTAAAATGTAATCCTGGGAATTCTAGAGGATTATCTCCTCTCATAATTTCTTTTTGTACTTCTGGTTCAAAAAGATTTGTATTTTCTCTAAATACTTCTGTCGCTGATATTGCAAGCGGACTATCTACATATACATCTGCCCTCATTAATGTTTTGTATTTTCTTCTAAATTCTTCGTCATCTTTTTCATCTCTTAATTTATTAATCTCGTAAAGAATCTCTTGTGTTCTTCCTACTGCAAAAGATGGAATTACAACTGTTCCACCATTATCTAATGTCTCTGATACTACATTTAAAAAATCTACAGCTTTTTCATCATTTCTTAAATGTAATCTACTTCCATATGTTGATTCCATTACTAAATAATCCGCATCTTCTATCATTGTTGGAGAATCTAATAGAGGTATATCGTTATTTCCCAAGTCACCTGTAAAGACTGTTTTTTCTTCTTTTCCATTTTCATTTACCCAAAGCTCTATGATACTTGAACCTAACATATGTCCTGCATCATTAAAACGCACATGAATTTCTGGTGTTATTTCTATTATTTGGTCATATTGTACTGGTTCGAATATTTCCAAACATCTTGCTGCTTCTTCTGCTGTATACATTGGTTCTATTTCAGGTAATCCTTTTCTTATCCTTTTCTTATTTTTCCATCCTGTCTCCATTTCTTGAATGTGTCCGCTATCTGGTAACATCAAAGCACATAAGTCACAAGTTGCTTTATGTGCATATACTTTATTTCTATATCCTTCTTTATAAAGCTTTGGTATTCTTCCTGAGTGGTCAATATGTGCATGTGTTAGAAGCATAAAGTCTATAGTTTTAGGGTCAAATTCGAATTCTTCCCCATTTCTTTCTTCTAATTCTGATTTTCCTTGCCACATTCCACAATCAACTAAAAATCTTTTTCCTGCAGCTTCTACTAAAAAATTTGAACCTGTAACTGTTTTAGTCGCTCCTAAAAAAGTTATTTTCATAAATAAATCCTCCTCTAATAAAATACTTTCACTTTTTTATTAAATCTAATTGCTAAATCTTTTTTATTCATATTTTCACTATTTGGCATTTCTCTTTTTTCTCCAACACCATTTCCATCAAATACTTGTATATAATAATTGTTTTCTTTGTCTTTTATTAATTTTACTTCTATATCTTCAATATTTATATTTCTATTTTGGAATAAATATTTTAATAGTTCATAATTTACATCTTCTTGTTTTGAAAATCTTTCTATTACTTTTAATTTATGTGCTCTTTCTAATACTTTTTTCGTTGCCTCTTCTACTTCTTTTTGTAAATCTTTTACTTCATAAATATCATTTTCATAATCATATGGCAACATCATATAATATCTAAATTCGTAAATTAATTTTAGCATATCTTGTCTTGAATCACATTTTTCTATTTTTTTATCAAAACATTTAAAGAATAATTTTTGTAGTTTTAATTTTAATTTATCTATGTTCTTATCAATATCTTCCTTATCTACTAATGATAGATATTTTTCTTTCTCTTCTAACTCTTTTTTATATCCAACATATTTTTGTGGATTTAATAGGCTATTTAGTTTTTCTAACTTTTCTAATTTACCTTCTCTTTCATCTGACATCATCTTTGCAAGTATTCTCATACTAAATATTTTTTCTTCTAATGGTAACGCTTCATTTCTTCTCTCATATTCGTCTTCTAGCAAATGTTTATTATTTATTGTCTCATCAATTATTTTTATATCATTAGCTATTTTTCTTTTTTCTTCTGTTATTTTTTCTACAAAAGCTTCATTATCCTGCATTTGGCTTAGTTCTTTTTCTACTATCTCTTTTTGTTTTAACATTTTTTCTTTTGTTTTTTTATCAAATCTAACTTCCAAATACACAGAAATTTCTTTTAACAATTCAATCAATTCATTTGCTTCTTTTTTTCCATAAAGCTCTTCTAATCGGTTCTGAAATAATTCCATATAATCCATGATGAATTCTTTATTATTTGTCCATTTATTCATAAATTCATTTCCAACTAATAACAATAAATTCTGGTAAATTAAATTATGTGTTATACTTTCTATTTCTTTTGGTATAGTTGTCCATGAATATCCATTAAAATCTCTTAATGGTTCTACTTGATTTATACAAGCTCCTACATTTATTAAATCTGACAATGTTTTATTTACTATAAAATAATCATCTTTTACTATTTTATTTCTTCTAGATATTTTAGCTAAACAATATAAAACTTTTCTTTCTATATTATAGCAAATTATTCTTTTTCTCTTTTTTTCTACTAAGAAAGTCCTATCTCCTATGATTTCACTCTCTTTAGAATGTGGCTTTATTAGTTTTATTTCATCACAATTATTTTCTATGCTATATATTACGTTTCCTATTAATTCATCCTTACCTACAACATCTTGTTTTACTTGTTTATAATCTTTATATGATGTCTCTAATTTATATAATATACTTAGGAGAATACTCTTCACATTCTCAGAATATGGCTTTTTCTCTAGTACTCTTTCTAGTTCATTGTTATAATCTTTTTTTACAATTTTATCTAGCAATTTTTCATTTTTCTTTTGCAAATTTCTTCTCCTTTCTAGGAACTTATTTTAGACTTCTTCTTTTGTTCCCATTTTTAACTCATTTAGTTTTTCTAACGACATTAATACTTCTCTTGGTTTACTTCCTTGGTATCCTGATATTACTCCTCTTTCTTCCATTTGGTCAATTATTCTTCCTGCCCTTGCATAACCAACTTTGAATTTTCTTTGTATAAATGATGTTGACGCTTGTCCTGTTTCAACAACTGTTTGGATTGCATCCATTAAGAATGGATCTGTGTCATCATCATCTGTTTCAGCAATTTCTTTATCTGTCTTATTATTATTTTCGATACTTTCTAAGATATCTTCACTATATGTTGCTGTTCCATTTGATTTAATAAAGCTTACTATTTTTTCAACCTCATCATCTGATACAAATGCACCTTGTACTCTAGATGGTTTTGGAGCTCCTGATGGGAAGAATAACATATCTCCTTTCCCTAATAATTTTTCTGCTCCTACACAGTCTAAAATAGTTCTTGAATCTACTTGTGATGATACTGCAAACGCTATTCTAGATGGTACATTTGCTTTTATTAATCCTGTAATTACATCAACTGATGGTCTTTGTGTTGCAATTACCAAGTGCATTCCTGCTGCTCTTGCTTTTTGTGCTAAACGACATATTGCATCTTCTACATCATTTTTAGCAACCATCATTAAATCTGCAAGCTCATCTATAATAATTACTATTTGTGGTAATTTTCCTAGTTCATTTTCTTTTTCTATTGCTTTATTATATCCTTTTAAATCACGAACCCCTTTTTCAGCAAATTTGTTATATCTATCATCCATTTCTTGTACTGCCCAAGCTAAAGCTCCTGCTGCTTTTTTAGGGTCTGTTACAACTGGTATTAATAAATGTGGTATTCCATTATATACAGATAGTTCTACTACTTTAGGGTCTACCATTACAAATTTTACTTCTGAAGGTTTTGCATTATATATTATACTCGTTATTATTGTATTAATACATACACTCTTTCCTGAACCTGTTGAACCTGCAATTAATACGTGTGGCATTTTTGCAATATCTGCTAGTTGTACATTTCCTGCTACATCTTTTCCAAGTCCTACTGTTAATTTTGATTTATTTTCTTTAAATTCTTTACTCTCTATTATTTCTCTAAAATGTACTACTTCTTTTTCTTTATTTGGCACCTCAATTCCAACTGCTTGTTTTCCTGGAATTGGTGCTTCTATTCTGATTGTTTCTGCTGCTAAGTTTAAAGCTATATCATCTGCTAAATTTGCAATTTTACTTACTCTTACACCTTCTGCAGGTTTAAGCTCATAACGAGTAATTGCTGGTCCTACTGATACATTTTCTACTTTTGCTGATACTCCAAAACTATATAATGTTTTTTGTAATCTTGTTGCTGTATCTGTTAACGCTTTTGCTCCACCTTTCAATGTTTTCTTCCCTGGCTTACTTAAAAGTTCTACTGGTGGATATTCATAATGTTCATCTTCTACTACAACACTATGTTCTAGCTGCAATACGGCTTTTTTCTTATCTTCTTTTTGTTCTTCAACTTCTTTAAATAAATTACTGTCTATTACATCTGGCTGCATTTCTTCTTTTGCTTCCATCATTTTTTTCTTACTTTGTTTTGTTAAAGGTTCTAAATCATCATTTGAGTGATCATATTTCTTTAATCCTGGTTTTTCGTCTCCACTTTCCACAATTCTTCCACCAAAGTTGATTTTTATTTGATTATCCATTGGGTCTTGTTTTTCTTGCTTTTCTAGTTTTGCAAGTTCTTGTTTTGCTTTTCTTTCTTCTCTTAATCTCTTTCTTCTTTGGCTTGGTGTTTCTTGTTCTTCTTCCTTTTCTCTTTCTTTAGCAAGTTCTTCTTTTCTTTCAAATCTTTCTTCACGTTTTTCTTCTATTTTGTCCATAAACATATTTATCATATCTGATAAGTTAATTCCAAAAGTAAATACTAATAATATTACTGCTATTCCTATACAGAAAATTACAGCACCAACATTACCTAGAAGTTTTGCAAGTATTACTCCTCCTACTGCTCCTATTGCTCCTCCACCTTGTCCTTGTGTACCATAATAATAAGCATCTTTAACTACTTCTGATATTTCTTTTGAAGAATCCAATTCTCCTGCTGATATTTGGAACACACTAAATACAATTGCAAGCGCCACAATTGCAACTCCATACTGAACTAGTTTAGATGTTATTTCTTCTCTTCCATCAGATGCAAGTTTAATAGCAATAGCTATACCTCCTATTGGAAGTACGTATTGCATGATTCCCATTATTCCACCTAATACTTCATTTAGTTTTATTCCTACTGTTCCTGATTTTGTATATATTAAAACAGCTAAAAGTATACTAAGTACTATTAGTGTAACTACTGCTACGTCTAATCTAGAAGCTGTTTTCTTTCTTTTTTTGTATCTTCTTTTCTTAGCCATTTCTACCATCCTTCCAACCTTAAGTTTCTTTAATCCTTAAAAAGTCAGATTTTAAATCACTTCCAAATCTGACTTTTGTATATTACTTTAATTCTTTTCTACTGTTTTGAATTGTCTTTATTGTATCTTCTAATGAAATTTGCATAAGGTTTAAAGCTTCAGTCATATTAGTTCCTAGTTTATTTAATGTTTCATTTAATACATCTTCTGTGTTTGCCAATAAACTATCTGCATATTCCTTAGTTCCTTTTGAAATCTCTCTTGACATTTCATTTGCTGTTTCTATTATTTCTGTTTTTTGGTCATATGCTTTTCTTGTTATTTCATGTTCGTCTACCATAGCAATTATTCTATTTTCTGCTTCTTTTACTATTCCATCAGCTTCTTTTTGGGCTTCAACTAATATTCTTTGTCTTTCTTCTTTTACCCATTTTGCTTGTTTTAATTCATCTGGAAGCTTTATTCTTATTTCTTTGATTAAATCTAACATTTCTTCCTTATCAACTATTCCTTTTGATGTAAATGGAAGATTTTTGCTATTTTCTAATAAATCTTCTAAAGTTTCCAATAATGTAAAAATTTCCATGGTTTTACCCCTTTCTTAATCTTACTTTCTTTTTAAGAAAATAAGATGTACACGACCATATTTTCTTTTATCTATAATTTCTACTTCTAACTCATTTATTTGTTTTATTATTCTTTCTTCTTCATCTGTTTCTACTATTATTAAACTTTCACTACCTAGCAAATCTAAATCTAACATTCTTTTTACAGATTCATAAGCTAAGTCTGTCTTATAAGGTGGGTCTATATATACAATATCTATTTTTTCATTTAGTGACTCCAACATTTTTTCATATGGCATTTCATATAACTTAATATCTAAATGTGTTTTTTCTATGTTTTTCTTTATTACAGAAATGGCTTCTTTATTTTTTTCACATAGGATTACTTCTTTTGCACCTCTACTTGCTGCTTCTAATCCTATTGCTCCACTTCCTGAAAACATATCTAAAAAACTACTACCAACAATATCGTTTTGTATTATATTAAATAATGATTCTTTTACTCTATCTAGTGTTGGTCTAGTTATATCGCCTTCTAATGTATATAATTTTGTTCCTCTTGCTTTTCCACTTATTATCCTCATATATTTTAAACCCTCTTATGATGATACTATTTTATTCTTTTTTTTTCAAACGGTCAATACCATTAATACAAATGTAACATATATTTAACAGTTCTGTAATATTCTCCCTAAAAAGTAAAAAATAGCAAGCTAAACTTACTATTTTCTACTTTTTGCATATTTTTTCTTGAAGTATCTAAGCATATATAGGAATATCTATAATTCCATAATAAGGCTGTCCATCTTTTATAATTATACACACGAATTTTCCACCTCGTCTAGTAATAGATTCTGAAGTCGCATCATATACTATTTCGCCTATATCACTCACATCTATTAGTTGAATATCATTTTTCATTTTTATAGCTTCCGTTATATCTATTAATTGTTCTTTATAATATATATATGCATTTGAAAATGTTGTATAAGTATCATTTTTTATATCTTTTAGACCAACATTATCAACATCAATATTTTCAACACTATAATTATTATTTTCTTCACTTGGTGTTATATTGTCTACGTGAACCATCTTTGAATATTCTTTACCTTCTATTTCTACTCTAAAAGTATAATCTCCATTTTTAGTTACTAAATATATATTAGAGTTTTCTCCATCAGGATTTTTAACAACATATCCTTGTAATTCTTCTGTTTCTTTGTCATACTTTCCTATTAAGTTATAATCATTTTTATAAATTTCTTCTGCTAATACATAATCAAAATTTTCTTTTCCTCCCATAGCTTCATAAAAAGCATCTTTCGAATTTTCACTAATCATTTCTTCTATAAATTCATCTATATTTTTAAATCTAGTTCCTGCAAAATTATTATATATATCTACAAATAAATTTTCTTTTTCTTCATCTTTCATTGTTCCTAATTTTTCTAATAGCATATTTCCATATTCTTCTCCTGTTACGTTTATTGATTGTATTTCACTTCCATTTTGAATAACTTTATCTACAGTTAATAATACTGCTACTACATTTTGGTCGTTTGGTAAGTTAGTTTTAGTTATACTTATTTCTACATTGTCATTGTTTGCTATACTCCATATTTCTTCTTGTGTCCCTTCTTCATTATAATAATTTACTACATAACTACCATCTTGTTCTTCTATTTTGTATATATCAGTATCTGTGCCATTTCCTAAAGCTTGTTTTCCTCCTGTTAATTTTTCTACATTTAATACATCTGTTGTCCCTTCTTTTATATATCCTTTACTTTCTAAGAAATCTAAAAATGATGAATATGATGCTAATGCTTTCTCTTCCTCTCCTTGTATTTGAACTGTCTCTGTACTTGCTAACTTTGTATTACTTGCTGTATTTATTTCTATTTGATATTCATTATAAGCAAGTGCTATTCCTTCTCTTACTGCTCCATGTGATTGTTCTACTTTTGCATTATTGGCTTGAGTTAATATTCCATTTTGTCCTGTTAGCATTGCTATTGATACTCCAGCAAGTATTAAAAGTACAATAATTGTAATAATTGTCCGTTAAGATAATATTTTTTAACTTGCTTTTAAATTAATTTTATTATTTATCTTATTATTTAAAACATTAAATTTATAATATATTGTTATTTCTTTATTTTCTGAAAGAGTAATTTTATCAACTAATTGTACTAGCATAGTTTTATTAATTTCTTTCATACTTATAAAGTCACTAACTATTTTTCCTAAATCCATTACTCTTTCCTCCTTAACATGATTATTTTTTAAATCCTTTATTTTATTTTGCAAATTATTTTTAGCATTATTCGCTTCTGAATACATTCTTTTAAAGTCCTCTATATTAATTATTCCATTTACTCTATCTTCATATAAATTATCAATTTTTCTATTCATAATAATAAGTTTTTTCTCTAATATTTCTATTTCTTTTTGAGTGTAATCTTTTTGATTTGCTATCTTATTTTGCGAATTATTAGCAATAATTTGATATTGAGATTCTTCTAAATATTCTCTACATCTTTGTCTTATTGTTTCTAATACTATATTTGTAAGTTTCTCTAAATTATTTGTGTGTGGAGTACATAAATGTAATGCTGTGTTTGTAGAATATGTATTACACTTTAAATAAAAAGTTATCTTTCCACTTTTTAGATGATGTGCTATAACACTTAGTTTTTTTCCACATTCTGCACATTCTATAATTCCATTTAATAGCCACTCATATTTTCTTGTCCTTTTTCTTGTTCTTGTTCTAATATGTTCTTGTACAATATCAAAAGTTTCTTGATCAATTATTGGTTCGTGCATTCCTTTTCTAATAAGCCAATCTTCTTTTGGTACTGAAAGAATTTTTTTACTTTTGTAATTTACCTTTTTTTGTTTACCATTTATTGCATAACCTAAATATGTCATATTTTGCAATATTCTTTTTATTGCATTTCTATTCCAACCTCTTTTTACTTCATATGGATTTCTAGTATGTGTATTTCCTACTACATCACTCGGAACTATATTTCCTTTTTCCGTCATTATCCTCGCAATTTCTGTTGGTGTCAATCCTTGCCTTGCTAGCATAAATATTTCTTTTACTATTGGTGCAATTTCTTCATCAATAATATAATGATTTTTGTCATTAGGATCTTTCTTGTATCCATATGTTGCATAAGTAGTC
Organism: uncultured Clostridia bacterium; assembly: GCA_944392605.1. Classification (GTDB taxonomy): domain Bacteria; phylum Bacillota; class Clostridia; order TANB77; family CAG-508; genus CAG-269. The sequence goes on along the minus strand of CALXXE010000003.1, from coordinate 134,546 downwards.
ATTATCTTACCTTCTTTTGCTCTTGTTTTCTTTCCATTTTTAACTTTTTTTGAACAATCTCTTAAAAACCATTCATTGAAAAAAGCTTTAAATTGAGTCATATCTTCTGATGTTTCTTGCAAACCTGTGTCTATTGCATCTGCGACAGCAACAAATCTTACTCTATGTTCTGGAAAATACTCATCTGTATAATATGTTACTTTTGAAGATACTCTACCGTAATCTTGATAAATCTTTAACTAATACTATATTAATTTTTCCTGTTTCTATATCTCTAATCATTTCTTTAAATCCTGGTCTATCAAAATTCGCTCCAGAATATCCATCATCAGAATATATTTTATAGACTTCGATTTCGTTATCTCTGCAAAAATTTTTTAAAAATATTTTTTGATTAGTAATACTTCCACTTTCCCTCTCTACATTTATATCATTTGCAATAACATCTGAATTTGTTACTTCTTCTATTTTCTCATTTGATAATCTTACATATAGACCTGCTATATATCTAGTTGGATTACTTATTGTTATCATTTTACCTCCTCCCGTAACAACAATAAGCTGAGTCGTATCTGTAATTATTATACTATTTTTTTATAAGATATACAAATATAATTTTAATTTTTTTGCAATATTAATTCACAATATTCTTTAAATGCTTTTTTTAACATTTCTTTGATATCATCTCCATTGTTATTAAAAACTTCTTTTATTACATATTCTGTTCCATTCTTTAATTCTTGTTTCATTTTATCTCAATTCTCCTTTCTATTTTAATATATTTCTATTTTTAATAATTACAAATACATTGACTACCATGACATAAAAAAAGAAATATCTATGCTTAATATTTCTTTCCTATTTCTGCTTATTATGTTTAATTACAATTAATATTTTTTTGTTTTATATATTCTGCTTCTTCCTCTATTTCTCTTCCAGAATATAAATCTATAAGTGATAATATATATTCTTCCAATAATTCATCTGTTATTTCTAAATTACCTGAATGTTTTAAAAAATTTCTTGCCACAATAGAATATGAGGCAATTTGTTTTCTTGTTACAAATTCTGTTTTTTCTTCTATTCCTTCTCTGTGTTGTATTATTTTTCTTCTTTTGTCTAATTTAATTCCCAAAGAAATAATAAGAGCTTTATTTACCAATATTAATTCTTGTTCATCTAAAGTTCCTATATAAGATTTTAGTCTTAGTTTATCTATTGCTCTAACTTGTTCTGTTAGAATTATTGAGTCATGTTTTAGCCTATCTATGCCAGCTTTTATTAGAACATGTGTAGGTATTTTTGATTTTGATAAAACTTTACTGGTTATTGGTGCAATTATAACTGTTGGACTAAATTCATTCCCTATATTATTTTGTAAAATAACGACAGGTCTAACTCCAGTTTGCTCACTTCCTACATAAGTTTCATCTAGTGCTGCATAATATATATCTCCTCTATTTACATTCATCTTTCTTTTTTCCTCCATTTTTTAATTTATCTAAATATTCTATTTGTTGTTGATCATCAATCATTTTTTCTACTTTGGTTTTATTCTGATTTCCTCCTAATATAATTAAATATGTAAATATACCCATAATTAATAAAAAAATTAATATTGCCATCATCTCTCCTTTATTATTTAAGGCTATCTATTTTTAATATAGATAGCCTATTTTATTATCTATATTTCTCCAAAAGTTCATTAAATGGCAATTAGCTAAATTGCTCCATAGGAATTTCACCTGCCTGCTTTAGCAGACTTGTTCTCAATGCGTGGGACGCTTTTAACGCTCGTTCTATGACTAAACAAATGTATCATTATACCTATTATTCGTTATCGCCTTATGAGTTGCTATCTCATATTTAAGAAAAATAGTTTGTAAATCTATTTTTAACTAGCTCAAAATAATAGGAATGTATTTAATGAACTGCTATTCAATTTTCAAGGTACTTTATATTTCAAAAATTAGAAATAATTGAAAGAGAATTTAATCTCTCTCATTTATTTGCTCACTTTATGCTGTTTTTACACCCCCTGTTTTAAAAAAAATTTTAATTTTTTTAATCCTTGAGAAATGCTTTTATCAATTTTAGTTCTTCCTACGCCTTCTATTTTTGCAATTTCTTCTATTGTCATCTTATCTTCAATATGTAGTTCTATTCTTCTTCTTTGTTTCTTTGTAAGCATAGCTTTAGCTTTTTCTAACTTCTCTATTTCTATTTTATTTAATACTTCATCTTCTACAGTTTTTATTTTATATAATGCTTTTTGATATAAATTAATTTCTGTCTGATTTGAATGTTCTTCATATCTGCTTTTTTGATTTTTTATTTTTATATAATCCTTTTTTGATTCCATATAAGCATCAAAAATACTCTTGTCTATTTCTAATTTACAAATTTCATTCACACTATCTTTAAAATATATATAGTATTTATTTGATTCCTTTACATGTTCTATAATGTATTCGTCTACTTCATATTTCATATTACTCCTCCAATTCATTCATTTTTGTGAATGAATTTTTGGAGGACTACGACAATTCTTTGTTTTTAAAGTATAAAAAAAGTCAAAAGCGCAGTATTTTTCCACACTTTTGACCTGAATTTGAAATTTTTGTTTTAAACCAAATATAATCTTCTTGTTTTGGACATTCTTGTGCATAGAGCAAAACTCCCTTACGAATTTTTTGCTTAAACAAATTCAAAAAAGAGTTTTTACTAATCTATCAAAGCTTAAAATTTCTATGCAATCATCTTTTGTTTATACTTTTCTTTTGATGAAATATCCCTTTTAAGACTTTGATTAAGTTGCTTGGATTATACAGGCTTTTATTATATTGATGTAAAAAAAGGCGAATAAAGGCGATAAAAGGTGAAAAAAGGTTTTTATTGTTACTATTTTTTCTATAAATTGGCTTTTTTTTCCATTTTTCTATTGTGTTTACATAATTTTTATGTTATAATAATATCGATTTTATTTATTAATAGACATTTGTGGGAGGTACAGATGCAAAAGATTCTTGTAGCTAATCAAAATATTGAGCAAAATAAGCAATTTTGCCAATATCTTGCAAATGATAAAAAATTAGAAGTTATAGGAACAACTGATGGAACAACCACTTTAAATAAATATCTTGAAATTAAACCTAATGTTTTAGTATTAGATTCTTATTTTGATGATATGAATTGTAATGAAATAATTGATAGACTATCTATGTCTATTGAAGAAAAAATGAATTGTAATACTATACTTACAATAGATAAAAATAAAAATAAGAATATTTTTTTATCTAACACTGCTAAAATTTATAGAGTATTTAATAAAAAATTCGATCCTAAAGATTTATTTGATACAATTAAGGAAATCTGCAATTATCAAAAATTCGAAACATTAACTGAATATGATATTGATTTACTTTTATTAAGACTAAAAATTGCTCTAAACTCAAATGGAGCTGATTATATAAGAGAAGCAATTATACAATGCTATTACTATCCTTATTTATTAAAGACTTTAGATGATGTATTCTCTTTAATTTCGAAACGACACAATAAAACAAATTCTTCTATTAGATCTAGTTTTAGAAGTGCATTAGAACCTTTAAATACATTTAAAGAAAAAATAGATTGTCCTATTATGAAATATTTTAATTTTAAAGATACTATAACACCTAAAAACTTTTTAGAAATTTCCACACTCTATTTGCATATACAAAAAAATAAGAAATAAGTTTTTACAAAATTCTCTCAACTTATTTCTTTTTTTGTTCTTTTTATTTTATTTCTTTATGTTCTTTATAGTTTTTCATAATATTATCTATGATACTATCTTCTACTGGTTCAGAAACGAATGAATTCATTTTTCGACCTATCATATTATATGCTCTTTGCATATCTTCATCACTTATTTCTTTATTTGTAATTATATTAAAAACTGGAGTTTGTTCATTTAAACTTTCTTTTGCCTTTTCAATTATTTCTAAACTATTCATTGAATCTATATTAAATTCCACAAACACCATTTCTGGTTTTAAATCAACAATTTTATTATATGTTTCTGTTCCATTAGTTGCTGTTCCAACTACTTCAACATAATTCATATCTTTCATTGCTTTTATAATATTATTTGTAACATCTGTATAATTATGAGCTATTAAAGTTCTAATTTTTTGCATTTCTATATCACCCTTTCTTGTTCTTGATTTGGTAACTTTAATCCTAATATTCCATATTGTTTTATTGATTCAGTAGCTATGTCTACAGCTGTTCTTAATGCATTTTCTTCTGACTCTCCATGTAACAATAAACTTAAAAATACACCATTTAAGCAATCTCCTGCTCCCGTTTTATCTACTACATCATTTATAATTTTAGAATGTGCTGAAAAAGTTTTATTTTTTGAATGGTATAAACATCCTTCTTTTCCTTTTTTTATTATTTTAATAGGTGCATTACAATCTAGCAGTTTTGTATATTCTTTATCTATGAAAGCAATATCTACACTGTCAAAAACCCTCTTACATTCTTCCATATTTGCAAAAGCATCAATTGTATCAGCACTAATTGTTGCATTACTATTTTGTCTTATAAATTCTATTAATTCCATTTGCTTTTCTGGAGTAGCAGTAGTTAAATGAAAATGTTTTGCATCTAAAAATTTAATTGGTATATCTTTTTTTCCAACTTCCATTGCTTTGTCTACATCACCTATTACTGTTCTATCTTGACCATCTTCACTTTTCCAAACAGTATAAAATTTTGTTGTAGGAATATCTAAACATTTTATACCTGATAAATCAATATTATAACCATAAAAGTTAGATATATCAAGATCATTTCCTATTTTTCCAACCATTCCTACTCTATGGAATAAACTTGCAGGAATAGTAGAAAATACACATGCTCCACCAATATCTATTACATTAGGTCTTTTAGTACGAAGTCTGCTAAAATCGATAATATCATATGCTATATTTCCTATTACAACAAGTTTTGGACAAGTATATCCTACTTTTACTTTACAATCCATTCCTTATCTCTCCTAATTCATAAATTGCATTAAATTTTGATATAATGCATTACCTTTTTTTACATCTTTTCCGTTTTCAGTTCTAATTATATCTCCATTTGCTACTAATAAAACATATTTATCTTCCATATCTTTTTCTTGTCTGTAATCTACTCTACCTATATTTTCAAATTTTTGAAATACACTTTTTCTTTTTTCAAATTCTATATTTGATATTTCAAATTGTTCTTTATTCTTTTTAGCAGTTTCTCTTAAAGGCATAAATTGAAATATTCTCCAAGAATTGATTTTATATCTATTTAAGAAGTTTCCTAATTCTTCTAATTGATCCATATTCTTTTTGCTTACTACAGTATTAATATTAACTTTTAATTCTTTATTTTTCACATATTCCAATATTGTTTTAATATTAGAATAATGATTTTCTCCTCTTCCTAAATCTGCATTTATTTTATTATCAACAGAATCTATTGATAATGTTAAACTATCTAAATAATCACAAATTTCTTTTATTTCATCATTTTGAGCTAATAGCATTCCATTAGTTATTAATTTATTTTTTATTCCGTTTTCTTTAGCTTTTTTTACTAACCCGATAATATTAGGATATAATAGAGCTTCTCCTCCTGTCCATGTTATGTTGGCTACTTTATCTTTTATTAAGTTATCTAATATTTTCTCATTTTCTTCATAGGTTAAGTCTTTTATGTTTAAAAATCTATGACAATACCTGCAATTTTGATTGCATTTAGTTGTAATATTCCAACAAATTTCTTTTTCTTGCATTTTTTTACCCTTCCTAATTCCTAAATTTTTACATTAAAATTATATACCGATTTCCAGTTTTTGTCTATTGCCAAAAAGTTAAGTCCTTTAAACTGTAGGTTTAAGCAAAAAAATAACACCTTATAGGTGTTACAATTATTTTTTATTTATCTTTTTTTATAGCTCTTACATTTTTCCTCTAGCATTTTAAAATTACAACTTATGTTTACAAAAAATTCTTTTTTATCAACTGTCACAAATTTGTATAATTTATTTGCCATTTTTCTTATTTTATCAGTGTTAATCTGAATAAAGTTATTTTGCTGTATCAACAAATTTCTATACTTTTTATCTTCGATTTTGTTAATATCTATGTATTTTAAGTTTTCCTTATTTACAGGTATCATATTATTTAGTTTAATCATTCCCATATCTTTTCCAATTTTTATATATGTTGCATTTGATTTATATTTAGAATGTTGTTGTTTAGGAGAAAACATTGGTGCAAAATATGTTATATTATTTATTTCTAAAATTATCCCAATGTATGGTCTTCTATTATTTTTATTAAAAGGCACTCTTATATCAAATTGGTATAAATATTTTATATAGTCATCATCAATGTGATAAAATTTTAATCTTTCCATATTCCCTCCAAAAAAATATTGCAGAGTACATTTGCTGCACCCTGCATAATTTTTCATTCCAACTTTTGGCTTGGATACTCCAATTTTTTTATTCCACTTATGGTAGGATACTCCAATTTTTTAATTTCAACTTAAGGCTTGAATACTCCTTGTTGAAGTATTAATATACTTCTCTTCTAGTATATTCATTATACTAAAAAAATATACTTTTGTCAATTTTTTAGATAATTTTTTATAAATTTTTTATCAGCCTTTGTTAGCTGTTCTTTTATATACATTAAATTTAATTTTGAACTAGGCAATTCTATTGGTAATTCTACTTCGTATAATTCCTTATTTTTTAACTCTTCTTCAACAGCTTCTTTCATAATATATCCTATACCTAATCCTCTTTTTACTGCATTTATTCTTAATTCTGTAATATCTATTTCCATATATGCTTCTATCGATATATTATACATTTTTAAGCTATTTATAAGTTTCTTTGCTGTAGAAGTATATTCAAATGGTAATATATATTTTTGTTCTTTTAGTTGATTTAATTCTTTTATTTTTAAAGGTTTTTTTGATATAAATATATTTTCTATTGTTTTTATTTCTTCTATTTCTATATCTTTAAAATTTATATCAATTTGTGAACTATCTATTGCAAAATCAATTTTATGATTTTCAAGTAATTCTAATAATTCATTCGCATTAGCTCCTGCTATTAATTTTAATTTTAAACTTGGATTATCATTTATTACTCTTTCTATTTTATCCATTAAAAAGAATGTCAAAATATGTGATGGACATCCTATTGTAATCTCTCCTGTAGATAGATCGCTTTTCTGTAATATTAATTTTTCTCCAAGTTCTAATGAAGTCAAACTCTTATCTACATATTCAAGAAGCTCATTTCCAGCACCAGTTAATTTTACACCATTATTTTCACGGTAAAATAATTTAGTATTTAATAAATTCTCTAATTGAATTATATTTTTACTAATGGCAGTAGTTGATATATTTAGTTTATTACTTGCATCTGAATAACTTTTTGATTTTGCTACCACATAAAATACTCTATACAGATTTAAATTCATATTTAACATATTATAATACCTCTCATAATAGTTATTATAACACATTATGTTGATTTTGTAAAATTTTATATGTTTTTCTACTATTTGCCATATTTCTTGATAAAGTTATATATTGCTCCATTTAATAACCTAGTAAAAGATATTCCTGTCTTACCTTGAAATTTTAATAATCCTTCTATATTTTCTTTTCTAATCATAACACTTCTTATTGTTGTAAGTTCGTTTTCTTTTTTAGGATAATATTGAGGATTATTTTCATAAATATAGTTTTCAATACAAATATTTATAATATCACTTACTGTAGCATCATATTTCTTTTCTGATAATTTTTTTAATGCATTATATAAATCATCATCAAGATTTACACATTTTTGTATTTTTCTATTATTCTTTAAATATAATCTTTCTTCTGCATTCACATTATCAACTCCTTTACAAATATTAATTAACTTAATTTCAAATATTATATTTTAAATTTGCATTAATTTATATCTATCTTCTTCGTATAATTATATTCGTAAATTAGTTGTATTGTACTTCAAAAAGTTGTATAATATTGCATAAGAAAAAAAGGAGGATTCAAAGATGAATTTTAAAATTTTAATAGCCGAAACGCATAAAGAACAATTTTATTTTATCCAAAAAACTTTATCTTGTTTATCTGATAAAGTAACTATTCTAGATACCTATGTAAAGGATTCTAATGAATTGTATAATTCTATCATAAATGATAAGCCTGATATAGTAATAACTAATGAAAGAAAGCCAGATACCCCTGCAACAGATACAATAAAAAAAATTCAAGATAATAAAAATATTAAGCAACCATTTTTTATTATAATATCTGGTTACCCTGATATTGCACATACTGTAATTACTAAAAAAATTGTAGCAAAATGTATTGTTAAACCATTTAATTATGATATTATTCCAAAAATAATTGAAAATTACATATCTAATTTTACTTAACTTATTTAAGTATATTATAATTACATCATCTATTTCTTTATTTACTTTATAAAATAAAAGGGATGTCTTTATTAAATTTATTACTTTATAGAAAGGAGGTATTATGAGTAAATTATTGAATACATATAATAATCTAAAACGACAAGATTCAGAAGTACTATATCTTTTTAAAAATGGTGCTTTTTATCTTGCTTTACAAGATGATGCTAATTTCTTATCTAATATTTTTAATTTAAAAATTACTAAATTAAATGATGAAGCTAACAAATGTGGATTTCCATGTTCAAGTTTTGATAAATATTATATAAAATTAAATAATTTAAACAAAAAATTTAAAATCATTGAAAAAGATGTAATATTTGAAGCAACAGATTATCTAAAAAATAAAGAAATAAAAAAAATTATTGATGAAATAAAAGAAATAGATATTAATACTTTATCTGTATCTGAAGCTTTTGCTTTTATTGAAAACCTAAAAAAAACAGCAGACACTATATCTTAAAGTAAAGAAGGAAATTAAGAATCCTTAATTTCCCTCTTTAATAAATTGCTATAACACATTCTTGTAGTCATATAACTCATTAAATTTATTTTACCTGTTTCATATAAGTATTTTTTCTTTCTTATTTTTCTTTTTACATCTCTATATTTTGCATATCTACCATTTCTATCTCTACCTAAAAACAAAAAATTATTTGTACTCTTGTAAATTCGACTTTTTTGATTTAAAACTAGATTTTCTTTTTTTAGAAATTTCTTTATTTCCTCTAAACAATATCTCAAATATTGTTTAGATTCATGAAATAATAAAAAATCATCTTGATAGCGCACATAGTATTTTATCTTTAATTTTTCTTTTATAAAATGATCCATGTCATTTAAGTAAAATATTGCCAATACTTGACTTGTCATATTTCCGAATACCCAAGCCTTCTTCTTGACTATCTATTACTTTAAAAACAATTTCAAGAGCCTCTTTATCTTTTATTCTTTTTGAAATCTTACTTTTTAAAATTTCTTTATCTATACTTGCAAAGAATTTACTAATATCACATTTCAAAATATAATATTCCCCATACTTTACTTTGCATGCAAAATTGAATTTTTTTGCTAATTCTAGTCCATATCTAGTACCTTTATTTTCTAAACTAGCAACATTTTCATCAATTAAACAAGGAATTAAAGCAGGATATAATATTTGCCTACTTATTAAATGATTTATAACTTTATCTTGTATATTTTGACTTACTATAATTCTTTTTTTAGGTTCATATATTGTAAAAACATTGTATTTTCCTACAACATATTTTCTCTTTTTTAAAATATTATAAATCCTACTAATATAGATACATCTATATTCTTTATAATTTCTTACTTTCTTTTTGTTTCTAGTATGTGAACACACTTCATTATATGCTTTTGATATATTCTCCATTTTTAATAAATTTTCATATAAATTACCTTTTCTCTTCATAATAACTCCTATAAAAAAAGTAGCCAAAATCGCTACTTAAAAACAGTACTAAAATATATTCCCTTTCGATTTCTCTACTAACAAATGTATTTATCTATTTTTATTTTATCGTATTTTATACGAAAGGACAATAGTTTGTTTCTATATTATCTCTTATATTGTTTATAACAATATAACCACAGTTTATAGAATCTACAGGGCGCACAGCAAGCCATTTCTCATTCGAATTGCCATCAGAATTGAACATTTCGTAACCAGTGCCAGCATTGCCATCATTCACAGCTCCTGGACCGAAATTGCAATAAGAAGATCCATCTATGTTGACACCAGAAGACGCAAGCCACTACAACTATGCCCTATTTAATTATTTGAAGATGCCTTTAGCCATCCTATTGAATACTTTAAAATATCATCTAATTTTTCTCCAAATTTTGTATATCTTTTCATATTAATAATTTGCTTGTCATAACACAAATTAAATAAAAAGTCTATAACTTTTACTTTAGCTATAATGTCATTTATATAATTAATTTTATTTTCATTTGAAATATTTGCTTTATATGCTAACTCAAGCATATCATAAGATAAATTTTTTATTCTGTTCTTTAATTCTATATCTTTTCTTGGAAAGTTTTCTAAATAATTATCTATGTATATGACTAATTCTCTTATAAAATTAATCACTTTGAACTTTTCTTCTTTCATTAATCAATTTCTCCACTTCAAATATAGTAGTTTCATCATTGCAATTTAATAAATATCTACAAATTTTTTCTATTCTCATTTTTGAAGAAATTTTTTTCTTTGCTTTTTGATATGTGTCAGTATATTTATTTAAATTTTTATTATTACTTTTTTCTTCTACTTCATAGTTATTTCTTTTATCAAGTATTATATAATTTATTTTATTTTTTTCTAATATTGATATTACTTTATTATATGCACTTTGTGGAAATGAACAATTATATATATTATCTTTAACAATATTAATTCTGTAATTTAACAAATAAGATATAATATATGAATCTCTCCCATAACAATTATAAAACTTCCCCACTCTTACAAGTGCAACATAATCCTTATGAATTAGTTTTACATTTTTTACTATATTTACTATTCCCATTGAAAACTCCTATATTAAACTTTTCCCAGAAGTCCAAAGGACCTTCTGGGAGTTTGAGCCTCTATTTAATTTGTTATCTGTCCATACTCTAAATTTTCCCCTGAATAACTATTAGGTACTGATGTAGTCCATGTTTCTTCTGTTCCACTCTCTGTTATAGTTAGATCCTTTACTGTGACATCAGACCTTAGATAAACTACAGGGCGCACAGCAAGCCAATCCTCACTCGAACCGCCATCAGAAAGGAACATCCCGTAACCAGTGCCAGCATCGCCAACATCCACAGCTCCTGGACCGAAAAAGCAATAAGAAGATCCACCTATGCGGACACCAGAAGACGCAAGCCAGTAAGATTTTGCATTGTTTTCAGATGATGTTGTTCCTTTAAATAAAATATCATATAATTTGCTACTTGGATCTACTACACTTGGATCTTCATATGAAAACATAAATGCTGTTCCATCTACCGTGTCATTTGCTTTCTTTGCAACTAATGATGTATATTTTGATGGATATTTTTCTTTTAAATAATTTTCTGGTGCATAATCTCCTAATCTATATGTATATGTTTGTCCGAAAAATCCTTGATATGCTTGTATTGGTGTTTTTGTTTCATCTGCTGTTTTATACATTATATTATTTTCTTTATCTAATGTTAATCCTACTGCTGTATTTATATCTTCTATTCTCATACTTTGTGTTCTATCTGCTAATGTACTATCATAGATTTTACAAATTTTATCTAATATATTATTTGTTGTTAAATCATCATTTGTATTATAATATCCTTCTGCACTGTTTAAATATAAATATGGATCTCTTTCCCATTCTTCTGTTCCACTAGAGTTCATTACTTTTTTTATTGGACTTCCTGTTGTAATCATTAATTGTGTTCCATCTTCGCTTAATCCTAATACTCTCCATGTTGTTGATGTATCTACTCTATATGTTTGTGTTCCTGCATGTCCAGTTTCTTCTTCTGTAACACTAACACTTGCTGAACTATTCTTTAATTTTTGATTATAATCTGTTATATAATCCCCTACTTCTATTTCTCCATCTTTAAATGCTTGTACTAATGTTTTCCCTGCTGTTCCAAATACTATTGTTTTACTTCCTATTGTTACTTGTCCTGTTGCTTCAATTCCTTTTTCTTCATTTCCTAGTATTTCATCTTTCTCATCTTCTGTCAATAAACCTTGCTCTACTAATCTGTCTATTAATTCTTGTAAGCTTTCTGAACTTCCAGAAGCATAATCATCTAAATATTGATTTGCTTTCCACAAATCCCTCTCTTCTTCTACACTTGCTCCTCTTGTTTCTTCTGCTGCTTCTTGGGCTCTTGTTATTAGTCCATTTTCTCCACCTAGCATTGCTATACTTACTCCTGCCAATATCAAAAGAACTACAATAGTTACGACTAATGCTATTAGTGTGATACCTTTTTGATTTTTTCTTAATTCTTTCATAATCTTGTTCCTTTCTTTAGTTCTTTATATTTATACTCCACATATAATATACTAAAATTTTCCGTTTTTATTAGCATATAAATTTGTTCTTGTTAATTTCTTTTGTGCTATCAATTCTATACTATTTTTCTCCTTAGTCTTATATCTATCTAAATTATATTGGAATATATAATCAAAAAACTTTATTAATTTTTTCAAATAAAATTATATCATATGAGCAAAATTTTTCAAGTATTTTTCCTAAAATTTTTCATTTTTCTATCAATTTATTGAGATATTTTTTGAATATTATTTGATAGACTATGAAATAATACTTTTTAAGGAGTTTATAAATGGAATTGAGTGATTTAATTGCCTTAAAAATTAAAGAATTAATGAAAAAAAATAATATTTCTATTTATAAATTAGAATCTTTATCAGGTGTATATACATCTACAATATCTCAATTTTTGACTAGAAAAACTAAAACAATTCGAATAGAAAATCTGTTATATATTTGTGAAGGACTTGGAACTAATTTATCTGAATTTTTTTCTGATTCTAGGTTTAATGAGGCAGAAGCAAACGGTTGGTTAAAAAAGAATCTTAACTAAATTTCTTTTTTAATTAACCGTTTGTTTTTCTTTTATTGTTTTCTTTTATTGCAACTAATAATTCATTATCTTGTACAGTTCTATTACAATTATTATATGTATATTTTGCACCAGTAAAATATACATTATATCCTAAATTTTGCAATTTGTTTCTACTTAATAATAGAAATTCATCTGTTTCTTCTTCTGACAAATTATATTTTACTCTTATATCATAAAATGTACACACTATATAATTTGTATCTTGACTTATTTTTTCTTCAATATATGATTCTATAAAATTTAACATTTTTATTCCTCCATTATAAATTTATCTTAACAAAATTTTCTAATCTGATTTTATTAACTATTAAAAAATTAATTTAAAAATATTAAATCAGATAACTTTACCTAAAAATGTCTACTACCTATAAACTAATTTTAAGTACATTCTTTTATATAGGTATGTTCTACTTTGCCATCTTCATCAAAGTTTATTCTAAAGTCATAAACTTTTCTTCCATAACTATTACCTAATATTCTTTTCTTGACCGTTGTACCTGCATTATATACATAACTTTGTTTATCTTCTCCATCTATATATTGGTATCTCGGTTCTCCTAACAATTCAACAACTTCTTCTTTTGATAATCCTATAAGACTTTTATTCTCATTAATTTCTTGCATTTTTATATAATTATCATCAGGAATTTCATATACTTTTCCCAAAATACATATCAATATACAAAAAATAATTGCAATAATTATTTTCGTTTCTCTTTTCATACAAAATTTCTCCTACATCTTACAATTTATATATTCCTATAATACTACAAAAGTAGATAATTATCAACTAATTATCTGCTACATTTATTGTAATTTATAAGCTTTGTATCCCAGAACAAAATACTCCATACCATTTGTACAGAGCATTTTAAATATTATTTATACATTCTATTTACTTGATATTGATATGTTTCATCATCTTCTGAATAGCTTACTGTAATACCTTTACCATTATAAGTAGATTCTTTTGATGATGATTTTTCTTTCGCCTCTTTTATTAAAGTATCAATTTCTGTATCTGTAATTTCACTATTATTTGCTTTAATTAAATGTTTTACATATTCCAAAGAATCATCCGCATATTCACTAGATTTTTCAACATAGATAGTCATACTGTCAACTATTTCGGTAGTTTTATCGTTGCTAAATTCTTCTGGAACTGCAACTAAATAAATTCCTGTTATTAATCCATACCAATAACTATCTTCGCCAGTTGTTAAATAATTATCCGAAGCAGGATTTAAAGAATCTGAACTATTATCCATTACTTGAGTATTAAATTTTGCAACTAAAACATCAACAGTTTCTTTTTCAACCCAACCATATTTTTCATAACTTTCTTGTAAATCATTTTTAGCATCTTCTAAATTTTGTTTTGCAGAATTTGAAATTACAAGACATACAACAACAGCAACTACTACAAATACAATTCCACAAATTGTAAGAATTTTTTTCTTGTCCATACCTTTGTTCCCCTCCATTTTCTAAAAATTTATCTTAAATTTCAATAGCAGTATATCATAAAAATTTATTTTATTCAAATACCAATCTACACACAAATTACTATTTCTACTATAATATCATAAAAAGAAAAATTACTCTATACTTTTCGTATAAAGTAATTTAAAAATTGTAATTTGTATTACTCTTTATCTTTTTTGCTATTTCTATATAATATACTAAATGTTAGTGTAAATAACATTGGTATAATTGAATAACCAGCATTATCTAATTTATGAGTTATTACCAAATATCCACCAACCAAAGTTAAAATTGCAAATACAAGACTTAAAATTAGAAATATTTTTTCTTTTAATTTTTCTTTATTCATAACCTTTACATCTCCTTTATATATTGTAAGTTGTTCTTTACTTTAACTTTTTTAATTATGGTATTTGCATTATGCCTGTATAATTTACTTTGTTATTTTCATCAAAGTTTATTTGCAAGTCATAAGACCTTGGTTGATACTCACCAACTAAAATTGATTTTTTTACTGTCGTTCCTGCACTATATGTATAAGTTTTTCTTTCGCCCTCTGATTTAAACTTTGGCTCTCCTAATAATTCTATAATATCTGTTTCCGACAGCCCCATAAGGCTTTTATCATCATTGATTTTATTCATTTTTATATATAATTCATTAGGATATAGAATGTTGTCTTGTACAAATATCAACACACAAAATAATACAAAAAGAACAATTATACATATTCCTACTATCTTAAATATTTTTTTCATAAGATCCCCCTACAACTTACTATTTATATCATAATATCATAAAAAGAAAAATTACTCTATACTTTTGTATAAAGTAATTTATCGAGATGCATTAAAACAAAAGACAGATCGTTTTTGTACTGAACCCAAAAAATGTCCAATTTTTTGGGTTCAGTACATTTTTTCATTTATACCTCTATCTATTCTCTTACCTATTTATAATTTTTTATTCTTCATTCTCACCCAAATCTTTTTTTTCCTGAAAGTTATAATATATATTTTCACTCGACTTTTCTTTATTTATTAATTCTACAAATTTATTCAAATATTCTCCGACTTTTGCCATAATATTTATATTAGAACATTGCATTCTAAAGTTAATTCCTTCATTTGAAGTAATTGATAATCCTCCATAATTGCATATTGGTAGCTGTCGATTATTACTAAATCTTCTATCAGCTCCTCCACTTTTATTTACATATTTCCAAGTATATGAAATAACTGATGCATCTTTTGGTACACTTTCTTCTTCTATATATTTTGAATTAAATACATCAAAATCCAAATTATTATATTTACTACCTGTAACTTTTGATCCGTTTATAATAATTATTCTATCAGGTGTTAAATATATCTTTTCGTTTCCATCTATTATATGATAAATATCAATATTTGTATTAATATACCAAGGCACTCCTTTTCTAATATTAATTATATTTCTTGTTATAGAATTAGCTGCACCTGATGAATATTTTAGATTTGCATTTTGTACTGATGTCTTTACTCTCCACATTTTATTATTCTTTTTCATTAACAATATTATATCTTTTAATACATTATATTTTTCTTCTGAATATGAATCAAATTCATACTCTAAATCTATTTTTCCATACATTGCAATAAATAATTTTATTATTAATCCTATTGGTAAAGTAAAGATAAGCATACACATAATGTTTGCTATATAATTTAATATATGTATCTCTTTTATTTTTTTAAGTATAATGTCATTTTTAGACATTTCATCTAGATTAACACTACTATAATAAGTAGTTTCTCCAATAGTTAAAGTTCTACATTCTGCTGTTTGTACTCTTTTGAAATTAACTTGATTAGATTTTTTTCGTGATTCATCTACATATGAAATTCCCGTGCCTGGTATTGAATATGTTGTTCTTGTTCTTCCACTTGCTGTTTTTGTAAGTCTAAATCCTTTTACACCCCAACTATATCCTATTCCTGATTTACTTAAATTGATTCTAAACCCTCCACCGAGATTTATACTTTTTCTATATCTCCATCCCATACTATTTCATTTTCCTTTTTTATTATTTATAAATTCATGTAACTTTATCTTTTCTTTCTAAATAGTTCTTTACTATCAGTTAATAGTTTCCTATTACTTTAAGTTCTTCTGTACTTAATTTGTATTTTTTCAATATTTTAGTTGCTTTAATAAAAAGTTCTGATACATCAAATTCTTCTCTGTTGCTATATACAAATAATATAGTAATTTTCTTCTACCATATAATAATATCATAAAGCAAAAATTTTTTCCATATTTTATTAATAAAAAAAGCACACAGAAAAAACAATATTATTGTTTTTTCTGTGTTATTGTTTTTTCAGTGTAATGATTAATATGCAGGTGTTCCATATCCTAAAATAACATCACTTTGAATATTATATTCATTTTGTTTACACATATCTCCTTTTGTATTTCCTTCTATTGTATAAACTATTCCATTTTCTGTCTTTTCAACTATTCCAACATGATCTGCAGTACCATCATCTTCCCAGTCGAAGAATATAATATCTCCATCTTTTGGTGTATATCCACCATCTTTCCATAACCCAACTGTTTTGAACCATGGAACACCTTCTTGATTTACACTTGCAAACTTTGGAATTATTCCCGCTTCTATATATCCACATTGTTCAGCACACCAACTTACAAAACAAGCACACCATTCTACTCTGGAAGAAAAACCATACCATGACCAATATGGTTGTCCTCCTATATTACCTATTTGTTGTTTTGCTACTTGAACAATCTCTTGATTTCCTGTTGATGTACCATATATTACAGAATTCCACAAACTTGCATATTCTTCTTTTAGAAATTCATCAACTTGTTCATTCTGTTCTTTACTGAAATTATATTTTATTATCATTTCTTCTACTGTTTTACTTGATATACTTATATGTAAAACAGTTCGTTCTACATTTTCAACTTTTGTATTTCCGTTTTCATCTGTTGTTGTTATATCTTTTTTTATCTTTTCTGTATTTGAAGAAATACTATTCATATCCCAAAAAATATCTTTTAAAATTTGAACTCTTTTATCATCTAAAGTCATTAATTCTGTTTCTTCTTTTCCATTACTAACTTTTGCAGTATATATTGCTAATACATTTTTCCAATCGGCTCTATTATTGGAATCTATTACAAATTCATCATATTCTGTTGAATTTTGTATGTCTGTAATTTTGTTCATAAATTCTTCATTTAATTCTGCAATAACTGTTTTCATATTTGTTCCTGAATCACTTTCACTTGAAAAGAATATTCCATATATTGAACTACATAAAAGAGCAACAATGCAAATTACTAAAACTAATACCATTACAATCCAACCGACCTGCTATAATTGCTGCAATTAATGCTTTTGTTCCTAATATTATTGCCTTTATTGCTGTTATAGTTGCTTTTACAGTAGTTTTTACGGCTGTAACTGTTGCTTTTGTTGTCGCTTTTAAAGCTTTACCAACTCTTTTCCCTATTCCTGCTGTTGTTTTTGCAGTTTTCGTTGTTACTTTTATAGTTCTTTTTGTAACTTTATTTATATTTCTTCTTATTTTTAATATATTTCTAGCTCTTTGTTTTATTTTAGATTTTCTTTTATATTTAGAAATATTTTCTTTTATTTTATATATATTATTTTGTGTTTTTCTAAAATTACTTTTCCCAATTTGATTGATTCTATATGTTTTTCTAGGTAATTTTCCTATTGTTTGGTAAACTTTATCTGTTGCATATTCCTCTCCAGAATTATATTTTTTTTCATAATTATCATTATCAACTTTTTTATTTGAAAGCCAATGCTCTTTAATTTTTTGTTTATTTACTATATTCTTATCTATTACTTTTACTGTTTTATTTTTACTTTCTTTTAACTTTATATCTGGCACTCTTTCACCACCCATCTCTATAATTCATAAGCAACTATTACTAATCTTCCGTTTTTGTTACTATATTCACAGGTAGAAAGTGTTATTAATTTATCTTTATATATAGGCTCTTTATTTGTTTGATAAAGAGATAACTCATTGCATTTATTTATAAATTCTGTATAAGCTTGATTGTTTTCTAATTCTATATAATCATAATATCTAAATCCACTATTATTATATACAACAGTTTTAAACACAGCAAATATTTGATACATATGTGTTTCTTCAAGTGTACTAAATTTGATTACACTATGATTATTATAAAATTCTTTGCTTTTATAATTTTCTAGTTCTCCAAACATTTTATTTCCTAATATATGATGACCATATATTATTAAATTTTCACTTTTATTAATATCACACTGTTCTGATATATATGGAGTACCATAAGAAGAATTTTTTTTATAAAAATCTTTTTTCAAATAATAGTTAGGATTGTTTTTTGATTGCATAACAGGATAATTAATATTTGTATCTTCTATTCTTATCCACCCCACGAAATCATTATTAAGATTATATAATTTAGTCAAATTAATTTTTTCTTCTAGATCTTCATTATTTTCATTATCGTTTTCTATAATTTGACTTAATTCTTTGAATGTATTTTCATATTCCTTATTTTGTTTTAATTCTTTATAAATAAAAATAATACTTATCAATGTAATACTTATCAATAATATAATAAACAAATAATATATAATTCTTTTCATTACACTGTTGCTCCTTCTCCCAGCTTTGTTGTCATTAGTTTATATAATTCAGTATTTTTTGGAAATTTATTAATAAATGGTATAAGAGAACTTCCTATTTTTATTAAACCTTCTCCTGCGTTTACATTTGTAATATATGACATTTGTAAATCTGATATATTCAGAATTTTAGCAAGTTCTATTCGATCTGTACTAGCTTGATTTAACATTATTATAAGTTCACTATTAGCTAACATTGTTCTAGCCGTATGACTTTGCAACATATCTTCCACATTTTGTGTTATTCCAGTAGCATAAGCACCATATTTACGAACTCTTTTCCATAAAGTAAACAAAAAGTTAGCTGAATATTCGTGTGCAAATAACAGATAAATTTCATCAATAAAAATAAAGGTATTTCTACCTTTTGCTCTATTTTTTGTTATTCTGTTTAAAATTGAATCAAGTACAACTAGCATGCCAATAGGAAGTAGTTGTTTTCCTAAATCTAAAATATCATAACATATTAATCTATTATTTGTATCAACATTTGTTTGTTTTGCAAATGTATTTAAACTTCCATTTACAAAAAGTTCAATAGCAAGTGCTATTTCTTTAGCTTCTACTTCTTTTTGTTTCAATAATTCTTCATAAAAATCTTGCAATGTAGGTGGTGTTCCTTGATAGTTTCCTTGCTGATAATATCTATAAACACTAGCTGTACATCTATCTATAATTGATTTTTGCTTTGCTCCTAAATTTCCACTTCCTATTAACTGTTCACATAATGATAATATAAATTCACTTTTTAAAATTATAGGATTTGCTCCATCTCCATATTCTCCATTCATATCCATAGCATTGATGTGATTTTTACTTGTTGCTGATATATGAACAATTTCTCCTCCTAATGCTTTAATTAAAGGAGAATATTCTCTTTCTGGGTCTATTATTATTACATCTGCATTTGGATCTCTTAGCATAATAGAAACAATTTCCTCTTTTGCTGTAAAACTTTTTCCCGAACCACTTACACCCAATATAAAACTATTACCATTTAAAAGCTGTTTTCTGTCTGCTATAATCATGTTCTTACTTATTACATTTTGTCCATAATATATACCATTACTATGTCTTATTTCTTGAACTCTAAACGGCATAAATACAGCTAAACTTTCTGTTGTTAATGTTCTTAAAGCATCTATTTTTCTAACTCCAAATGGTAGTGCTGTATTTAATCCATCTAATTGTTGAAACTTTAATATTGCAAACTGACATAAGTTTTTTCTTGCTGTTGTTATTAATGCTTCTGTGTCATTATCTAATTCTTCTTTTGAATCTGCTGTATGAACCATTGTTAACACTGACAAAAACATTCTTTGATCACGAGTAATTAAATCATCAAGAAATTCTTTACTTTGTTCTCGTTGTAATTCCATATCATATGGTATAATAGCTGAAAAATTATTATTAGCATTCTGTCGTCTTTGCCAATTTGTTATGTTCGTTTCTATTCCTAATCTTCTATTTTCTGCTTCTTTTACAGCTTCATCCATAGGAACTGGTATAACATCAATACTTAACATCATATTTTTATTTATATCAGTTAATTCTGCTACCATACTGTCTTTTATATAATTTGCATATTCTTTTAGAAATATTACCCTTCCATATCTTTCCCCAATTTTAAAATAATCTTTTTCAAACTCTATTGTATTCGGACATATAAAATCTTTAAAGCTATGTCCTTTTTTCATATTATCTGCTATATCAAAATTAAAATTTGTTTCTTCTCCTACTCTATAAAAGTCATAAAATATTCTTAATCTTTCTATGGCATCTAATTCTTGACATATTGATCCTAATTCTTTAAAACGGTTTGTTAAATCTATACCTACTCTACTAAAATAGTTTTTTGCTTCTTCTATACTTTTCTTTTCTACAGTAATTGTTAAAAACTTTTCTTGTATAATTCCATTTGCTCCTGAAATTTTACTTAATAACATTTTATTGTATTCTTTTCTATATTTATCTAATTTATCATTAGCCATTAAAAGCATCATATTTTTTTCAAAATCATTTTTATTTAATCTTCTATTAGCTATTGTAATTTTAGTTGTTGCTCCTGTATCAAATGCATTTAATACTTCTGAATATTCTAAAAACATTTCCTCCTTATCATCTCTACTAGCTACTGCATAATTTATGTCAGAAAATTTATAACATTTCGAAAATTTATTTTTACCAACTAAAAAGATGCCATCTTCCCAGATTGTTTTAACTGGTATGGCATCTTGTACACTTTTTGGTATTTTAAATTTTTCTTTATCCTGCTTAAATATTTTTTTTAATGTCTTCAATACTCTTTTTTTCTCCTTTCCTAAATTGCATTTTTAAATTTCTATGTTTCTTTGACATTTGCTTTTTATTGTTTTCAATATTTTCTAATAAAAGCTTATATAAATTAAAAGATTTAAAAGTTAATTTTTTTGGTGTTAGTATTTCTGATTTAAACCATGCTATAATAAATTTTTCTGCTGTCATTCCGTTATATTTTACAAAACCTAATATAGCAAATGGTACTGCACCTAAAATGCATATCCAAGACAATGTTTCAATATCAAAGTATGGCTTTAAAATAAAATATAAGAAAACTGCTATTCCACAAGCACAGACAGAAAAAATGAACTGCCTTAATGACAACCCAAAAAATATGCTTTCTGTATATTCTCTAATTTCCTTATTTATTTTTACTTCCATAGCATCTCTCCCTACTTTTCAAATTTATCTAATTTTATCATTTTCTTTTTTCTTATCTTTAAATTTATCCACTATTCTTATTTCTATTTTTAAATCTTTGATTAATGGTGTTTCTGGCTCTCCATAAAAATCATTATTTACAGATGTACATAATGAATCTCTCAAGTTACCTTTTCCTAGACTTATATCTTTATAAATAATTCCTTTATTATCTTTATATACAGGTCTATCCCAATTATCAATTCCTATAGCTTTTATTTCTAATATTTCTTTAGGTTTACTGTAAGATTTGTACCATTCTTCAAATTTTTTCCAACCCTCTTCACTATATAAAATATCATCTAAAAATACTATTCCATATTTTTTCTCTAATTTTTTCTTTTGTTTTTCCCATTCATTTATTTCTAAATGGTCTATTTTTTTTAATTCTTTTTTATAAGTTTTCCAATTATCTTGTGGACATATTTCATTTAGATAAACTTCAATTGCATCATATTTCTTATGTCCTATTTTTTCTCTTGCTTCTTCATAATCTTGTAATAAACTCATTTTTCCTCCTATTTCACTTTCGATTTTTCTTGCCCTTTAGTTTTAAATTTTTCTCTATATTCTTCTTGTACTTTTTCTAATATATCTCTTAAGTAAATTCCCATTTTGGAACTATATTTTTTATTTTTGTCTGTTATTTTATATGCAAAAAGTCCTGTTTTAAAGTTGTAATTTACTAATCTATTATTTATAAATCCTTGCGTTGCTATTGGAATATCAATTCCATAATATTTAGCTAAATATAAAATATTATTTTGTACAGTCTTTCCATTTTCATATTTGTCATCTTTGTAAAACTCAAAGTTTTCTATTGGTATTGTTTCACCTATAAATATCTTATACTTTGTTTCTCTTAATTTTCTTTTAAATATATTATTTGTGCATTTTACTTCTTCTTTTTGCTTTCTTTCTCGTTCAAGTTTTTCCTGTTCTTTTCTCCTATTTATATTTTCTATATAGGTTTCTCTACTTTTTCTGGCTTGCTCATAAATATCTGGAAAAAATCTATGAATATACTCTAATTCACATTTATTAAAATATCTTCCTTCATTTATTTTCTTTACCCAAAATGCCTTTAAATCTATTTTTTTATAAGCTTCTGTTATATCTTGACGATATCTTTCTATTTTTTCTTTTTCTGATAAATACGAATTTGAATCTCCAACAAATAAATTAAGTCTTATAGGTGCTATGCCTAAACTCCAATATTCATTATTCTTATCTTTTATTAGGAACTCTTGTACATCATAATTTCTTTCTTCTTTTAAAGTTGCTATTTCTACATTGTTATATGTGCTTATTGATACTTTTTTATTACTACATTTTAGTTCATTATTTGATATATGCCATACTCTTGCTATTTTTATCTGCTCTATCAACCTTATCTCTCCCTTGTTTTATTTTCTTTTAATCTTTAATAATTGTTCTGTGCTATTTACTTCTTTATTTGCATTAGAAAACTTGTAATTAAATACTTCATTTGATAACTCCTATCTATCTTTTATTATTCTTTTTACATCCTTCTTTTTCTTTTGATTTGCTATATTTAAATATTTAGAAGCAATACATATAAATCTTCCATATTGAAAATCTCCATTCATTTCTGCCATCATATTTCTTATTATTAAAATTATTTGTTGACTTTTTAATGGTTTTTTCCAAAATTTTTTCAATTCATTTTGTTGTTTTTCTGTTCCATATTGCAAATTTAGAGGTGTATCACTAATATATTTCAATTTAACCAAGCTATGAGCTAATGCTTCTCGATATTCTGTATCTAAAGAATAAAGTTCCATTTCTATATCTTCTACTGTAACTTCATTAATTATTTTGTCTATTTTTTCTATCTTATATTTTTCTTTAAATTCTTTTTGACTATATATTTTATCTTTGCTTTTATCTTTTGTTCCTTCAAATACTGATATTTTTTTATCTTTTCTTATAATTGCATATTCTTTTTTGTTTGTTTCTTTATCTATTACTACCATATAGTAATCATCAAAATTTTCTGCAAAATTTTTTAAAAACTTTTTTACTTTTTCTAAATTCCATATGTTTTTTATCATTGAGTTTCGTCCTTTCCTATATTACTTTATAGACCTAGCATCTCTCTTACTATTCTATCTGATATTTTCACTGTACCTACTAATACCAACATATTAAATATAAGTTCTCCTATATATTTCCATACCATTGTTACTGCTTCTGCATTTGTATCTACAGTTGGTGGATTTGCTGCAAATAGTGAAAATATTATACAAGATAATATTATGATTACTCCTTCCAAACAAACTGCTGCATAACCCTTTAAAAAACTTTTTCCTATATTTTGAGTTGGCTCTCCTCCAAAACTTGAAAATGCTATTGGAGATATTGCAGTATATAAGTAAATCTTAAAAAATCTCCCATATACAGTAAGAATCATAATAAAACTCAATATCATTATGAATAACCCTCCGTATTAATGTAACAGCCCAAAGAGGTATGCTTTCAAAAAATCCACACGATTCTACAGCAGTTATAATTTCATTAGGTAATGTTGTTTGAACTACATCTCCAAATCCTGCTGCATTCATTGCTGTACTAGCTATTCCTTGCACAATTTTAAATATTGCCATCATTAATTCTAATCCATAAGTTATTAATCCCTTTGCTAAAGCAAAACGAATAAATAATTTTAATGCATGTTCTGGTTTTTTTACTTCTGCAAAACTCCCACAGGTTTTCATTACTCCAACGACAAAAAAAAGTACAAGTAAAGCTAGTGCTATTGCTTGTATTGCACCATGAATATTAACAATTACTTCCCATATAGTTCCACCTCTAAATTCTTCTGGTGATTGTGATACAAGTGTCCATATTTCACTCAACTTTGAATTCCAAGTTTCTATTGCATTTTGTAGATTTCCAACCACCCAGTTATCACTCAATAATCAACACCTCCTATTTTTGAATTACAAAATTCAAATACTCTTTTTTCTTCTTGCTTCTATAATTTATTGTTTCTTTATCTCTCAATTCTGGTCTTTCTTCTTGCACTTTTCTTCTACATCTTGTTATACTCTCAAAGCTGATTCCTTTCATTTTCGCATTAAACATAACACTTACAAACTTTTTTCCTACTTCATTTGGATACAATTCGTTTATAACTGCTAATATTAAATAGCAATCATCTTTTCTTGCTAATTTATCATTAACTAATATTTTTTCTACTATTGACTTTAAACTTTTTAATTTTCTTATTTTTTATCATCTCCATACTTATCAAAATCAATATCACTATCCACTTCATTTCCCCATACATCCCAACCTTTTGTTTTACTTCTTGCAAATAATTCTATTCTTGGTAAATCACCTACCAGTTCAACAATTCTTTTTCTAGTTTCATCTGGCTTTTTACTATGTTCCTCTACAGGAGATATTATTACTTGATGTACTTTTGCTGAAATTCTTTTTGGATTTCCTTTTGTCGCTAAAATACATATTTCAGCATTTGCTCTAGTCCAAAATCCAAGTCCCCAAAATAATGTAGGTGTTTTTTTATTTTGTTTTATCCATACAAAAGCTACTGTTTTGTACTTAAATCCCCAACTCTCAATTACTTTTAAACTTTCTTGTAATGTTGGAAATGTCATCCACATAAACAATATACAGTCTTTACTTGCAATTTTTTCTACTGGTAAATTACAAATATCTTTTATATTCATAGTAGGATAATGGCTTTCGGCAGAACGACCTTTTCCTTTATTTGAATATACTCTATATTGCCATGGTGGATCAGCATATATAATTTGATATTTTTTTTCTTCTATATTTTTTCCTCCCTTTTATAAAAAAAGAAGTAGGTTACTATCAGCAATCTACTTCTTTCTGTAATTAACCACCTGTAATTATACCTAGTATTTCTTTGGCAAATGTAATAACCACTCCTCCTGCTAATGTTAAAAAACCATTTGCTCTTTGACTTGGATCTTGACTTTTTAATGATAACCCAATTTGAACTACACCAAATCCAAGTATTATAAGTCCAACTGCTCTAATTAAGCCAAATATAAAATCAGATAAATTATTTATTACAGTAAGTGGTTCTTCATTTGCAGCAAAAATCTGCGAAGCTTGTGCTACATTTAATGCAACAATTACAAATGAAATAATTGCTAACTTTTTTATAATACTTTTAATAATTTTCTTTATCTTCACTTATGCTACCTCCATTATAAATTCTTCTATTTCTTCCTCTGATAAAAGTTCATAATTTTCTAGTATTTCATCTTCTTTATTATTTTCAATATAATTTTCTTTATTTTCATCAAATGTAATTGATGCAGTAGAACGATTTGTTTTTCCATGAATATATGGTTTTGCATTTCCATCTACTGTATAAGATACATTTGGATGTTTTAAAATATCATATTTATAATCTATAATAGGTCTTTCTCCACGAACAAAAAGAAGTGCATATCTATTATCTAATAAGCGCACTTCATCTGGAGTCATTAATTCACGACCTGTTATTTGATAATTAGTCGAAAAATTCCCGCTTCTACCTGTACTTTTGCCATGTGTATCTAAATCTATCGTTTCTTTTCCGTAATAGTTCAGATACATATTTATGGGTACTTTGTTCATTTCCACCCAAATAAAGAAAAGTATCGCAATTTCCTACTATACTTTCCCATTGTTTTTCAAAAAGAGCTTTTAATTGTGCTAAATTTTGGAGAATAATAGACACTGAAACTGACCTTGACCTCATAACGCTTAAAATCTTATCAAAGTCATCTGGTAAAGATACATTTGCAAATTCGTCCATTACAAAATGGACATGAATAGGCAAATGACCACCATATTTATGGTCAGCTATATAAAATAATTGTTGAAATAATTGTGTATATAAAATACTTACTAGAAAATTAAAACTCGTATCATTATCTGGAATTACAGCAAATAATGCTACTTTTTTCTCCCCTAAACTGGGCAAGTCTAATTCATCAATTTTTGTCATATTTGCAAGACTTTCCAAATTAAACTTTTCAAGTCTTGCAGCTAATGTTATTTGTATCGACTTTAATGTCTTTGCAGAACCTGATCTATAGTTCCTATAATATTTTACTGCAATGTGATATGGATTTTGATATTCCAATTTATCAAATAAAATATCTAGTGGACTCGGATAGTTTTCTTGTTCTTCATCAACTTCTCCAGCTCTTAACATTTCCATTACCATTGAAAAATTTTGTTCATCTTCTGGAGCTTCGTATTTTAAATAAAAGATAAGTGCCAATAATAACATACTTGCTGCAGTATCCCAAAATGGATCTTGACTTTGCGAACCTTTTGGAGTTGTACTTTTAAAAATATTAGTTACTAATTTTTGGACATCATTATCTGTTTTTAAATACTTAAAAGGATTATAGCAATGACTTTTTTCCATATTAATTAAATCTAAAACTCTTACTTCATAACCCTTTTTTTCTAATAAATTCCCCGTATCTCGCAATATTTCTGCTTTAGGATCTAAAATTACATATGAGCTATCTCCACATTGCATAACATTCGGTTTGCAAAAGAATCTTGTTTTACCTGCACCACTTCCTCCACAAACTAAAATATTCAAGTTTCTTCTATGTCTTCTGCCATTTAGTCCTATTGCAACATTTTGTGTTAATATTTTATTATTTGCAAATGGTTTTTGTTTATATTTCTTATTTATTGCTTTAGGATTTCCCCATTTTGCAGATCCATGTTCTTCCCTTCTACGATAATTCTTTTTAGTAGCCATATATATACTTATACTAAATATATAAATAACAATAAAAATAAGAATAGTTTTTATACTATTATTGCACCATATAAGATTAAATGGATTATTTATTATATTTGAAAAATTATTAATTATTTTTACAATTCCACCATCTATATATGGTGCAACTAAAATAGCAATCCATACTATAGGGATTATTCCTAATATAAATAAAATACCATTTTGTTTAAAATTATCTCTCGTTACCTATTTTTTCCCTTTGAAAAAAAGATTTTCTTTTTACGGGGGTATTTAATAATTTTATAAGTAATTCATTAACTACTTCTGTTGATTTATTTTCTTGTATTAATTTTGTACGAAATTCATTAAGTGCATTTATTATAAGTCCATATTCATATTTATTGAATATAATAATTCGTTGTTCTTCCAATTCTTCCTCCTATTTAACTTGATTTTTTTGTTTATTTTGTTTTGTAATTGTTTCTATTGCATAACTTATTCTATTGTTAATATCTCCAAATGCATCTCGAATCACTTCTAGTTCTTCTCTTATTTGTTTTCCAGACATTTCTTTAAATTCATACGGAATTTCTATTTTGTCATACTCTTCAATATCAATTCCATATTTCTTACACAACATATATGATGCACATTTAATTTTAAAACTATCTGTTAAATTATTTTCTTCTATTTGTTGTTTAATAAGTTCTTCTGATAAATCATAAAATATATATGGTGATTCTGAGTCTCTTATTATATATAGGACATTTTCTTTTTTATTAAGAACTGCTTTTCTATTTAATTCTTGATTTTCATCTATAATCTTTATCTCTCCTTGATAACTTTTTAGAAAAGCCCTTAATAATAATTTGTCATCATATTTTATTATTGGTGCTTTAGCTTTTATACTTACCTGTGAAATATCACATACATATTTTACATTGTAATTTTTTCCTACACTTCCATCTTCTCTCATATATAAATCTACTGGTTCTAAAATTTTAACATTCTTTCTATATTTTTTTGGAAAGCCTCCTATATTTGACCAACCTTCAAAATCTTTCAATAGTGTTGCTTCTGGCATTTGAAATGTTATAGCTAATGCATTACCTACTGAATATTGATTAAACCTTGATTGAATATTTAGATATTTTTTTAATTCATCTTCATTTTGCATAGTATTTACTGCCATCTTATCAATTAATTCATATAACTCTTCTTTTTCTTTTCTCTTAAATTGTATATATTCTTCTTTGTTATATTCTTTTTTTTCTTTGTCAAAACTTCTATATACTTGATCTAATTCTGCCATTTATCTTCCTCTTTCCTTTTTTCTTGATTTTCTAACTGAAACCTTTTCATTTCTTCTTTGCGTTTTCTTTGTGTTTTTACTTTTTGTAACTTGAACATCTTTCAATTTCGTATCAACCTTTTTCTCTGCTTTTATTTCTTCTAGTTTTTTTCTTACTGATTCTTTTTTTACAGAGTTAGTAACCCCCTCGAAATTGTTTTTGTTCTTTAAGGAATGCTCTGACGGAGGGTTTTTTTCCGTTTTGGCTGAATTGGGGTTTGTAACTATCTGTTTTTCAGCTATAATAGGCTTTTTTAATATATCTTCTACCATTGCATCATCTATATCTTTTTTGTCTAGCTCTATATTTAAATCATTTCTATTATTAGTTGCTCTTTCTTTTTCAATTTCCCTTTGTATCATTGCTTTGTCAAATGTTGCTAAATTATATCTTTCTATAATTCTATTAACTCTTGGTGCATCTTCTGCTCTAACCATAATATCAACCATACCATCTAAATTTCTATTTCTTCTATTAATTAATCCACAATATAATATCCCATAACTTTTTGCCTCTCTGCAAAATATTTTTAAATCTTCTCTTTTTACTGAAAATATTTTTAATTCTTTTTCAGTTTTGAGCATATTATTCAATCTTGTCTTTCCTTTAGTTTGTTGCTTATTTTTCATTACTGTATAAAGAGCAACAGCAATATTTTTTGCAGCTACACCACTTATTCTAGCAACAACTTCCGTTCCTTCTATCATAAGTCTTACAAATTCATCTGCTGTTTCACTTGATGTACTCAATATTCTCTTTCTCCTTTCTCTCTTTAATATTTTCTAAATCTTCTATTCTTTGTTTTATTTGTGGTATTCTTGTTTCAATATCTTCTATCATATTTACTTTATTGGATAATTCTTTTATTTCTTTTTGTAATAATTTTATCTTTGTTAGAATTTCATTTTTTTCATTTTCTTTTTTTACTTTTCGACTTTTTTTCCACAAATTTTCTCTCTCGCTTTTTAATTTTTTTCTTTCTAATATGAATGATTTTTTATATTCCATAAGATCTTGTATAGTTTCTATTTTATTACCACATATAAATCTTACTTCTTTTGATATCTCATCCATCTTTTTTATATCTTCTTTTAATTCTTTGGAGTATATCTTTTTCTTGTTTCTTGGAAATATTCTTAATAGAAAACAATAATAAAAATATAATGCTTTTATACCTTTTGCTTTTTTTCTATTTTTAAAATTCTGTCTTTTTATATTTTTATATCTTTTACGACCATATCTTGCTTCTGGAAAAGGTACTCTTGTTTGCTCTGTTTCATATATTCTTTTTTCTATGTTTTCTATCGTATATTCATCTCCAAAGGCTCTTGCAATTCTTATGTTTCTTTTATATGGTTCTTTCCTAACACTCAATTTACCATATCGATTTTCTACTACATAATTCATCCTTTTTAATATTGATAAAAAATCTTTATACGAATATGCTTGTGTTATTGCATAATCAATATCATCTTTTGTCATAACATAATGATTAGATTTTTTTACTTGTTCTTTATAATATTTGGTATAATCTATATTATGTTTGCCACAAGGTTTTTCTTGTAAAACATTTAATTTATATTCTTCACATATTCTATCTGATGTTTCTCTCATTAAGGCATAAGTATGCCTATTATTGTAATATTTTTTTCCATCCATAAAAGAAACTGAATTTAATACAAAATGATTATGAATATGGTCTGTATTTAAATGAGTAGAAATAACGACTTCAAACCTATCTCCCCATAATTCATTTGCTAACTTAACTCCTATTTCGTGAGCCACTTCTGGAGTTACTTCTCCTTTTACAAATGATTGAAACCCATGAAAAGCTAAAATTCCATTTTCTTTTCTAAATTTCTTTTTTGTTTCCATCATATCTTGTAATATTCTATTTTCTGAACAATTTAAAGTTGTAACATATAATTGTTCTTCTGTTTTATATGAAGCTTTTGTATATTCAATTACATTGTGTAAATCTTGATAATTTTCTTTAGAAGTCTTCTCTGGATTAGTAGTATATTCTACTACATGATCTAATCTTTTATCTATTTTCCAAATACTTGTTGTTGCCATTATTTTTCCTTTTCTATATCCAAATAAGTGGTTTTAATTTTTTGTATAAATTCATTTAATTTTTCATAGTTCTTTTTATATAATGGTGCATCAATCATTCCTAATGAATTTGCTTTTTTTGCTATTTGATTAAGATTAATACTTATACCTCTTAGCTGATCCATATCTTGATAGAATTTTTTATCTGGCAATTCTTTTGGCTTGTACCCCATTATAAGACTTCTTATATATTCACTCTCATTTAAACCAACTTTTTTTGCATTGCTCTTCAACATTTTATTTTCTTTCTCATTAATCCATACTTGTTTTTTTATATCTCTCTTTCTCAAAAAATGTATGCACCTTCTTTCATTGATAAAATTTAAAATGGGGATTGGGGTGTCCCCATGTATCGAATTTGTGCGGGAGTACAAATTCATTGCTTGCTAGGACATAAAATCCTCTATTACATCATCTACTAAAATAGAACAACCACATTTTGGGCAGTAAAATTTTCTATCTTCTTCTGGTATTTCTGTTCTTATTTTCTCTAAAGTTTCATCTATAATTTCTTCTAATTCTTCATATGAATTTGTGTCATTTTCTTCTGTTTCATCCTCTATTTTGTTATCATTTCTTTCTAATATTTTTACACTTACTTCCTCAATATCTTTATTTGAAAAATCTACTAAATTTGTATTTAAAAAAGCTTTTTCTATAAATTCAAATGCCTCTTGTTCATTATTTGCATTTATTATAATGTCTTTATTTAAATTAGTTTTTAATTGAATTTTATATTTATTCATCTTGTTTATTCCTCCATTTTTATTTTTTATTTTTGTAATTCATTTACTTTTTTTATAAAATTTTTATTGGTTATTTTTATCCCTAATATATGTCTTAAATAGTCGTTACAATCTTTCTCCATTGGTGGTGGTCTATCTAAAACTTTATATTTTGTAGATAAAATCTCTTTAAGAAATTCACTTGCTTTTCTTCCTACTTCGTCATTATCTAAATGTAAATATATTTCTTTAATATTGGAATTGTTTATTAAAAATTCTCGAATACTAATTGGTATATTCATTTTTTCTTTTGTCTTTGATGGTAAATTAACACCTCCTAATGAAATCATATTTTCCTTATGCCAGTCTAATTTTTTCATTTTCATTAAAGTTGCATACGATAATAAATCTATGGCACTTTCAAATAAATGTACTCTATTACATTTTTCTTTTGCTTCCATTCTAAAAGTATATCTTTTATCACTTCCTTTCGACTCTCCCAAAAATCTTGTATCATTCGTACCTCTAAAAAAAGCATATTTTGGACTTTTATTTTTGTCAAAACCAATGAATACTACATTATGATTTGGTAAACTTTCATAAATATAATTATTATCAATACACTCTTGTATTATTTCTAAATCAATTCCTCTACTTCTTAAATATCTTTTTATCCTTTCTGCATTTTCAGATTTTTGTGGTAGAACTAGAGTTGTATTATCCTTTTGTTCTTCTTTACTATTTATTACATTTTGAGAAAAACATGTTTTATTTATGATACTTTCTATTGCTTGTAGAAAAGTATAATTTTTTACTTTCATAAGATATGAAACAGCATTTTTTCCACCTATACCTTTTGAAAACCAATTCCATAATCCATTGCTTATTCTCATACTATCATGTGTTTTTGTTGTATAAGTTCCATTTCCTATCTTAACTAATTCATTTGGTTCATAATTTTGTAAATAAGTTAATAAATCCATTTCTTCTGCTTTTTTTACTATTTCAGGTTGGATATAAGGCATTTTTACACCTCCAAAATGCAAATAATGCAGACTACCTTTAGCCTGCATTATTTTATAGTTAGATTATTATAATTAATTTCCTTTTAATAATATAGTTGCTTCTTTAAAGCCTAGTTTGAAGCATTCTTTTTGTTCTAGAACATCTTTTTCTTCATATAAATTCAAGATTTCTAGTATTGCTTTTTGTTCTTCTACTGAAAGTTTTATATTTTCTTTGTTTCCAAGAAATTTTGAAATATTAGGATATTTATTTTTTAATTTTTTTTCTTTTTCTTCCAATTTTTTAAATTTTTCTTGTTTAGATAAATTCTTCATTTTGTTTTCTTCTAGATATTCTAAAAAATCATCATCATATTTATCTAAAAAAATACTATCAACTTTATTTTGATCATTTTTTATTTGATTTATTTCATTATTTAATTTTACTCCTTCTACTACTCCTAGTTTAAAATAATTTTTATTCAAATCATACATATTCTTTGAAAATTCTAATTCAAACTCAATAAATAGTTCAATTATTTCTCCTATAAATTTTTCATCATTGTTTACTGTTTTAATTTTATTTAATATTTCTTCTTGAATTTTTGTACATTTCTCTTCTTCTTTATTTTCTTTTCCTACCTCCATTTCAAAATTTTCTCTTATACTTTCAAATAATTGTTCTAGAATTGGCATTTTAAATATTTTTTCCATCTTATATTTCTCCTTTCATGTAGATTACTTTACTACATGCCTGAATAAATGTAAAATGTATAATTTATCTATTTTTATTTTTTTCATACATTTGACTTTCTCTATTTTCTTCTTCAATGCTTGAATCTAACACTTGCTTATCTTTTTCATCTATTTTTAATAGAATATTTATTTCTTCAAGTTTTTTGATTTTTTCTTTTAATATTTCTTCCTGTGGGAATGGTTTTTTTACTTCTATTTTTGCATTTTTTAGTTGCTTTTTTATATCCTCTAATCTCAATTTTGCATCTGGTATTTTTTCTTTTATAGATTCTAATGCATTATTAATTCTAGTTATATTCCCATATATATCATTACCTAAAAAAATACAATAACTATATTTGTTTTTCATAGTCATTGTAAATTGTTTTTCTATAGAATTAAATCCCAATTCTAATTTAAATCCTCTATATTCTCCTATCGTTTCAAGATCAGGGTTTGTTTTTGTTTTACACGCTTCCAGTATTGCTTTTCCTGCTTGTTCTTTATCTGTATAGTCTACATTTTTTATTTTCATTTTACAAAATCCATCTTCATTGGGCATAGTATTAGAATTTAATTGTTCCACATCATTTTCTAATGATTTTATTTTTTCTTCTAGTTCTTTTATTTGATTAGGATATGATTTTGTAATTTTATCTTCTAAATCATATATCTGACTTTGATAACTTTGTCTTACAATCTTTAATTTGGCAACTTCTGAATCTAATTGAGTTTTTTCTAATATATACTTATTTCCTGTAGCTAATGCTTTTATTTCTCCATAACTTAATGCTTTCTCATCTATATCATCTGCTGTTCTAACTGGAGTCTTTGAAGTCATTATCTGGGATATAAAACTCTGTTTTCTTTCTAACATTTGAAATAAATATGCATCAAATGTTTTCTCTGTTACATAAGTAAATATATGCACTTGTTTATTTTGATTTCCTTGTCTAACTCCGTCTACCGATTTCTTTGGGTTAAATCTGCTGGTCTATATGGAGTATCTAAATGGTGTAATGCTATTATCTTGTCTTGTACATTTGTACCTGCACCGCATCTTACTTGTACTTCCGATTAAAACTCTTACTTCCCCTTTTCTTACCTTTGAGAATAGCTCTTTCTTTTTTACTTCATTGTCAGCTTCATGTATAAATGCTATTTCTTCTTTTGGAATACCTTTTAATACCAATTTTCTTTTTAAATCATTATACACATCTGTAAATACATAATTTCCATTTTCATCATACTTCTCTTCAAATTGTTTTGGAGTTGATAAATCACAAAATACTAATTGAGTTAATCTTTCATCTTTATTTTTTTCCCAAATATCATAAATATTATTAGCACAAGTTCCGATTTTTCCATTCTCATTATCATCTAACATTTCATTCATAAGTCTTTGGTCTAATGCTAATTTTCTTCCCTCATTAGTAATTTTCAACATATTATCTTGGCTTGGATCAATGTTTCCGTTTCTAATTGCTTCTGCTCTTTCTCCTAATTTTGCAACCATTTCTTTTTGCATTTCACTTGGTTGGACTATTACATCATGTTTTATTACTTCTGGTGTAGGAAGATTTAAAGTGTCTGCTGTTTGTATATCTGCAACTTCTTTAAATAAACTCATTAATTCTGGTAAGTTATGAAACTTTGAAAATCTTGTTTTACTTCTATATCCTGTTCCCTCTGGCGATAATTCCATAGCTGTTACTGTTTCTCCAAAAATACTTGCCCAATTATCAAAATGTTCTAATCCCATTTTTACTAAATCTTTGTATTGTAAATATCTTTGCATAGTATATAATTCAACCATAGAGTTTGATACTGGTGTACCCGTTGCAAATACTATACCTTTTCCGTCTGTAATCTCATCAAGGTATTGACATTTCATATATAAATCACTACTTTTTTGTGCATCAGTCTGCGCAATACCTCCTACATTATGCATTTTAGTATATAGAAAAAGATTTTTATAATTATGTGCTTCATCTACGAATAATTTATCTATTCCTAGTTGTTCAAAATTTATAACATTATCTTTTCTTTCTTGTGAATTTAGTTTTTCAAGTTTATTTTCGAGTATCTTCCTTGTTTTTTCCATTTGTTTTATTGTAAAATTCTCTGCTTTGCTTCTTTTAGCTTCATCTATTGCATTCAGTATATCAGCAATTTGATTTTTTATTAATTCTTCTTGTCTTTCTATTGACATAGGTATTTTTTCAAACTGGCTATGTCCTATAATAACTGCATCAAAATCTCCAGTTGCAATTCTACTGCAAAATTTCTTTCTATTTGCTGTAGCAAAATCTTTTTTAGTTGCAACTAAAATATTGGCACTTGGATATAATTGTAAAAATTCAGAAGCAAATTGTTCTATAATATGATTTGGAACAACGAATAAAGATTTATTGCAAAGTCCTAATCTTTTACTTTCCATTGCACCTGCTACCATTTCAAATGTTTTTCCCGCACCGTACCTCATGTGCTAGCAAAGTATTTCTACCATATAGAATATGTGCAATAGCATTTTTTTGATGTTTTCTTAATTGTATCTCTGGATTCATTCCTGAAAAATTTAAATGTTCTCCATTATATTCTCGAGGACGAATACTATTAAATTTATCGTTATATAATCTTACTAATTTTTCTCTTCTTTCTGGTTCACTAAATATCCAATTCTCAAAAGCTTGTTTAATTTGTTCTTGTTTAGATTGAGCAATAGCTGTTTCCCTTGCATTAAATACTCTTTCCTTTTCTCCATTACTGTTTATTACAGTATCAAATATTTTAACATCTTTTAAATTTAATGTTTTTTCTATTATTTCATAAGCATTTATTCTTCCTGTTCCATAAGTTTTATATGCCTTTACATTAGAATAATCATAATTTTTACTCTTTATATACCATTCTGAATTATATTTACTAAATTTAACTTTAATGTTCCACTGAGCATGATTTGGTGTATCTAATAATTCATAAATAAATTTTTCAATTATTTCTGTTGGAATCCATGTTGCACCAAGTTTTATTCCTATTTCACTTGCTGATAAATCTTTTGGTACAACCTGTTTTAATGCTTCTACATTAGTTTTAAATTCTTGTTGAGTTTCTACTAATGCCTCTGCTATTTTTAATTTTTCTCTTACATTTCCTGATAAATATTCATCTGCTGTAACATATTTGTTATCTTCCATTGGAACTTTAAAAATAACTCCTTCTAGCTCATTTATTAATTCTTCTTTGGTTTTGTTTGTAAGTTTAGACATATATTCTAAATCTACAGATGCTTTTTCTGAAAGAGAAACAATTAATGCTTCATTTGCTGTATTAACATTTGTTATTTCTTTATATGCCT
This sequence comes from uncultured Clostridia bacterium, assembly GCA_944392605.1. Classification (GTDB taxonomy): domain Bacteria; phylum Bacillota; class Clostridia; order TANB77; family CAG-508; genus CAG-269. The sequence continues at coordinate 97,344 of CALXXE010000003.1, read as the reverse complement.
TAATAGTCCTCTTACTAAACATATCTGCTTTTCTTACAAATCTTCCCTCACCATCGATTACTTCTAAAGAACATAATAAATAATAACTGCTATCATCTTCAAAAGCTAATCGATTTCCTCTACTATTTATAATTCCATATTTTTTCACAAAATTATCATAAATTCTATTCAATTTTTTCTGTGCAGTTTTAATGTTTTCATCTGGATAATCATCTGTTTGTAAATCTATTAATTCCTTTACACAATCACGAAGTTCAATCATTCCTTTTATTCTATTTATTGTTGTAATAGGTAAATCTTGCTCGACCATAATACTATTTTCTCTAAAATATACTTTTCCATTAACTAATGTATATGAAAAATTTTTAACATTTGGATCTGCTGGAAGTGTATTTTCTTCTTTTTCCTCTATATCTCCAACTGAATAATCTATCAATTCTCCATTTATTTTGTCTTTTGCTTCATCTAATAATGTTTTTAATTCTATTTCATTATAAGGTTTACAAGTTGAATCCATACCAAATTGTGTTGATACCATAGTCATTTGTCCAAGTATCATATCTGGATTATCTACAAAATATTTATTCATTAGAATACCGTTTTTGTCATTATCTGTATAAACCCAATCTGGCATAATATCCGTCATATTTTCTCTTTTTTTTAGAAAAATAATATCTGAAGTTACTTCTGTACCTGCATTTTTAGAAAAAGTATTATTAGGTAATCTTATTGCTCCTATTAAGTCTGCTCTTTGAGCAATGTATTTTCTTACATCTGAATTTTTTTTATCCATTGTACCTTTTGATGTTATAAATGCAATTATTCCTCCTGGTCTTATTTTATCTATTGTTTTTGCAAAAAAGTAATCATGTATCAAAAATTTATTTTTATCATATTTTTTGTCATTTAATTTAAAATCTCCAAAGGGTACATTACCTATAGCTACATCAAAAAAGCTATCTGGTAAATCAACTTTTTCATATCCATTTACTGCTATTGTTGATTTTTGGTATAATTGTTGAGCAATTCTTCCTGATATCGAATCAATTTCAACTCCATATATCTTACAATTTTCAAGTTCTTTAGGTAACATTCCTAAAAAGTTTCCAACACCGACAAGAAGGTTCTAATATATTCGCGTCTTTTAATCCCATATTTTGCAATATATCATACATTGCATTTATTACAATCGGTGGTGTATAAAATGCTGTAAGAGTAGAACTTCTTGCCGCTTGATATTCTTCTTCGTTTAATAACTCTTTTAATATTGCATATTCTTTCGACCAATTACTGTTTTTTTCGTCAAAAACTTGTGATAATCCACCCCATCCAATATATTTAGACAATATTTCTTGTTCTTCTGGTGTTGCATATCTATTTTCTTGTTCACACCTTTTTAATACTTTAATAGCAGATATATTTCTTTCAAATTTTTCTCTAGGAGTTCCTATTCCTAAATCATTATCTTTAATTTTATAATTTATTCTGTTACTTGTTGCTATTTCTGGATGTAGTATAAAATCCTGTATTTTACTTTTTTTCCTTGTAAAATTAGGTACTACCTCTTCTTGTAATTTCAAGTCATTTTCTTTTTTAGTCTGTGTTTTATCTAATTTTTCATAATGTTTTTCTAGTTCTCTTATAATGTTTCTTAATTCATTTGAAAATTCACTTTCTTCATTCTCTTGTTTTTGTATATCTTTTAAATATATAATTGTTTCTTGTGTAGATTTTAAATCTTTTAAATCTTTTTTTATTTGCTCGATTGATACTTCATCAATATCGAATATATCATAATTGTTTAAAAATTCATATAATTTTTCTTCTAATTCTTTTTCTTTTGGATTTATACTAATCTCATCTTTATCTTCTACCTTTAAATAATCATTCGCATAATTTTCTCTAACTTTTCTTTCAAATTCTTTAAAATCCATTTGTTTATTAAATAATGGGAATTTAGGATCATATAAGGTTACTATGTTGTTTGTTATTCCTGCAATCTCATATTGGTCAGCACCTATATATATAGTATCTCCTAAATGATATTCATAATTTGGATTTCTTTTTTCAAGAGTGTTAATTAATTTTTCAATTTCTTTCTTTTCTTGATTAGTATTTTCCATGTTCTCATTTATCTTTTTTAAAGCATCTATATAATCCTTTATATTTCTTGTGTCATTTATATCTGCCTTTATTATTTCAATATTTTCTGCATCTGTATTTATTGCACCAGTATCATCAGGATAATTATATAGTTCATGAGGTTTAACATATAAGTATATTTTTTCAGCCAATTCATCTTCTTGAGTTCTATTTTGTATATTAGATAATCTTTCTTTACTTTCAGATAGTTCTCTTTTTTGTTCTTCTTTTTTTAGCCAATCATAATAGTTTTCTTTTTCTTTAGAATTTAAGTATCTATCTAATTTTATAAGTTCACTTATTCTTTTTTCTACTCTATTCCAACTTAATATAATTTCTGGTATATTCTCTCCATAACCTCTATTTAATTTTATACCATTACTATTATAATTAATTCCTATTTGTGTTCCAATATGAATAGAGCTACAACCTCCCCATCCATACTCATTCTTTAAAAATCTAATATTTTCTTCACTTGAAAGACTTTTCTCGAATTGATTGTATATTCTCATTTTACTGTCTTGAGTATTTCCACCTAATTGAATAGCATAATCAATTATTTCTTGAGAAAAAGAAAAAGTAGGAGCATTTTCTGCTTCTACTTGTAATATTTGCATTTGTTCTGAGAGATTTTGTACTGGTTTATACAAATCATTAAATTCGTTTACCATTATAAGACCTTCAATATATTCTGCAATAATTGTCCAATCATAATAAACTTCTTCTGTTCTATTCAAATAATTGTCTTTCCATAAATGTAGAACATTTTCATAAGTTTTATATCCCAATCTAGTATTATTAACTACAATTTCTGTGTATGCATTGTCAAATACTTTTTTTATATAATCTGTTCTTTCTTTTATATCTGGATGCAATTCATAAAACTTTTTTATTTCATCTCTTGTTACCCTTAAGTTCTGAACATTACTTAATAATGTACTTGTATATTTATCCTTTAAAAAATCTTTGTTACTTTTCATTTCTTCTTTTGTTAATGTTTTTCGTTTAGAAATATCTTCTTCTAAATGTAAATCAGTTCGTTCGCTACTATTTCCTCTGCTGTTGTTTTGTAGTTGTTCATCAATCCCACCCATTTCATTTGGTCTTTTATCTTCATTTCTTCTGTTACTCCATCTTTCTTCGCCATTTGTTCCACTAATATTTGTACTCTCTGTTTGGCTTGTTCTTGCACTTCTGTTAGATGCTGTATCAATTTCTGATTCATTACTAGAATTGTTAGTTCGTGGTTCTTGTGATTCTTCAGATAGTTGTATCTCATTAGTGAATACTTCCCTGCTGGTATCTTCTCTTTCTTCATTGCTAGATTTGGCATATAATATTCTCCCTGTTTCGTGTATTCTATTTTCTCTTTCATTTTCATTTCCTCCTTTTAACAATTTATTACTTATAGGATATAATTCTTTATCAATTTTTTCAAGTGTATGATTTCTAAAATTTTCATTTTTTTGTAAAATTGTAACTGTCTTCGCAATTTCTCTTAATCCCATTTCGGCTATATCACTAACACTTGCTCCTAAAATTGTTAAAACTTCTTGGTTATTAAAATATTTTATATATGAAAATTCTTGTGATTGTATTTTTTCTCTTGCATTTATTCCACATCTTGTCATCATCATATAACATACACTTGACCAAACTGTTACTATTAGAATATTTTTTATATCTTCATTAGACATATCTTTAAGTATAGAGTTTGTTTTATTATTTAAAATAGAGGTTAAATAATCATCTATATTATCTATTACCATATTATAACTTGCCAAAGTTATGGCTTTTTCTAGTGATTCTTTTGATTCTATTTCTCCAAAACTAGCTTCTAAATTTTCGATTACATCTTTCTCATATTCTTTTTTTATTGACCATAATTTATATTTAGTATTATTATAATTATGAGTATCTGATAAATCAAATACTAATTTAAATGGATAATTACTATATGGATCTTTATCAAAAATGTATATTGGTTTTGCACCACTATTTATCCATCTCTTAAGTTTTCTATTCCATTCTTCCATTGTTGCACAAGCTTTTGCATCAGGTCTTTGAGCATAAATTAAAATCTGATCATCAAAATCATATTTAAAATTCCATGAACTACTATCTAAAAAACTTTGCCAATTTTCCTCATTTTTTGATATTTCTTTTATTACTTCTTTATAGAGTTCTCTTGTTTCTTTTATTTTTCCCAATTCAAACCTCCTCTATATTATTGTCTTTTTAGTTTTTTGGTATAGTCCTCATCTTCTTGTAATAATACATCAAAGGCAGAAAGTAATAATACAATTAATTCTGATGCCTCGTTTTGAAATAAAGCTATGTCAATTATTGCAATTTCTTCATCTTCATCTTTTTGTGGTATAGAATATTTTAATAATAATTCCTTTAATTCTTTTGCTTTTTCTTTCCATTCTTCTGATACAAGATTTCCTTCCTGAAAATTTAATATTGACATTAATTTATTAAAATTCCCTTTATTTACTACAAATTTTACAGATGGTTTTTTATAATGTTCAATCATATATTATCTCCCTTCCTTATTTTCTTTTCCTGATAAAAATTCTATAATTTTTCTTTTAATTACTGCTTCCTTTAAATCCATAATAAAACTTTTTTCTAAAGGACTAAATTGTTTTAAATCTTCCCATTTTATACTTTTTATCTTTTGCTCTGTATCTATATTATTTGTAAATAATTTTTCTAGTGTTTTTACACTTTGTGTTAAAGTATATTGCGACATTTTACCTCCTAAATTTTTAAGGTGGCTATTAAAAGCCACCTTACTATTTTTATTTTTTATTTACTTTTTTGTTTTTATTATATTTGTATATTCCTACACTTGTTAATGAAATAAGTGATAGTCCTAATAAACTTGCCCATAATGTTAAATTACTATTGTCACCTGTTTTAGGAGTATCTACTGGTGTATTATAGAAATCAAAAGTATATATATCATTTTCTCCTTCTATTTTTCCTCCATCAATAAATATTCCTTCATCATTTATTTCAAGTTTAATTATTTTATCTGATAATACATATCCCTTTGGACTACTTTCCTCTTTTATGAAATATGTGCCAAATCTCAAGTCTGAAAATGTTACCGTACCTAAATCTTTATCAGATTCTACTGTTTTGATTAATTTAGTACATTCTTGATCTTCATAAAGTCCAAAAGTAAATTTATCTTTTATTATCTCATTAGTGTTACTATCTTTTTTAACTAATTGAACCGTTTGAAGAATTGGCATATCTTTCATTTCTATTTTTTGAATCTCTTTATCTGATGTTACTGTAAACTCTATTTCGGTTGCCAATTCATAACCATAAGGAGCAAGGGTTTCAACTAATTTATAAGTTTTTCCTTCTTCTAATCCTTTTACTTTATGAGGTGTTTTTGTAGATGTCCATCTATCTACAGTATTACCGTTTTCATCTACAACCTTTAATTCTGCTCCCTCTATTTCTTCTCCTGTTACAAAATCAGTTTTTGTAACTTCTACCGTTTTGTCTACCATTGTTATTGTTTGAGTTTCTTTATCTTCTGTAACTGTAAATTCAATATCTTGTGCTTTTACATAATCGCCAATAGCTTGTTCTTCGTGTAAAATGTAAGTTTCTCCTTCAATTAAACCAGAAACTCTATGAGGCTCTTTTGTTGTAGTCCATTTATCTACAATATTTTTTGTTCTAGTATTAGTTAATACTAATGAAACTCCTTCTATTGCATTTCCGTCTACATCTGTTTTTAAGATTTCTACTATCTTATCTATCATCTTTACTTTTTGAATTTCATTTGTATTTTCTACTGTGAATTGGATTTCACTTGCTTGAACATAGCCATCTGGAGCATATTCCTCTCTTAAAGTATAAGTTTCTCCTGCTTTTAGACCTTCTATTCTATGAGTTTCATTTGCTGATACCCATTTGTCTATTACATTATTATCTTTATCTGTTACAGTTAATTCTGCACCTTCTAATTCTTTTTCACCTGTTATGTCAATTTTTGAAATTTCTACAAGAGTTGTATCATTTTCAATATCAAGACTTTCTTCATATATTTTAGTTACAGTATCTTTTTGAGTAAATTTTACTTCATATTTCTTATTATTTAGCACAAGTCCGTCAAGTGTCTGTACTTCTTGTAACTCATAAATTCCCATAGGAATCTCATTTATTTCTAAAATTCCTTCCTTAGAAATGTTATAAGTTCCAACTTCTTGACCAGCTTTGTAAATAACAGTACCATCGATTGGGCTTGTAACATCTTCTTTTGCTGATAATTTAAACTTAATGCCACTCATATCAGATATATCTATTAATGAAATATCTACATTTTCTCTAATAGCTACTGTTTTATCCACTATAATAGTTCCTGTAGGTTGCTGATTTTCTATTACAACTGTTTTTATATAATCTCCTTGTTCATCTTTGTCATAATCTCTTATACCCTCGATTTTAAATACAACAGATTCTTCTAATTGTAAGAACCCTTTTGGTATTAAAATTTCAGAAATTTCATAAGTTCCAACTTCTAACATAAGTGGTGTTGTTACTGTTCCTTGTTCGTCATCACTATTATTATAACTATTATCTGGAACTACAATATTGTCTGCATTTGTTGTAAAGCTATCATATACTGTGCTTCCAACTTTTTGCTTAATAACTTCACCTTTCTTATATAAGATTTTACCATTTCCTCTATCATATATATCTTCAGCCGCTTTTATTTGAAATGTTGCATTGTTTAATGTTACAATTTTTCCTGTGTCTTTGTCTTTCTTTACTAATTTCACATAAGTTTCTAATTGTTCATTGTTTATGATTATATCTTTTACTTTTTGAGCCACTTCCGTTACTTCACTTTCATCTTTATCTATAGTGAAGTAGAAATCTGCAGCTGTTTCAAAATCTTTTGGTGTTTGTGTTTCTTTTCCTACATAGCGTCCATAAGGCAATCTTTCTGCACTATAAGCATTTCCATCACTGTCTGTTGTTAGTACATCATAGCTTGGAGCTATTTTTTGAGCCTCTGCTACTCTTTTTTCATCAACTTCAACTTTATTTCCATAGATGTCTACACCATTCCAAACCTCTGCATAACTATAACCTTTGTTATATGCTTCTTCAACATCACTTGCTAATTTAATAGTAAATTCTGCACCTTCTAAACCATCAACTACTCCTGATTGTTCATCTATTCCTGATTTAAAAATATGAATTTGCATTTTCTTAACTACTTCATTGCTTGTTACTGTTTCTGAAATAATAGGTGTACTTTGATTTTCATATTCTAAATTAACTTCATATTCTTTTGTATCTAGTAGGTATCCCTCCGAACTAACTACCTCTTTGACTAGATATTTACCTAGAGGCAACTCTTCTACATCTTCCGTAGTTCCTTGCTCACTCATTGTTCTTGTTGCTACTAAATCTCCTTTACTGTAATATTTTTTTGTTTTAGCGACATTATAAATATCTTCATTTGCATATACTTCATATTTTGCATCTACAAAGGTTGCATCTCCTTGTGGAACGCTGCCAGTTTCACTATCCTTTTTAATTATTGTAATCTTTCCAGTAGGTTCGTCATTTACAATAGCTTGTGTTGCTGTTTCATTTGGTTTAACTTCTACTGTGTATGTTTCTGCATTAATAAGATAGCCATCTGGAACGCTCTCCTCTCTTATGGTATATGTGCCTCTTTTGATTTTTTCTAATGTTATTTTTCCATTTTCTACGGTTACTAATTTATTAAAATTATTTGGTCCTGTAACTCTAAATTTTGCTCCATCAACTAAGTCACCGTTTGTATTTAGTTTGCTTAGTTCTAAATTTCCTAATAAATTAATTTTTAAAGATAATGACATAGTTACTGGATCGTTATAATTCATTGAGTAAATTTGTTTTTGCACTCCATTAGGGAAAGTAAAATAAATAGATGTATCATAATCCATTGTTTCTTCTTTTATCATTCCCCATTGTTTCATCATTTCATCAGATACTCTGTAATTTTCAACACTACAAGTATCACTAACTGTAACCGTCATTGTATTTTCACCTTTAGTATGTGTAAATCTTATTCCGTCAACAGTTATATCAAGATTATTATAATCTTTTAAAACACCATTTGTATCAGTTAATATTTTTGTTTCTCCTACATTTAATTCAATAGTTTCTGTTCTGAAACTAGGTTTCATTTCCATATTAGATATTTTTTGATTTATAGTATCTTTAAAAGCATTATATTGACTTTGTATTGATGAATCTAAAAATGTTGCTGAACTTTGTCCTAATGATTCCCATATCATTTGTTGGGTAAAAACATAATCTAATTTTACCCAATACATATCACTTGCTAAAATACCTCCATCTACAACATAATCTCCATATTTACTATACCATCCAAAGTATGCAATTTTGCAAGCCTTTTTTAATTCTGGAGTTACAGGAGTATAGTAGCCTCCATCTTCTATTGCTCCAGTTTCAAAATCAACTCCATGTTCTACACAAAAGACTGTCATTCTTTCATTAGTATCTAAATTAATTAGTCTTCTGATTAATACACCTACAGATGATTTATTATCTGTAGTTTTTATTCCAGAATCATATTGCCCTCCTGTAAATGTTCCACTTCCTGAAACTGCAAAAACAGGTTGCACAATGCTAAACATTGTTAGAAATAATAATATTATTGCAATTATTTTCTTTTTAGCTTTTATTTTTTCTACTTTCAATTTTTTCCTCCTTTTAACCATAAAAAAAACAAGTTTCTTCAACTTGCTTTTTTCTTTTTTAACTTATTTTTAACGATAGTAATAGTTTATTGTCCATTTTCCACAATATGCACAACTATATACTTCATAACCTGATGGACAATTATCATAATATGTGTCATCATCTATTTCAAAATTAGTCCATTTTTCTCCCCAATATTTTATTTTACTGTCATAATCTGCAATAGCTTCTTCTTTTGTATTAAACCATTTATTTGAATTTCCCACTTCTATAGCATGATTTGTACTATTAGTACATCTTTCAGGTTCTGGCTTAACTTCTTCTACTATTTGATTATTGTTATTTTGAGATGAATTATCAACTTCTTCTTTTTCTTCACTTTCCTGTTCTTCATTTATGACTTCTTGTTCTTTATTTTCATTAATACTTGGAATATTTGTTTGTTTAGTTAATTCTTCTTTTATTTCTGTTGGATTTGTTTCTTTTACAACTTCTTGTTCTACTTTAGTTTGATTAGCCTTTTCAGTAATTTCTTTCTGTTCTTGAGTGTTTTCTATTATATTATCCTCTAACACATTTTCTTCATTGTTCAACAAGTTACTTTCTTTGTCTGGTTGATAATCAGTATTTGTTCCTATTAAAATGCTTTTATCAATCTCGTTTAAATCATCATTATTTTTATTTTTTAAATATATACAAGACATTATTACAATGAATCCAATAATCCAAATAGTTATAACCATTATTAAAATATTTCTATATTTTTTACTCATAATAAAACAACTCCTTTTTATTCTATTTTACTACTTTGTTTTATTATTTTCAAATATATATATTTTTTTGTACTCCCACATTTTATCTTATTTCTCTATCATTAAGTTTTCTCTGCCACTGCATTTGATAATTCTTTAATAGTTTTTTTATAATTTCTTCCATTTGTTTCGTTCCATAACCTTTAGGAAAATACTCTTTGACGCTTTCAACTTTAAATTTTATTTGCTCTTTTTGGTTAGGTTTTTCTTCATTCAAAATTTCTTCTATTTTATCTCTCTCTAATATACCTTTTTCACTTAATTGCCTCATTTCTTTTGCTTGTTTTTCAGATGGTGTTGCTTCATTTAATTGTATTGCATCTAATAATTCTTCTTGGTCAAATTTTGACATATAAGAAATTTCTACTGCTGGTCTTAAAGCTATCTTTTTATCATCTACTAATTTTAATAACCCTTTATTAAGTTCTGTTAGCCTTATAAATCTTCTTACTTGTTCTCTACCCATTCCAAACTCTTCAGCAATAATATCTACTGATAACTTCTCCCCCACTGGAGTAGAAGTTAAATCTACCCTTTTTCCTTGTTTCTTTATTGCATCTAACTTCATTTTAAAAGCAAATGCTCTTTCACTTGGTAAAATTTCTTCTCTTTGGACATTCGTATCAACCATAAGAATTGTAGCTTCTTCATCTGTTAATTTTCTCACAATACATGGCATTTCCTTTATATCTGCTAGTTGACAGGCTCTTTTTCTTCTATGACCAGAAATCATTTCATATCCTCCACCATCTTTTTCTCTGACTATTGCAGGAAATATTACACCATGTTTTTTTACACTTGCAACAGTTTCTATCATTTTCTCATCATCTTTTATTTTAAAAGGATGATTAGGAAAATTTGATATTTCATTTATTGGAATCATTACAACTGTTTCTGTTTTTCCTTTGTTAGTACTAAGTTTGAATAATTCATCTACATTCGGAAGATCTAGATTTATCTCTTTCGCTATTTTTTAACACCTCCTTTGTAAATTCCTCATAAGCTAATGATGGTTTACTATTTTTGTCATAAGCATATACACTTTTTCCATCTAAAGTGCTTTCAGCCACTTTTACTCCAACGGGAATTATGGTATTAAATATTTTTATTCTTTTGCTATAGTTATTTTTTAAGGTTTGTATTGAAACTTTTGCTAATCTTGTTTTCATATCTGCTAAAGTAAATAAAATCCCTTCAATTTTTAATCTAGGATTTATTTGTACTCTTGTTTTGTCTATTGTTTGAATTAATTGTGTCATCCCCTTTAATGGTAAGTATTGAGGCTGAACTGGTATTATAACACTATCTGACGCTACTAAAGCATTTATTGTTAGTAGCCCTAAAGATGGTCTGCAATCAATTAATATATAATCATAATTTTCTTTTATTGAATTAATGTATTTTTTTAAAACATTTTCATTATTTATATATTTAATCATAGTCGTTTCTAATGCTTCGAGTTCAATATTTGCTGGAATTAGGTCTATTCCTTCACTGTTTGTTAATATACCTTCATTTTTTTCAATAGGAATTTCATGTATTACTTTTCCTAATAATGTTTTTATTGTTTTATCTATGTTATCATTATTTTTAAATCCCATAGAAACTGTTAAATCTCCCTGTGGATCTAAATCAATTAATAACACTTTTTTTCCTTTTCTTACTAATCCATTTCCTAGATTTATTGTTGTTGTTGTCTTTCCAACTCCCCCGTTTTTGGTTAGCAATGGCAATCACTTTACACTTTGACACTTTTTTCCTCCTTTCTTGATTATTAGCCTTCTTTAAGAAGGTATGTAAAAAACAAATCAATATAAAACTTGATTTGTTTATTAAAATTTATCTTTCTCTATATTTACTTTTAGGTTTTTCCTCTAATTCTTTTAACTTCTTTTCTAATATCTCCTTATATTCTTCTGTTCCCATTACTTCAATATCTTTTATTGCTCCTAGTTTTGTATTTATATTATTTCTTTGCATTTCATTATTGTATTGATTTATGATACTATTTATCATTTTTTTTGTAAAAATATCAACAAATACAATTTTATTGTCTTTGATTTGAAAATTATAATTCTTTCTTATTAGATACCCCAAAAAATAATTTTGTCCCTCTCTATCATATTCTTGTAATCTTGTACTATTAAATAATTTTTCTCTGTCATATTCCAATGAATAATTACTTCTCATTATTGCTATCTACTCCTTTCTTTTTTCTTTTTCATATTTTGTCTACGAAATTTTGAATATATTTCCATAGCCTTTTCCTCATCATAAGATTTATTTATTGATATTTCCTTTTGTTCTATAAATTCCCTAGACATAATAAATCTTCCTGTATCTATAAAATTATATCTGCCTTGCCTATCTTTGCCGATATACATAACAGTAATAGGCATTTTTTCATTATTAAATAATGGTATATTTACTGTACAAAACATTCCTCTTTGTAAATTATTCAAATATTGAATTGCTTCTTTGTTTTTCATTTTGCTCTCCTTTCAACAAAAAAAAGCCAATCTTTCGATTAGCTTTTTTATGTAAGATTATTTGTTCATTAATTTCATTATTAATTCGTTTACTGGTTCTGGTGGTCTATTTTCTTTTATCTGTTTATTTCTTTTTTCTACTAATGCATGCATAATTACACTTTTTTCTTCTTCATTTATTTTAACTTTTATTTTTTTCATATTTTCTTTTCTCCTTATACCTATTTTTTTATATAATAGTATAATTATGCCAAAAAGTCAAATATATTATAATTTTTTTATTAATTTCATATGTTTATTTTTTGAGGATACTCTCAGCCATTGATATTACTCACTTTTATCGTTATACTTAGTGGACAAGCATTGTTATTACCAAGGCAATAAGCGTAATTCCTTTTACTTGTTTTAGTTTTCCTTTCATTTCTTTTCCTCCTCGTATTTTGTTATTTTTATAAATAAAAAAACTTAATAACTTTTTTAGACTCAAAAAAGACAGCAATAAAACCTATTTTTTAGGTTTCATTACTATCTTTTTCTATATTTTTATTCACTTTATTATTTACTAATAACTTACTTGTATATATATATATATATACAGCCACAAGGCTTTCATGTATTATCATTTTTATATTCTTCCTCTTCTTCTATTTTTTATTACATATCCATATTTATTTTATTATTTATTTTTATGTCAGTCAATATCATTAATACAAATGTAACATACGTTTAACATTTCTGTAATATTATTCCATAGGAGATAAGAAATATCAAGTTATTATTACTATTTTCTACATTTTATATAATTAAAACAAGAAAATTAACAAAAAGAAATTATTAGAAATTTTTTAATCTAATAATTCTAGCAGTAAAAATGCAAGTACTGAAAAATTATTATCATACACGAGAAATCATTGAAGAATAGAAAGTATGCATCACATATTAGATGTAAGTTTTGTTGAAGATAATTGTAGGCTATATAGTCAAAAATATGAATATATTCAGAAAGGGAGCTATAAGTATTCATAAACAATATTTATGAGAAGATAAGAAAAAAACAGTTAAATCAAATATGTTTAACTGCTTAATAAACGATTCCTATTTATTGGAAATATTATAATCTTGTAATAATCGATGAAATTTCCCTGACTTTAATACACGGTGGTTGACAATGTTCTCTTTGAATTTAAAATATCTACTTTTTAAACAGCCTATCTAAAGCAATTGGCTTTTTGTTGCCTTCATTTCGATATTTTTCTACTATTTACATTACATATAGTACAAATCGGCATGTACAGTCAACATTTGATAATCCCATATCATCTTGAGTTGAACGACCTGAGGCTGTTTGTGGATTGGAAACATAGCGAACGCCTCCCCTTACTACACATTCTTCTTCATTATTATAATTCGTCTTTTCTGCTACATATTCTACGCAATTTCCTTCTAAATCATATATGTTACAAACTTTATCAGCTTCATTCTCTCCCGTAGATGCTTCAATTATATCACTATGTCTATTCCTATTAAATTCTTTTACATTAAATGTTTTTCCTGTTCCATCTAATTTTCCATTTACAAATTTCATGGTTATATCCCATTGTATTCCAGAACATAAAGCACTTTTTATGTTTTCATTATCTCCACTAAATTCTTTTGCAATACTTTTCAGATTCTCATTGCTACCAAAGTTGTCCGGCATTATCCCGCCCACACTTTTTTTACTTACTATTCCATTATCTTCTCTTCCAGCTTCAAATCTTGATATATAAAAGCCTCCTTTACTCACAACTGCATTTGTTTCAACACGTTCATTTTCTGTGTTATCTCCTGTTTCCATTCCATCTGGTAAATACCCTATGTCTGTATAAGCTCCAGCCGAAATACTTGTGCTTTCATAACTTCTATCTCTTGCATATTCAGCTTCACTTTTTACTGGTATCCATACAAATTCATTTCCTACTTTATCTTGAATTACCAAACCATTATTTACGTTTTTCTCTGTTGGTGCTGATGAACCATCTCCCCAAGTTGATGTGTCTGTATCTACTGGCTTAAATCCTCCTGGTATTATCGGATTCATTGCTGTTCCTTTTTCTCCATTTATTGTACTATTTTCTTCAAAAAAGCCTTGGTCATCTTTTGGAGGCCCTTCTGGCTCCTCTGGTGTTGTTTCTCCTATTGCATTATTTAAAAACTTATTATATTCTTCTAAAATTAATGCTTCATTTACTTGTGCCTTTTCTGTCTCTTCTTTTGCTTTTGTTGCCTGACTTAGTATTCCATTTTCTCCTGTTAGCATTGCTATACTTATTCCTGCTAAGATTAGAAGGACTATTATTGTTATCACTAATGCAATTAGTGTAATACCTTCGTTTTCTTTTAGTTTAAATTTTTCTTCTTTTTGTTTTCTTTTTAATTCTTTTCCTATTTTCTTCATTTTAGTTTTCTCCCTTTTTTCTTTAGTTTTTCCTTATTTTTTATTTTTATTCTTCTTTACTTTTATTTTCTATTTTTTCTTTTACGTCATTTTTGTTGTGTTTGCACTAAAAAAATAAAGACTTACTTTTAATCGTTTGCTATTATCTTTTACGTATTTATTTTACACATAATTATAGTATTTGTAAATGCCTTTTTTACCTTTTTATTTTACATTTTTATTACAAGATTATTACATTTTATTTTTACTTGAACTTTATTTATTTTTTATTGTTTACTTTTAAAATTTATTATACAATAAGCAAGTTTTTAGATTAAGTAGTTTTACGTAGGGAAATAAAAGGTAGTAAAACTACTGGTAAGCTCTGCTTAAATCTAAAAACTTGCTAAATTTCCTAAAAAGAAAAGAGTGAGACAAATTGCCTCACTAAACATTATCTTCTTTGTTAATATCTTTTAATAACTCTAATTGAGAAATTAAAAGAGATTCCATTTTAGCTTTATAGATATCGAATTGTTTTTTTACGTCATCTACTTCTTTTGTTTTTAGAATTAATTCATTGTTTAACTCATCTACTTGTTTTTGAGCATTTGATTTAGCTTCATTAATTATTTGATCTGCTTGTTGTTGAGCAACTTTCTTGATATCTTCTGCTGTGCTTTGAGCCATTACTAAAGTATTGTTTAAAGTTGATTCAATACTTTTATAATGTTCTAAACTTTTATTTAATTCTTCTACTTTTGATTTTAATTCTGAATTTTCCTTATAGTTTTTTGAATAATCAGCAGTTAATTCATCTAAAAAGTCATCAACTTCTTCTACACTATATCCATTCATCATTTGTTTTGAAAATCTTTTATTTTCTATATCTAATGGTGTAATCATCGTATTCCTCCCCTATGGATATCTATTAATTTATTCCATTATTTTTAAGCCATGAAACTGATAGCTTGTTTTTCATTTCCTCTCTTGCCATTTCATTTGTAATTTCATAGTTTGATGGTGCAACTAAGAATATTGAATTAGAAACTTTTTGAATATATCCATCTAATGCATATACTCCACCACTAATAAAGTCAACAATTCTTCTAGCTACATCTTTGTTAACATACTCTAAATTAACAATTACAGATTTTCTTTCTTTTAAGAAAGAACAAATTTCATCTGATTGTTCAAAAGATGTTGGTTGTGATATTACCATTTTTATTGCATTACCATTTGTTTGTTGTTGTGGCATATTTACAACTTTATTATCTTTGTTTTTTCTACCAAATAATCCTCTTCCTTCTTGTTCTTCATCCTCTTCGTCTTCATATCCATATACGTCTTCATTCTCGTAATCTTCCTCTTCTTCTGCTCTATCCATTCCGAATAAATCCCATACTTTGTTCATCAATGCTCCTGACATAAAAAAACCTCCTAAATTTTCCTTTGTTATTTTGTATTTACGTCTTTAAGTATCTACTTTTTTTGTCATATTGTCAATATTTTTTTCGAATGTTATTAAATTTTAATATTTCTGTAATATTTTTGTAACATTATTCAACTTTACTAAGATCTGGATTAATTTGTATTTCATCATAAAGTGAAATCTTCTTATAGTTAGCAATTTCTGTATCTGAGAATCCTAATTCTCTTAATTCTTCAGTAGTATATGAATCTATAATTGAATATTTATCTCCTTGTCTTTCTACCTTTACTAATATTTTGCTTAAATATCCTGCTCTATTTCTTACAACATAATTCAAGTCATTTTCACTTACAATTGCCTGATTTGGAACTTTTAATCCACTTGCATCCCACCAAATTAAGTCAAATGTTATTTTTCTATAATTAATTAATTCTTCTATTTGCTCTGTTAGTTTAAGAATTAATATTATATCTCCGTCATCTTCCTTTATAATATTAGTAATTTCCGCATCTGCTTCTGCATTATTTGAAAGCCTTACTTTAACTCTATCTCCAACTTCAGCCTGCTTTGCCTCTTCTGATGATGTAATAGTTGCTATATAACAATAGAAATTATCTATTACTTTACCTGATTCATTATTTGTTGCAACTATTTTACCCGTGCTTAAATCTAAGCTTTCTAGATATTCTTTACTAAAATTACTAAAGTTATCTGGTGTCAATACATCTTCTAATCCATCAACTCTATATGAAACAATTCCACTCATTGGCGCTTTTACATATTCAGCACCTGAATTCAGTTCACTTTCATATTGCTTTCTTTCATCTATTAACTCTCTTAAATATGAACCTTGTGGACTTGCTTCACCTGCTATCCTTGCCTTTTTAGTTACTAAACTATCAATTTCTTTTTTTTCTTCTTCTAGTTTTGCTGAGTCTGTAACTTTATTTATATTTTCTATTTGCTCATCAATCTGATCTTCTAACAATTTCATATCAGAGCCATTAGATAATTCTGTATTTTCTGTCATAGCCGCTTGTATCTTTGTATCTAATTCTGCTATTTTATTTTTTAAGCTCTCCTCGTTTGTACTATAATATCTAAATATATTTTCATTAACAGCAGCTCTTTCTCCTTCTGTAATTATTTGTTCCATTCCATTTTTATAATTCTCGCCTCTAACAACTGTTTCATGTCTAATTACATATCCTACATCAGTTTCTTCTTTATACAAATTACCTTCTTCAATTGTAAATACATTAGTTGGCTGTTTTATTAACAAATATATTACATATATTATATATATAGCTAAAATTAGAAGAATTATTGAAATTGTAATAACTTTTTTATTATTAATTTTCTTCTTTTTTTTCGCTTGTTTTTCCAAAATTAACCCTCCAAAATAATTTTTATATTATTTTGTATTGTATCATCTGCATTAAGCCATATAGTCTCCTTATTTTTTCTAAACCATGTTAGTTGTCTTTTTGCAAACTTCCTAGTTTCTTGTTTTATTTTCTCAATCATTTCCTCTTTTGTCAATCTTTTTTCTAAATATTGGACTACTTCTTTATATCCAAGTCCTTGCATTGCTGTTGGAAATTTATTATATTTTTTATAAATATTTTCAACTTCTTCTATCAATCCATTTTCTATCATAATGTCTACTCTTTTATTTATTCTATCATATAATTTTTCCCTATCCATATTTAATGCAAAAACTTTATAATCAAATTCCACTGGCGTTTTTCTTGATTCTTTTTCTTGTTCTGTTTTATTTTTTCCTGTTGCATGATATATCTCTAATATTCTTAAAATTCTTTTCTTATCATTTGGACTTATCTTCTTTATTGCTTCTTCATCTATCTCTTTTGCTTTTTCATATAATGCCTCTAATCCTCTTTCTTCTACTTCTTGATCTAATTCTTCTCTGTATTTTTCATCAAACTCTATTTCTGGATAATCTATTTCATAAATCAAACTATCCACATAAAGTCCAGTACCCCCAACTACTATTGGGACCTTTCCTTTACTTAAAATTTCTTTTATCGCTTCCTTTGCTTGTTTTTTATAATCTGCAACACTATATCTTTCATCTGGTGAAATTATATCTATCATATAATGCTTTATTCCTTGCATTTCTTCTTTTGTAGGTTTTGCAGTACCAATATTCATTTCTTTATATATCTGCATAGAATCACATGATACAATTTCACTATTTATTTTTTTTGCAAGTTCTATTGATAATGCTGTCTTTCCTGATGCTGTTGGGCCACAAATTACTATTACTTTTTCTTTTCCCATTATTTTCACATCTTTCTAGTCTTATCTCATATTTGATTGATATACTCTCAAAATTCCTTCTTGTGTGTCTGTCATATATCCACATTCTAAGAATAGACATATTAAAAATATAACACAAATTATTATCATTCTTACTTTGAAAACATTATCCTCTATTTCTCCATTTTCTTTTTTCTTAAATGTTCTAGCTATGAATGGTATTACTAATGAATTCACCCCTGTAAATAATAATACTATTACTTGTCCTACACTTTTTTCCATATCGTTATTCTCATAATTTACTCCACTTTTAGACATTGAAAATACTATTTGTGTTATCAAAAACACTGCTACTATTCCTGCAAATATTACTAATAACTTTTTTGGTGTTTCAGTTTCTTCCAAACTGTTCCAGCTCCATGCAATAACTAGTAAATATATGATTATTATCCCTATTATAATAAAAGTCATTTTCTTTTGTCTCCTTCTATTTTCTTGCAAATTTTCTTTCTATATCATATTTAGTCATTTTAATAACAGTTGGTCTTCCATGTGGACATGTAAATGGATTTGGGAGTTTTAATAATTCATCCATTAATCTTTCTACTTCTTCTTTCGTTAATGCCATATTAGCTTTTACTGCTGCTTTACATGCTACTGTAGCTATGAATTTTTCTTCCTTTTCTTGTTTTGCTGTTCTTGCTACTGTATTTATTTCATCAAGTGTTTCTAGAAATAATTCTTTTGTATCTAAGTCTATACATACAGTAGGTACACCTGTTAATTTTATTGTATTTTCTCCAAATTCTTCTAATGTAAATCCTGCTTGTTCAAACATTTCCATATTTTCTTTTGCAATATCCATTTCTTTATGTGTTAAAGTTATTACATCTGGTAATAACAATAATTGTGAGTCTTTTGTTTTATCACTATAGTAATTTTTCTTTACCTTCTCATACATTATTCTTTCATGTGCCGCATGTTGGTCTAATATATACATTTCATCTCCTATTTCTAGAATTATGTATGTTTTAAAGATTATTCCAATAAATTTATATGTTGGCTTTTTGAATTTTTCATCTGTATCAAACATAGATATATTATTTTTTACGATGTCTACTGCACTGCTTTTATCTTCCTCTTTTGGCTTTTCTTCCTCATCAGCTATTGGTGACCTTCCAAATAGCTTTCTATACATTTCATCAAAGTCTTCTGAAACTACTTGTGGATTATTATTTAGTTCCTCCATTTTTTGCTTTATTTCACCAAATTCTTCTTTTATTTCTTTGTTATCTATGTTTTCTATTACATCATTTATTTTGTCTATTTTTTCTTTTTGCTCTTCAGATACTTCTGCTGACACTTCTACTGTTTCTTCTTTTTTCTCTTCATTCACTTGTTCTTCCTTTTGTTCTACTTTTTCTTCTTGACTACTTGCTTTATTTACTCCGTCTTCTTTACTCTCCGTTTCTAAATTATATTCATTACTTACATCTTCTAATTTATTTGATTTACTTTCATTTAGTTCATTTTCTAGCTTTGCCCTCATCTTTTTTAATTGTTCTAAAACATCTGTTGTATCAATTGGTTCACCAATATTATCGCTTTTAGTTTCTTCTTTTTCATCAGTCTTATATTCTATCTCATTAGTTTTATTTTTACTATTATAAACATCTTCTAATATATTTGTTTTTATCTTACTTTCTTCTTCTGTATATTTTTCTATTTGTTTTTCATTTTGTTTTCTAAAACCAAATAATCCTCCTTGATTTTCCTTTTTAGATTCTCTTAAATTTCTTAACCTTTCTTCAAAGCTTTGAGTAGTTCTTTCTAGCTTTTTCTCTCCATTTTCATTTCTTAAGCTTTTTTCTGGATCTGCTACTAATTCTCCTTTTAATAAAGTTTCTTTTATCGCATGATATATTGCTTGGAAAACCTTGTTTTCTTCTTGAAATCTCACCTCTAACTTTGCAGGATGAACATTTACATCTACTTTTGCAGGGTTCATCTCTAAATTAAGTACAGCAAATCCAAATTTTCCTATTGGTATTAATCCTTTATATGCTTGTTCAGTTGCTGCTGTAAGTGTTTTATCTTTTATATATCTTTTATTTACGAAAAACAATTGATGTGAACGATTTGACCTAGCAATTTCTGGTTTTCCAATTGCCCCTGAAACAGTTATATCTTCATATTGATAATTTACTTCTAATATTGCGTTTGCTACATCTTTTCCATATATACTGTAAATTACATCTTTTAACATCCCGCTTCCATTTGTTTGGATTACTGTTTTTCCTGTGTTTATCAATTTTATTGCTACATTTGGATTTACTAAAGCAATCCTTGTTATTGCATCTTCTATATATCCTGATTCTGTATAATCTTTCTTTAAGAACTTATATCTTACTGGTGTATTAAAGAACAAATTTCTTACAGTTATTGTTGTCCCTGTTCTACATCCTGTTTCTTCTTTTTCTAATACATCTCCTGCTTCTACAACTACTCTATATCCTATTTCCTGTTCTGCTGTTTTTGATACTAATTCTACATTTGCAACTGCTGCTATACTAGCTAGTGCCTCACCTCTAAACCCCATTGATGTTACTGTATCTAAATCTTCAGCTGACCTTATTTTACTTGTTGCATGTCTTTCAAATGCTATTTCTAAGTCATCTTGTGCTATACCTTTTCCGTTGTCACTAACTTTTATGAAAGATATTCCTCCATTCTTTATTTCTACTGTTATATTTGTAGCACCTGCATCAATCGAATTCTCTACCATCTCTTTTACTACTGATGCTGGTCTTTCTATTACCTCTCCTGCTGCAATTTTATTTATTGTCAATTCATCTAGTAATACTATATTTCCCATTTTAATCCTCCGTTTTTTTACTATAAACCTTTGGCATTTATTTTATCATAACGTTTTTTAAAAATCTATACCAAAATACCAATTAAATAAAATTTATTTATTTTTTACATTCCAAACACAAAACAAGACCCCTATATAAGAGGTCTTGTCTTAGTGCTTAAAACTACGCAAAAACATCGACATCAACGTCCATAAGAACTACAATTGGTCGAATGTTATCAGCATAGTATTCTTCGTATCCATCAGGGTCAAACAGGGTAAATGCTCCGGCTTCGCCGTTACTGACACGGTACAAGCCATGTTCTCTCTCACAACGAGAAGAAAGCCAATATTTCATACCATCTTCTTTGTGATTAAAGCACTCGAAATCGGACTTTGTAATACTTCTAGAAGAGTACACTTCTCCAAATGATAAAAGTTCGTCACATATCATATTCATTAGACGAGGTCCGTAGTTATAGCCGTACCATCCTTGAAGTATTAACTTTTTTCTACTTGCTTCCAAACAAAACGCTGGATGTCCAAGCTTTTTTGTGAGTTCTTTTTGAAGCATTCCGACAATTCTATCTGGAAATACAGCACTCGTAAAAACTTGCTCATCCTTCCATCCGCTTTGCCCACTAGAAATCCTGCAGATTCTTTCTCCTGGATTTGGAACTTCGATTTCTTGCTCAAGTTCATCCAAAGCAAGAAGCTTTTTCTTACTCATATGTCCCCTTCCTAAAATGCACATTTTCTACAGCAGCTTTTTTGCCGTCTACATTTTATTATACATCATTTCGAATTTTTTTGCAACGAAAAAGCAGGTACTATTTACCTGCTTCCTCTTTCTTCTTATTTTTTGCTAATTGTTGTTCAAAATATGTTGTAAGTCCAACTAGAGTTAGTAAATATACTGTAATTACTAATGGAATTGTTACTATTCCTATAGGTATTCTTGTAATTGCCATAACACTAAGTAAAGTAGCTTGTGCTACAACAGATACAACTACTGTTTTTACTAAAGCTTTAATAACACCTAATTTTCTATATCTAATAGCCATATAAAGTAATATTATTAAAGTTGCTATAACAAATGGTGCTATATATGGTTTTATAATATCTCTTCCTCTTGTATTTGGTATGCTTTCTACTGCTATACTATCTGCTGATAATTCTGTTCCATACTTTTCATTTACTTTATCTATTAAACTTTGTTTTTGCTCATCTGTTATATCTTTTGCTGTTATATTTACTGTATCTTCATATACTTCAACTTTTTGTATAATTACTTTTTCTCCTGGCATTACTTCATCTGTTATTTGTTTTATATCTGATATATCAAAATCTGTTTCCAAATATAATTGTATACTTTTACTTTCTTGATATCTTAAATCAAAATTAAGTCCGATAGTCAATGTAATAATTATCCCTGCAAGTATCACTACTGCAATTATTGCTATTATTATTTTTGTTTTATTAGTCATTTTTTGCTTGTTTTTTTCCATCTTTATTCTTACCTCCTTTGCTTTCTTTTACTCTTACTAATGGATATGTTATGGCAAAATTATATAAAGCAATTAATAAAATTCCCCAGAACATTACCATACCAAAACTACTGATTGGTTCCCATTGTATAAAGCAGAAGGTAATAACAGCTATACAAATAGGCATTATTTTTATAAAAAATTCTTTATATGTTTCTTTGAATGCTATATTTACTACTGTTTTATCTACATTTTCTTCTTTCTTTATTTTAGATAATAATTTATTTTCAAATATATAATTTAATACTAACACTACTACTATTCCAAATATACTTTCTATTGATATTATTACATTTGCGTATCTAAGTAACAATACAAATAATGCTACTAGTCCAACATATGCAAATGCATTTACTAATCCTTCTGTCCTATATCTAACAATTAATACTATTAAAGCAATTGCTACTAAACCTACCATTACATATAGAACTATGTTCAATTCATCTTGCGTTATATCTGATAAAATATACTGATTTTCTTCAACTGTATATTTTACTGGTATATTTCCATTATCTAATACTACTGCTATACTAGTTGCTTGAGATATATAATCTTGTAGTGTGCTTGTGTCTGTTGTTGCAGATCCTATTGATAATTGTAGCCTTCCTGTTTCTATAGTTTCATCAAAACTTGTTGTCATGATTTCTTCATCATCTATTTTCATTGTAACCTCTTTTGTTGTTGTTTCTGTAGAGCTACTTTCATCAGTCGTTGTATTATCTGTCGCATTAGTAGTATTTGTTTCATTTGCTGTGTTTGATGATTCTACATAAGTACTACTTATATCTTTTAATTTATTTGTTCCTTCTTTATTAAATTCTATATCTAAATATACAGATGTTCCAGAAGAAGCACTTGTTGAATTAGAGCCATACATAACTCTTGCTCTTTTTATATCGCTATTATCCATTAATACTTCTTCAGTATCACTATCTACTATTTCGAATTTTCCCGTTGTTCCTATATTACTTATGATACTATCTGTAATATCATTTTCTGGTATTTCTACCAAGATATCTCCTGAAGCTTCATCTAACTTTGTAACATAATTATCAACGCCTAAAGCATTTAATCTTTTTTCTATTATTTCCTTAGATTTTTTATAATTCTCCTCATTTAATACATCTTCTGAATTAGCTGCGTTTTCCTCTTTTGTATATCCTTGTGCTGCTAATTCTTCATCTGATAACTCATCTGCATCTGTAACTTCATTTCCCTCTGCATCTTTTATAACAGTGTCTACTGTGTTATCTACTGCTAATCTAATATTTCTTCCACCTTCTAAATCCATTGCATAATCATAATCTTTTACTTGATTTTCCATTCTATTTTGTACTGGTACATATACTCCCAAAAAAGCTACCATTGTAACAAGTACAATTGCTAATATTATTGTTAATAATTTTATTTTCTTCATGATATTTCCTCCATTTTTTTATTTAAAGCTATAATAATTTTGTTCCATTTATAACTAATTCAAACCATATTTTCAAATATTTTGCTGCATATTTACTCATCATAGTTCTCTCCATAAATATTTCAAAATAATCTAAAACAGGACATAACTTAGTATCTATTGTTAAATTAAGTATTGCTTTTCTTTCTTTATTATCTATTTTTAACTCTGCATTTGTTACAGCATAATTTACTCTATCATGTATATCAAATGTTGATAAATTAGTATTTGTTACTCTATCTCTATGCACATCCGATTTATCTGCTAAAATCAGTGCTGCTGATATATCACTTACTGCTGTTCCAGTTTTCTCATCATGATTTCCTATTGCCATCATAATTTCTGTTCTTTCTTTTACATCCATTCCCATGTCTTTTAAAATATTGTAAGCTATGATTGCTCCACTATGTGCATGGTCTGTTCTGTTTACACAATTTCCTATATCATGTAAATATCCTGCAATTCTTGCAAGCTCTATGGTTCTTTCAGGATATCCTAATTCTTGTAATATATCTCCTGCTCTTTTTGAAACAATAGAAATATGTCTATGACTATGTTCAGTATATCCGGAGTCCATCTAATTGTTTTTGTGCTCCTTGAATTAAAGCTTCTACCTCTTCGTTTTTTCTAACATCATCTAAGGTAACCATTTTGTCCCTCCTTTAATTAGTCTTTTTAGATTTTATATTAAAATGGAAAAAATATCAATATCTTTTATAAAATTATTTCATATTATTAGTTCCAACATCCTTTTCCCATAAATCTATTAAATATTGTTTTTCTGTCGTTGGAATTAATGACATTCTATATGCTCCTATTGGTTTATTATGTAAAAAAGTTGTTTCTTCGCCATCAGATGCTGGCTCTAACCATCCTTCTCCATCTACCCAAGCCTGATATACAATAGAATAATATGATGTGTCTTTTAATTTTATACTTAAACTACTTATTCCAAATAAATGCTTATCTGCTATTTCTTTTGGTATTGGCTTTCCACCAAATCCCATATTTCCTTCTTTATTCATTCCTTTCCCTCCTATTAATAATGTTGCTTTTCCATCTAAAACTATTATTGGACCTGTTTTTAAAGTTAAATATCCATTATATCCATAATTATAATTTGTTTCATATGTATTACATATACCTTGTACTCCTTCGCCCCAATAAGTATTTATAAAACATTTTGTCTGTATAAAATCCTTATCTAAACCTTCCCAATATAATGAAATTCCTTCTATTTTATATTCACTACCAAATTCTATTGCTTTTTCACCTGTAATCTCACTTATTCCTGTTCCAAATTCCCAATTATTATATGGTCCTTCGCTCATTGAACCATATTTTATCTTTATGTTTGTTGCTTTATCTATTTTTACATCTATATTAGTACTATTCCCTGCTAGGTCTGTTACATCAAATGGATATAATACATTACATGAAAATTCTTTGCTTAATACTGTATCTTCTTCGTATAGATTCCAAGCATTTACATCTCTTATTTTTTCATTTGTTTTAATTTTTGCAAGTATTTTTCCATCTTCTATTTCCTCTTGTGAGAAACTAACAACTGGTGCTATATTATCTATTGTAATTCCAGTATCAAATATCACTTCTTCATTTACTTGGTCTGCAATATCAATAACTACACCTTTTGGAATTTTTATCTTAAGACGTCCATTACTTCTCAGTTTAAACAATGTATATTTATAATAAATATATTCTCCTTCTTCTCTTCTACTTATTTCTTTTCCACTTGGATTAAATTGTGTATCATCTAAAAAAAATTTTATTCCTGCTTGTATATTATCTTTTTTTATATTTTTCTCTTTTATTCTAAATTCTACAGTTATAGTATGTGTTTTATTTGCATATTTATTATATTTTTCATTTGTATTACTTACGTTTAAAAATTCTATTTTAGGAATTTCTCCATCAATATTTATATTTGCAACTAAACTTGTATTTTCTATTACATATTTTGCATAACTATTAATACATATAAAGATACTTATTAAAAATATAAATAAAAAAGCGATTAATTTTTTCAAATATTCTACCTCCTTATCTTATTTTCCTATAGTACATATTTCAAAATTAAACTCATCGATATTTCCACCATCTTTCGTGTCTTGTGAATCTTCCTCTACATTTATTTCATATGGCCATTCCCAATTAATTTTTACTTTTTTTACTTCATCTTTTTCTATTTTTCCGACTTTTTCATTTATCTCAAATTTTAAATTTTTTGGTTTATTGTTTTTATCTATTATTTCTACCTCATAATCTACATCGCTATTTGAAGTTAAAAAAACATTAAAACTTCCTTTTGTTCCTGGTGCTACTTTTTCATTTACTAATGTTTTTATATCTATTGTTTGTAATAACTCTATTTCTTTATAATTACTTTTTCCTTTTATTACTTCTATTTCATATTCACTTTTTTCATTACCTTCTTCTTGTATTTTTCCTACTCCAAATATTTTAAAGAAAATCAAATCTTCTTGAAAATTAAATTTTTCTGACTGTAAAATTTTAAATAATATAAATAAAATGATTATAAAAATTAGAATTAAAATAACTATTTTCTTTCTGTTAATTTTTAAATTTCTCATAGTACCTCCTGTATTTGTTCAGAATGTACCTTTATTTGCAATTGACTTATTAAATCTTCCATATTTATGTTTCTATTTTCATCATATTTAACTTCTAATTTATAATTATCTTCTTTTGCTTCATCTTTAGATAATATAAATTTTTCTGTTTTATTTTCATTAATACTAATTTCTTGATCATTTCTAAATAGTTTAAGTTCTATTCCACTATTTTCTAAATCACTTAATATTTCAATATAATATTCCAAATCTACTTGTGTCTTTTCTCCTTGCTCATTATAATTTTTTACTTTAAATTCATATATTCCTTCTCTATTAGAATTATTTATTTCTAAGCTACTTACATTTTCTACTTGTAATATTGGTTTTGCAATTTCTGTAATTCCATTTATATCTTTTCTACTGAATTCTTTTCCCATACTAAATCCTGAAAAAAAGAATACTAATATTATTAAAAATAAAAAAATTATAAAAATCTCTTTTCTTCTATTTTTAAATCTTTCCTTCATTTTTTCCTCCTAAAATTTGTATAAGCGAAGAAATTTTGTACATTTCCCCGCTTAGTACAAAGGTGAATATATTCATTTTCATTTATTCTATAATTTTACTTTTAAAGACTTTAAGCTTGTGGTTCCACTTGAGTTCCTGTAACTACTACATCAAATGTATAGTTTTGGATTCTTTTTGCATCTTCAGTATCTACCAAATCGTTACTTAAGATTTCTTCAGGATTACTTCCTGTTTCATAATCCCATTTCCATTTAACATTTAATGTTCTTGTTTTATCTTCATCATTTGCATTAATAGTTCCTGATAAATCATCTTCTAAATCTTTAATTGAATTATATTCTGTATCATTATATTCAAATTTAAGATTTTGTGGTTTATTTTCTTCTTCTGTAAAAGTAATATTATAGTTTATACCAACTTCTGAACCTGTTGCATCTACTATTATATTAAAACTTCCACTTGTACCTGGGGCAATTTTGTTATCTACAAGTGTTTCATTATTACATGTAGATGCTAAATTAATTGATTCTACTTGTTCGTTTTGTCCATTTACTTTAAAGCTCCATGTGGCAACTTCTGCTATTCCTTCTCCTCTTACTTCGCTCACATATTTAGCATATGCTTGTCCACCTATAAAAGCAAGTAAAATTACTGCTAAAACAGCAAGAATAGCTAATACTTTTTTCTTTTTTGTCAAAAGCATTCCTCCTTTTTTTATTAAATTTTCTTTTTTGGATTTTGTTTAGATTTTTAGAATCTAAAAAACGAAATAAATTTTATTCTTTTAAAAATAAAGAATTAAATTAAAAATTATAGAATTAATTTGAAAATGTAAATACATTATAATTACAAAAAATGGAATTGTCAATTCTTTTCTGAAAAATCCTCAAACTTTTCATCGCAAAATTCGACAAAATTCCACTTTTTGGTCTTATCTTATTTTTTATTTACCCCTATTATTCCCCCCAACATTCCAAATAAAATGCCTACTGCTATCATAATAATACTTTGCACATTTAGGCTAAATTTAACATTTAATATGCTTGAAATCAAATATAATATTAAAATATATCCTCCTCCAACAAATGCTCCATTTAATATCCCATTCTTCTTTATTTTTGTATTTCCTATTGAACTACCTATTAATATACTTATGGCAGTTACAACCAATATTACAGGTATTATTGTACTTTCACTTATGTTTGTATATGTTAATAGCACAGAAAATATAAATAGACACACAATAGTAAATATCATAGATATTCCTATTCCTTTAAATATATTCTTTATCGTTTCTTTACCATTTTCTTGATATGTTTCCATCTTTCCCTCCAAAATATATTTTTATTTTTCTTATTTAATTTATATTAAGTTATCTAGATTTTAGAACAATTAATTTTATTTTAAATATAAAAAGCCCGCCAGGGCTCACTCGAGCTGGCGGACCTCAGCAGAGTCACTGCTGATTTCTTCGAAATCGATTATGTTTTCATACATGCTGAGGATTTCTATCCGAAATCCCACAACAGTAAACCGGTATGTCTTCCCTACTTCTATCTCTCCATAGACATCTGAAGAGTTCCATCTAAATCTAAGAAGAGAATCCTCTACTGAAAAAACTCTCGTCTCTTCATCCTCCGTTTTGGTAAAAACGAGGTACTTAGATGAATTGTTGTAGTTCCTGACATCTTTGTCGGTCACTGTAGCAACATAGGTTTGCTCATTGTAGTTTGCAGCAATGGAGTAAATGATTCCTCCAACCGCAACCACAACAGCCAAAGCTATGAAGATGCCGATTATAAACCTATCGGTATCAAAATACCTTCTCCGGTACATAACCTCTCCCTTCTACTTGTGTATCTTAACGACCTATTTATTATAACATTTTTTACTTTAAATTTCAAATATATTAAAAAATTGAATCTATTTCCTCTAATTTTTCTACTATTTTACAGATAATTTCTTCTCTACTAAATTCTTTTCCTGTTTCTTTTTTCAATGATGTTGCTATATCTTTTGTTTCTTCAGAAAATTCATCTTCATTCACATTAAATCCCAAACTTATTAATAAGTATTTTATTTTTTCTCCTTGTGAATGCAACTCTGTTAATATTCCACAAATCTTTTTACCATTAAATATTAAATCATTAGGTTTTTTTATTTCTAATTTATATACATATAATTCATAAATAGCTTCTTTTATTTTTTCAGCAATCTCTACTGTTAAATTATCTAACTCATCAATCTTACATTTTGGATGTAATATTATAGTCATAGCTATATTTTTTCCATAACCGGTATACCAACTTCTTCCTTTTGTTCCTATTCCTCCTGTTTGCACTTCTGCTAATAGTACCTTTCCATCACTTTCTTTGTCTTCCGCTATTTTTCTTCCATATATATGAGTTGATTCTATTTCTTTAAAATATTCTATTTTCTTACCTATTATTTTTGTTTTTGCATTTCTTATTTTCTCTAAATTCATATTTTTATTTTTTCTCCTATATTTTTTATATTAAAACTAGTAACCACCTAAAATTAATAGTTTTTACACTCCAATCTTATAAGCTCCCAGATTTTATTAAAATCTGGGAGCCTTGGTTTTTAGGCTTGTTGTGATTCTTACAAGACGTTAAGTTCTGTTAGCCTCTTC
Source organism: uncultured Clostridia bacterium (assembly GCA_944392605.1). Taxonomy (GTDB): domain Bacteria; phylum Bacillota; class Clostridia; order TANB77; family CAG-508; genus CAG-269. Next base: position 67,385 of record CALXXE010000003.1, on the reverse strand, counting down.
CTAACCAAATCAAACACTTCTGCAGGCGTCATCTGAGTTGTATCTACATAAATATTGGTAGCATTATCGAAATGCCCCAAATCATCATTTTTTTTCTTCAACTCTCGATATGCCCTTCGCGTTTCTGCTTCCTGACGCCTAATATAAGTCAAATACTCAAACTTATCAGCATCTGGATCATCCTTAATGCGTGCATATGCGGTTTCTGCTTCTGCAACCATATGAATGATTATATCGCACTTTGGAAGAGTTTCAATCTGGTTAAGATCTGCTATCCAGGAATAGCTATATCCTTGCACTGCTCCGTGTACAAAGCTGTCCAAGAAGCCTCTTTGTGTAAGAATAATATCAAACTCCTGAGATTCCTGCCACTTTTTAAAATGCTCTGCAAAGATACGGTTATCCAAAGCAAACAGCATCCTGTCAGTGTAAGAATCGTTGGAAACATTAAGCAACTTCTTCACAAGATACTCATCATAGGGCAACCTGCTACGCATAACCCGCTTATTGTTTTCCTTAAGCCACCTTTCCAAATCGTCTACAAGCGTGGTCTTACCAGAACCGTCCAAGCCACTAACCACAATCCACTTAGCCATGTCTTTTCCTTTCTCTTGTTTGTATTGTCCTATACATAGGACAATTAATATAATGGATATACATAATTATACAACTTTTCTATACATTATGTCAATATGCAGTTTCTTATTTGAAAAATTTTACTTTTTCCTTCCATTCATCTATTATTGTATTTTCTACTAATAAATCCCCCATACCTATTCCAACATTTACTCTAGGTTTATTTTTTCCATGATAATCACTTCCACCTGATTTGTATAAATTTCTTTGCTTACATATTTTTACTAATTTATTTGTTTGTTCTTTTGAAAATGTTGTATAATAACATTCTATACCATCTATTCTACATTTTTCTAATATATAACTTAAAATTCTTTCTGAATTTTCTCTATATTCAAAGATATGAGGTAAAAATACTAATCCATCTGACTTTCTTACTAAATCTGCTGCAGTATTAAAATCAGGAACAAAGTCATCCATTTCTACATATAAAAAACCTTCTGGATTAGACATATAAGCTCTATAAAATATTTTTACATCATTCCATGCTTCATCTGAAATGAATCTTTTATTTTCCTCTTTTTTTGTTATCTCTCTATGTATAAATTTGGAAGCAAAATCTTTAGAATTATAGTTTTCTAAACAATTTTTTTCTAAACTTATCCCTGCTTTTATACATTTATTATATAATCTTTCTACTTCTATTCTATTTCTTTTTTCAGCTGGTATATATATTTGTTTTACTAATTTGTTCATCTTTTTATAATCTATACCATATCCTAATATTTCAATTGGTATATTTAGTACTTTTGTATTTAGTTCTATTCCTGGTATTATTCTACCTTTATAAAATTTATCCATATCTATTTTTTCTAATTCTTCATATGCAAGTGCAGTATTATGATCTGTAATTGATATTACATCTAATCCTCTATTTTGAACTGCATTTAAAATTTCAATGCAACTGTCACTTCCATCTGAATATTTTGTATGCATATGTAAGTCTATCATATTTTCATTCTCCTTCTATTTTATTAAATTTAAATCTCCTTTTATTACTATTGGAGAAAAACCTGATATTTCATCATATAACATTCCTTCTGGAATATCATTATACAAATATATCTTTTTGTCTTGCATAAATGCTTCATATAGTTCTAAAAATGTTGCGCCACCTATATAATTTTTCTTTTCATTTTTATCAAAGTTTAAAGTTAATATTGCATCCATATTTCCTATTCTTTCTTTACTCATTTTAAACATTTTTTCTTTAAATTCTGCATGAGCTTTACTTCCTTGTTTCCAAGCTTTTTCTTCTACATTTCCATCATAGTAAGAATTAGGTAATTCAACTATATTTCCCATCTCTTCTAATTTTTCTTTTATTGGTTCTATCTTTTCATAAAAAGCTTTACTACAAATAATTAATATTTTCATCTTTCCTTCTCCTCATTTTTGTTTTTCCTTATTTTATCATAATAGTATTTTATTCTCAATAAAAAAATAAGACTTTCGAAAATTTCGAAAGTCTTTATCTTATGGCTGGGCTGGCTAGATTCGAACTAGCGCATGGTAGAGTCAAAGTCTACTGCCTTACCACTTGGCTACAGCCCAATATACTTTATACAAATGGGGTGGAAGATGGGACTCGAACCCACGGTCTCCAGTGCCACAAACTGGCGCGTTAACCAACTACGCTACATCCACCAAGTTTTGTTTGTCAAGCACAGTTAATATTATAACCAATTTCTACCCCATTTGTCAACTGTTTTTTAATATTTTTTCAATTATTCAGCTGTTGTAGATAAACTACTTGGGTCTATACCATATTGTTGATACATCCATGACATATAATCAAATGGTGTTAATGTTTCTGGTAATCCATAATCAACTCCATTAGTTTCTACTCTTATAGAAGTAATAGTAACTGGATTTACTGGCGTACTTACTTCTGTATTTCCCGTTTCTTCACTATCGTCTGCTGCTTTTACTTCTACATTTTCTATATTATGAATTACATCCATTCCTTCAATAACTTTACCAAATGCTGTATAATATCCATTTAAAGAAGTATTTGCTGCTGTCATTATAAAGAATTGAGAACTTCCTGAATTATATGATTGTTCTGCTAATGATGATGAAACTGAAGTATAATCATTTCTTGCCATTCCTATTACGCCTTCTTCAAATTTAACATCATTATTTACTCCATTTGCCACAAATTCTCCTTTTATAGAATATTCTGAATCATCTCCATCATCTTTTAAATCTGCTAGAGTTGCTCCTCCTTCACCTGTTCCATTTGGGTCTCCACCTTGAATCATGAAATCTTTTACTATTCTATGGAATGTTAATCCATCATAAAATCCTCTATTGGCTAAAGTTATAAAGTTTGCAACTGTTTCAGGCGCTTGGTCTGGATATAATTCTATTTTTACAGTTCCAAAATTTTCGACTTCCATTGTAGCAACTGGATTTTTAACTTCCATAGTCAAATTTCTGTAATATCCCCATGCTACTGTTCCTACTAATACTAAAATTAATAAAAAAACTACAACCCATAATACATTTCCTAATTTTTTCATTATTATATTCCTCCTAAATTAAATTATCAAAAATAAATTGCTCTTGCATTCTTTTTAATGACTGTTTAATAGTTCTCGCTCTTACTTCACCAATTCCATCAACTTCATCTAAGCTTTCGATATCTGCTGCTAAAATATGTTGGAATGATTTAAAAGAATCTACTAGATTTTCCACTATATTACTTGGCATTCTCGGAATTTTATTTAAAATCCTATAGCCTTTTGTATAAACTCCTACTTCATCATAGTTATCAAAATTCTCATATCCTAAAAGTTTAGCAATAACAGATTCTTTGGATATATCTTCATAACTTAAATTTTCTAAACTTTCTATTACTTTTTCAGGAGTTCTTTTATTTTTTCCTTTACCAGGTACAATGTAATCTTTTATTATTAAAGTTTCCTCTTTTTCTAGTCCACCTATTAATTCATCTAGTTGCATTTTTACTAGTCTTCCGTCATTTCCTAATTCATATATCTGTCTTTGAATCTCTTCTACTATCTTCATAACCATTTCTGCTCTTTGGATAGCAACTATAACATTTTGCAATGTAACTATATCATTAAATTCATACTCATTTAAAATATTTAATTTATTATCAAATACTTTTTTATATTTTTCAAGTGTTTGTATAGCTTGATTTGCTTTACTAAGTACTGAATCTGTATCTTCTAGTATATATCTATCATTTCCTTTAAAAACTGTAATGATACTTCTTCTTTGTGAAATACTAATTACAAGCTCACCTGTTTGTTTTGCTGTTCTTTCAGCCGTTCTATGTCTTGTTCCTGTTTCTAAAGTAGTAATTTCATGTGATGGAATGAGTTGTGCATTGGCATATAATATTTTCTTTAAATCTCCACTTAACACTATAGCTCCATCCATTTTGGCTAATTCGTATAATTTAGAAGATGTGTAATCTTCATTAATAAAAAATCCACCATCAACCACTTCATTTAATACTTCGTTACTATCTGTTATTAATAATAAAGCTCCGTGTTCTTGCTCTTAATATATTTTCTAGTCCATCTCTTATGGGAGTTCCTGGTGCAATTAATTTTAAAATTTCTGTAATGCTATCTTCCTTGCCTTTTCTCAAAGCTCAAACTCTCCCTTCTAAAAAATTAAATTATTTTAAACCAATTTTTTTCATAGCTTCATTAACATCCTTGATGCCTATTATATCTAATTTGTAATTATCTTTCAAGTCCTTTTTGTTACTTTCTGGAATTAAACAAGTTTTAAACCCTAATTTTTCCGCTTCTTTTACTCTTTTTTCAATCATATTAATTCTTCTAACTTCACCTGTTAGACCAACTTCACCTAATATTATCATATCTTTTGGAATTGGAATATTTTTAAAACTAGATGCAGTAACCATCATAATTCCTAAATCTGCTGCAGGTTCATTTACTTTTAGTCCTCCTACAACGTTTAAATAAACATCTTGTGAATTTAGCATCAATCCTGCCTTTTTCTCTAATACTGCAATTAATAAAGTAAGTCTATTGTAGTCAATTCCATTTGCAGTTCTTCTTGGATATCCAAATATAGTTTGCGTGGTTAAAGCTTGTAATTCAACTAAAAGAGGTCTTGTCCCTTCCATTGTTGCAACTATACAAGAACCTGATGGATTATCTTCTCTTTCTGATATTAGTATATCAGATGGATTGTCAATTTCACACATTCCTTTATCCTGCATTTCAAACATTCCAATTTCATTAGTCGAACCAAACCTGTTTTTTACACCTCTTAAAATTCTATAAGAAAAATATCTTTCTCCTTCTAGATATAAAACAGTATCTACCATATGTTCTAATACTCTTGGCCCTGCAATATTTCCTTCTTTAGTAACATGTCCAATTATGATAGTTGTAATTCCTTTAGATTTACATACTCTCATAACTTGAGAAGTAATTTCTCTTACTTGACTTACACTTCCAGCTGCTGCTGTAATTTCTTCCGAATACATAGTCTGTATAGAATCTATTATAACAAGTTTAGGATTAACATTTAAAATTGCTTGGTTTACAAGTTCTATATTAGTCTCTCCTAAAAATAAAATATCTTCATTATTAATTCCTAATCTATCTGCTCTTAATTTTATTTGTTCTGCTGATTCTTCTCCTGAAACATATAAAACTTTTCCGTCTCCTTTAATCTTATCACATATTTGTAAAATAAGTGTGGATTTACCAATTCCAGGCTCTCCTCCAAGTAAAACTAAAGATCCTTTTACTAATCCGCCGCCTAGAACTCTATCTAATTCATTAAAACCTGTATGTGTTCTTATAGTTTCTTTTGCTTCATAAGAATTTAGGCTTTGTGGAATTGCCACTTTTCCATCAGACTGTGAAATCCCTTTACTCTTAGTTTCTACAACCTTTTGTTCATAAAAACTATTCCAACTATTACAAGCAGGACATTTACCTAGCCATTTACTAGATTCATAGCCACATTCACTACAAACAAAAACAGTTTTACTTTTTGCCATGTCCTATCGGGGACGTTTCCTTTTGGGACATTTTTAAGTTAACTGTTAAAGTTCTTTTCTTTTACAGGTAACTTAGTTCTAATATCCATTATGGGAATCATCTCCTACCTCCTTTCATTACTTTTTCATTGCTCTATCTACTATTTTTCTATTCATTCCTATTACTCTTGATATTTGAATATTTGATACTCCTTCAATAATAGATAATTTTTTTATTTTTTCATTTCTTGTTTTCACATCACATTCATAGATTTCTTTTAAATTTCTTATATTTAATATCTTCTTTATTTTTTCATATAATTCTTCATCTGTTAATTTATTCTTTATTTCATATTCGTAATCTGCATTTATATCTTCTTCTAATAAATTTTGGAAACCCTTAAAATTTTCTATTGCTTCTTGTTTGGTATTTCCGATATAATGATAATAACATTTTTGTACTTATTATTCTTTCGCCATGAATATATTCTTTAAAACTACTCCATTTATATTTATCAACTGTTGAAATTTTTGCTTTTACTGGGTTTTGATGAATATATCTACAAACTTGCATTAGATATTTACTTGTTTCGACTTCTTTACTTAAAAATCTATTTTGAAATAAATGGCCAGTTTTTTCATATTTCTTAGAAAAATATGCTGAATATGCAACCTCCAAACTTTGCATAATTTTAGATAATATATTATTTTTATCATAAATTACTAAATGTACGTGATTTGTCATTAAACAATATGCATATAATTCATATCCATATTTTTCTTTTGTATTTTTTAATTCTTTAATAAGCTTTTTGTAATCTTGTTCATCAAAAAAGATGTCTTGCTTATCATTTCCACGTAATATAACGTGATATACTTTTGTATAACTTTTCTTTCTTGCCATACGGGGCATAACCATTTCTCCTTTCATTTTTTATTATAAAGTTATTCCCCATATTTCTCCCCATATAAGCATAAAAAGTATAGCACAAATAAAAATATTTTGCTATACTTTTCATTAATTTTCTAAATTAAATTCTAAAAATGTGTCCCAAAAGGAAACGTCCCCAACAGGACATTAATCTTTTTTTCTAAATGAAATTTCTTGGAATAAGAAGTCATGTACTTTTTCCCATGTAATTTCTTGGTGTAAGAACTCATTTATTTCATCTTCTACTTTTTGTTGATATGGTGTTAATTCTACTTTAATTTCTTTATTCCAATCAATGTCTTGTAGCCAGAATGCTTTGAATTTGCTCCAGAATCCTGTTTTTACTGGTAAATTTGTCTTTCTTATTGTTCCAGCGTTCTCAATATTTTCTATATCTGTATTTGTGTTTTGGTTTTGTTCATTGTTCCCGCCAAATTGAACTCCTCCAAATACTCCTGATACTTTATTTTCTTCACCTAAATCTGCCATTTTTTCTTCCTCCTTTGTGATTTTATACACCTTCATTATATTATTTATACTATAATTTTTTTATTTTATCAAGAATTTTCCATATATTTTCATATTAAATATTTGTTACACAATTATTACAGTATTGTTACATTTTTACATTTCTACCAATATATGGTCTTGTTTTGCTTCTATGCATTTTGCTCCTGTTATTGTATTTTCTATTTTTATTTTTTCTAACTTTTCATCTTTCTCATTATCTTTTATTTCACAAAATGCTAATATATAGTTTTTAGTATGTCCTTTATAGAAACCATCTTTCTCTTCTTCCCACAACACTTCTACTTCTTTTCCTACATAATTTTCATTATATTCTTTTTCATTTTTATTAGATAATTCGATTAATTTTTGGCTTCTTTCTTCTTTTTTATTTCCATCTATTTGTCCTTTCATCACAGCTGCTTTCGTTCCTTTTCTTTGTGAATATTTAAACACATGCATTTTGTAGAATTTCATTTCTTTTAAAAATTCATATGTTTTATTAAATTCCTCTTCTGTTTCTTGTGGGAATCCTACTATTATGTCTGTTGTTAAATTTACATCTTTATAGTTTTCTCTTAATAAACTCACTATATTTCTAAAATCTTCTGTTGTATATCTCCTATTCATTCTTTTTAGTGTTTCATCACATCCGCTTTGTAATGATAGATGAAAATGATGGCAGATTTTTTCTAATTTTACTAATCTACTTACAAATTCTTCAGTTATTAGTAATGGCTCTAATGAACCTAATCTTATTCTTTGTATTCCGTCTATTTTATTTATTTCTTCTAATAAGTCTATTAATCTATAATTTTCATTTTTAAAGTCTTTTCCATATGAAGCTATATGTATTCCTGTTATTACTACTTCTTTTATTCCTTTTTCTGCTATCTTTCTTATTTCTGAGATTATTTTTTCAGGTTTTCTACTTCTTACTCTTCCTCTTGCATATGGTATTATACAATATGAACAAAATCTATCACATCCATCTTGTACTTTTATTACCGCTCTTGTTTTTTCTGTATATACCACATCTCCAAATTCTACAAATTCTTTTTGGTACATTACATCTTCTATTTTTAATTCTTTTTTATTAGTTCTCTCAAACTCTTCTACAAATTCTACTATACTCTTTTTTTCATTATTTCCAAGTATTAAGTCTACTTCTTCTATCTTCTCTAATTCACTTTTTGCAACTTGAACATAACAACCACATGCCACTATTATGGCATCTTTATTTAATTCTTTTACTCTTCTTAACATTTGTCTTGATTTTCTATCTGACATGTTTGTTACAGTACATGTATTTATTACATAAATATCAGCAAAATCTGTATGTTCTACTACTTCATAACCTTTTCTCAAAAATTCTTGTGCCATTGCATTTGTTTCATATTGATTTACTTTACAACCTAATGTTATAAATGCTACTTTTTTCATTTTTTACTCCTTCTACAAACATTATGTCGCATAGTAATTTCCTATGCGACATCTTATTTTGTCTTTTTCTTATCTTCTTGGTCTTCCATCTAAAGCATCTAAGTTATCTAGCGCTTTTCCTGTTCCTAATGCTACACAAGATACTGTATCTTGTGCTATCATTACATTTATTCCTGTTTTTTCTTGTAATAATTTATCTAATCCATCAAGCAAAGCTCCTCCACCTGTCATATATATCCCTTTATCACTTATATCTGCTGCAAGCTCTGGTGGCGTTCTTTCTAGTACACCATGTACTGCTTCTACTATCATCATTGCTGGCTCTATTAATGCTTCTAACATTTCACTTGATTTTATAGTTACTGTATTTGGAAGTCCTGTTCCTAAATCTCTTCCCCTTATTTGCATTTCTGTATCTTGAATCTTTGGATAAACACAGCCTATATTTATTTTTAAATCTTCTGCTGTTCTTTCACCAATTATTATATTATGTTTTTTCTTTATATATTTTACTATTGCTTCATCAAATTTATCTCCTGCAACTTTTAGAGATGAGCTTACTACTGAACCTCCTAATGATATTACTGCAATATCTGTTGTTCCTCCACCTATATCTACTACCATGTTTCCACATGCTTTTGATATATCAATTCCTGCTCCTATTGCTGCTGCTATTGGTTCTTCTATTAGATATACTTTTCTTGCTCCTGCTTGTGATGCTGCATCTATTACTGCTTTTTTCTCTACTTCTGTTACTTGTGATGGAATACAAATCATTATTCTTGGTGCAAAGATAAATTTTCCACATACTTTATTTATAAAGTATTTAAGCATTTTTTCAGTTACTGTATAATCTGATATTACACCATCTCTTAAAGGTCTTGTTGCTACTATGTTTCCTGGAGTTCGACCTAGCATTCTTCTTGCTTCTTGTCCCACAGCTAAAACTTCCCCTGTTGTGTTATCTACTGCTACAACAGAAGGTTCTCTTAATACTATTCCTTTACCTTTTACATAAGCAATAACTGTTGCTGTTCCTAAATCAATACCTATATCTTGTCCAAATCCTAATTTAAACATGATTTACCATCCTTACTTTTTATTATTTCCGTTTTATTACAAATTCTTTACAATTATATTACATTTCTATAGTTTTATCAACCCTTTTAATTGATTTTTTTGTTTTTTTATATTATAATATTTATGTCTTTAAATCAAGCTTTTAAAGATAATTTTTATAAAATTTTAGGAGTTTTTTTATGATTGATACTTTTATCTTTACTTCAAACAGTGAAAATGAGACAAAACAATTTGCAAAAGATTTTGCATCTAAATTAGATAAAAATGCTGTTGTTGTTTTAACAGGTGAACTTCGGTTCTGGTAAAACTAAGTTTGTGGAGGGTTTTCTATCTTACTTTGGACTAGAAAATGAGATTTCTAGCCCTACTTTTACTATTGTTAATGAATATAAAAATGAATCAGCAACTATTTACCATTTTGATGTTTATAGACTTTCTGATTCTTCGGAATTTTATGAAATTGGTGGAGATGAATATTTTGATAAAGGTATTTGCTTAATTGAATGGGGCGAATTAATTAAAGATGCTCTACCTAAAAATTATATTCATGTAAATTTAAATAAAGATAATGATGATGATAATAAAAGGAGGATTTCAATTGAAAATATTAAGTATTGATACTTCTAGTAATATTTGTGGTGTTTCTATTTTAGAGGACACTAAGTTAATTTGTAAATTAGATGCTATAGCCGTAAATAGTCATTCACAAACTTTGATGCCTATGATTAATGATGCTTTAGATAAAGCAGATCTATCTATAGATGATATTAATTTAATTGTTTGTGATATTGGTCCTGGTTCCTTTACAGGTATTAGAATTGGTACTGCAACTGTTAAAGCTTTCAGAGATAGTAAAAATATAGATTTAGTTGGTATTACTTCTTTAGAATGTTTAGCAAGACAATTAAGTAATGATGTATCTAACAATTCATTAATTTGTTCTATGATTGATTGTAAAAATGATAATTGCTATTTTGCTTTATATCAAAAAACTGATGATGGTTTAGATGTATTAATTACACCTTCTGCAGAAAGTGTTAAAGTAACCTTATCTATTTTAGATACTTATATAGAAGATAGTAGCGAAACTGGTAACATTTACTTTATTGGTGATGCATCAACAAATTATAAATCAGATATTGAAAAAATGATTCCTTATGGTTATTTTTCTAATCCTAAGCAAAATCTTCTAAATTCTTATTATTTAGGACTTTCTGGACTTGATTTTTACAATTCTGGAATTGAAGCAACAACTGATGATAGACAGTTAAATGATATTTTACCACTATATTTAAAAAAGCCACAAGCTCAAAGACAACTAGAAGAAAAAGAAAAGGAGATAAAATTTTAATATATGAATTTAAATGTTGATTACATGAATATATCTAATTTAGAACAAATAAGAGATATTTTAAATACTGATTTTGATGATTTTTGGAATTACTCTGTTTTAAAAGATGAACTTAATTCTAAAAATTCTACTTACTTTGTTGTAAAAAACGAAACTAATGAAATTTTAGGTTTTGCTGGAATAAAAATCATCTTAGATGAAGCAGAAATCATGAATATCGTTACAAAAAAAGATTGTAGAAATCAAGGTGTTGGAAAATTACTTTTAGATAGAATAATATTAGAAGCTAAAAATAAAAATATAAGAAAAATAAATTTAGAAGTTAATGAAAATAATACTATTGCAATTCATCTTTATGAAAAATTTGGTTTTAATATAGATGGAAAAAGAAAAAATTATTATAATAATGGAAATGCAATTCTTATGTCAAAAATTTTAGAGAAGTAGAAAATCTACTCCTCTATTTTTATTTTAAATCAATCTCTATATTTCTTTCTTGTTTTAAATTGATTTTACTATACTTTACACCACATTCATCAAATAATTTTCTAGATGCTATATTATTATCTGAGTCCCAATATTTATCTGATAGATAAATCACTTCTTTTATTCCTGATTGTATAATAAGTTTTGCACATTCATTACAAGGAAATAAATCTACATATATTTTGGCATTTTCTAAATCTTTTTTACTTCCTCTATAATTTAAAATAGCATTTAACTCAGCATGGCATACATATGGATATTTTGTTTCTAGATTTTCTCCTTCTCTATCCCAAGGAAAATTATCATCATTAAATCCATTTGGCGCTCCATTATATCCTATTGATAATATCCTATTATCATTACTTACAATACAAGCTCCTACTTGTGTAGATGGGTCTTTACTTCTCTTTGCTGATAGTTTTGCAATTGCCATAAAATATTCGTCCCATGATAAATAATCTTTTCTTTTTCCTGTTTTCATATCATTTTCCTTCTTTCAAATATTTTACTAAAACTCTAATCTTCCCATTCGAACTCCCAATCCTCTAGTATAACAGTATCACCTTCACAAACTCCCATTTCTCTTAATTTGCTATCAACACCCATATTTCTTAGAGATTTCTGTAAATAATAGAATGATTCATTATCTTCTATATTAATTCTTCCTATTAGTCTTCGTATTGGTTTTCCTGTTACTTTAAATACTCCATTTTCTTTCTTTATTTGCCATTTATCTTTATCTTCGTCCTCTAATGTATATACTTTTTTATCTTCTACTTCTATTAGTTCTTCTTTTGGAAGTTCTTTTAATACTTTTGCTACATGGTCTATTAATTCTTGTACCCCTTGTTTTGTTGCTGCTGATATTTTAAATAATTCTAATCCTTCTTTTTTAGCTAAGTTATCTACTTCTTTTAATAAACTTTCATCTTGCATTGCATCTATTTTATTTGCTACTATTATTTGTTTTCTTGTAGCTAATTTTTCACTATATTTTTTTAGCTCTTTGTTTATTGTATAGAAATCTTCTACTGGATCTCTTCCTTCAGAACCAGATACATCTAAAAAGTGTAATAACAATCTTGTTCTTTCAACATGTCTTAAAAATTGTATTCCAAGTCCAACCCCTTCACTTGCTCCTTCGATTATTCCTGGGATATCTGCTATTACAAATCCATCTCCATTTTTTGTTTTTACAACTCCTAAATTTGGCTCTAGTGTTGTAAAATGGTAATTTGCAATTTTAGGTCTTGCATCTGTTACAACTGATAAAAATGTTGATTTTCCTACATTTGGAAATCCTAGTAATCCTACATCTGCTAATAATTTTAATTCTAGTATAACTTCTTTTTCTTCACCTTTTTCTCCATCTTCTGCAAATCTTGGAACTTGTCTTGTTGAGGTTGCGAAGTGCCTATTTCCTCTTCCTCCTCTTCCTCCTTTTAATACAAGTTCTACTTGGTTTGGTTTAGATAAATCTGCTATTACCTTTCCTGTCTCAGCATCTTTTACAACTGTTCCAATTGGTACTTTTATATATAAATCTTCACCATATTTTCCACTACAGTTGTTTCCACTTCCATTTTCTCCATTTTTAGCTTTAAATTTTCTGTTATATCTAAAATCAATTAATGTATTTTTATCTTTATCAACTTGGAAATAGATATTTCCTCCATTTCCACCGTCTCCACCATCAGGTCCTCCTGCTGCTACATATTTCTCTCTATGAAACGCTATTGCTCCATTTCCACCGTCTCCTGATTTAATTATTATTTTTGTATAATCTGTAAACATATTTACTCCTTTTATTTTTTCTATTTATTATCTGCATCAATCTCTTCTATTGTATATGTATAATATCCTTCATAGTAATAACTTGCATCTATCCCTTTCATGTATACAGTTCTATCATTAATTTTATCTGTTAAAGCATCTTTTAATAATACTTTAATTTCTGTATCTTTTATTGGGCTTCTTTCCATTGCTAACAAATAGTCATTTTTATCTACTTTACTCCAGTCTACTACTTTTTTTAGTTCTTTCATTAATATTCTATCAAGCCATATCCTAGTACTTCTTCCATTTCCTTCTCTAAAAGGGTGGCAGGCATTCATCTCAACATATTTTTCTATTATTTCATCATATGTTTTTTGTGGCATTTTATCTATATTTTTAAGAGCTTCTTTTAAATACATTACAGGGGCAAAACGAAAATTTCCTTTTGAAATATTTTCATCCCTGATTTTCCCCGCAAATTCATAAATATCTTCAAATAAATATTTATGTATTTCTTGCAATCCTTTAAAAGTCCCCACCTCGAATGTATCTATTATTTTTTTATCAAACAGTTCCAATGCTTTCTTCTTAGTTATTTTCTCCTCTTCTTGAGCTAACTTTGCGCTATCTGTTATTCCTAATTTATTTTCTAACGCCATCTTTACCTCCATTTATTTTATTTTATAAAAGATGTGTCCCAAACTGTCGGAAAACTGACAAAAGGAAACGTCCCCTATTATTCAAAATAATCTAATTTCATTGCTTTTTTAACTTTTTTCATAGTTTCTTTTGCTACTTCTCTCGCTTTTTTAGTTCCTTCTATTAATATTTTATCTACTTCTTCTGGATGTAGCTCATAATATGCTCTTTTTTCTCTTATTGGTTTTAGTTCATCAGCTATATTTTTGGCAAGTTGTTTTTTACATTGTACACAACCACGTTTTCCTTCTCTACATTCCTTGCATACTGCTTCTACTTCTTCAGGCTTACTAAATAATTTATGATAATAAGCTACCATGCATATATCAGGATTTCCTAAATCATCTTTTTTTATTCTATTTGGATCTGTTATAGCACTCATTACCTTCTTCGTTATTTCTTCTTCACTATCTGATAAATATATTGCATTTCCTAGTGATTTTCCCATTTTATCATTTCCATCTAATCCTTTTATTCTTTTTTCACTTGATAATACTGCTTGTGGTTCTACTAGAACATTACCATATATACTATTGAATTTTCTTACTATTTCTCTTGTTTGTTCTATTAATGGTAATTGATCTTCTCCTACTGGTACTAGTTCTCCTTCAAATGCTGTTATATCTGCTGCTTGGCTTACAGGATATCCTAAAAATCCATATGTTACACTTTCTCCAAACAAGTCTCTTTTTTGTGCTATTTCTGTTTTTACAGTTGGATTTCTTTGTAATCTTGCTATTGTTACTAAGTTAGAATAGAAAACTGTAAGTTCTGCTGTTTCTGGTATCATTGATTGTATATATATTGTTGTTTTCTTAGGGTCTATTCCACATGATAAGTAATCTATTGCTACCTCTCTTACATTTTTTCTTACTTTTTCTGGATTATTAAAGTTATCTGTTAATGCTTGAACATCAGCAATTAGAATATATGGGTCATATAATCCACTTTCTTGCATTTCTACTCTCTTTTTTATTGAACCAAAGTAATGTCCTATATGTAATCTTCCTGTTGGTCTATCTCCTGTTAATATTCTCTTTTTCTCCATATCGCTTTTCCCTCTTCTCTTTTCTTTCTTCTCTCTTTGGCTATTATACTATATTTTCCTTATTTTTACAACCTTTATTATTAAATTATACTATTATATTATACTATATCCTATTTACATTATTTGTTATTCATTTTTTATTTATTTTACTCAAAAGAAGGAGGAGAGCATTGCCTCTCCTCCTCTTAAAGCTTACTTCAGGATAATCATCCCTCCGTACGGCTCCAAATAGTTCTGGTCCGTGTTCGCGTTCAAAGTGAATGTCTTCACATCACCCTTGAAGTCTTCAGGCACATCGACATATCGTCTCTGCTTGCCTCTGTTCACTGCAACAAACACAGAGTTTGTCTCATTTCTCCTTTCGAAGATGAAAACGTCCTGGTCTGCATACAGCACTTCAAAGCTGCTTCCTGCTCCATGATAGAGCTTCCTAAACTTACCAATTTCTTGGTAGAAGCTAAGGAGTTCTTTGTCTTGGTCCTCCTCATTCCAAGGGAAGCACTTTCGGTTGAACGGATCCTTGAATCCGTGAAGACCTACTTCTGTCCCATAGAACGTACAAGGAATTCCTGGCAGGAAGTATTGCAAGATGACAGCCACCTTGAGTCTTCTTGTTGCTAGGTCATATTCTTCCTTTCTGAGTTTGTCGTTATCAAACTCAAATTGTCTGAAGTCATCGGTGAGAAACTCACCTCTACCGTTCCTTACGACATGCCACCTTGAGCCTTCCTTATCGATTTCCCAGATTCTGTCCGGCTCATCTCTAACGCACTTAAGTGAGAGAATTGTGATTGCCCTCATCATATCGTGCGTATCAAGAGAGTTGAACATTGTATCAATGGTCTTCTTAGGATAGCTCTCAAGCACATCATAAATCTTACCGACAAAGTCGGAACCCCTTCCAAATGCAACAAACTTCAGAATTGCATCTGTAAAAGGATAGTTCGTTGGGCAATCCAAGCCCTTACCCAAGATTCCAACCGGAACCTTATGCCAATATTCACCCAAAATCAGGTGCTTACCATACTGGTTTGCACGATTCCGGATTCCCTCCAACACAAAAGGCTGAAGTTCACTTGCAAGATCAAGCCTAAAGCCATCAACATACGGTGCAAATTTTGCAACCACACCGTTCTCGCCATAGACATAATCCTGATAATCCTTACTGTTCTGGTTGAAGATTGGCATATCAGTAAAGATTCCATACCAGCAGATATAGCTGTTTCCGTTGATATAGAACCAATCCCGATACTTTGAGTTCGGATTACTCATTGCCTCCTTGAAGATTGGATTATCACTACTGCAGTGATTGAAAGCAATGTCTAGAATGACGTGCATCCCCATCTCATTTGCCTTCTTATGCAGCTTGTCCAAATCCTCAAAAGTGCCGGCATCTGGATCAATTTCCATGTGATTGGTAGAAGCATACCTTTCATACCTATACAGACTCTCGTTGATAGGAGAAAGATACACAATGTCAACAGATAGACTCTTGAGATATTCCAACTTCTCGCAGATTCCTTCTATGTTTCCACAGAAGAAGTCGTTGTTGTGGAATTGTCCATTGCTGTTTCTATGCCAATCAGGGAAATCTTCCCAGACTCGATATTGCCGTCCTTGTTGTGTTCCTTGTGCCTTACCTCCCTTACAAAATCTGTCGATAAAGACTTGATACGCAATCGCATCTTGCGACCACTCTGGGACTTCGAATCCTTGCTGGATTACTAGCTCCCTCCAATAGGGGGATTCGTCCCATGAATACATGAGCTCAGGCTGATTTGTCTTGCGACTAATCTTGATAGCCTTTGCTTCGCCGTTAATCTCCAAAGAAAAGAAGAAGAAATAATTACCAAGCCTATCAAACTGTACCTCAGCACAGTACATGCTAATACCATCATTTTCTTCTTCTTTCTTCATTTGTTTGACAATGGAAGGACTCTCTCCGTACTGGTTAAACACAACCTGTACGTTCCCAATCCACCCAAATGTATTTGAGATTTCCAGCGTTACCCGAAACGTTTTTCCAACTTCCACCTCCTGAGTAGGAGATGTCATAACCCGAATAAGTTCGTCCATCATGTCTCCTTTCTATATTGTGCGACCCGAACTATTTCTAACCTTTAACAAACAAGGTCATATCTAAAATGTACTACATTTAATACCTATTGTCAACGAAAATTCGACAAAAAAATAGAAGAATCGACAACAATTCCTCTATTTTGTTTCTACTCTCTTTTACATTCATTATTAATTATTCTTACTTCTTTCACATTTATATAAAATCACTTCTATTCCTAATACGGCTATTAAAATGTAAAAGCTAGAATATAAATACAAATATCTTGCTCTAGCTTCAAATAATAGAAGAAATAATGTTAATCCAATTAAACTTAAAAATGCTACCGCTAGATTTCTATCAAATTTTTTTAATATAGCACATATTAAATCAAAAACTAATATAAATATCCATATAAATTGCATTATATTTGTAAATATAGTAGATCTCTTACCATAATTATAATAATAGCTTTTCAAGATTTTTGCTAACCAATCATTATTATAATTAATCTCTTTATAAAATCCACCTTCTTTTCCCCAAGCAAAAGTTCCATCATTATAGTTAACTAACATTTTTGTAGTATAAAAATTTATTATGTCGCTTACTGACATTGACTTTAATCTTTCTAAAAATACTTGTTTATTATATTGAATTCTTTCTTCATAACTGCTTTTTGTAATAGAATTTTTTACATCTTCTCCATTATATGCACCAACTGTTCTTTCGTTTATTCCCATCATTAAATAATGATAGAATGATAATTCATATTTCTTATCTAATTGGTAATTCGTAACCTTTGATAGAGCAAATTTTAGTAAAAAGACTAACATTACGCCTATTAGTACGAAAATTACATTTTTAATTACCTTTCTTGCTCTTGTTTTTATATTTTCTTTTATTTTTATATTTAATAAAAGCATATAGCCTTCTATTATTACTATTGCTATTAATACAATTAAGACGGTTGGCTTTATTAAATATCCCATATAACTACATAAACCAATTAGTAAATAGTTATATAATTTTTTATCTTTTTTAGTGTAATTATATAATATTGCTATTGGGAATAATATAGAATATGTATCAGAATATGGTACAAGTATCCAAGGTGATGTTCCTATAAATAATATAAATACAAGAGCTCCTATTATTTTAAAAGTTTTTTTATCTGTAAAATTTCCTATTGTCTTTACTGTTAGTATTCCTGCCAAATCCACTAATATTACTCCAATAATTACTAAAGCTCTATAAAAATATTGTTCTCCAAATATTGATGTTACTATTTTTGATATTATTACAAATATATTTGTTAAAAATAAATTATTGGGATATATGCTAAAATATTTATGCCCGTCAAAGATTGACCTATCATCTAGAATACCTGTTTTTAAAAAGTTTTTAATTGCTTTTGTGATATGTTCTACATCCCAACCTGTTTCAAAATACAAATCTTTTACCATTAATACTTGGAATGCAATTAATAATATAAACAGTACTACTATTATTATTGTTGTTTTTCTCTCAATCTTTGTAATTATATTTTTTACTTTGTCTCGTTTATTTTTTAATAATTTTTTTATTCCAAATAAAATTACAATTATTAAAAAAATACCTAAAAATAAAATATAGTTATCTAATTTAATCCCATTTCTATAATAATAATATACCCTTGTATCTATAAAAAGCATTATAGGCAAAATAGATGCTAGCATAATTATTGACATAAATTTTACGACTTTATTTATAAAATCTTCATTAAAAAAATTTCTCTTTTGCATAACTTTTCCCTTTTATTTTTCAATATTTTTTTCTTATCAATCATATATATTAAAGATGTAATTGCTAAAATTATATAGTCTCTTTTGGTAAATCTTTTTATCCTCTATTTTACCATCAAACATAAATAATTACTGTTTGAATCTTTTTTCATTCTTACTCTTTTTATTTCAAATCATTAAACCTATCCTTATATTGATTCAATTTTATCTCAAAATCTTGTTTACTTCTCTTTATTACTGTTTGTAATATTAATCCTCCAAAGAATGATTGTATACTGCATATAAAGAAAAATACACTGGCTACAAATGATGGCATTTTTGGTACTAAGCCTGTTTTAACATAATCTATTAATACTGGTATTAAGAATCCTAGTCCTATTAAAGCAAGTATTACCGCTACCCATGTAAAAAATGAGAATGGTCTGTAATCTTTATATAAAGTTACTATTGTTTTTATTACTTTCATTCCATCTGTATATGTGTTTAACTTTGATTCGCTTCCATCTGGTCTATCTCTATATTCTATTACCACATTCTCTACATTCATATTTTTATCTAATGAATGTATTGTCATTTCTGTTTCTATCTCAAATCCTTTTGATAATACTGGAAATGTTTTTACAAATTCATAACTAAATGCTCTATATCCTGTCATTACATCTCTTATGTCACTTTTATATATCATATTTATTAGTTTTCGAACAAGCACATTTCCTAAATTATGAAATGGTCTTTTGTTTTCTGTAAAATATGTTGATGATAATCTATCTCCTACTACCATATCTGCATTTCTTTCTAATACTGCATTACACATTTCTTTTGCATAGTCTGCTGGATATGTATCATCTCCATCTGCCATGATATAGCACTCAGCATCTATATCACGAAACATACTTCTTATTACATTTCCTTTTCCTTGTCTTCTTTCATATCTAACTACTGCACCTGCTTTTCTTGCTATCTTGTCTGTTCCATCTTTTGAATTATTATCATATACATATATTGTTGCTTCTGGTAGTTCTTTCTTAAAATCTTCTACTACCTTTTTTATTGTTTTACTTTCATTATAACATGGTATTAATACTGCTATCTTATCCATCATTTTTACCTTCCTTTTATATTATTTTTCATTTTTATTCTTCTACTAAATTTTCATCTTTCTTCTTTATTTTAAATGCAAAGAATTTACTAATAAAGAAATTTAAAATAATAACTATTACTGTTAAAGCTGCTTTAGTAATAATATGTGGTATTGGTAATTTAAATAGTACTATTCCTCCTACAAATTCTATTACCATAGTAAAAGCTCTTCCTAACATAAACTTACAGAATTCGACAAATTTTTCTTTTCTTGTTTCCGCCTCTGAATGGAATACCATATCTTTATTTGTAAAATATGCAACTAAAACAGCTAACACTATTGCTATAAAATTTGATACATTTTCATCAATATGTAATAAAGTATTTAAAACGAAGAAACTTCCTAAATTAACTACAGTTGTTAATACTCCAAATATAGCATATAAAATTAAATCTTTATATTCTAAACACAATCCTTTTATTGTTTTCATATTTATATTTTTAAAATCTACATCTTTTAATTTTATTTTTTCTGTTTTATTCTCATTATTTTCTAATTTTTCTTCTTTCATTTTCTCTGGTCCTTCTATTCTTTTTATTTCTTCTCTTTTACTTTTTCTATAAAGTAAAGCTTCTATTCCAAGTACAGCTATTATAATATAAAAACTTGAATATAAATACAAGTATCTTGCTCTAGCTTCAAATAGTAATGTAAATAATGTCAATCCTATTAAGCTTAAAAAAACTACTGAAATATTTTTATCAAACTTATTTAGTATAGCACATATAAATACAAATACTAATATAAATATCCATATAAATTGCATGATATCTGTAAATATATAAAATAAACTGCCATCATTATAATAGAAATTCTTCATGATATTTGCTAATCTATCATCTTTATTATTAACTATATCATAAAATCCGCCTTCTCTTCCCCATGCTAATGTTCCATCATTATAGTTAACTAAAATCTTTTTAGTATAAAACTCGGCTAAATCTTTAGCAGACATTGACTTTAGTCTTTCTAAAAACACTTGTTTATTATATGCTATTCTTTCTTCATAACTATTTTGACTAATAGAATTTACTACATCATCACCATTATAAGCTCCTGTAGTTTCTTCATTTATTCCCATCATTAGATAATGATAAAAAGATATTTCATATTTTTTTTCTGGTTCATAATTTGTAACCTTTGATAATCCGAATTTAAGTAAAAATACTAAAACCATTCCTATCAATACAAATATTATATTTTTAACAACCTTTTTAGCTCTTTGGATTCTATTTTCCTTTATTTTTATCTTAGTTAATAATCTAAAAGCTTCTATTATTGCTATTGCTATCAATACAATAATAACAGTTGGCTTTATTAAATATCCCAAATAACTACATAATCCAATTAGTAAATAATTATATAACTTCTTGTCCTTTTTAGTGTAATTGTATAATACTGCTATTGGAAACATTATAGAATATGTGTCAGAATATGGCACAAGAAGCCAAGGTGATACACCAATAAATGCCATAAATCCAAGCATACCTATAATTTTAAATATTTTCTTATCTGTAAAATTTCCTATTGTTTTTACTGTTAATATCCCAGATATATCTACTAAAATTGTTCCTATAATAACTAATGCTCCATAAACATATTTTTCTTGGAAAAATATCATTACCATTTTTCCTATTACGCAAAATACATTTGCTAAAAATAAGTTATTAGGATATATACTAAAATATGGATAAGAGCCTATATATGCATGATTATCAAACACACCTGTTTCTAAGAAATTTCTTAGTGTTCCTATTACATGTTCTAAATCCCATTTTGTTTCAAAATATAAATTTCTTATCATTAATGCTTGAAATATAATTAATAATATAAACAAAATTACTATTATTAAAGTAGATTTACTTTCAATTTTTGAGACTATCTTTTGTACTTTATCTTGTTTATTTTCTAACAGCTTTTTCAAAGCAAACAAGATTCCAATTATTAAAAATACTACTAAAAAGAAAATATAGTTATTTAATTTAACATCATTTCTATAGTTATATTCTACTCTTGTGTCTACCAAAAGCATTATTAGTAAAATAAATGCAAACATTATAACTGACATGAATTTTACAGCTTTATTTATGAAATCTTTATTTAATGTAAGTTTTTTTAGCATATCTTTTTCCTTTTACTTTTTTATATTTATTTTCTTATCAATTATATATTGTGGTCTTTGTTTTGTTTCATCATAAATTCTTCCAATATATTCTGACATTATCCAAATTGAAAGTAGTTGTACTCCTGCAAAGAATGTAATTGCTACCATCATAGATGTCCAACCTGCAGATAAATCATTTAATTTGAATATATATGATACTAATGCATAAATTAATATAAGTACAGAAATTACAATAGATAAAATTCCCAATGCTCCTACTAATTTCAATGGTTTTGTAGAGAAGCTTATAATTCCATCTGATGCAAGTTTCAACATTTTCTTTAATGGATATTTAGTCTTTCCTGCAAAACGTTCTTGTCTTTCATATTCATAAGGCATTTGTTTAAATCCTACCCAGCTAAACAATCCTCTTAAGAATTTATTATGCTCAGGTAAACTATTTACTACATCTACCACTTTTCTATCTACTAGACGGAAATCTCCTGTATCTTTTGGTATTTCTACATCTGATAAAGAATTTAATGTTTTATAGAACATTTTGGCTGTAAATAATTTAAATGCTGATTCTCCTTTTCTGGTTTTTCTCTTTCCATATATTACTTCATTTCCTTCTTCCCAATATTTAAGCATATCAGGTATTAACTCAGGAGGATCTTGTAAGTCAGCATCTATAATTATTATTGCATCTCCTGTTACTTCTTTTAATCCTGCTGTTACTGCTGCTTGATGTCCAAAGTTTCTTGAAAAAGATATTACTTTTACATGTTCATCTTTTGAAGCAATTGACTCTAATATCTCTAATGTTTTGTCTTTACTTCCATCATTTATAAAGATTATTTCATAATCATAATTTTCTAAACCTTTTAATATCTTTTGTACTCTTTCATAACATTCATTTGCAACTTCTTCTTCATAATACATAGGTATTACTAATGATACTTTCTTTTTTTCCATTTTCTTTTCCTCCATTAATTTTGTTTTTCTTTTAATAATTTTTGTTCTTTTTCTTCTCTTTTGTTTTTTAATTTATCTTTTATCTTTTGAATAATTATATCAATTCCAACTACTGATACTGGAATTAAGATAATTATATAAGGAATTATATATCTAGACTTCGCTTCCCATAGAATGTGGAAACCAAATCCTCCTAAAAAGGTTAAAATCAGTAATAATATTTCTTTATCTAATTTCTTTCTATTTGCAACTATAGCTATTGCTGCTCCTATAAAGATTATATAAGTTAAAGCTTTTTGATAAACTTTGCTTAATTCATAAAATCTACCATTTAACACATGGTTTGCTACAAAATGTTCTTCTATATTTACTTCTTGTGGATATTTAGTATTATAAAATCCATATTCTAAAGTAGGTTCAGCCCAAGTTGTAATTATCTTCTTAGTATAAAATTTAGCTGTATATATTGGGTTTTGCAGTAAATATTTTACTCTTTCTGTAAGATTATTTTTAACATCTTCTCCTAGTTCTTCTGCTTTTTCTTTTTCATCATTCATTAAGTGATATACTGTATCTCCCATTTGGTTATTATACCAACCATTTCCATAATCACCTTCACTCATTCCCATATATAAATATGGAACTGTTGAAAATGATTTTTCACTAGGTAAATTATATTTTCTTGTATATGCACTTTTTATAAAACTACTAGGTATCATTATCATTAAAACTAATAATGTTAAAACACCTATTCCTTTAATTGTTTCTTTCTTATTCTTTTTATCAAGTACATTTATAAACCAATAAATTCCTATTGCTATTGCAAAAATAAAATAATTCATTCTAAATAAACATGCAATTGAAATACATATTGCAGTAAATACTGCATTTCTTATTTTATCTGTTTTTTCATATTTCATTGCAAAATATATTGCCCATACTGCAAATGCTAGTCCTATAAAGTCTCCATAAACAAAAGTTGCAAGCATTATAATTGGTATAAATGTTAAACTAAGTATCCAAAATAACACTTTATTACATTTATGTTCTTCACTTATTCTTTTTGTTATGAAATATAGCCCTAATATTGTTAATACATTACATATTACATTTAAATACTCAAATATTGCAAAGCTTGTTGTATTAAATATTTTAAATAGTATTACCATTATTGCTACTAATGGTATTTGTTGGCTATAATATGCCATATAATTTGTACAATATTCCGATAGTCCATTTCCATTTATTATTTCTTTTGCTATTACTATTAACTGTTCAGAATCTGCATATGGAGTTGCAACTGATTGTGATATCCACCCAATTTGAACTGCAGCATACAATATTAAAGCCAGTATAATAAGTCCAATTTTTACTTTCTTTCCTACTTTTATTTTTTGTAATCCATAACTTGCTCCAATTATTAATCCTGCAATTACAAAACTTGTAAACAGTTTAAATAATCCATAATACTCTATACTTGAAACTTCATTGTTTGCTATCTGATTTATATATACTATATTTAAGATTCCAACAATTAGCATTGCTATTAATGCTAAAAAGTATATTATTCTTTTAATCCATCTGCTTACCATCTATGTTTCCCCTTTTAGTGTTTCTATTCTCTAAATAAGTCTCCTACTGGCTGTTCTGTATGTATTCTCTTTATTACTTCTGCAAACAAAGGTGCAATAGATAACACCTTTATTTTATCTATTTGTTTTTCTTTTGTTAGCGGAATTGTATTTGTTACAACCAATTCTTTTATTGCTGAATTTTGTATTCTTTCTATCGCTGGTCCTGATAAAACAGCATGTGTACATCCTGCGTATATTGCCTTTGCACCAAATTTATTTAAGACTTTTACTGTTTCCATCATAGAACCTGCTGTGTCTATTTCATCATCAAATATTATAGCATTTTTATCTTTAACATCACCTATAATTGTACTTGCTATTGCTCTATCATCATTTCCTTCTCTTCTCTTATCCACTAAAGCTATTGGACAATTAAAGTATTCTGAATATTTATATGCTTTTTTAGAACTTCCTGCATCTGTTGCTACAATTACCATATTGTCTAAGTTCTTAGATTTAAAATAATCTTCTAATATATATTCTCCAGTTAGTCTATCACAATTTATATTAAAATATGCTTGAATTGCAGGGTTGTGTAAGTCACAAGTAATTACTCTTGTTGCACCTGCTGCTTCTATTATTTCTGCCATTAATTTTGCTGTAATTGGAACTCTAGGTTGGTCTTTTTTATCTGACCTTGAATATGGGAAATATGGTAAAACCACATTGATATTTTTTGCTGATGCTCTTTTTATTGCATCAATTGTAATTAATAATTCCATTATTCTTTCATTTACTGGTGGCTCAGTTGTTTGTACTACATAAACATCTTTTTCTCTTACTGATTCTAGAATTTGCACAAAGTTGTTATCATTTTTAAATTTCATATGATTAATTTTTCCTACTTCAATGCCTAAACAATCACAAATCTCCTTTGTGAAATCTTCTGCTGTAGGACAAGCAAAAACTTTAATTTTTTCCAAATTCTTTTTTTCTTCCATATTTTCTCCCTTCCAAATAAAGCAACTTAAGGTTCCTTACAAATAAGGACCATAAGTTGCCTTAATTTTATAATTCTTCTGCAAATCCTTTTTGTAGCTTTTTAAATATAAAATATCCTACTATAGTTAATACTATTGAAATTCCTAACAATATAAGAAGCATTTTCATATTTGGCATTTGATGATAATAGAAAATATCTCTATATCCATTTATCAAATGTGTCATTGGGTTTAAGTTTACAAGTACCTGAAGTGCATGTGGTAATTGTTGTATATTATATACTATTGGTGTTGCATAGAATGCTGCCATTAAAACAACACCTATAATATGTTCTAAGTCTCTAAAATATACTGTTACTGATGATACTATAAAACCTATTCCTAATAATAAAATATATTGTATAAGTAATATAAATGGATATAACACTATATACCATGATAATCCTACACCTGAAAAAATAACAAATGCTAAAATTATTATTGTAGATATTACAAAATTTACTGCTCCACTTGTTACTACTGATATTGGCAAAATTTCTCTTGGGAAATATACTTTCTTTATAATATCGGCATTTCCTATAACAGTAAAAGCTGCTTGTGATATTGCTGTTGTAAAGTATGTCCAAGGTATTAAAGCAACACATATATATATAGGATAAGTTTCATCTCCACCTGCAAGTAATGCTCCAAAGATTACAGAATATACAAGTAATTGTAAAAGTGGATTTAAAAATGACCACAATATTCCTAAAAATGAGTTTTTGTATCTTCCTCTTATTTCTTTTTTTACATTCGTTTTTAATAACTCTCTATAATTATAAATCTTTTTAAATATATTCATTCTTCTCTCCTTAATTTTGTCGTTACATAGTTTCTTTTAGATATTCATCCACTACTTCGTCAGTATTTCCATCCATTCTAACTACTCCATCAGAAAGCCATACAGCTCTATCACATAGATTTTTTACAGAATCCATACTGTGAGTAACAAACACCATCGTTTTTCCTTCTTTTTTTAGTTCTCTCATCTTATTAAAACATTTTTCTTGGAAATGTTGATCTCCAACTGATAATATTTCATCTATTAGTAAGATATCTGCATCTACGTTAATTGCAACAGAAAATGCTAGACGCATATACATTCCTGATGAATATGTTCTTACTGGGTTATCTATAAAATCTTGTAATTCTGAAAACTCTATTATTTGTTCAAGCCTTTCATCTATTTCTTTTCTTGTTAATCCAAAAATAGATGAGTTAAAATATATATTTTCTCTACCTGAAAAGTCAGGGTGGAAACCAGCACCTAATTCTAGTAATGATGTTAATTTTCCTTTAGTTTCTATCGTTCCTTTATTTGGAAAAATAATTTGTGTCATTAATTTTAAAAGTGTTGATTTTCCACTTCCATTAACACCTATTAAAGCTACTGTTTCACCTTTTTTTATATCTAAGTTTATATCTTTTAAAACTTCTCTTTTTTCTTTTCTTTTATTTCTCATCCAAAATAAAGCTCTTTCTTTTAATGTATTTGCTCTATCATAATAAATATTAAAACTTTTATACACGTGATCTACTTTTATTGCTATATTATCTTCATTTTCCTTCATTTTTTAACTCCTTTTGTGAAATTAATTCATCGTAATTATATCATAAATTCCCCTCTTGTCAATTCTTTAAAATTTAAATATGCTTATTTTTTCTTTTATAATGCTATTTATAATTTATAAAATAAGTAAAGAAAAAACTAGGTCTAGCTCACCTAGTCTTTTTATTTGAAAAACTTCAAGTTTATTTGCTTAAGCTAAAACTATTATAGATTATTACTCGTCATATGTCAATTTTTTGGATAGAAAAATTTATAAACCGGATTTTTTGATTTTTTCGTTCTATAAAAATTTATAGCACGGATTTTCTCAATTTTCCGTGCTATAAATTTTTGTACAACAACTTTTTTCTATTTTCCGTTTTATAATTTTCACTTTAAAAACAAATCAATATATTTTTGAAAAGCAAATACTTGATTTCTACTATATCCAGTTGTCTCTATAATAATATTCTTCTCTTTTAATGCATTAATGCACACATTTAAAGTTGTTGGTTTTATGTCTATTAACTCTAATATTTTCTTTCTTGAAACAATTGGCTCATCATATAGTACATCTAATACTTTTTTTGCATTTTCTGGTTTTACTGGTAAATCCATTATAACTTTATCCATTTCTTTTGTAAGTTCAACTACATTCCTAAATTTTTCTTTTGCTGTTTCTGAAGTTTCTATAACTGCTTCTAAAAAGAATTTAATCCATTCTATCATATCATTATAAATTCTTACTCTTGTTAACATATCATAATATGTATCTTTATTTCTTTCAATATAATCAGAAATATATAAACAAGATTTATCTAACATTCCCTTACTTTGAATATATAATGGTATAAGTAGTCTTCCTATTCTTCCATTACCATCTAAAAATGGATGTATTGATTCAAACTGATAATGTAAAATGGCTATTTTTATTAAGTCTGGTGTGTCTATTTCTTCATTATTTATAAATTTTTCAAAATCAGTCAAACATTCTGCAATTTCTGTATGTGGTGGTGGAACATATACTGCATTACTTGGTCTACTTCCTCCAATCCAGTTTTGTGAAGTTCTAAATTCCCCTGGTGTTTTATACTCTCCTCTAACTCCTTGCATTAATATTTTATGTAATTCTCTTATTAATCTAGTGCATACTGGAAATCCATCTTTTATCCTTTTTACACCATAGTTTGTAGCCTTCACATAGTTTTGTACTTCCTCCCAATCATCTCTTTTTTCTGGGTTAATATCTGTTACATCTAGTAAGTCTTCTTCTACTGTAGTTCTTGTACCTTCAATCCTACTTGATTTATTAGCTTCAATTTTCACATGCATTTTAATATATAAATCCACATTTGGTATTAATAATGAATATGCGTTTAACTCTCCAATTTGTCTATTTGCTTCTGCTAATAGTTTATCCAATTTTGTATCATCCCATCCCCAGTTATAGTTTATTTTACTGGGAATAAATGCTTTATAATCTTCCATTTTTACATATTGACCTGATTTATATTCCTCCAACTTCATTTATATCGCCTCCATTCTCATTATCCTATATATTTTCTGTTATTATTTTTTTGTATCATTGTAATTAAACTACGCTAGTTTTTTGTAATTTTTGTCAAATATTTGTTATATGCTTTTTCATGTTTTTGTTACTTGCTTTTTATTAATTACACATCTTTTTATATTAATTTATTTTTTTAGTCCAACTCCTATAAATAAAGGTAAACTCACAAACATTGCATAAATGTAGCGTAACTCTCCTGATACAGGAGATGCAAGACAAGTTAAATATAATACTCCTACTGGTATAAACATTAGTAAATACTTATATCTCTTTTGATAAATATTATAAAACACTATTCCTAAAACTATCCAAAATGCAAATCCTATATTTGCTATTAAACTTATAATTGGTATTTGCTTATCATAAATTGCATTTATCATACTATCAAGAACAGGTATATCTATAATCGGGTCTTCATGTAAGTTCATAAATTGTTCTGCTTCAAAAGGTGACTTATATACTCCTGTTGCAATTGAATATGTTACAACTTCTGGATAATAATATCCATAAGTATTTCCAACAAGTGCTTCTAATGTTTCTCCTGGATATTTAATTGCTAATTTTATATATAATTTTATTAGATTTAATTTATCTTGGTTAAATGTTCCATCATTAAATTCATTTTTTATAGGGTCTGATATTGTTGGGTCATAATTTTCTGCTGCTGTATCTATATTGATATATTGTCCAATTATATTTTTATCTTCTTCCGATAATTCATCACCTTTGTATTTTACTATTCTTGCCATTTGTTGCATTGGTATAGATAACATTTCTTTTGATGAACTTTTAGCAATATTGAATTTAGCAAATACTGGTCCTGTTATTATATAATAAAATATAATTGGTATACCAAATACTATTAATATTTGTTTCCAATACTTCCTTCTCAAAACAAGTGCAAATGGTAATGTTAATAGAATTATATATACCCCATTATTTCTAAAAAACAATACACACAATGTAATTAATATAAAAAGCCCCATGTTTCTTTTTTTAGTAAAGAAATTTTCTTCATTTGTTATCATTTCTATAATTCCAATTAGAAGCCATACCATAAACATCGCAAATGGTACATCTTTCCATACTGCAATGCTAAATTGTGGTACAAATGGTACAAATGCAAAACATAAAAATGTAATCGTCTTTATTATTGGATTTATATTTTTCTTTCCCATATAGTAAATTACAAATGATAATGTAATTGCACAGAAAATCATTTGTAGCATAGCATATAAAGCAATTCCAAAATTATAATCTCCTGTTATCGCATGTCCTACTTTAACAACACTACTCATTATGAATGTGTGTACTACAGGATGATGATTATTATATGGAACTTTTCCAAAACCTTGCATTAATTGATAGTGTGTATCAAATGATGTGATTCCTGGATAATAATTTAAGAAGTATGGAAGCCATACAATAAAAAATAATAAAGCAACTACTATAAATGTTTTTAGACTAGGTTTTAATATATCTTTTCTTGTTTTATTCCAATCTATTTGTTCTATTAAACTAAACAGTATTTTTATAATGTTATAGAATATCACTCCATATGTAATAAATTTTGCAAGCATAAACATAACTACTTCTTTTGTAACTATAACTTCGCTTACGATCCAATTTCCATTTGTCATAATGCCTAGCACTTGGAAGATAGAAAGAAGGATTCCTAATATACTACTACAAACCTTTAATCTTCTCCCCTCATATTTATCCGATTGTTTAAATATTATATAAATAAAAACACATAAAAACAGCCAAATGATTTGATTTCCATTGAAATAGACTAAATTATTTGCAACATATATAGACATATTTATTCCTATTGTTAATAAAATACTTGCAACTACCCATATAATTTTCTTATTCTTGCTTAAAAACTCCTTTACTTTTTGCAACCTTATTTCCCCCTAATATTTCATCTTAGACTTTACTCTACCTGGTATATACAATAAGATATATAATAATTTATTTTCAAATCCTTTTACATTTTTTAACGTTTTCTTTGCTTTTGTTAAATATCCAAATAATATATAATGTTTTATTGCATATAATCTTTTATTAAAAGTAACGCCTTTCATATCTTTTTGCATAATTTCTTTAAAATACTCAAAATATCCATACTTATTTTCTATAAATTGTTTCTTTATATTTTTTGTATATCCATCTTCTTGATATTCACATATCATAATTGGTTTATTGATACAAATCATTTTATATTTTTCATCAATCTTATGATACATTCTAGCTTCTGTAACAAATTTTTCTCCATGTTCTAATTCATGTTTATATTTTTTTCTAATATCAGAAAAAAATACTATTGCTTTTTCTCCTGTTTCCCCTTCTTTAAAATATAAATCAAACATTGTTGTTTCTTTATTCTTAAAATCATTTCCCATATTATTTCCATTTTGGTCATTTTTTAAGAAACATAATCCATAATATTTATTTGATTTAATTTCCTGTTCATGTTCTTTATAAGCTTCTTTTATCTTCTTAAAAGCATCATGAGTAAAATAATCATCAGAATCACAGTCTACTATTAAATCTCCTGTTGCTTTTTCTACTAAATTATTAATGGCAACCATCTTTCCTTGATTTTCTTGGAAATAATATTTTATTTCTAAATTATCGTTATCTTTATTTTCTTTAAATCTTTCTACTACCTCTTTAGTATCATCTACTGAGCCATCATCCTGAATTAGCCATTCTATATCAATTCCATATTTACTGTTCTTAACTAAACTGTTATATAATTTATCTAACAAACTAGCCCTGTTATATGATGGTGTAAGTACTGAAATTTTCATATTAATCTCCTATTAATTCTTTTACTTCTTTTATTATATTAGAATTATCATATTGCTCTTTTACTTCTTCATTTTCTTTATCTTTTCCATTTTTCATATTCTCTTCTAAAACTTTTAGTAAGCCATTATAAATTCCTTCTTCTGTATTTTCTAGAACATATTTATTACTATATCCTTCTACCGCTTCCCTTGCTGCAGTATCAGTAATAATGATATTCTTTTCTAATATCTTAGCTTCTTCTAAAACCATACCATATCCTTCAAATCTTGAAAGTAAACAAAAATAATCAGCTTGCCTTACATATGGATATGGATTTTCTTTTTGTCCTAGTAAATGAAACGTTTCTTCTACATTATTTTCTTTTATTAACTTCTCTAATTTTTCTCTTTCAGGTCCATCACCTATTATATAAAAATCATGTCTATATCCACTTTCTATTAACTTTTTGTGGACTTTTATTAGTCTGTCGATTCCCTTTTGATAAACTAATCTTGCAACAGTTACAAAATTAATACTATTTTTATCAAACGAAACATATATATTTTCATTTGATTTTTTAATAATTCTTTCTTTATCTATGTAATTATAAATAACTTTTTTATGTCCTTCGCTAATTTTTAAATTAGTATATGTTTTATTAAATTTATCTAAATTATCTTTACTTACAAATACTAAGTCATTATATTTATCATATACTTTTTCATCTAAATGTTTTTTTATTTTAGATTTTACACCTTGTCCAAATACCAAAGATATATCATTATGTATCCATGCAATTTTTCTAACCTTTTCATTTTTAACACTAAATAATCTTGTTATTGGTCCTTCTAAGAATGCAATTTCTACATCATAATCGTTTTTAATATTTTTCTTATAAATACTCTTTTTTAATAACAATACCTTTAATGGAGCAAATAACTTTTGCCCTAATTTTGATAATTCTTTATAAGGTTTATTATATAAACTTTTTAATTTAACATTTTCATTTAATTCTTTTTCTAATTCTCCTTTAGCATATAAAGTAAATATCGTTATATCATAATCGTAAGATAACTTATTTGCTAAATCTACTAAAACTCTTTCTGCTCCACCTATAGTTAAACCTGTTATTCCAAATATAATCTTTTTCATTCTTTTTCCTTTTCTTTTATTTTTATTTTACATTTCTTATTTTCTTTTTTATTTTTGGAATAAAGAAAATAATGTACTATACATTTCAAATGTAAATTTATTTATTGTTTTTAAGTAAATACTTTTTAAATCTTTTTTACTTTTAAGCACAGGATTTTGTTTCCATTCTGGAAATGTTGTATTTACTTTCTCCCATGTTAAGTCTAATAATTTTCTTTGTACAAACTCATCCTTTATCTTTACAATTCTGAGTAAAGAACTACAAAAAGCATAACGAACATATAGATATTCTAACTCATCTTTATATTCTTCATACAAATCATTTTCTTTATAAAAATCTATTACGTGTTCTAGTACATCAAAAATTTCTTTATTTCTTTCGTTTTGATTATTAGATATTGAACCTTCTCTTTGTATATAATGTATACATGGCTTTTTTAAGAATGATACTTTATCTAAATATGGTATTAGTTTATATGTAAATTCTACATCTTCATATCTATATCCTTTTGGGAAAGTTACTTTACTTTTTTCTAAAACTTCTTTCTTTATTAATTTGTTCCAAGCAACTACCCTTACTTTTTCAAGCATTTCCTTTTTACCATTATAAACTACGCCAATATCTTCTTTTTTCTTATCTGGATATTCCCAGTAGAAATTACATTCTACCATATCGCTATCTTCTTTTTTAGCTAATTCATACATATCTTTATACATTGTTTTTTCTACATAGTCATCTGAGTCTAAAAATGCTATATACTCTCCTTTAGCATAGGGAATCGCATAATTTCTTGCATCTGATAATCCGCCATTTTCTTTTTCTAGATATGTAATCTTATCTGGATATTGTTCTAAAAACTTTTTAACAACAACCATACTTCTATCTTGAGAACCATCATTTACAAGTATTATTTCTATATCTTCTAATGTTTGATGTACTAATGTATTCAAACATTTTTCTATATAATTTTCCACATTATAAAAAGGAACTATTACACTTACACTTCTCATTTCTTACCTCATTTTTAAATATAAACTAACATTATATTTTAATAATATTCTTTTTACTTTTTGCTTTAAATTCTCTGGTTTAATATTTCTATACATAAATCTGTCTTTTATCTCTTTTATATAACGTTTTTTGTCTTCTCCCTTAAGCGTATCTGCTTTTAATACAACAGAATTTGTATAATATCTTTTTACTAAATCTTTAGTTTCATCACTTATATTATAATAAGCATCTATTAAAGTTATCATGTTATCATAATGTGCTAACATATCTTTTGCTCTGTCTACATCTTTTTTATAATCTTTTCCTCTAGTTAGACTCTCTTCTGTTTGTAAATAATTATATCCAAAAAATTCTGTTGATACAAAACTTTTGGCCTGTATCATTATTAAAGATGTTAACCCAAAGTCTTCATGGTATCTCAATTTATATTTAAAATTATTTTCTAAAAAAAATTCTCTTCTATATAAATAAATACAAGCTGGATCCATATATTTGTCTGTTGTACATAATTTCTTGTATCCTTCTTCACCAGTACACACATCAAATACTGGACCATCTAATTTTTCTATTACATTTTCTTTTTCATCAACTGTCTTCATCTTGAATTTTATCAAATCTATATCTTCATCAATATATTTTTCTAAATTAGAAAAAAGATTTTTATCTAAATAATCATCACTATCTAAAAATGATATATATTTTCCTAAAGCTTTTTCTACTCCATAATTTCTAGCAGAAGCTAGTCCACCATTTTCTTTTTCTAAGTACCTTATATCCAAATTACTATTTTTCATATAATCCTTGATGACTTTCTTAGAATTATCTGTTGAGCCATCATTTACAATAATGACTTCAAAGTCTTGCATTGTTTGTCCTGCAAGACTTTCTAAGCATTTTTCTATATATTTTTCTGTGTTATACACTGGAATAATTACACTTATTTTTGGCATTCTTCTATTTTCCTTCTTTATTATTTTTCTTTTCGTTTTCTATACTTTTAACACCTTCAATTGTTTTTATTTCCTCTATTTTATCTTCCTTTTTATTTGCTAAACTTAATATCAAAATTGTAAGTATTGGTATGCAAGTAAACATTCCAAAAATATATCTATATTCACAATATACTGGTGACGCTATTGTAGTTAGCCATAATGCAAGTATTGGTATATATGCTAATATTAATTTGTATTTCTTTTTACAAACCATATATCCTATACATAAAATCATTATCCAGAAAACAAATCCTATACTTATCCACATTGATATTATTGGCATTCTTCTTCCATTAACATCTGCATAATAACCATCTAGGAACTCTAAATTTAATACTGGTTTTCTATCATAACCTATTACTTGTTCACTATACTCATATTCATACCATGTTGGTAGAATTCCATTATTAGCTTGAGGATACCAATATCCAAATGAATTATCTAAAAATGCTTCTATATATTCTACTGGATATTTAAAGAACAAGCTTACCCATAATGATATAAAGTCTAACTTATTATTATTGAACTCCTCATTATTAAAATGGTCCTTTATATTATCAGATATTAAAGGATAATAACTTTCTGCCATTTCTTCTAAGTCCATATCTATATATTTCTGAATTTTAGTTTTTTCTTCTTCAGTTAATTCACTTCTTCTATATTTTACTGTTCTTGCAATTTGTTGTACTGGAATAGACATCATTTCTCTGACTGGTCCATCTGTTACATTTAATAATTTAAATATAGGTCCTTTCCATAATATATTAAACAACATAACAATAAAAAGCATTAAAGCTATTTTCTTTCTATTTCCTTTTAGGAACATCAATAATATTGCAAGTGTTATTAAAACAACATATAAACCATTATTTCTAAATAATATTGTAAATATAGATATTACAATAAAACCTACAATATTTCTCTTTTTCTTGAAATATTCTTTATTTGTTACC
Source organism: uncultured Clostridia bacterium (assembly GCA_944392605.1). GTDB lineage: Bacteria > Bacillota > Clostridia > TANB77 > CAG-508 > CAG-269. The sequence goes on along the minus strand of CALXXE010000003.1, from coordinate 31,734 downwards.
ATTTCTATAACTTGTATTGTAAATGGTACAAGTATTACTCCAAATACTACATCTTTCCACATTGTAATACTATAAGGGCCAAAAGCTGGATATATAATAAAGAAAATTAATGTAAGTATTCTAAATACTATATTTACATTTTTCTTTGCCATATATTTTAGTACATATGAAAAGCTAAATGATACAAATACCATTTGAAGTATTGAATATATTGCAATTCCTATATATGCACCACCTAATAACTTTCCTAAACTTATACATCCATAAATAATAAATATATGAAATACTGGATGATGATTTTTAAAAGATGTGGCATTACTTAATCCATACTCCATTTCTGATACAGAATCTACTGTATACATTCCTGGGAAATTGTATAAAAAATGTGGCAAATATGCTATAAACAATATTAATGCAATTACAAATAGTGATCTTTTATTATCTGTAAAATATTTTCTTATTTTACTATCTTCTTTTAATTTTATTCTTGGCAAAACTTTAGTATATACATAAATAATTATTGTATAAAAGACAATAGCATAACCTATAAATTTTAATACAGCCTTTAATAATATCTCTTTAGAGCCAATTACTCCTGCTAAACTATTATAATTACTTATACTATATCCTACAACTTCAAGTCCTGCAAATATTACAGCTACTATTACTGATACTATTCTAGCTCTTTTATCTTTTAATTCAACTATTTGTTTTAAAGCTATAAATAAAATCAAAAAAAATGACATTAACAATATCGAATCAACACTTGTAAAAGCATCTCTTATACTAACTGATGTATCTAAATTAAGATTAAAACATGCAGCTCCAATTATAGCTACAATTAAAATAGCTATATTTTTTATATTTTGCTTACTCATTAAAAACTCCTTATACAACTCATTTATTTTATTTAAAATTTATATTTTGTAAAGTAATTTTATCATTTATTTCAATGATAATCAAGATTTTAAATTTAAAACATAGAAAAGAGGTAAAAACTATATTTCTACCTCTTTTCTACTCTATTCTTCCTTTTCTAAATCAGTAACTATATTATTTTTTAAGTCATCTGTTATATTTGTTTTTGTTTTAATATTTTCAATGTTAATTTTATCATTTACTTGTTGTTCTTTATCTTCTTCATTAATAATTTCATTTTCTTCAACATCTTTCTTAATCATTAACATTCTAGTATTTTCATTTTTAAGAACTAATTTCCCATCAATTATTTTAACTTCATAGTTTCCTATATTTCCTAGTGTTTGGTCTTTTAATTCTACTATTACATTTTGATGATTACTTATATTATTTGGATTTGTTCCTTGTACTTCATACAAATATTCTCCATCACTTAAATTGCTTATATCTATACTATAGCTATATACATATGGTTCTACATAAGTCATTATTACTTCTTTTACTTCTTTTCCTTCACTATTTTTTATCACTAGTCTTGGTAATGTTTGTGGTCTTATTTGTTTTGTTCCATTTAACCATTCTTGTACTACTAATTGTCCACTTATTTTGCTTCCATCTAATCTTACATTTTTGTACTCACTACTTGTCATATATCCATCATAGCTATTATCTATTTCTTCTATTATTAATTTTCCTGATTGTACTTTTATTTCCTTATTTCCTATTTGTCCTACTTCTTGACTATTTAATTGTACTTCTACTTTTTGATGGTTACTTATATTATTTGGATTTGTTCCTTGTACTTCATACAAATATTCTCCATCACCTAAACCGTTTATATCTATACTATAGCTATATACATATGGTTCTACATAAGTCATTATTACTTCTTTTACTTCTTTTCCTTCACTATTTTTTATTACTAGTCTTGGTAGTGTTTCTGGTCTTATTTGCTCTGTTCCATTTAACCATTCTTGTACTACTAATTGTCCACTTATTTTGCTTCCATCTAATCTTACATTTTTGTACTCACTACTTGTCATATATCCATCATAGCTATTATCTATTTCTTCTATTATTAATTTTCCTGATTGTACTTTTATTTCCTTATTTCCTATTTGTCCTACTTCTTGACTATTTAATTGTACTTCTACTTTTTGATGGTTACTTATATTATTTGGATTTGTTCCTTGTACTTCATACAAATATTCTCCATCACCTAAACCGTTTATATCTATACTATAGCTATATACATATGGTTCTACATAAGTCATTATTACTTCTTTTACTTCTTTTCCTTCACTATTTTTTATTACTAGTCTTGGTAGTGTTTCTGGTCTTATTTGCTCTGTTCCATTTAACCATTCTTGTACTACTAATTGTCCACTTATGTTACTTCCATTTAATGTAACGCTTGTATACTCACTACTTGTCATATATCCGTCATAATTGTTATTTATTTCTTCTATTACGAGTTTACCAGATTCTACTTTTACTTTATTATTTCCTATTTGTCCTATTTCTTGACTATTTAATGGTATTTCTACTTTTTGATGAGTACTTATATTATTTGGATTTGTTCCTTGTACTTCATATAAATATTTGCCATTTTCTAAACCACTTATATCTATACTATAACTATATACATATGGTTCTACATAAGTCATTGTTACTTCTTTTACTTTTGTTCCAGCACTATTTTTTATAATTAATTTTGGTAATGTTTCTGGCTCTATTTGCTTTGTTCCATTTAACCATTCTTGTACTACCAATTGTCCACTTATTTTGCTTCCATCTAATCTTACATTTTTGTACTCACTACTTGTCATATATCCATCATAAACAAATGCAATCTTACTATTCTCTATTTTAACAGTATACTTTCCTATTTGTCCTACATTTCTATTTGCATATGTTACTTTCGCTGTTTTATTTGTGCTGATATTTTTACTTGTTGTTGACTGTACTTGTAATTCATATTTCTTTGTCTTATCAATATATCTTTCTTCACAACTGAATCCATAAACATATGGCTCTATAAATCCTACTTCACATTCAATTGTACTTCCATCTTCTGCAACTAACATAACTTTTGGAGTTGTTTTTGGTTGTTCTTGTCTTGTACCATCTATCCATTCTTGTATTACTAGCTGTCCTTCAATTCTAGTATTATTTACTATCAAATCTGTAAATGGCATACTTAACATATATCCATCATATGTAAATGTAAATACATTATTTATCATATATGTGTTATATCCATATATTTTTCCTAATTCTTGATTTTTACAAGGGATTCTTGTAACTACTTTATGATTACTTATATTATTTGTATTTGCACATCTTACTTCTATATAATATTCTTTTAATGGATTTAAAGCTTCTATATCCACACTATATTGATATACATATGGTTCTACATATTCTACATTACATTCTATTGTTTCTCCGTCATCTGACTTTAATACTATTATAGGATCCATATTTGGTTCCATTTGTTCTGTTCCGTTTAACCATTCTTGTACTACTAATTGTCCTTTTATATTTCTGCCATCTGTTGTAATATCTCCATATTGATAACTATTTACATATCCATCATAAGGTTCTCCTGGCATTCTTGATGGTTGTGATGGCATATTTTCATATAAAGGTACTAAAAATTGGAAAGTGCTATTTCCCTGTATTCCATTAATTTTATATAAATTATATAAAATATCTGCTTCACTTTGTGCTCCAAATAAATTTTGCATGTATTGATGCCAATATAATTGTCCATTTGTATTATATACAGAGAATTTTTGTAAATATAATGTATTTTGTCCTACATCTATATAATTCTCTCCGACAAAAGCTCCTCCACCTTCAATTGAAGCTGCTCTTGTATTCCATCCTTCTATTGCAGCTCTATCTAGTGCATGTATATAAATCATATATGAAGGCTCTCCAGAACCTCTTGATGCTCCTATACTAAATAAATTATAATATCCATATCCATAATATTCATACCCATTTCCAGTATAACCTAATCCAGATGATAAAGTTGATGTGCCACTTCTTCCTTGCTCTTGTATTACTCTCGAAACTAAATGATAAGCATTTAAATTATTTCTTGCTGCTGTATTTGCAAAAGCTTGAATTGCTGCTTCGTCATCTTGAAGATATAAAACTTTTTCCATTTTTAATACATTTCTTATTTCATCAGCAGTTGTTCCAATAGATGCATCTAATTTTTGGAATTGAAAAATATCATGTGTATTTAAAAAGTTTCTTGGGTCCATCATGTACTCTACTGCTTCTTCAGATGCACAATATAATCCACTGTCATACCATATTCCTTGGTTTTTACAATCTTGGCAAATCCATGCATCATCCATATCTCTACTTACTAAATTTCTTCCATGAGTTTCACTATGTTCATTTTCTATTACTTTATTCCAATCTAATCCTGTATATAAAACTTGTATATTAGGATATGTTTTCTTTAATTCCAATAATTGAGCTTTTATATTAGGATAACGAGATTCATCTATACTTTCAACGCTTGAAACATAAGCTGCTTCCACACTATTTCCTAATAAAAATATAACTAATGCTAATAAAAAAACAATACTTACTTTTAGTAATTTATTCATTTGTTATTCTCCTCCCATCTTAGGTAGTATATATTATTTTTAGACATTTTTCAACATATTTTTTGTGAATTTTTTTTACAAAAAGGAATGACTCTAAATTAGAATCATCCCTTTATTTTTATTCTTTTACATCTACTACTTTTTCTTTTTGTAATTCATTAGAATTTAATAATTCTTCCTGTTTTTTATCTTCTGTTACTTCTACTTCTTTACTTTCTTTTTCTTCTTGTTTTTTATCTTCTTCAATATTTATAATAGTATTTTGTACTTCTTTTGATTTCTTTTCAATTTCTGCTATAACTAATTTTCCATTAATTATTTTAACTTCATAGTTTCCTATATTTCCTAGTGCTTTATCTTTTAATTCTACTATTACATTTTGATGATTACTTATATTATTTGGATTTGTTCCTTGTACTTCATACAAATATTCTCCATCACCTAAATTGCTTATATCTATACTATAGCTATATACATATGGTTCTACATAAGTCATTATTACTTCTTTTACTTCTACTCCCAAACTATTTTTTATTACTAGTTTTGGTAGTGTTTGTGGTCTTATTTGTTTTGTTCCATTTAACCATTCTTGTACTACTAATTGTCCACTTATTTTGCTTCCATCTAATCTTACATTTTTGTACTCACTACTTGTCATATATCCGTCATAGCTATTATCTACTTCTTCTATTACTAATTTTCCTGATTGTACTTTTATTTCTTTATTTCCTATTTGTCCTACTTCTTGGCTATTTAATTGTATTTCTACTTTTTGATGAGTACTTATATTATTTGGATTTGTTCCTTGTACTTCATACAAATATTCTCCATCACTTAAATTACTTATATCTATACTATAGCTATATACATATGGTTCTACATAAGTCATTATTACTTCTTTTACTTCCACTCCAGAACTATTTTTTATTACTAGTTTTGGTAGTGTTTGTGGTCTTATTTGTTTTGTTCCATTTAACCATTCTTGTACTACTAATTGTCCACTTATTTTGCTTCCATCTAATCTTACATTTTTGTACTCACTACTTGTCATATATCCGTCATAGCTATTATCTACTTCTTCTATTACTAATTTTCCTGATTGTACTTTTATTTCTTTATTTCCTATTTGTCCTACTTCTTGGCTATTTAATTGTATTTCTACTTTTTGATGAGTACTTATATTATTTGGATTTGTTCCTTGTACTTCATACAAATATTCTCCATCACTTAAATTACTTATATCTATACTATAGCTATATACATATGGTTCTACATAAGTCATTATTACTTCTTTTACTTCCACTCCAGAACTATTTTTTATTACTAGTTTTGGTAGTGTTTGTGGTCTTATTTGTTTTGTTCCATTTAACCATTCTTGTACTACTAATTGTCCACTTATTTTGCTTCCATCTAATCTTACATTTTTGTACTCACTACTTGTCATATATCCGTCATAGCTATTATCTACTTCTTCTATTACTAATTTTCCTGATTGTACTTTTATTTCTTTATTTCCTATTTGTCCTACTTCTTGACTATTTAATTGTATTTCTACTTTTTGATGATTACTTATATTATTTGGATTTGTTCCTTGTACTTCATACAAATATTCTCCATCACTTAAATCACTTATATCTATACTATAGCTATATACATATGGTTCTACATAAGTCATTGTTAATTCTTTTACTTCTGTTCCAGTATTATTTTTTATTACTAGTTTTGGTAATGTTGTTGGTTCTATTTGCTCTGTTCCATTTAACCATTCTTGTACTACTAATTGTCCACTTATTTTGCTTCCATTTAATGTAACATTTTTGTACTCACTACTTGTCATATATCCGTCATAATTTGTACTTTCAGATTCTATTACTAATTTATTATCTAGTATTTTTATTTCATTATTTCCTAATCTTCCTAATTCTTTATTTTTGAAATTAATTATTATCTTTTGATGATTACTTGTATTTGCTGGATTTGTTCCTTGTAATTCAAAAGTATATTCTCCTTGTTGTAAATCACCTATATCTATATTATAACTATATACATATGGCTCTACATAAGTCATTATTAGTTCTTTTACTTCTGTTCCAGTATTATTTTTTATTACTAATTTTGGTAATGTTGTTGGTTCTATTTGCTCTGTTCCATTTAACCATTCTTGTACTAATAGTTGTCCACTTACATTTCTTCCTTTTAAAGTAATTTCTGAATACTCACTACTTGTAATATATCCATCATAAACAAATTGTAATTTTCCATTTACTATACTTACTGTATATACATCTAAAAATCCTATTTGCTTGTCATTATATTCTATCTTTACTTTTCTGTGGCTACTAATGTTTTTATCTGTTCCTGATTCTACATATACTTCGTATTTTTTAGACTTATCTATGTATTGATTTTTGCAACTAAATCCATAAACATATGGCTCAATAAATCCTACTTCGCAATTAATTTCTGTTCCATCTTCTGCAACTAACATAACTTTTGGATTTGTTTTTGGTTCTTCTTGAGTTACTCCATTTAACCATTCTTGTACTACTAATCTTCCTTCTATTCTATCTCCATTTGTTGTTATGTCTGAAAGTGAATACGCATTTACATATCCATCATATGGTGGTGCATTAAATTTCATTTTATTATTTTCAATATCTATTTCCATTCCATATATCGTTCCTAGTCTTCCTGTTGGTAATGATAAGTTAAGTGTACTATTATATGGAATTGCACCTTTATTTGGTGTTTCTACTTGCAATACATATTCTTTATATGGATCTAAATTCATTATATTAATATCATAACTATATGTATAAGCTGCATCTTTTGTTACACTACCTTGCACTTTAACTCTTCCATCTGTTGAGACTAAATTTACAATTGGATTTGTCTGGTCAAAAACCCTATTATTTATTAACTCATCATATAATAATGTTCCTTTTACACTTCCAGTATTACTATCATAATATATGTTATTTAAAACCGCTTGTACTGTATTTTTAGTTTTATCTATTCTAAATAATTCCTTATTTTCAATAATTGCCTTAGCATCAGCTTCTGCCATTTTATTTAGCATATTATCATTTAAATAATTTGCTCTATCATAAGGATTATTTATAAATGCATGTTCAATTATCATTCCTGGTATTCCAAGATGCATTGGCCAACTAATTATTCCATAATAATCTGCAATTACTCCGTCTTGATATACGTCCCAGTCAGCTCCTACTCTTGTTAGAGGTTTTGATGAATGTGAAGGTACTCCTACATTTCTTAAATTTTGTAAAATATCTAATCCTAATATATTAGAATATTCATAAAATCTTTTTTGTGTAGTATCATGAGTTATATATACCTCTGCACCTGATAAACTATTTGATGAACCATTTGAGTTGATATGAAAACTTACTAATAAATCAGCTCCATTTGCTAACGCTCTTCTAGCTCTTGTCTCTCTATCTAAACTTTCATTATAGTCTTTTGTTAAGACTCCCGTTATTCCTGGTTCAGCATCTAATATTTCCTTTACCCTAGTTGCTATTTTCCATGTTAATTCTTTTTCAACTAAATTTCCTCCTACTGCTCCTGAATCATTTCCTCCATGTCCTGGATCAAGTGCAACTATAACATCTTCTGCCGCATTAGATACACTTGCAATTCCAATTATCATAAGGATTGTAAATATCATTATTAACATCCTTTTGATGAATTTACTCATAGTTTTTCTTCCCCCTAAAAAAATAAATTTACAATCTTCCTTATTAAAAAGCCCATTGTAAATTTATTATATAAAACCCAAAAATTATTGTCAACATTTTTTAATTTTTTACAAAAATTGGATTATTTTTTTCCTTTTATAATGCCCCTTAATTTCCACCATCTTGAATTTTCTATTTGTTCTAATCTTCTCCTAATTTCTTCGTTTTCTTCTCTTTCTTTTTGTAATCTCTTTTCTTCGTCTTCTTTATTAATTAAATAATCTAAAAACCAAACATTTCTATTAACTATATCTTTCATACAAGAATTAAAAATTTCTTTATCTTTTTTACTTTTTATTACTTCATTTAATTCTTGTAATTTATCATTTTTAGTATATGTAACAATAATATTATAAATAATATCTTTTCTTTGCTCATAAAAAGCATTTTGTGGTAATTTCATATGATTATCTGCTGCATTATAGAAATTTAAAAATTTCCTTCCATATTCTAAAGTAAATTGTTCTTTATTTTTAGCATCGTTACTCCACCACATTCCTCCTTCATGCCTTCTATATGCTGACATAACTTCATTCATCATCTTTATTTTTCCATCTTGTGCATGTAATAGATGTATATAATAATCACCAGGTGCTATATCTTCTGGGAAAATTTCTTTTAAATTTTTATCGTTAAACTTCCATCTATAAACAACACTATTTGCTACTATATAGTTACTTTTAACTAAATCATCTATTGTTGTTACTTCTTCTTCAAATTCTGGAATTATACTTTCTTCTTTTTCATTATTTTCATAAAATAACTTTGCTTTATGGAAACAAATATTAAATTCTTTATTATTATCTAAAAAATCCACTTGTTTTTGTAATTTGTTTTCATTTGTCCAGAAATCATCTCCATCACACAAAGCTACATATTCTGTATCTTTTATATTTGATAAAGTATTTATAAAGTTTCCCATTGCTCCCAAATTTTTTTCATTATTTATAATTTTTATTTTATCTGGATATTTTTCTTCATACTCTTTTAAAATATCTCCTGTTCTATCTGTCGAAGAGTCGTTGCTTATTACTATTTGAAAAGGAAAACTAGTTTTTTGCATAAGCATTCCATCTATTGCTTGTCCTATATATTTTTCTTGATTATAAGTAGTTGTAACCACAGTTAATTTCATAATTTTCTCCCCTTATTTTAAATTTTTACTTAAATTTTCAATATTTCTTTTCCTATCTTTTAATTTCTTACATGGGATTCCTATATATATCCCCCATTTATCTAAACTCTTATTTACAAAAGACATTGCTCCAACACTTGTTCCTTCTCCTATTGTAAGATTTGGCATAACAACAGTATTTGCTCCTAATTGAACAAACTTTTCTAATGTAACTATTCCTCCTGTTACATTTGTAAGTTCTTCAGGAACCATTGGACTTACCATATATTCTCCAGAAAAATCATCTGTTGCACTATAAATTGTGCATCTTGCAGAACATCCACAAAAATCATTTATTTTTATTCCTTCTTTTCCATATAAAGCAACATATGCTCCTATATGAACATAGTTTCCAACTTCTATATTACCTGATAAAATACAAAAATCATCAATTCTAACATGACTTCCTATACTTATTTTATCTGCTCCATATATACTTGTTTTCTTACTTATATAAACTTCCTTTCCCAAACTTTTAAATCCTATTTTCTTTAGTTCTTCTTTTGAATAAAAACTTGACATTATCTTCACCTTTCTTTCCTATATATCCATAAAGTAACATCTTAGTAATATAAAATCTATTTGTAATCTCTGCAAGTATTATAGAAATTGCTGTAGCTGTAATAAAAATAGTAATAACCCTTAATAAACCTCTTCCAAGTCCAATATTAAGACATACACATTGACATAAATAAATTTCTAAAGACTTTTTACCAAAATATCCTAAAATCATATTTATTTTATTATTTTTTAATAATTCAACTAAATTATATAATATTATAATTGCACTTGTAGATATTATATAAAATATAATTACATTATCAATAATCACATTATACATAGGAAAGACTATTAAATAAATAATGATACTTGGCAATGTTAGCCATTTCAAATATTTTTTTACACTCTCAAAATACATACTTATATAATATCCAAAAGCGAAAATTGGAAAATAGATTTGTAATCTAGCAATTCCAAAATTTTCTTTTGGAATTAAATATATTACCATTATTATTAACATAGTGAAAAATATTGATGTTTTTTTGTATTTTTCATTAATAACTTTTCTTTGTATAAATATTATTATTGTACTTAAAAATACTATATATAAAAACCAAATAATATAATCTGGATGCCAAAATAATGTTTTTGTATATTCTAGCAAAGAGTTCGGAAATGCTATAAATTCTTTTATCCCAACAAATTCAAATCCTCTAACAAAATAAATTAAATAACTCCATACTATAGTTGGTATAATTAATCTAAAAAATCTTTTCTTTATAAAATTTATATCATATTTTTTTGTATATTTACAAAGAGAATAACCTGAAAGCACCATAAAAAGTGGCATATGAAAACTATATATTATTTTAAATACAATATTTGTTTCATAGTTTGTAACTAATCCTCTTTGTATTGAGTGTCCTAGTAAAACCGCTAAAACAGCTATTCCTCTTAACGAATCAATTATTATATCTCTTTGTTTTTCTTTCACTTTCTCTCCTTGTATTAATACTTATAATATCTTTTAGCTTCTTTTCTTATCAATTTTATTCTTGGTTTTATTTGGTTATCTTTTGAATAAATTTCAAGAGCTTTTTCTCTACCAGCTTTTGCTATTTTTTCTATATTTTCAGGATTATTATATAATTCTTCTACTTCTTTTTCTAAATCTTCAATTTCCGGTTTTATAATAATAATTTCTTTTTTATTATCAAATTTTATATTCATTTTTAATTCATCTGTGCAAATTAGTGCGACACCATTTATCATAGCCTCAGTACAAGATCCTGTTGGGAATCCATCAAAAGATCCTTTACTCAATTTAAATGGTCTATTAGGTGAAACTATTATATCCATTTTTTTGTATAATTCGATTAACTCTTCTGATGATAAAATACCATAAAAACTTATTTTGTCTCCTAGTTCTTTTACATCAATATCATCTTTAGAAAATCCACCTATCACATGAAATCTTATATTATCATATTTTTTATATATCTTTTTAGCAAGATCTATAAATAAATCATATCCTTTGTCAAGACCTCTTTCACAATATTTATGTGCTACGAAACATAAATCCATAGTATCTTTACCTTTTTTATAATACAACTTTCCATCTAACTTAGTATTTAATATGTTTTCTGGTGTTACTATACCATATATAAATTCTATATCTTCTTCTTTACAAAAATTATTCTTTATTAAATAATCAAACGTTATTTTTTGTGTTACAATAACTTTTCTAAAGTATTTTGATTTAAATATTTTTCTTAATTTTTCATCACTTTCTTCATTATTTAATATGAAACCTCCTCCTGGATATAAAGTAAAAATAAATGGTATTTGATAAAATTCTAATAATTCTAAATTATCATAAACAGAATTTTGCACATTTTGTAAAAAAGTTATAATAGCTATTTTGTTTCTATATTCACTTAACCTCTTCTTGTTTTCATAATTTAATTTAAATACTCTTCCTTTATATTCTGGATTTCTTTGTTCAAATTCTTCTATAACCTCTTTGACATTTCTTTTTTCATTTAATGCTAAAAATGATGTACCTGTAGTATACGCATATACTCTATCAAAATTTTTCATATATTCCATATATTCTTCATAGCGGAAAGGAGTATATATACTTGGAAATGCATCATCAAAAATAACTAAAGTAAAATCTCTTTTATCTAATTTTTTATCTATTTTTTCATAAACTTTTTGATAAAAAGATTTTTTAAATAAAAATAACGGATTTTTTAAAATATATTTACATATTCTAAAAATTCTATATTTTCCAAACCTATTATTTATCTTTGATTTCAAAGTACAGCTCTTTCTTACTTCCTCAGTAATCTCAGCTCTTACCTCATTTGCAATTCTTTCTTTACTTTTCTGTTCTATCTCTTGAACTCTTTCTTCTGGTAAAACAATTTGTTTAGGTAATTTTTGTAAATATTCTTTTAAGAAATTTGTTTTAGCTAAATATTCAAACCATACTTCTGACTTAGCACTATCAACATTCTTCCAAGGCTTTGTGCTTGTTGCATAATGTAATTGTATTGTATTAGTCATAGCGTCTTCTATCTCTTCTTTTGAATAATACACATCTGTTTCTTTATCTTCATCTGTTTTATATATATCCCACATATATGAACAAGCAATATATCTTAAAGGTAATCTTTTAGTTTTTGGATAACAACATAAGTTTAATACATCTTGCTCTAATTGATTTATTCTATATCCCTCTGTTTCAAAACACTTTATGAACTTTTCTTCCATATTGTCTTCTCTTAATTTTTTTAAGTTAAATACAATATATCCTCCACAAAATCCACTTAATTTCTCAACTTCTTCTTCCGTAAAAGTCTGTAAATATTGGTCTAAATACCATTTCATTTTTCCTATCATTTTAACACCAGCTAAATAATAGTCTTCTGATACATCTAAATCAAAATAACTTTGTGAAATATCATTTAAAAAAACCACATCTACATCTGAAACAATTATTTTATCATATTTAGGAAAAATGCTGGCAACCAACACCTTATACATTACCTCTTTAGAAAAATGTCCTTTAGTTGCAATTCTTTCCCATAATCCTTCAAATTTATTTTCCATATCTACAAATATTAATTCTGCAAAATCTGAAAATGGTTTTATTGTTTCTTGTAATTTTTCTTGATTCTCATATGATATATCTGTGTGTAAGACATACAATGTATATTTATAATCTTTGCTTGCATGCTCTAATAATGAGTAAAATGCTACAGCCGCTGGTATAACATAATTATTATCAAAGCAAAACATTAATGGTATTTCTTGTTTGTTCATTTTAATTCACTCCTAATTATTCCATATTATTTATAACTATATTACTTATTTTTGTTACATCTTCTTTTGATAATCCATTATATAATGGTAAACACAACACTCTTTTTGAAATATCTTCAGATATAGGACAATTTCCTTTATCTGTTATATATTTTAATGTGTTTAATGAAGGATAAAAATATCTTCTTGGATTAATTTCATTTTGATGTAGGGCATCTATAACTTTTAAAGTTTCTTCCTCATCTTTTAAAATTATTGGATAATAAATATAGTTGTATTCAAGATTTTCTACAACTTTAGGTCTTATAACTTTTTCTTTTAAAAGTTCATCATAAGTTTCACAAATCTCTTTTCTTTCTTCTATTATTTTTTCTATATATTTAAAATTAGCTAATCCCATTGCAGCATTAAATTCTGTAATTTTTCCATTTACACCTACATTCTCGTAATTTCCATTTACACTTCCGAAATTTTTTATTGATTGCAATTTCTCATATGTTTCTTTATTATTTGTTATACATGCTCCCCCTTCAATTGTATGGAACAATTTCGTAGCATGAAAACTACATGTACTTATATCTCCGTAGCTTAATAAACTCTTGCCTTTATATCTACTTCCAAAAGCATGTGCACCATCATAAATCACTTTTAATCCATGTTTATTTGCTATCTCTTGTATTTTTTCAACATCACAAGGATATCCATATACATGAACAACCATAATTGCTTTAGTCTTATCTGTAATTGCTTCTTCTATCTTATTTACATCAATACATAAAGTATCTTTATCTATATCAACAAAAACTGGTTTACATCTTTCCCATACAATACAACTTGTTGTTGCAACAAATGAAAATGGTGTTGTTATAACTTCACCATCTTCTATATCAAGTGCTCTTAATGCCATTTGCAAAGATATAGTTCCGTTTGTCATCATACTAACATAATTTACACCTAGATATTCTTCTAATTGTTTTTGTAACTGTTTTAATAAAGGTCCTTCATTTGTTAAATATCTACTATCCCATATTTTTTTTAAGTACTCCTCATATTCCTCCATTGGTGGCATAAAGCTTCTAGTTACATTTATCATTTCTTCCATCTCCTAATAATTATTAATTATACATTTTATTGTAATAATTTTCATATTCTCCACTTACTACATTATCCAACCATTCTTGATTTTCTAAATACCACTTTATTGTTTTTACAATTCCATCTTCAAATTTAGTTTTTGGACTCCAACCTAATTCGTCGTTAATTTTTTCAGGATTAATTCCATATCTTTTATCATGTCCTTTTCTATCTTTAACAAAAGTTATTAAATCTTCTGTTATTTCCTTATCAACATTATCATGTAAATAATCTATTATTTTCTTTACAATTTGAAGATTTGTTCTTTCGTTGTGTCCACCTATATTATAAACTTCTCCTAATCTTCCTTTTAATGCTACTTCATAAATCGCTTCACAATGATCTTCTACAAATAACCAATCTCTAATATTACTTCCATCTCCATATACTGGTATTTTTTTATGTTTCAAACAATTATTCATAATTAAAGGAATAAATTTTTCTGGAAATTGGTAAGGTCCATAGTTATTTGAACATCTTGTAATTAATACTGGAAATTTATATGTATCATAATAAGCTTTAACAAGCATATCTGCAGATGCTTTACTTGCAGAATAAGGGCTATGTGGTGACAATGGTGTTTTTTCTGTAAAGCAAGGATCATCTTTTTCTAGACTTCCATAAACTTCATCAGTTGATACTTGTAGATATCTAACACCTTCTTTATAAGTATCTTCTCCTATCTCCCAAGCATTTTTTGCTATTGCTAACAAATTTTGTGTTCCCTTTATGTTTGTATTAATAAATTCAGTAGGGTCTTTTATTGACCTATCAACATGGCTTTCTGCTGCAAAGTTTATTATTGTATCTATATCATACTTTTTAACAATTTCCTCAATTTTTTCTTTATCACATATGTCTGCTTTTTCAAAAACATAATTTTTGTTGTTTTCTAATCCTTTTAAATTTTCTAAATTTCCTGCATATGTTAATTTATCAACATTAATTACTTTTATTTCCATATTTTTATTTAATATATATCTTATAAAATTTGAGCCTATAAAACCAGCTCCACCAGTTACAATAACATTTTTCATGATAATTTTCTCCTTATTATAAACTATTTATTCTTTCTTCTTTTCTTGTCGCCAAAAGTTAATAAGTTTAAAATATATTTTCCATAATCTGTTTTTTGAAGTTTTTCTCCTAAAATTTTTAATTGTTCATCACCAATCCATCCATTTCTCCAAGCAATTTCTTCTATGCAAGCTATATATAATCCTTGTCTTTCTTGCACAATAGAAACAAAATCACTTGCTTGTAATAGTCCTCTAGGTGTTCCCGTATCTAACCAAGCTAAACCTCTTCCTAAAAGTACAACATCAAGATTTCCTTCTTCTAAATACATTGAATTTATAGTAGAAATCTCTAACTCTCCTCTATCTGAAGGTTTAACTTTTTTAGCTTTTTCAACAACAGAACTATCATAGAAGTATAATCCTGGAACAGCATAATTTGATTTTGGATGTTCTGGCTTTTCTTCTATTGATAAAACTTTATTATTCTCATCGAACTCTACAACTCCAAAGCTTTTTGGGTTTGTTACAGGATATCCAAAAACTCTTGCTTTTCCTTTTTTCTCTATAGCCATATCTATACAATCTTGGAATCCTTGTCCGTAAAAAATGTTGTCACCTAATATTAAGCAAACTTCATCATCACCAATAAAATCTTCACCTAATAAAAAAGCTTCTGCAATTCCTCTAGGTTTTTCTTGTGCTTTATATTCAATGTGTATACCAATTTGACTTCCATCTCCTAATAAATTTCTATATTGTTCTACACATTCTGTATTAGTAATTAGCAATATATCTTTTATACCAGCCATTAATAAAACAGATAAAGGATAATATATCATTGGTTTATCATAAATTGGTATTAATTGTTTAGAAACACTAATAGTAGATGGATAAAGCCTTGATCCAGTTCCTCCAGCTAAAATAATTCCTTTCATATTTATCACTCCTTTTATTTTACAAATTCTTCTACTAATTTATCACATTTAATATCAAACTCTTTTTTCCATTCTCTGTATAGAGCCATTATTTCTTCTTTATGTTCTATACAATTAATGATTCTTGTCTTTATGTATTCTGGATCATCTTCTTTAGTAAGGATTACATATTCTCCTAACTTTGTTCCTACAAAATAATCATTATTATTTCCAAGTAAACAAGGAACGCCCATTTCGAAACTTTCTAATGGAAACATTGGTGCATTTTCTGTAAATGTAGGATATACATTTACTTCATTTTGTTGGATTCTTTCTAATAGTTCTTCTGTTGGAATATAATCATTAACACTTGTTGTCTCTAATCCTAATATCTCTGTAAACTTCTTTGCCCCTTCATTTATAGGTACAACATCTGCTACACTATTTGGGACTAATTTCATACTGCTAAGAGCCGTATATATATTTTTTAATTCTCTTGTGTCTGCATTATATATACCTATTTTTATCTTATCGTTCTTCTCTTTTTTTACTCTTTCAACATTATCTAAGTGTACATTATTTTGAAGATAGTAACTCTTAAATCCAACCTTTTTATAAAATTCATACATAGTACTTCTCACAAATGCAAAGCTATCTATTTTACCTTCTTTGTATAAATTCATAACATCTTTATTTAAATTCCAAGTATAATCTGAAAAAAATTCATAACAATTTCCATGCCAAATTACTTTTACTTTTATATCATTATTAAGTTCCTTTATTTTCTTTAAAACATCTACCCAGCCATCTACAATTTGGCTAAATATTACTGATTTTATGTTGTTATTTACAACCGCTTCAGCTATCTTGTTTATATTCTTCTTTCCAAATACTTGCTCTAGCGGAACAATATTTTTAAAAAGTCCCTTAGTAGAATTTGCAACACCAAGCCAAGTAGGATTATAAAAAACAATATAATCTTTATCTTTATATTCTTCTAATTTTTTTACAGCTAAATCTACTTGTTCTGAATAATGTTTATTTTGTTTTCTTACATTTTTTCCATTAACAATTCTATATTTAATAGAACTTAAAATATGGTAAATCTTTCTAATTACTCTATATATAAAACCATCTTTTTTTATAAATCTTTTAACAAAATTTTTTAGTTTTTGCATAAATATTCCTTCCTATTTCTCTAAAAACTTAAATTTATTTTCTTCTGCTAATTTGTTATATTCATCTTTCCACTTTTTATATTCTTCCATAATAGCTTGTTTGTTTTTTAAACATTCTTCTATAAGTTTAGCGTTTACAATTGGATTATCCTCTGCTTTTGTTACAATGTATTTATCTAACATTTCATTATCTTCAAACAAATCAGAAGTATTACCAATTATACAAGGTATACCTTGCTCCATACTAATAAAAAATACTGGATGAAAATACTCTGTAAATGATAAAGAAACATTAATATCATTTTTAACTATCTTTTTTATTATTTCATCTTCATTAATATTTTCTATTTTATCTGGTTTACTTTCTATCTCCATAGTAGTTAAGAAATCTGTCATCCTATCGTCTAATTCATTATAATTAACATTTGAGCTATCTAACATTTTACCAATACATAATTGATTAAATATGTTCTTATCCCATGTGTAGTTTAAAGGATAGATTCCTATATCTATTGTTTTATTTTCTTCCTTTATTTCTTTTTTCTTAGCGGCATCTAAAATATAATTCTCCATTAAATATGAACATTTATATCCTAAACTTTTATATACTTCATATTGTCCTTTTCTTAAAAAAGCAATATCATCTACTTTTCCCTCTTTTGACAATTCTAATAATCTAAAAAAGTTATTTCTTTCATATTCATAATATAAAAGGCTATCATTAGTATTGCAAATTACTTTTACTTTAATATTTTTTCCTTTAATATAATCAACTAGCTTGTCCCAACCTATTTCTAATCCACTAAAAATAATTTGAGAAACTCCTTTTTCTATTTCTTCATCTATTATTTTCACATTGTAGTTATACTCGAAGTCTGTCCAACCTAAATTAATTTGTCTTGTATTTTCAAACATATTTGTAATACATATATTGTCTTCTGGCTTTTTGTCACCATATAGTAAAATATATTTATCCATATTTGTTTCCTTTCTAAATTCACTAAAATTGACATTCTCCATCTTGTGTAATAAGATTTAAAGATTTAATGCTTTTATCTTTACTAATATCTTTAATTAATTCTTCTATTTTATTATTAGAAAGCTCATAAATAACATCTGTACTGCTACTAGAAACATTTTTAGATTTTACTCTATATTTTATTTTGTTTTCTTCTAAAACTTTTGTTATTTTTTCTTCCGCTTCTAGATTTTCTAAAGTTGCTACTAATAAATATGGTATTTTATTTCCTGGTAATTTTTCAAAAACAAGTAATGCAATTGTAAGAATAATTGCTAAAACAAAGGCAATAGAATAGATTCCTGCGCCAATTATTATTCCATTAGTTATTGACCAAAATAGAAATAATAAATCTTTTGGTTCTTTTATAGCTGTTCTAAACCTTACAATTGAAAGAGCACCAACCATACCTAAAGATACAACTACATTTGCTTGCATTGACATTATAACAGCTGCTGTAACCATTGTCATTAAAGCCATTGTTACATTAAATTTCTTAGAATATATTACATTATCACATGTAAATTTATATATAAAATAAATTACAAATGAAAAAACTAATGCAATTCCTAATGTTATTACAACTTCGCTTAGTGAAATTGAATTTGTAAACTTGTCTAAAAAATTATTTTTAAAAATATCTGAAAAATTAATACTATCCATTTTTTATTCCATCTCCTACTTTATTGATTTTCCCATTTTTCTTCCTATTAAATATTTTGAATATGATGTTCTTTCTAATGTATTTATATTAAAAAGCCAAGTTATGTAATTAGGTATAAACTCATCATATTTCACTTCTAAAACCATCATATTATCTTCTATAATTGGTATTTGTACATTTTGCTTTTTTAAAAATCCATCTGTATTATAATCTATTGATATATTATAATCAAGTGTAAGTCTTACATTTCCTGCTCTATAAACATAAGGTATTCTGTTATAACTTACAACTACTGCTGGTTTATATCCATAAAATTTTGTTTTTAATATAAATTCATTTAGTAATTTATCATTATCTTTACTTATTTTAAGTTTTCCATTTATTAAATCTTCTACCTGCTCTTTTGTAACACGGCAAGATGTTTTATTTGTCATATTATTTATTTTAAACTTTTTTTCTAAGCAAATATAACTTAAATCATAATTATAATATCTAATTCTATATTTTTCTCTTTTACTAATACCATCTACTACTTGATAATAACTTGTATCTTTATAATCATCAAAATATAAACTTCTTATAAAATAACTTCCATCTTCTTTCGTATTTTTATCAGTATCTAACATAAATGATATTCTTTTTTTAATTTCTTCAAACTGTATCTTATTTATATAATACTTTAATTCATGTCTAAATTTTTTCTTTTTTTCTTCTTTCATTTCTCCACCTATTATAATGAATTAATATAATTATTAATTACATCAAATCTTTTATTATACCAATCTTTTAGTTCTTGTATTTCTTGTTGTTCATTTACATTACTTTTTATTTCTATATTTGAATTTCTTGTATTTTCTCTTTCCAATGAATTAGCAATTTTTATATATTCATATTGTTCATCTATTAACTTATTTATTTCTTCTTTATTTAAAGCTTTTTTTATTAATAAATTCCATCTATCTTTATAATATCCTACTGTTTTATTATATGGTCTTGAATAACCTTCAACAATTTCTCCTACTCTATTATATTGTTCTGTATATTTGCTTTTTTCATTACTCCATAACATACCAAAAGTCAAATCCACATCCCAAGGTGTTATTAATACTTTAGTATCTTCATTGTCATTTTTTATTGAATAATATATATTTTTAAATTCATAATTATCTAAAGCTTGTGTTATTAATACATATATTTTATGATTTATACTGTTTTCAACATAAAATTCTTTTTCTAAAGCTTCATAACTTATATCTCCATTATAATAACTCTTCATTTTATCTAAAATATTTTTCCAAGCTTCTGGATATTGTTTTTTACTTTCTGGATATTTCATTTCAAAAGGTCCAAAAGTTTCACTTTCTACATTATTATAATTATTAAAATCAACTTGATTCCAATTAACACCTTTTATTAAAACACCTGTATCTTTATCTAAATTTAGCAAATTTTCGTCTATTGTTTCTTTTAATAAATATAATCCTACATACTCACCATTTACATATAGTTCAACAAATTCTGATTTCAAGTCTTCATGTTTTTCTTCACTTAAGTCTTCATTCATTCTATTCCATATGTCAGATGCTAGTTTTGTTCTAAGACATGATGGATCTGTTACAAGACCATCTAATATCCATGTTTTTGAAGTAGTCATTCCTAAAAATCCAAAATCTACGTTTTTTTCTAACTTTATTCTATATCCTTTTTTTGGATATCCAGCAGTTGAGCCTCCTCTATATCTTACTTCTGCATCATCAAAATACTGATATTTAGAATTATTTTCTTTATAACTTGGATCTGTAATTGAAAACTCTGAATATGTATATTCAAAACCAATCTTATCTTCATTAAAATTTAAAGAAATACTTGGAAGATTAGTAAATTTTATAAAATAACTATTTTTATATAGCCATGTTTCAACGTCAATTTTATATGTTTTGTTATAATCTATAACTTCTGAAATTTCAATTTCTTTTTTAAATTCTTTATCATCAATTTTTGAATTTAAATTATGACTAGAGTTTATTTCTATATCCATTTTCGTTTCTTCATTTTCTTTTAAATTGATTGGTAAATAATATGTATTAGTTACAGAATCATAGTTTAATTCAACATCATTAATAGATATCCCCTCAATTATATCTTTTTTCGTTTTTTCTCCATTTACAATGTTTCTAAAAACCTCTATATATCCACTATAATAAAAAGTTAAACCTACTAATATTAGTACAATTAATATTAGAAAAATAAGTAGTATATTTTTTGTTCTTTTTCTATTTATACTAATCATTGCTCTTTTTATTTACCCTTTCCAAGTAATTTTCTTATAATAGCTTTAAAGTTTAATAATACATTCATATATCCTAAATTATTATATACAATAAAAGCTTCTTTCCAAGTTTCATTTCTTAACATATTTCTACACTTAAATATATTAAGCTTTTGCATTGTTGTTAGTTTATCATCTTTTTCAACATATTCTGCTGTTCCAAATGTATCATTAAATACCATACTGTAATATGCTTCTATTAATTCTTTGCTTGGATCTGCCTTTGTTTTTCTAATTAAATCATAAACATAATCTTTTGTTTCTTCAGCTTCATAAGGATGATATTTCATATATTCATTAATAACTTTAGCTGCTTCAAACATACCATCTTGCATAGGTTTAATATATTTGCTTACAACTTTTGTTTCATCTTCTTTTGCTTTTCTTATTGCTTTTCCATCTTTATAGCCTGTAACACTTCCTGTTCCTGGGTTATATATCCATTCTAAAAGAGTAATCATACTTGCAACTTCATTATTTCTTATTTTCTTATCATCTATAAAACTAAGTTTATATGTATTTTTAGGTTGTAAATTATAATAATCATATAAAGTTAAATAATATCCACCTATTTTTTTATTAGTAAAAATATAGGCTAAATTATCTTGAATAGTACCTCTCCAACCAATATCTACCATAAACATTGGTTTATCATCATTTACTATACCTTTAGATTTTTCAAAATACTCTAATATCTCTTCTTTTTTTCTTTTTATCTCATTATTTACTTGCTTTGTAAACTCTTCATCTAAGCAAAGTTCTTGGACTCTAATATCAAACCAAGGACATAATATTTTTTCTTCTATATCAATATCATATTTATCCATATATTTTTGATAAGGCTTAATATCAATTGCAAGAGTCTTAAATAAAGCCTTCATACTTTGTTCTCTATATTGAGACCATAAACGTAGTAATTCAGTTATAGAAAATTCTTTTAATGAAGCAGAAAATGTTCCCATTCTACTAACTTCAATAATATCACATTTTGGAAGTTCTACTCCAAAAGGATTATTCTCTTTAATAAGTTCATGTATTTTAATAAAAGTTTCTCCTTCTCTTGTTGCATAATATACTGTTGGTATTTTATTTTTTATTGCATATTCAACAATACTATATCCATAAAAATATAATAATGGTGCTAAATCCACTCCAGTATTAAATAACCTATTTTCTTTAGAACTTTCATCTTTTTTTACACATGACAAATCAAAGCCTAATTTTCTTCCTTTTTCTGGAACAAAATCAAACTCTTGCTTTGTTGTTTTTATTGTTTCAATTCCTAAGCTTTTAGCCATTTCTACATCTGAATATTGATTATCTCCAACATGTATATGGTCTTCTGGTTTTATTCCTAGTTCTTCTTCCGCTTTTTTATATAAATTGCCTGTTCTTTTATTTAGTAAATAGTCTGATGAACTATATATTTTTTCTATCTTTACTGGTATTTTTAAATAGTCTAGTAATTCTTTTAAGCTTTCAGCACTCATATAAAAGTCAGAAATACAATACATTTTTAAATCTTTGTATTTCTCAAATATAGGTAATATTTCTGGATTTATAAATATTACTCTTTTTTCTTGTTCTATTTCTTCTCTTAGAAGTTCTTCTTCTATATTCATTTCTTTATTGAATATTTCTTTTTCTAGTATTTTAAAAACATCTAAAATTCTACATTCTTCATCAAAGCCTTTTTCTTTGTTTTTCTTACATTCTTCAGCTTCTATTTCATCTCTTCTTTTTAATATCTCATATATATTTTTATATTCATCTTTTAATTCATTATTATATTTTAGAACTATATATCTTGCTGTTGCAAGTTTTGTTTCTTCTGGATGACATTTTCTTTTTATTATTGTATCCCAAATATCAAAACTAATAATTTTCGCCATTTTGTTCCAACCTTTCTTATTTTTTTTGATTTTATCATTAATTGTCTATATTATCAAGCAAAAATGGGAAAAATATCTTTTCCAAGGACTTTTTCTATCAAAAAAAGGCCCTATAAAAGAGCCTTCTTTTGAGTGGAACAAACCACGAAAAAGGGTTTCACGAACTAGACGTCGTACTCTTCGCAGAACCATGGGCGCACATACGCTGTCACAACCTCTTCGCTTTCTGGCAAAGAAGCAATTACATGGTATCTCACGAACTCGACACCGTTCTCGTTTCCCACAGTGAGGATAACACCCTTGTCTAGCATTTCCTGATCAAACACCCAGTAATCGAAAGACTTAGGCTTATTCACCTTTTCCTTCTCATCATCATTGATGAGTTCAGCAAGTTCGAGGGTAAGCCTTGACGGACTAGGAATATACTCCTCCATTCCGTTAACACTCTTAGAAGTGATATTTCCCGGAATGTCCTCAAGATAAGTTCCTCTTGCCAATCCTCTTGGCAGTTTCAGAAAAGCACACACCAATCCATCAACAATCTCTTGGAGATTGTTGACGTATGGCTCTGCAAGCCTGATACTTACCTTGAAAAAGTCTCTCGCTGAAGCTGCCGCATACCAAACGCGGAACTTCCTAAGGTCTGCATTGAGCTCTACAGTCTCTGCCCTAAACCTTATTGACTTTGGCTTAGTGTACCCAAACCATTGCTCTTCGCAGCCACTCATCTCCTCTGTAATCGTGAACGATGCATCATAAGGCATCCGAATGTCCTTGTGATGCCTGAACTTCATCTTTTCCCCATCACTAATGTAGAAAACCGACATGTCAATTCCTTTCTCCTTGTTTGGAATTCCACTAATGCTGCGAGTAGCATTGCTGCTACATCCATGCTATTATACCACGTTTTACATAATCTTTCAACTTATAATAATATATATAATTGAATTTCTATAGTATATAACTTTTCTTTATATTTAAATTGTATTAATTTCTTCGTCTTTTGCACGTTCTACTCTTCTTGTTATATATTGCGTTTGTTTTTTGTATGAAAAGCAATATATAATTGCTCCTAATATCAACAATATAGTATAAAATATATTTGTGGAAATTTTAAAGTAATCTATTATTATTTTTAGTAACTTTAATGCCAATAAGCTTATAAAACCCGCACAAAATGTTCTATATGTATTACTACTTATTAGTAATTTTTCTATCAACTTGTCTTTCTTTGTTGCTTCTATATAATCTTCATAATCAGCATATTTTATATACTTAATTTTTATTAGTATTTTTTCTAAAAGAAGTGAACCTAATCTACTTATTACTGATCCAATAAAATAATATATAAACAACATTTCAAAAATATTTTCTGGAGATGTATCTATTCCTATGTATTTCTTTGCCAACCAAGTAAATACTATTCCAGGTAACAAGTAGTTTAAAATATTATACTCCTCTAGTTTATTTAAAAAACTTTCCATACTCCTTTTCTCCTATAACTTCATCAGAAACCACGCCTTTAGCTTTTCATTTCTATATGTATTTATGTTATATTTTTTTGCAAATTTTCCATAAGTACAATAAATATTCATCTCATCATTTATTATCTCTGCTATAATGCAATCAGCTTCATTATTAGTTATTTTCTTTAAATTTCTATTGTTCCATGATGAATAGTCAAGATGTTCACTTTCTGCATTTCCAAATAGGGTTAATTTAGGTCTTAAAACGTCAAGATACTCATCATTTCCCCCTGTATCCCTTCCATGATGTGGAGCTATTAATAAATCAACATCTTTTACTTCCTTCTCATAATTTTTAATTATAAAATCCCATGTTTTGTTTCCTGAATCACCTGCAAAAATTATTTTTCTATTTCCTGCTTTATACAATATAACATAAGAACAATCATTATATTCCCTTCTTTTATTTGCCTCAGAAACTAATTCTTCTGTTGGTGATAAAATATATAATTCATCACCATTTCCGTTTCTGTCATCTCTGTTATAATATTCTCCTCGTGAACCAGCATATAAATTCAATATAGTCTTCTTTTTTCTTCCGTCTCTAAGTGATTGATAATATTCCCAGTCTTCCTTATCATAACCATTCCAGTCTGAATCCATATTCATAATTTTATTATGTTTAACATCCCAAAAATTTGTAACATTAAATTCTTCAAATATGTGCCTTATACCATCCATATGATCCATGTCAGGATGTGTTAAAATAAATCTAAAAATATTCTTTATACCAAAACTATTTAGATATTCAACCGGGTTTACTGGATAATCCTTTCTATTATGATTTCCATAATATTCATTTTCAAATCTTATTTCTGATTTTTTATTTGCTACACATGGTTTTGCATTGCAAACATCTATCATTGTATTGTGTCCTCCATCATGATTTATCAATGTACAATCTCCTTTTTTTACATTTAAAAAATGTATTACGCTCATTGTTTTCTCTCCTTTCTTAACACAAAAAGGAGAACCTCATAAATATGTGAGGCCTCTCCTTTTACATTATCCTAAATTATTTTTTTCTGTTTTATCTGGTTTAGATACTATGTATTTTTGACCATCTTGATGTTTTACATAATACCCTTTATTATACACCGAATTACCACTTTCAAGTCTTTTAATAAGTTGACCGAGTTGTTAATTTTTCATGATTACCTATATTTTCAAATTTTAAATTTCTACCTGTATTACTCTCTTTGGTAACTCTTAAATTTTTTCTAGTCATAGTATTTCCCTCCAATCTTATGTAATAGACCAAATATTTCAAAAACATTACAAACTTATTATTTTTTTATTACATTTGTATATTCTCTATTTACAAAATTGGATTCAGATGATATATATATAATATAAAAGATTTTTGTAAAAGAGAAAATGATATATTTTTAAACTTGGCCGTTTAAATTATATATCTTTCTCTTTTTTTTGTCAAGTTTTTCCAAGAAATTCATTCTTTATATAAAAAAAGGTGAAGTATCTTTAACTTCACCTTTCATCAAATTAAGCTTGTGCTACTGGATAAACACTTACTTGTTTTTTATCTTTACCTTTTCTTTCAAATTTTACATTTCCGTCGATTAAAGCAAATAATGTGTCATCGCTACCTTTTCCGACATTAACTCCTGGATGTACTTTTGTTCCTCTTTGTCTTACTAGGATATTTCCTGCTAAAACAAATTGTCCATCAGCTCTTTTAACACCAAGTCTCTTTGATTCACTATCTCTACCGTTACGGCTACTACTTTGACCTTTTTTATGAGCCATGCTTTCTCAACTCCTTTCGACTTTTCTATTTATTTTTTCGCTTATTAAACATCTTTTAAAATTAAGCTTCTACTTTTTCAGCTTCTTTTTTAGCTGTTGTTGCAGCTTTCTTTGCTGCTGTTTTTATTGAAGTAATTTCTACTTTTGTATATGGTTGTCTGTGACCATATCTTCTTCTATAATTAGCTTTAGCTTTCATTTTGAAAACAATGATTTTTTTAGCTTTACCATGAGAAACTACTTTTCCTTCCACTTTTACACCTTTAACATATGGATTTCCAACTTGTACTTTTCCATCTTCAGATACTAACATAACTTTATCAAAAGTTACTTTTTTACCTTCCTCTGAATCTAATTTTTCGAAAAATACAACATCTCCTTCTGCTACTTTGTATTGTTTTCCACAGCTTTCGATTATTGCGTACATCTAAAATGCACCTCCCTTATTTGTATACTCGCTAATCCTTAAATTCAGGCAATTAACTACTGTTAATATTTATGGAGCCTTGACTAAGCGGATTACAGTTACTTATTTTACCATAGATAGATATATTTGTCAACGTTTTTACCGTATTTTTCTGTTTTTTCATACCTTATTCTTTTTTATCTAATTTATCTTTCAACTTTTCTAAAGCAATTCTTCTACTACTTATATCATTTTTCTCTTTTTTAGATAATTCTGCTAAAGTTTTTCCATTTTCTAATTCAAATATGCTATCAAACCCAAAACCATTATTTCCTCTTTCTTCTTTAGATATTTTTCCTTCTATAATACCTTCAACTACAATTGTATTCTCATTATCAACATAAGCTATATCACATACAACTTTTGCATTTCTTTCTTCTCCACTTTTGTCTTTCATCTTTTCTAATATGTATTTATTTCTATCTTCCTGTGATGCTTTATCTCCTAAAAATCTTGCTGTTTCTACTCCTGGCCAACCATCAAAAATATCTATACACAAACCACTATCGTCTGCTATACAAGGAATATTCGCTACTTTAAATATTTCATTTGCTTTCTTTAAAGAATTCCCTCTAAATGTATTTTCATCTTCTTCAACTTTTACATTAATGCCTACTTCTTCTAAGCTTAGTAATTCATAATCAGTTAAGATTTCTCTTATTTCTTTTAACTTTCCTTTATTATTAGTTGCAACTATAATCTTTTTCATTATCTTTCTTCCCCTGTATCTATTTCCTTTTGTTCTTTGCTACTAGTATTTAAACTATAATTACTTAATAGTTGTTTAACCTCTCCATATATAGCTTCTTCACTATCTTGACCATCTCCTCTACTTATCACATCAAGTAACTGTGAATACATTATGCTCTCTTCATTTTCTTCGCCAATCATTGCTAGATGTCTTCTATTTCTTATTTGTTCTAACTTATCTACCATTTCTTTGTATTCTTTAGCTTTTTCATCTCCTGTGAAATTTGCTCTAATATTTAATATCTTTAAACGTCCTTCAAATCTTCTAAACATTTCTTCTTTATTTCTATTCATCTTTCCATTACTCTCCTTTGTTTAGTAATATAACAGCTTTTTTAGTTTTTGTCTAGTTATGAATTTCAGACATATCAAAAAACTTTTCCATAATAATAGAAAAGTTTTTCTAATAGCTATACACTTTTTATTTCTCTTTCTTTGCTCCAACTATAACAAACCTTCCATCTTTCACATGATATGAGCAAGTAGATAAAGTAATCAATTGCGTTCCATAATCCGCTGTTTGTTCTATATTATATAAAGAATTTTCTTTTATATTCTTTATATAGTCATTATATTCCTCTTTTGTTTTTGGGTTTATAAAAAAATAATATTTAAACACATTATCAGAGGTATAATATACTTTTGACCTAAATACAGAAATTATATCATATACCCCTTCTTCATCAGCAGTTGTAAAAGAAATTGTTGGATGCCCTTTATAATAACTTTCATTAGCATATTTTAATAATTCTTGAAACATGGTTCCATTATTTAAATTATGTCCATAAATTAGATAGTTATTGCTCGGTATATTCCAATCATAATCTTTATCTAAAAAAATGGATCCATTTTTTGATTTTTCCTTCTTATAGTTGTGAGTCATATAATATTCATTGTCATTTCCTTGCACCACTGGATAACTTATATTAGTATTTTCAATTTCAAGAAATCCAACCACATCTGAATTTTCTTGCTGTAAGCTTTTCACTTGTATCATTCTTTTTGTACTTTCTTTTGTTACTTTACTCTCATCAACTTCTATTGTATCTACTATTTTAGTTTCTTCTACTGCTTCCTTTTTCCAATAAAATTCTCTTACTATATATATAATTGATATAATTATTAAAGAAACTAAAACAAAATAAATTAGTAAAATTAATTTTTTTTTAGTTTTTTTCATACTATTTTTTTAAGGATAGACTTTTTGTCTATCCTTTCTTATTTTTATTTTTCATTAAAACAATAGTTGTTGCTGAGAATAATACTGTGAGTACAGCAATTCCTAAATAACTTTCAATTCCTGTTTTTGGTGTATTATCTTTTTCCACTTTTTCTACTGTATTTGTGGTATTATTTGTATTTTCTTGAACTTTTATAATTTTAACAAAGATAGTAGTATCTTTTGTTATAGTATTATTAAAGTCGAATTTTGTTGTAAAATCTGCATCTGTATAAAATCCTTCAACTGTATAGCTACTACTTACATCAATATGAGATTTTAACATATCTTCTGTTAAAGTACTTCCTGAGTCTACTGCTATTTTATAAGTTTTATCATTTACAACTAAACTTACTACAACTTTTTGAATATCAACGTTTGGTGTTGCTTTATCTGGTATGTTAGACTCTGCTATAACATTATTATCCTTATCGGTTAATACAACCTTATCACCTGAAAGAACTACTTTGTTTGTAGTATTTGCAGTATTTGTTATTGTAAAATCTGTAAGATGTCCATTTTCAGCAACACGAATTGTATTTTCATTTGTATCAGTAGTTAAAACTCCATTCATTACTAAGGTAGGATTATTAGTAGCTGATGCACCTTTATCTATTTCGATACCGTTATTTGAGCCTGTACCATTATATCCTAAATGCAATCCTTTTACTTCCACTTTTCCCCCATTTGCTAAAACTCCACCATATTTAAATCCACTTATTGAAACATTGTCAAGAATTACAGTTGCTCCATCATATGATTGAACACCATATTTAGGTCCATTTTTTAAATTAATATCTTTTAATGTAAGTTTTCCTTCTGCAAATTGTGCTGTAAACATTGTTTGGTTTCCTGAAGTAGAATTCCAACTGTTATCACCAACTACATTATGACCATTTCCATCAATTGTAAGTTCTTTTTGAATTACTATTGGTTTTGTTACAGTTATATCATTTTGCAAAGTTATTGTTGCTCCTGAATCAGCACTTGATACAGCTTCATTTAAAGAAGTTTCATCAGTGACTGGTGTAGCAGCATTACTTAAATTTGGTATTATAAATAAACTACCTAATAAAATTATAAAAAATACTATTATTTTTATTGTATTTTTCATTTTTTCACCTCCTGTTTTTATTATTTTTCTCCATTTTATATAAATTTATTTCATTAATTTTTTCCAATTAATTTTTATAATTATCAAAAAAAACTTTTTAATATATACTTATAAAAATATTACAAATACATTACAATTATAGACAATATTTTGTTTTTGTGATAAAATATAAATAAATTTTAGATATAAAAGGGGTTCGGTAAATGAAAACTAAAATAATTTTTACAATTTTAATTTGTATTGTTATAAGTATAGTAATTACTTCATACAATATATGTTATGCTGCATCAACATTAATGACTGATGCAAATATTAAAGAAGCTATAGATAAATATAATAGTCAAGCAGACACATCATATACTTATGAAGTATCTGAAAATACAATTTCTCGAATCAGTACTTCAGGTAGTCGTTATGATATAATTTACAATCTAACATCTGACCCTGTATTTACATCAACAATAGAAGTTAATTCTCAGACAAAAGTAAGCGAACTTGCAAAAATAAATTCAGATATTATGCATCTACCTTTTCTAGGGCTTTATATTGAAAAAGTAATAAATGGAGAAAGCGTAGAAAGTGCTATTGAATATGCAGAAAGTGAAACTGTTGGAGTTCCATATGGTGCTACAATATCAATGACGTTAAATGGTGACGAATTATCATTTATGGATGGTAAAACATTTAAAGATGGTGAATATGATATAACTGAGTTTGTTGACTATGTATATGATGGTGTAAGAACAAGTTATACTGATCCAGACGGAGCATATTCTTATACATTTAATGTAAATGAAAGTAGCAACTCAACATCAAATAACAAATCATATGTAATATCACTAAGTTTAACTGTTAATGAAAATAAGTCAAATCAAAATAATAACCAACAAACAGGAGGAACACAAACAAATTCTGAAAATACGCATTCTAGTATAACTACACCTAATACTACAAATACAAATATTTCCAGAGTAGATTCAACTACATCTACAAAGACAATACCTAAAACCGGAATTTCATTTTTTATAAAAGTATTTATTGTAATTGCATTAGTTGCATTGATTATTTTTAAAGCAAAATTAAATAAATATAAAGGAATATAATAAAGATAAAAAGCCTGTAAAAATTTTACTGGCTTTTTTTGTACAATATATTAAAATTATACAAAAAGTAAAAAAATTAATTAATTTTTTTACTTTTTGTAGTGTTACAATTGATGTGAAACAAAATTAATAAAAATTGAATAAGTGATTCAAATCATATATAATTAAGTTGCGAAACAAAAATTATATAAAGGAGATTTGAACCACTTATGAATAATATTATAACAGAAAAAGATAAAAAAAGATATCTACCACACGATATTAATACAAGAAAATATGCAGTAGAGATGTATAGAAATTGTGGAGATATAAATTATGTATGTAG
>CALXXE010000002.1 GCA_944392605.1 uncultured Clostridia bacterium | reverse complement strand
ATACTATTTCTATCTCTTTTGTTATATTTATTTCTTTTGGCCCGTCAGCATACGTATCTATATAAGGTATTGTTTCTGTCCATGTTATTGTTTTTGACTCAGCATTATATGTTCCACTTGCTATATTTGATAATTCTTCATTTATCTCATATGGTAAGTAGTCTACTATTGTTACTGTTGCTTTTCCTTTATAGTCTGTTACTGTTGCTACATAGTTTATTGTATATGGTATTTTTTGGTCTTTTGATGTTACTACTTCTGTTTCTGATGTCTTTGTTACATTACTTTCTACTATTGGATCTTTTATTGTATAGTAGTAAATTACTTCTGTTGTTCCTTCTATATATTTTCCACTTGTCTGTCCTTCTGCTCTTACAAAGTTATATCCTGTTATATCTTTTTGTGTTGTCTTATAATCTGTTCCTACTTTTCCTTCTTGTGTCTCTTCTTGTGCTAATACTTTTTCTGTTCCTTCTTCTAAGTATTTTGCTACTACATTTCCTAAGATATTTATTTGGGTATCTTGTCCTCCTTCTGTTGTATCTTCTACTTCTGTCTCATCTAGGTCAAGTTTTCCTGTTACTTTGTTCGTCATTGTTGCTTGACTTGCATCTAGTCCATTAAATACTACTTTTATCTCTTTTGTTATATTTATTTCCTTTTGTCCTTCTTCATATGTATTTATATGTCCTAGCTCTTCTACCCATGTTATTGTCTTTGCTTCACTATCATATGTTCCATTTGCTATATCTGATTTTCCTTCATCTATTGCATATGGTAAGTAATCTACTATTGTTACTCTTCCTTCTCCTATATATTCATCTACTGTTGCATTATATGTTATTGTATAGTTTACTTCGTCTATTGAATGTGTTATTTCTCCTGTTCCTGTTTTTGTTATATTACTTTCTATATTAGAATTCAAATCTTTGTAACTATTTGTTACTTTTATTGTTCCTCCTATATTTTCTACTTTTGCTTCATCATAGTATTCCAAATCTCCAGAGTTTGTTTCTTTTTCCACTACACTATATACTATTTCTTCTCCTGTTTCTGTATATTTTGGTAAGTCCTCAAATGTTGTTTCCCATCCACTTTCAGCATTTAACACAGCTGTCTTTTCACTTACATTTTCTCCATCTGCTGTTAAAGAAATTGTTACACTTTCTGGTCTATGAGTATTATTTTCTGCATCATCCCATACCTTCTCTACGGGTATATCTACTATATAGTCTGTTGGTATTGTTGATGTTCCTTCTTCTGCTATTTCTTCTTTTTCTGGTGTTTCTAAGTTAATTTTTCCACCTATTCTATTTTGAATACTATTTACTGTTGTGTCTGCATTTTTAAATACTATTTCTATCTCTTTTGTTATATTTATTTCTTTTGGCCCGTCAGCATACGTATCTATATAAGGTATTGTTTCTATCCATGTTATTGTTTTTGACTCAGCATTATATGCTCCACCTGCTATATTTGATAATTCTTCATTTATCTCATATGGTAAGTAGTCTACTATTGTTACTGTTGCATTTCCTATATAAGTATTTACTGTTGTTTTATATTTTATTGTATAATCTATTGTTTGATTTTCATTTATTACTTTTTCTGTACTACTTTCTTTTGTTATTTCAGAATTTTCTATTGTTGGGTCTTTTATTCTATAGTAGTAAATTACTTCTGTTGTTCCTTCTATATATTCTCCACTTGTTTCTCCCTGAGTACTTACAAAATCATAGTTTTGAGCTACATTTTCTGCTTCTTTTGTTGCATATATATCTCCTATGTTTCCTGTTTGTACTATATCTTCTACTACTCCACCTTCATTACTTGGTACTTGTGTCTTTGTTCCTTCTATATAATGATGCACAATTACTGTTCCTTTTGTTTTTGTATTTGTTATATTAAGTGTTACTAATTCATCTTCTTTTGTTACACTAAATTCTGTTTCATTGTTCTCAGGCATATCATATCCTTCTAGTACTTCTGTTTCTCTTGCTATATACTCTCCTGCTTCTAATGTAACACTTATTTTTCCTTTTTCATTTGTTGTATATGTTCCAATAACCTCATCTGGAGTTTCCTTTGATACTATTTCAAATGTTACTCCTTCTAGTGGTGTTTTCCCATCTTCTGAATGTTTATTAATTGTTACTTCTCTTTCTACTTTTTTATAATAATATGTAACTATTACTTCTCTTCCGCTATATGTTCCCTCTGCATTTTCTGGAGTTTCTACTAATTCGTAGTCATCACTTAATAAACTATCATCAATTACATTTGTTTGATAGGTTTCTCCTTCTTTTCCACTATCAGTTACATCTTCTGCTACTCCACCATCTTTTAATGGTACTTTTTCTTCTGTTCCTTCTATATAATGATGTACTGTTAATGGTATTTCTTTTTCCTCATAATAATACGTTACTTCTATTATTTTTCCTGATTCATATGCTCCAGTTGCGTTATCTGGAACTACATAATCTCCTTCTTCATTCTTTTCTAATTCATAATCTTCTAAATCTAGTTTTGGACTTGTTGTATATTTTTCTCCTTTCTTTCCTTCTAATAATTCATCTTCTGCTACAGGTGTTGTTGTATAACTTCCATCATCATTCTTTAAATAATGATGGACTACTACTTGTGGTTTTTTAGTATTTTCTATTGTAATTTCTTTTTCTGAATCGACAGAAAAATCAATTTCAATAGGTTTTATATTTTCATAACCTTTTGGAATGTTTATCTCCGTTATTTTGTATTTCGAAAAAGGTAATTGTGTAATAGCTTGTCCTTTGCTATTAGTTGTAACTATCGTATAATAAAGTTCCGTATCATTTAATTCTAAATTTATATCATTTATAGTAAATTTGTCTTCTCCATTACCATTTGCTTCATCTTTATAATACCCTAAATGTAAATAATACATTTGACCGCCCTGTAAAACAGTAGTATAATCTCTAGCTTCTTGTATTCCTGATATATAGATAAATCTTCCTTCACTATCATTATATTCAACTCGGTCACTAGTTGTTTTTATTGTTGCATATCCATAATCATCACTTGATTCGCTTGATATTTCAGCATTTATATTTAGATTATATTTCCCCGTTAATCCTGTTAAGTCTATTGGTATATATGAATATGAAGTTGTATCATTTACCCCTTGGTTATTTGATTCATATTTATTATTATTCTCTACAAAACTATACGTCACTGTACCTGTTTTCTCATAAACTTTTATGCTATTTATTGTAAACCTATCGTTACCGCCAGTTACACTTCCATTTTTATAATATCCGAAATGTAAATAATATACTTTTCCTCCTTGTAAAACTTGTGATGTGTATCCCGCAGTTTTAAATCCGGAAGTATATATAAATCTTCCTTCACTTGTACTGTATGATGGCACTGCAGTTGAATTTGTTATTGTGGCATATCCAAAATCACAGTCTTCTTCACTTTCTATTTTAGCATTTACTAGTACTGCATACTCTCCAGAAAATTCCGTTAAATCTATTTTTACATACGAATTTGCTGTTGTACTATTTTCCCACCTATTGTTAGAAATATACTGTCCTGAAGAGTTTTCTTCAAAATAATATGTACCATTATTAGTCATCTCACCAAGCACTTGATTAGTTATTTCATTATTATAATCCAATGCTAAATACGTTTTTCCATTATTAACTATTTGACCTATTACATTTTCCTCGTTTGGATCCTCTCGTTGCTCTATTTCATCAATTCTAAATGTTACTCCTTCAATAGGCTCTTTAGTTTCACTATCTACCTTGTTTATTGTTAATTTGTTAGATTTTAGTGCAAACATAGCTACAATATGCTTATTTTCCATTACTTCATCAAACAAAGGTATTTTACAAATTCCTAAATCATCTACTTCAAAAGGATATTCATTACCATTTATTGTAACACTAATTATTTCATAGTCCTTATCTGGTTTTATTTCAATTTCCTTTGTACTAGATTCTCCGTACTTAACTATTTCATAAGGACTTTCATCTTCTCCTGATATCGTTCCACCCTTTATTCCATCAATCTCTTTAATATCTGTTGTTATATTAAACTTCTTAGCTGTATTTTCTACTACCAATTCTTCTACCTCTGGTATTCCTTTGTCTGCTTTAACTCTTCCTACAACTCCTGCTGAGCCTTCTACATTTATCTCTATTTCATCTTCACTAAAGTTACCATACATATATCCTGGTATTACTACTTCTCCATTAGCAATCTCTGATAATTTATAGTGTGAGTACATATCGTATGAATTGCTTGAAGTTCCTATACCTTTTATCCATTCCACTTCTCCATTTGAATCATATTTACCAATAAAAGGTTTAAAAATATCTAAGTTTGTAGATACCTGGTAATTTTCTGCCATCACTTCACCATAGAACTGTCCTGACACATAGAATCCTCCATCTTCACTTGCACAAGATGAAAACAAAAATAATTCTGGATAAGAACTTATAGACTTTTTCCATAAGAGATTTCCATTTTCATCTAATTTCGTCATAAAACCTGTTGTTCCAAGAGAACTAAGCTCTCCCTCTGGAATAAGATATTCTTCATAGTAACCTACCAGTACAATTCCTCCGTCTTTTAATTCTATAATTGAGTATGGCATTCCTGAATATGCATCTTGTTTTGCCCATTTTACATTTCCATCTTTATCATATTTAATTATTACAACATCATTATAATCACTTAAATTTTTACATGATATTTTATAATTTCCTATAACAAGATCTTTCGATATAGAACCGACAACAACGGCTCCACCATCACTAGTTCCAGCAATTGAATAAATTGCTTCACTTTCATCTGTTCCATAACTGTTAACCCATTCTATTTCACCATCTTTATTAAACTTTCCTACAATTCCATCATCACTACCGTTACTAGTTATCTTTTTATCATTTATATTAATTGTCTCTTCAAAAAAACCTCCAAAAACAAAACCACCATCACTTGTTGCAGACATACCTCTTGAATAACTTGTAGTAATTCCCATGTCACTAGGTAAATCTTTTGTCCAAATAATTCCTCCATCTTCACTAATCTTTGCTATTGTATAGCAACTATTATTAGCATATTGTACTATTATATTCCCATCTGCAATTTCTATTGTTTCATATACTGCTCCTTCCAGTTTTATTGCCCATTCAGCCTCATCTTTAGCATTATACTTAATTAGCATTCCAGCTGTGTCACTTGTAGAAAGATGAACATCTCCAATATCTATATTTCCATTAAAATAACCTCCTGCTACATATCCTCCATCAGATGTCGCTGCTGTTGACCAAATATAAGATGAATTTACGGCTTCTAAGTTAACTAACTTTGGTGTATATTCTTGCATTGTGTTCTTATACTTTGCAATTACACCTTGATATGAATATTCTGGTATTACTAATTCTCCGCCCGCTAATGTATATCCCATAATGTATCCTCCAACCATTAGCTCTCCTTTTGTATTTTCTGTAATACTTTTTTCATATAAATATAATGTTGGCATATCATAATATAATAATTCTCCATCGCTATTAAACTTCATAACTATTCCATATGCAACAGAAGTCCAATGTGTCCTATCTATATTAATTTCTCCTACTGTTAGCTCACTACTATATGAATTTCCTACTATTGCAAATCCTCCATCTTGTGTTTTAGTTATTGAACTAATCATTTCCTGACCATTTCCACTAATTTCTTTTGCAAATTCTATTTGCTTCTTTTGATTATATTTTAAAATAAAAATGGCACCAGAACCTTTACAATTCAATACATAATCTTCTAATTCTATATTTCCTGTAAATTCTCCTGCTACGATGATTGATTTGTCATCCATTTCAGTAATTTCTTTAGGTATAACATTTCCCGTACCTTTTAAAGACGTACTCCATTTTGCGTTTCTATTCAAGTCATACTCTATAATTATTCCTGTATAGTTACTAATACTTCCATCTATCGGATTTCCTATTACAGTATCATCTAATTTAATTTGACCCAAGCAATATCCTCCAACAAATATTGTATTATTAGCAGTAAAACATATTGTATTTATCCATGATTGTGAATATAATTCTTCAGTAGGTACTTCTCCAATTCTTTCACACCATTGTGCTTCACCGCTTTCATCATAACTAGCTATAAATCCACTCATTCCATAAGGACTTTCTATTGTAGATTCACCAATTGTTAAATTATATGCAAATTGTCCTCCAATAATTATATTATTATTATTATCTATTGCAATTGAAGTAACTTCTATTATTGAATTTTCTTGTTGAAAGCATTTTTTCCATTCAACATCACCATTTGCTGAATATTTTATTAATAATGATGTTGTGTCATCAGTACTTATTTGTTCGCCATCTATAGTTATATTTTTTGCAAAATCAACATTTACTATAAATTTACCATCTCTTGTTTCTATAATATTTTTTACATATACTCCACCTGTAGTAGTTAATGCTTTTCCCCAACTTGCATCTCCATATGCATCATATTTTGCTATAAAAACACCTGTATCCTGTAAGCTAGATATCACATTATCGCCTATTTTAACACTTCCTTCGAAAGTTCCTCCTGCCACAATACCACCATCACTAGTAGCTTTCACTTTTTCTACAAAAGTATATCCATATATTTCTTCTTCTAAATCAACTTCTCCTACATTTATAAACTCATCTATTTCAAATGTATTCTCCACATTACTAGATTGTCCTATGCCAAAATAATATTCTGAATTATTTATTTCATAATTATCAGGTGCTGAAATTTCTATTGCTTTATATAAACCTTCTTTAAGATTTGCTGTTAAAATTCCTTCTTCGTTTGTTGTCACTGTATAATATTCTTTTTCATCTATTATTTCTCTATTTCCTATTATCTCTCCATTAGTGTTTTTAGCTGGTTCTTCATTTTCTCCATCAATACTATATATTGCAAATTTAACATTAGATATAGGTTGTTGTGTTTCTTTATCTTTTTTCACTAATTTGAACACTGGATTGTTTTCTATTATTAATTTAACAGTATTTCCTTCTACAGTATACTTCTCTTGTGTACCATTTTCATTAATTAAAACCAATGTTCCATTCTCTTCTTGCACTTTAAAAGTTCTATCTAAAGATTTTGTATAACCTTCTGGTGCAACAATCTCTTTTAATGTATATGTTTGATTCTCACTATTATTTGGATTATATTGATATAAACCTTGAATGTTAATTCTACCATTAACATCTGTTGTATATGTTCCAACTTCTTCATTTCCTTTATATAATTTAAATATTGCACCTTCTAAAAGCTTTGTCTTAGAATTACTTATTCCTGCTTCTGCTTTTGCAGTTAATATATCATTACTTAAAACTGCTTCTGTTGTATTCGACGTTTTTATAATCTCCAAATTATAAGTTGCTATTTTTTCATTTTCTATCGTTAATGCTGCTATAGGTATTCCATCCTCTTCTTCCATTTTTTCTTCTAGTATGACACCTTGTGCAGAATCATCTGCTATTTGTTCAAATTCATATGTTCCATCATTATTTACTATTTTAAATTTAATAGGATCTTCCAAATAATACCCCTCAGCTCTTACTTCTTCTAGTAAATATTCTTGGTTAATTTCTAATCCAGTAAATATTAATTCACCATTTGTGTTTGTTGATATATATTTACCATCTTCAAATCCAAGTCCTGTTACTTTGAATCTAGCAGCTTTAACTGGAATATCCGTCCCTTTTTCTTTTTTTATTATTTTAATATTCGCCTTTACTTCGTCTTCAACATTTATTTTAATTACATAATTTTCATTTTCTATCTTTTGAACCTGTATTTCTCCTTTAGTTATTCCTTGCGTTTTCTCCACAGTTAAATTACCATATTCATCTACATGTGTAATGAATTTTATAACCTCTCTATTTAATCCATAATTTTCTGGCGATTTTAGCTCTTTTAATTCATATTCTTTCTCCACATATAAATTATTGATATTTAATTTTCCTCCATTAGTCGTTACAGCTGTTTTACTTTCCCCTGTTTTTATATCTGTAACACTATATGTAGCTCCTGGTACTAATTTGTCTTTACCTATATGATATTTAGTTAACTCTAAATCAAATTTTTCTGCAATTCTTAAACCTAATTTATTACTCTCTACTTCTGTTTCATATTTTCCTTCATTAGTATCCAGATTAAAATATACACCATGCTGACTATAAGCTACTTCATTGAATTTTAATCCTTTTGGTAATTTTATTGTATAATTAAATATATACTCTTTTCCTGTCGGAATTACATATTCACAGAAATCAATTAGAAATGATTTTACATTATCCCAATTACTAACATTCTCTTTCAATTTCCATTGATTTTCTTCTTTTAATATGTTTTTGTCTGCATTTTCATTTTCAGAATAATATATTTTAACTTGATCTTGTAGCTCTTCTGGTATTATTATTCCTTCTTCTGTCATTGTAGTATTAAATGTTGATCCTAAATCTCCACCTTTTAAAACATATGTATTTCCTTTAAAAGGTACCCTTCCAATTATTTTCACATCACTTATTGTATTCGTATAATTGTTATTTATTTGTACACCAATTGTTGCAGTTTGTTCTTTTTCTTCTTGATCTACAATTGCATATCGAGGTTTAATGTCAGCAATTTGAGGAGAAACTATTATACTACCTTTATCATCGTAATTAGTCGCTATTTGATTTGTTAATAAACTATTTGGTGATACTATAGTTAAACTTACACTATCATAATTTACTAACTCTTCAACATTTAAATTGTTATTAACATCATATATATCTTTTTCATTCTCAAAATAACTTTCTGCATCTTCATTTGTTGCATATAATTGTAAATTAGTTGTTTTTGTTGATTCTCTTGGATCTGGTGATAAGTTCGCATCTACTTTTATAATAAATGTTTGAGGTATATTGTTACTTGTAACTATTTTTATAAACCTTCCATTCTCATTTTCTATTAATTCATAACTCTCTAATATTACATTTTCGTTTTCTATTTCTACAGTATTTATTTCTGCTGTTACTATTTCATCTGGAAGTCTTATTAAAAATATACCATTTCTCCATTGTACTTGATTATAATTTGAATTCGCTTCAGTTCTTATTTCTATAATTGCATGTTCTTCTGTTTTTTGCGTTGAAATTGTATCATTTTTTATATTTATTTTAGCAACAGAAAGAGGTGCTTCATAATGAGCTTGATTAGTATCTGAATTCACATATTCTCCACCTACATATCCTACTAGTGATGATTTTATATATTCAATATAATCAAATTCATCTCTCGTATATTCATTTGTTATTTTTTTATCATCTATCTCTTTAACATTATAAACATAGAAATTAGCTTTATCATTACCTATTGAACTTGTTTCTACTCTGACATGTTTTGTTGGAACATTATATTTATATGGTGAACCTAATGAATAATTGTTCCAATTTTCGCTTGTAAACGTCTCTATTAATTCTCCTGATTCATCATCATAAACTTTTATCCATCCTTTTTCTCCTAGAATCTTATCCGCTCCAGAAAAAGCAATACCTATATTTGAAATAACATTTTCTGCACTAACTTCTTCTGCATTATTTAGGATAAATTTATCTGTTACCTGTTCTATTCCATTTTCTGTTTCTTTCATTATCATTCCCGGTAAACCGATTCCATCGCCTATACTTGCTCTCCACTTAACTACAAACGTATCATCTTTTTCTGTTTCACTTATTCCATTATATATTCTTAAAGGTTTATTTTTAGAAACTATATATCTTTTTGGATCATACATAATTTTTCCCAATTCAACTTCAAACAAAATATTATTTCCTGTTGGGTTATCATATGTAGCTACAATTGTTGAGTTCTCTGTATTCGATCTATATGGATTTGTAAATTCTTCACTTTGGTTGTTATATCCTTCATAATATGAACTTATAGGTATTTTTAGTTCTATAGTATCTTCTCCTAGCTCTTGATATGCTTCTAATGGATATTCTACCCTTATTATATATTCATTTTCTTGTGGTAATTTAGATATTATTTCTCCTTGACTCGATATATAGGCTGTTTTATCTATTGAAAAAGTTCTATTTTCTGCATCGTACACAAATTTTCCTGAACCACTTAAATATCTAACACGTTCTGCAGCATATCCATTAAATAAAGGAATCTCTCCCTCTACGTGATTTTTAGCTAATAACAACTCATAATCTGTTTCTTCTGTATTTATGACAAAATCTAATTTAATAACACCATTTTCTTCATCTATTGCTTCTTCTAACTCATTGTCAGTATTTTCTTTAGCAGTATTAACTCTGGCTGTTGCTGTTCCATACCAATCTATATTAAAATTAACTGTTTTTGTTATTGGAATTTCTTGATTGGCTTCTGTTACATATGTTCCTGTTAAAGTTACACTATTTACTTTACTATAATTATTTATATTGCTCCCTATCGCTTCATTTTTAGTCGTTGAAAATGTGTAACTTCCACTTCTTACAACTCCTGTTAACATTTTCTGTGTTCCATTGTTTAATTGATTAAATTCTATAGTCCTTATATTACTTCCTATATAATTATCTTTAAGCTCATTATCTTTTGGAAGTGCTGTTTGGAAATAAAAATTACTATCTTCATTTATTGTAATCTTTGCATCTTTAAGGTACCCTGCTGTGTCTACATTTAGTTCCATATACAAGGTATCTTCTTTTCCTATTTGTCTAGATGTTCCTCTTATGCTCTCTGCATCTCCATCTCCATTTAAGTCACGCAAGAAAAAGGCATCAAATTTTACGTTGCCATCTGTTCCTTCTACTATTTCTTCTCCATCTTGCACTTGATCATATGTCATTGCCTTTGCAAGTTCTGGATTATTAGCTAGCATTTTTGCTTGCTCTACATTTTTGTAAATTAATGTTGTTGCAATTCCAACTATAACCAAAACAATTGCAACAATAGAAATTTGTTTCTTGCGATTTAAAATAATCTCCTTAAAAGTTTTTAGTTTCCCCTTAAATTTTTCCATAACCAACAGTCTCCCTTTTGTTTATATAATATAAATATATATATTAATTATATAAATTAAAGTATTTGTTAGTAAATACGACAAAATTTGCTAAAAATCGCTATAATTACGGAAATTCAAGTTTTATACTTTTTTAACTTTTAATTACTTTTCTGTTTTCATTTTGTAACAAAATACTCATAATTTTAAGTTCTTGCCTACGGATAAGGTATTTGTAGAGACTTTATTTTATGAATATTTTTTATACAAAAAAATACTAGAATAATTTCTAGCATTTTTATTCCTTATTTAATTTTGCTTCTTCAATTACCTTTTCGCCTTTCTTAACAGCTAATCTATAATCAACAAAATCTTCTATAAGTATCTTTATAATAGCAATAACAGGAACCGCTAAGAACATACCAAGAATTCCAAAATAAGCTCCACCAATTGTTACTGCAAAAAGTACTAATATTGGGCTAATCTTTAATGATTTACCAACAATCTTTGGATTAATAATATTAGCATCAATTTGTTGTAAAATAATTACCACTACAAGCATCCAAATAGCCTGAGAAAGACCTCCTGTAATTAAAGTAATAATAGCAGATATACCTACTGCAATAATAGCTCCAACAAAAGGTATCATATTAAATAGTCCTATAAAGAATCCAAGAAGTGGTGCATATCTAACTCCCATAATACTCATTGCAATTGTAACTAAAATTCCTACAACTACAGCATCTAAGAATTGACTTGCAATAAATTTAAAGAATATTTCATTTGAATGTTTATAATATTTATCAATATTTTTATAAGTTCTTTCTTTAAATACCGCTTCTGCAAATCTCTTTACAAATGTTAAAATCTTTCCTCTTTCTGCTAAAACATATATAGAAACAATTACTGCAACAAAAACATCTACAATTCCTGTAACTGCACTTATTGCACCTGATATGTATTCCATAACTCTATCAAAGTTAAAATATTCTCTTAAATCAATATGCTGAATACTTTCAATAAAATCATTTACTTGTTCACTTTTTAATATTGAATCATTTGGTAGCTCACTATATCTTTCTATTGCAGTTTCATAATAGCTTTGAATGTTACTCACAAAATCAACTACACTATCCCATACAACAGGAAATATAAAACTAAATAAAATAACTATAATCGCTACAATTATTAAATAAACTGTAATAATGCTAAAAGTCCTAGCTCTTCTTTTTAATAATTTTATTTTACTTTTTCTATAGAAAGTTT
The DNA here is from genome assembly GCA_944392605.1 of uncultured Clostridia bacterium. Taxonomy (GTDB): domain Bacteria; phylum Bacillota; class Clostridia; order TANB77; family CAG-508; genus CAG-269. The sequence goes on along the minus strand of CALXXE010000002.1, from coordinate 170,343 downwards.
CGAATTTCCTACAAGGCATATATAATATATACGCAATAAAAATACCAACAAAGAATGGTGCTAAAACACTTAAGAAATTACCAACAACATCTGTTACAGCTGTAAAATTATCTAAACATTTATATATAATAATAAGTGCTAAACCAAGTAAAAACCAATAACCCCATTTTCTTATTTTTTCTTTTTTGTTTTCCATCATTTTCTCCTTTAAATTAATTTTATTACTTCACAAATCTTTTATAACTCTATTTCTAATCCAACTGGACAATGATCACTTCCCATTACTTCTGAATAAATACTTGCTTCTTTTATTTTATCTTTAATATCCTCAGATACTATAAAATAATCAATTCTCCATCCTACATTTTTTTCTCTTGATTTTCTCATATAAGACCACCAACTATAGCAATCAGTTTTATCTGGATATAAATATCTAAATGTATCTACAAAACCTGCATCTAATAACTCTGTCATCTTATTTCTTTCTTCAATTGTAAATCCTGCATTATGTGTATTTGTTTTAGGATTCTTTAAATCTATTTCTTTATGAGCTACATTTAAATCTCCACACATAATAACTGGTTTTGTTTTATTCAAATTTAATAAGTATTTTCTTATTTCATCTTCCCAAACTTGTCTATAATCTAGTCTTTCTAATTCTCTCTTAGAATTTGGTGTGTATATATTTACTAAAAAGAATTTATCAAACTCTATAGTAATAACTCTTCCTTCTTTATCATGCTCTTCTATTCCTATACCATATTTAACAGATAAAGGTTTTATCTTAGTGAATACTGCTGTTCCAGAATATCCTTTTTTCTCTGCACTATTCCAAAAACTTTCATATCCATCATATTCCAAATCAACTTGTCCTTCTTGGCACTTTGTTTCTTGAATACAAAATATATCTGCATTAACTTCTTTAAAGAAATCATCAAACCCTTTATTTAAGCAGGCTCTTATTCCATTTACATTCCAAGATACTAATTTCATTTATATCCTCCTATTTTGTTTTTTCTTATTAATCTATTTACTAAAATTTTCAATTAAATCTATAAGCATCTCATAATATAGATTTACACTTCCTGAAACCTCTTTATCATCAATCATCCTTTTTAACTCATCTTTATTGACCCATTTTACATCAGAAACTTCTTCCTTTTGCATAACAACATCTTTTAAATCTACATTTTGCTTTGCAAGCCATACATCAACAAAACTATGGTATCTTTTGAATGAAAGCATAAATTCCATATTATCTTTATTTAAATCTATTCCTAATTCTTCTTTTACTTCTCTTAGAGCTCCTTGTAGTGAAGTCTCCCCAGAATCTACGGCTCCTCCCGTTTGAGACCACATATTAGGATACATTTTTTTACTTGGTGATCTTTTTTGAATTAGAAACTGATTTTTATCATTCATTATACATACATGTACATATTGGCAATATTCTCCATCTATTCTTTCATATCTATCGGCTTTTTTATTTAAAGGTTCTTTCCTTTTATTTAACTTATCTACTACTTCCATATAAACTCCTTATTAGTTTTTATTTATAATATTACTAACCTTATCTTCTATATTACTCCACATCTCTTTCAAATTATCATATGTAAGTAAATCATTTATTTCATCAACATTCTTCCAAATAAGTTTTTCTCTATCTTTTAATGGTATATCTTTAGAAGTTTCTCCATCATCAATTGCTAAATAATAATATGTTTCTACATCTTTTTCTTTCCCTGAACTATACCTATCAATTGCAATTACTTCATTGTCTATCAAATGATTCTTTCTTAATGTTTCTTCTTCTGTTTCTCTTACAGCACATTCTAAAAGAGTTTCTCCTTCTTCTAAATGTCCTTTTGGGAATGAGTAGTCATCTTGCTCTTCTCTATGAACTAACGCTATTTTCTTATTTTCTAAATTAATTAATATTGTCCCTGCTTTTTTTATACTCATAATCTCCTCCTTAGTCTCTTACATTTTACTATATTATAGAAAAAATTTCAATCAAAAGAAAAAAGAGTTGTTTTTTTATTAAAACAACCCTGATTATATTATTTTTATTACATTTTTAAGCAACTTTTTCGTTATAATTTACAACAGTTATTTCTGTTGCTAACTGTTTCAATTGATTTACAATTTTTTCAATGTTTTCTGCTGTTTCATCATCAAAGTATTGCTCTCCACATTGAGTACATACTTTTGCAGGAACACCTTTAATGATGATAATTGTATCACCTAAATCTACTACATAATTCACTTTCTTTTTTTCTAAATTTCCTTTACACATAAAACAATTCATCATTTATTCCCTCCTTGTTTCCATATCCTCTTTCCATTTTCTAGTATCTGGATAATATGCTGTTATCATGTGAATCGTATCTTCACTCATCCCACATACTATATGTATTACTTTATTATTTACATTGTAACCTAATATTAGGCAACTTGGGGATAATCATCATAATAATATTCTATTATTTTACCATCATTAATAGCCGTTTTAACATCAGATATTAAAATATTTCTTTGATTTAATCTATTTAAACAATGCTTTGTCCAATCTATTTTTCTTTTAGCAATATATTCTCTTATGGTTTCTATATTTAATAATTCTTCGTTCATTTTTTCCTCCAAATTTATTTTAACATAAGATTACTAATTTATGCAATTCTTTTTATGATTTTTTAATAGGACAGTTGTTTGACAACTGTCCCCCTATAAATTTCATATTCAATTAATTTTATTCCACTACTGAAACAGTTAGATATCTAACTCCCCATGCAAGTGCTTCTGCATGTGTGTTAACAAATATATCTATCTTGTTACCTTTTACTGCTCCGCCTCTATCTTCTACTGTATAAATATGTCCCCCAATGTTTAATTTAGTACCAAAAGCAAATTTTGAAGAAGCTGCTACTGTTCTTCCTGCTGTTGCTTTTGTTCCTGATGCAGTCATTCCGTTTGTTTTACCACAACATTTGCTACAAGGACAATATGCTGTAATTTTATAAGTAGTACCCCCACTAGTTGACGCTGGTGATGCTGAAGTTCTTGTTGTAGTTGAACCTCTTGAAGTTACTTTCTTTTGAACTTGAACAATCTTATCAACTGGTTCTGTAATTACTTTTTCAGAAATAACTGTTTTTTCAATCTCAACATCATTTTGATATTTAACTTTGTATGTTACCTCTTTTAACCCATCTTTTCCTTCTTGTAAAACTTTGTCAGTTGTGTCGCCACTTGTTTGACTATTTTTTGTAACGGTTTCATAAGGTATTGTAACTTGTTCTACAACTATTTTTTCAGTAATTGGTGCATAATTTTCTAATAATTGGTCTAAAGATGTAGATACACCTTCTTCTGAAATCTTAGCTATTTGAACTTCGTTATATGATTTATCAGTTATTTTAATACTTTGACCTGAAGTTACTTCTTCATCTAGGTCTGGTATTGTCTTTTGATTATCTTCTAATACAATATTATTTTCTGCAAGCACTTCTGAAACTGTAGCTTTACTTGTTAAAGCTGTCATTTCGTATCCATTTTGAAGAATAATTTTAACATCCTTTAAGTCTGTATTTACTGCCATTACTCCTATTCCTGATATTAAAATAAGAATAATTGTTACACAGATGATTTTCATGATAGAAATCGAAGCGTTTTCTTCTTTTTTCATCAATTTAATTCCTCCTTTTGGCAACAACTTAATTATACTATTTTTTTTCATATTTGTCAAATTTTGCTCATTTCTTACTCGCAGAGGAGCTTTATAAATTTAGTATTTTCATACAATTTGTCCTTTTTATTAAGAAATCAGCATTTATTATATGCATAATATATTGTATGTAATTTTTTTAAAATTATTCCTAAATTTTCCATAATAATTTCATAAAATTACCACATAATTGTTGTATAAAAAAGCATAATATGTTATTATATTTTATATATTATTAAGAATAGGAGGAATTATGGATGGTAGCTTTAATAGTAATCATAGCAATCATTGCTATTCTTGTTATTGCCGTTATTGCTATATATAATGGATTAGTAACAGCAAGAATCAAAGTAGACAATGCTTGGAGCCAAATAGATGTACAACTTCAGAGAAGATTTGACTTAATTCCAAACTTCGTTGAAACTGTAAAAGGTTACATGACTCATGAAAGTGAAACATTTGAAAAAATTGCTGAACTTAGAAGTTCTTGGACAAATGCAGGAAGTGTATCTGAAAAAGCAAAGCTTGATGATGAATTATCTAATACACTAAAAACAATTATGGCTATTTCTGAAGGTTATCCTGAATTAAAAGCAAATCAAAACTTCTCTGAATTGTCAGAAGAATTAAGAAATACAGAAAATAAAATTTCTTTTGCTAGACAATTTTATAATGATTCTGTAACTATTTACAATACAAAATTAGAAGTATTTCCTTCTAACATAATCGCTGGTATGTTCCATTTTAAAGCTCGTGACTTATTTAATACTGAAAGCGATGAAGCTAGAAAGAATGTTAAAGTTGATTTTGGAAGTAACCAATAAAATAAAATTTAAGGGGTTGGAGGTTATTCTCCAATCCTTTTAATAAGGAAGGATTTAATATGTTTCAAAATATAAAGAAAAATAAAATAGAATCTGGTGTAATAATAGGTATATTTATTGTAGTAATTACTTTAATTGTTTATTTTATTTGTAATGCACTAAATTTAGGTTCAATTTCAATTGTAATAGCATTAGTTTTTTCAATAGCATCTGCATGGGGTTCTTATTATTATAGTGATAAAATAGTTTTATCAGTAAATAGGGCAAGACCTGCTACTAAAAAGGAAGACCAAAAACTAGTAAACATCCTAGATGCTTTAATGATTACATCTGGACTACCTAATAAACCTAGATTGTATGTCGTAGAAGACGCTCAGCCAAATGCTTTTGCAACAGGTAGAAATCCTGAAAACGCCGTTATTTGTGTCACAACCGGTCTTTTAGAAAAATTAGACTACTATGAACTGGAAGGTGTCATAGCACATGAAATGAGTCACATTAAAAACTATGACATTCGTCTTAGTTGTGTCGTTTCTGTTATGGTAGGCTTTATTGTTATGCTAGCTGATTTATTCTCTAGAACTTTGTTCTGGGGCGGATTAAAGAGAGATAATGATAGTGATAGTAAAGCAAATGGTATTTTAATGATAATTGGATTAATCTTTTTAATATTATCTCCAATATTCGGTTCTTTAATGCAGCTTGCTTTATCTAGAAAAAGAGAATTTTTAGCAGACGCAACAGCAGTAGAATTAACACGTAATCCTGACGGATTAATCTCTGCTTTAGAAAAACTTGAAAATGATCCTAACCAACTAAAAACTGCGAACAGTGCTACTGCAAATATGTATATTGTAAATCCATTTAAAAAGGATACAAAAGAAGGGAAGAAAAAAACTACAAGTATTTGGTCTACACACCCAAGCACAGAAGACCGAATAGAAGCTTTAAGAAATTTAAAATAATTCGCATTTGGGACGTTTCATTTGCGTAAAAAAGTTCGCATTGGGGACATATCTATAAAATATATAAAAGATGAAGAATTAATTTTCTTCATCTTTTTTTCATTAAGATATACAATTTTTATTACATTTCGCTATTTATTAAGAGTGAACTACCAATTGTCTAAAGCCAATGGAATTGCGGTTGCCTTATTTCAAATATGGATTATTTAATAACTTTGCTTACTACTTCTTGTATTTGCTTTTTTGTAATTGTTCCTTCTCTTAAAACATGAGGAATTCCATCAATTACTTTAACAATTGTAGAAGCTACTCCTAATTCGCTTATACCACTATCAATAATACAATCTACTTTTCCCTCAAAATCATTTCTTATATCATCTATATTAGTTCCACTAGGATTTCCTGAAATATTTGCACTAGGAGTTGCTATTGGAACTCCTGCATATTCTATTAATTGCTTAGCAATTATACCGCTTGGCATACGTACACCAACAGTTTCTCCGTTTGCTGTAAGGATATCAGGTACAATTTTTTTCTTTTTTAATATAATAGTAAAAGGACCTGGCCAAAATTGTTCCATTAAAGCTCGTTCTAAATTAGTAATATTTTCTGCCACCGTTTTTACCATTTCCATGTTACTTACTAATAAGCTTATTGGTTTATTAAAGTCTCTTTTTTTCAATTCGTAAATTTTTCTAACTGACTCTTCATTAAAACCATTTGTCCCTATCCCATAAACCGTCTCTGTTGGAAATATTACAATTCCACCATCTTTAATTATTTTTGCTGGCTCTTTTAATTCTTCTAAATCCAAATTATTTCTTAAATCTATATATTTATTCATATAAAATCTTCCTTTAACACCCTTTTAGACATGGCCCAAATTGTCTATTTTTCGGCAAAAATAAATTTCATTAATAATAAAACTAGTAGTATAACTACTAGCCTTTATTATTCATTATTTATTTTCTTCTGATTTCTTTTCTTCAACTTTCTTTGATGTATTTTTAGCAATTTCTGTAGTATTTCTACAAATTACTAATAGAATTAATGAAAATTCATAAACAACTCTTGCAATTACATTTCCTAATAATAATTGAAGTAAGAATCCTAAGAAACTGTATCCTATTAAAGCAAAAGATGATAATGTTATATAAATTGCAACAATTAAATAAGTTATTTTCAATAATGTTTCTAAGAACATTTTCTTAAAAGATAAGAAATCATATAGCCATCCAAGAAATCCTGTAAATTTTCCTTCATTTTTCTTATTTAAAAATAAGAAATAAATTAATATTCCACCTACTATAGCTAATATTAATGATAAAATAATCCATACTGTACTTCCAATAGCACCTGAAATATTAAATAATGATCTTGAACTATACATACTTCTTTCCCCCTTTATTTTTTTCACATTCTATCACAAAAACTTGATTTCGTCAAATTTAACCAAAACTCGACAAAATAAATTTATTTTATATTATAATTATACTCTTAAATTTATTATAATATTACTTTTCATTTAATCTATCTTATATATTCTCCTTACGTTTTCATAAGTAATTCTAGAAACTTCCTCTTCTGAGATTCCTTTTACAGCTGCTATCTTTTTTGCTATATATTTAACATTTCTAGGATCATTTCTTCTCCCTCTTAATGGTTCTGGAGACAAATAGGGGCTATCTGTTTCTATTAACATTCTATCATTTGGTATCATATCAATTATTTCATCTGCGTTTTTAGAATTTTTAAATGTTATAGGTCCTGCAAAAGAAATATAAAATCCAAGTTTTAAACCTTCTTTTACAAGCTCTCTATTTAATGGGCAGCAATGGAAAATTCCTTTATTTTTAACACTGTTCTCCTTTAAAATACTTAATGTATCCATTACTGCCTCTCTTGTATGTATTACTATTGGTAAATTCAATCTATTTGCCATATTTATTTGCTCTATAAAAGCCTTTCTTTGCAGTTTTCTCATTTTTTCATCTTTTTCCCAATAATAATCTAATCCAATTTCTCCAATTGCTAAAACTTTATCATTTTCTTTAGCTAACTTCTCAATTTCATCTACCATTTTCCACAATTCTTCTTCTGTTTGTGGAATATCATTAGGAGAAATACCACAAGTTGCATAAATAAAATCATATTTTTTAGAGAGTTCTATTGCTTTTTTTGAACCTTCTAGACTATATCCTGCGGAAATAAAACTTACTCCTTCTCTATGTATTTTTTCTATTATTTCTTCTCTATCACTATCAAATTTTTCATCATCCAAATGTGCATGATTATCAAAAAACATAATTATTGTCCTTTCTTATTTTGATAAGACTGTTACATTTGCTACTGCATAATCCTTGCAATGTGAAACACTAACATCTATATCTTCTACATCTTTTAAATTTACACCAACTATTTTTAAAGTTGGCCTTCCTTGTTTATTATTTTCTACTTCAAAGTCTTTCCAACTAATAGAGTATTTATCACCTATCTTCCAAGATAAAGCTTTAAAAGCCGCTTCTTTTGCTGCAAATCTTGCTGCATAATGTTGATATTTTTGTTTTTTCTTACTCTCACAGTATTTAATTTCATTTTCAGTAAATACTCTATTCAAAAAGGCTTCTCCTAATTTTTCTATACTTTCTTTAATCCTATAAATTTCAATAATATCGGTTCCACAAGTTATTTTCATCACATTCTCCTTAAAATAAAAATGAGACAGAAAAGATCTGCCTCTTAATTTCTCATCAAAACTATAAAATTTAGTATATTAAATATCAATGATGCCGCAAGTACTAGTCCAATTACAATTGTTGATGTTCTATTTTTTTCTATGTTTAGATCTTTATATAATATATCATATTTATTTTTAACTTGACCATATAATCTTTCTAGTTCCAATACTTCACCTATTCTATGGTTTAACATTGTTCCTGTTTCATCATCAGTTATTTCTCTTATCCATAAGTTTTTAGTAAAATCAATAAAGTTTTTCCTTGCTTTTTTTACTTGTTTTGGATCTTTTAATTGTAATTCTATTTTCTTTAAATATATCTTTTTATATAAATTAATTATATATGTATATAAAAATTGATTCTCAAACTCATCTGGTAATATTGTATAATTATTCATATCTTCACTAGATGAAAATAGCATAACACCTAATTTACTTAATGCTAGCTTTGCATATTTCCAACTTGATACTGTAGTTATTTTTTCTTCCAATTTTCTACTATTATCTGCTGGTAATACATTTGCAAATCTTATATAGTGGTGAGCTATTTTATCAAAATCACTACTATTATTCCATGCCTCTTGATCTATACAAATATATGAATATGTCAAAAATCTTTCTGTATCAATATCAAGTTTTAACGCATCTAAATTAGAACCTGTTATTTTTCTTATAAAAACTCTAAATGTCTCGCTATTTGCAAAGCTATTTGTTTGAAGACGTATATTATCATATGCATCTAATGTCGCTTCTCCATTTATATCCCTAAATTTATAATTAAAGTTTAAAATATTTGAAAAACTATTATCGTCTTCAACATTGGTCTTAATAACTAAAAAACATATACCTGTTTCAAAACATACAATTTCTATCTTAGATATTGTAAAGAATATTCCTTTTGAGTCATCTACTTTTCCTTGTATATCTTTTGTTATTCTATATTCAAATATATTACAATGATATTTACTAAGTATAGCTGCTCTCGTTTCATCTGGCAGATCTTCTAGCTTTTTTAATTTACTACTTCCAAAACTAAAACTTGAGAACAAAAAGTCTCTTGTTTTAGGTAAAAAGTATTGATACATTTTGAAATCCTTTTCTTTTTGGAATGTTTTTAGTTTAAAATCTTTATCTCTTAACATTTTTAATATATATTTCTGGTATTTTCCTTCTTTTATTACAAATGGATGAAGGAAATATGTGTATTGGTAATTTGTCTTTAGTTCCATTACTTTCACCTCTTATCTATTTCCTATAATAGTTCATATTAAGGTCTTTTCCTAAGTACCAACTTCCAATGAAGTCAACTTGTAAATAATCTTCTAAATCATATGTTGGCTCTTGTACAAGATTTCCATTTCTATCTACCACACCCCATTTTCCGTCTTTCTTTATTCCTGCATATCCAAAGGTGTTTTGATTCGTTGCATCATCATATATATAGTCAACTATCACATTTCCATCTTTATCTACAAAACCATACTTTCCATCTTTTTTACTTAAGAACAGTGTATTAGATGTAAATATGTCTGCTTCATTTTCTTCTTCAAATCTAAAATTATAATATTTATATTCATCATCTTGTCTTATTTCTATATAACCTTTCTCATCATCTAAGTCTGTTACCATTCCTGTTAATTTTACTTCATAATTGCTATCTAATACTTCATTATTATAATTTTCATCTTCTGTTACATATAAATCTGCTTTTTCATTATATGTTATTCCTCTATATTTAAATTCTACTTTTGTATCACCATTTAAATCTATTATTCCAAAATCTTCTCCTGTTCTTGCAATGAATGTACCTGTTTTAGCCTCTTGTAAATCGTCATAGTTTGCATCTATTGTAATTTCTCCAGATAGGCTCATTACTCCAAATTTATCACCATCTTTATATATTACTCCATCTTCTGGATTTTTTAAAATAGCTTTTATTTCATCATAGTTTCCATTTAAAGCTTCTGTTTCATCTCTTCTTACAACTTTTTGCTTTCCACTTTCAGTTACTACATAATAATCTCCTTGATGTATTTTTGATATTTCATCATATTTTGATTCTAATACTTGTCCATTTGAGATATCTACTATTCCATATTTTCCTTCTGCATTTCTTACAATAAATCCTTGTGAAGTTTCATCTCCTAAAGCTTGTATTTCTGCATAGCTTGTTGGAAGTAAATTTTTTCCCTCATCATCAACAATCCCATAGTTTCCATCTTTTGAAACAAGTAAAGCATTTTCTACTCCTTGAAGAGCTGTTATTTGGTCATATTCACATGGCAAAATTTCATTTCCATCCATGTTAATTAATCCATATTTTCCACCATTTTGTACTCTTAATGCTTTACCATCATATGATAAATTTTGATTTTCATCCATATTTGAAATTGCTTCTATCTGTTCATAATTTGTATAGATTTCCTCGTTTCTACTATTTAAAGCTTTTGTACTATATGTTCCATCGTCATAATTTACATCAAATGTACATAAGAAGACATCTTCTTTACTATTGGGAACCACTATCATTTCAGCATATGATGGGTCTATTACAATATTTCCATTTGAATCTATTACTCCCCATTTGTTGTTTTGATATGCTGCAAAATAATCTATACTTGTTACATTTCCTTGTTTCTCTTCTCCATCTAATATGCCTTTTAACATAACAACACACATAATAATTACAGCAAATAAGATTATTACAGCAAACACTTTCTTTAAATTTAATTTTGGTTCATCATATCTTTTTCCTCTACTCAAGGTATTTTCCTCCTTCTGCACATCTATAATATATCATATGTTACAAATCTTATCAATAAATTTTAGTGTTCTTTTTTTCTAAATTTACATACTAAAACACTCATATCGTCTTTTGCTACTCCATAGTTATTATCTACTGCTTCTTCTAATATTAGATTAGCTATTTTTTGTGTATTAGTTGTTTCTATATCTTCTAATAGATATTTAATCCATAATTCTTTATTTTTATATTCTACATTTGAATCTAAAATTCCATCTGAGCAAAGTAGCATTATTTCTCCTGACTCTATATCTTTATCAAATGTTTGAATCTTACTTCCTTCTACTATTCCTGTTGGTAAAGAATTTGATTTTACCATTTGAACTTTTTTACCATGTTTTATATATGTTGGACATGCTGCACTTTTTATAAATTCAACATTTCCTGAGTATAAATCAACTATTGCTATATCTAAAGTTGCAAAACTTTCTTTATTTTGGTTTATTAATGCATTGTTTATTAAATCAAGTGATATATTCTTATCAAATCCAGATAATAACAAGTTTTCTAATAATCTTAAAGCATTTGAACTACTCGTCTTCGCTTCTTTTCCACTTCCCATTCCATCACTTATTGCAACTAAATATTTTCCATCTTTTAATCTAATGGTTAAAGTACTATCACCTGAAAGTTTACTTTTTGATTTTGTCATACTTGCTGTTCCCATAGCCATCACATATTTATCATCAGACAAAAAGCTGAGTTTTTTTCCAACTACTGCTTCTTCATTTAATACTATTTTTTCACCTAATACCTTAGTAAGTATTTTTTCTATTGTCTCTAATTTAGCTGTTTCTAAATTTTCACTTAAGTAAATTTCTATTATAAATCTATTTTCTTTCTTAATAACTATATCTTGAATTTCTATACCTTTTTGTCCTAATAGCTCTATTATTTCTTGTTTTTCCCTTGCATATTTTTCTTCATTTACTATATCATCTTCTAAACCTTTTGCCATACTCTCTATTGCTTTTGATACACCTTTTAACTGTTTTTCCACATTTTTCTTATTTTGAGCTATTTTCTTTTTCCAAATAAAATCTGATTTAGCAACTTTATATGAAACATTTATTGTTCTTACTATTTGCATGATGTTTTCCTCTAAACGTTTACTTATATCTTTATCATCAAATCCTATTATATAACTATTACAATCTGCAAATACCTTTAATAAATCTCGTCTACCTATTTCTTGTCTATCAATCAATAAATTGAATATTTTATCTACAATTTTACCATCTACATCTGCTATATCATCATATAACATATTATCTTTATATGGTTCTAGATTATTTAATAATTCAGATACAAATATCTTCTTATTATCTTCTTGCTCTTTATTTACTTCCTCTTTTGTTGTTGTGTCTTCTTTATATGTCGTAGCCATCTGGTTTATCGCTTGAGATACATTATTTAAACTTTCTGCAACTTCTTTACTTTTATTTAGAGCTCTTTCACCTGTCATAGGTAAAAATTTTGAATTTCCTATAAATTCTTCTAAGTCTATTTGTAGATTCTTTGGTACTAGCAATAATCCTATTGATGCAATTAATATTTCTTTAAAGTGTATTAATTCAACTGTATATCCATTTGATACATATGCTAAAACTATATTTCCTAAGGCAAATCCTACAACTACTCCTATTTTCCCAAATTTATTTAATATTCCTGCTATCATTCCTGATATTGCATATGCAGCTATCATTATTGGTTCATTATTACTTATAACGCCTAAAGTTACTCCTATTGTTACTCCTGATGTCGTTCCTACTAATATTCCATTTTTCCATCCTAAAATCATTACAATTAATATACTAAATATATTTCTTATACTAAATCCGTATATACTAGAATCTCCAAATGCTGCTACTGCTATTGCAAATAGTAAACTTGCTCCTATTACCTCTTCTATTGAAAATGCTCTTTTTGAGTAAAATTCTTGGACAACAGGCAATGAATTCACAAATATTTTATAAAATACTAAAGCTATTATTGATAATGTTATTACACTTAGTACATCATATAAAGTAAATACTGACATGAATATTTTTACTATTCCTATTATTAGCATAGAAATGAATACATTTTTTCCAATTTTTATTTTTTCGTTTCTTTCTTGTTCATTATAGCGTGGCTTTATTATAAATAATGAAGCTATCATTACAATAGCAGTTAGTAAATATTCTACTGCTCCACCAGCTCCAAACTTTATAAAATTGCCAAACAATGAAATCACCACTATCCCTAGGGCGGGGATAGAAAATGCTAAACAAGCTCCTAGCAAACTTATACTAAATATTGAAAATTCTTCACCTAAAGATACGAATGATAACATAAATGCAACAAGATATATTACTATATTGTCTTTTGCAAACACATTCCCTAATATGTTAAATTTATTTTTTTGATCATTTTTTACTTCGCTTTTACTATTTAAATCTATTGTATCTTCACTCAAATTTTGAAACATCCTTACCACCTCTTAATATTTGATAAGCTTATTTTACTACTTGTCCTTTGTGGTTTTTGTCTTTTCTAGTCTGTTAAACTAAAAAAATTTTTTACAAATTTTTATATATATTTTTTATTTTTTTCATAATAATATAATATACGATTTTTATTTTATTACAGAATATCGAAAAAAGCAATATTTAGAAAAAAGGTTATTAGATTTTATTTCAATTATTTTTTTTAAAATCAATTTTTTAAATTTATATAAATAAAAATCAGGCTAAATATTTCTATTTAACCTGACTTCTTCGTATCTAATTATTTAATTATAATACTTTCTTCTTAATAAAGATAATTCCTGTACCTAAGATTATAAATGCACTAATTCCTAAAATAATATATGGCATATAATTTTGGTTTTCACCAGTAGGAGGCGTTACTGTAACATATCTATAATCATCGTCTCCACCAGTTGGTCCATTACTTGGTACATAATCTCCTGGTATTGTATATTCATCATCATCTTCTTCTTTTGTTGTTCTTCTTCCTGTTAATATATTTACTTCTAAGTCATTATCAAATATTAAATCCTCTGCTGTATTTGATAATACTTTAGATACTTCTAAGTGTTCAACACGTCTTTCTATTTTCATATCTGCAAACGCATTTGTTGATAATACTTGATTATATTCTTTAATTGCATCAAATGCTTCTTGTGATAAGTAACCATCTTCTACTAAAGTTTCAAACATACTCTCATTTCTAATATTTTCCCATCCTGAATCTATATTAGTTTGGTTAGTTTCATCATATGATATTTCATTTGATAGATAGTCGAATAACCTCTCTATACCTGGTGCTATTATATCATCTATATTGCTTGATGGAATTCCATATATATAGTAATCCTCTGTCTTGTAGTCTACTTCAGAATCCATAGTGTCTGCTATTATATCATATGTTACAGTTAATGTAGCTCCTTGCATTATTTCACTGTCTAACTCGATATGAACATCTCCACATCCGTCTCCATCTCCATCTGGTAGGAATCTTACGTGATCAATTTGTTCAGTTCTTGGATCTCCTTCGATTACTACTTGTCCATTTGCTAATGTTACTTTAATATATGATATTTCCTTATTAAGATCTAGTCTTTGTATTGGTCTTCTTATAATACCAAAATCCATATTATCAAATATAAATTTAAGTCCCGCATCCTGCTCTGCATAAGTACTCATATTATCTAAGTTAACATCGTAATCCATCTTAATTTCGAATCCTCTTGATCTTGACTCTATAGCTGTTAATGTTTCTGGATTTGCTACGCCTGTATTTCCATAATAGAATCTCTTAGTATTATTGAATCTATCTGCTAGAAGGTCATATTTACCATTTCCATTTATGCCTACTTGATCTCTAGCATCTGACCATCTTAGAGCACTTGGCTCTCCTGATGTTTCAGTTCTATACCAATATTCGTCTCCGATATTATCTGCACTTCCGCCTCTATAGATTGTTGATTTATACTTATCTACATCTTCTATTTGCTCTTGAGTTCCATCAGGTCTTACTATTATGCTTTCATTTCCATATGTGAATCTTAGTAAATATGCTCCTGGTATTACTCCTGAGAATTCATAGTATCCATTTTCCCCTGTATCTGGATTTGTTCCTGTTGTCGTAGTTGCTGGTACTGGATTATTAAGATCCTCTCTTTGATATAATGATCCTATTGTAGGCTCTGTTCCACTTAATTCTCCTGATAAATCTGCATTTGCTAATTCTTCTGAGCTAATTTCTCCTGATGTATTAGATAATACTATTAAATCTACTGTAACACCATTAACTACGCTCTCTGCTCCTTGCTCGTATTCTCCATTACCTTTTCTTTCTTTATAAACTCCATTGCTTGGATCATTAGTTATATTCAATAAATCTTGCAAAGCCTCATCTTCCCATACTGTTCCTGATATTACTCTTCCTTCTTCTAGTACTAACTTGAATGCTGGTGCACTATCTGTATCATCTTCAAATGTTTCTTCATTTGCCGGCTCTGCTGATCCTGGTCTAGAGTCTTTATCAACTCCTGCATAATGTGTACTAAATCCATCTGTGAATGTTGAGTATGATGCTATTTCTGTGACTGAATCTAATGGATTATTTACAAATTCTTGATCATCATTTAATACTGCATTTATCGCATCATTATTTAGTTTATATGTGATATATACATATTTTACTTTTTGTGACTCTAAGTCTTGATTTACATCTTCTATTGTTGCTTTCTTATAATCTCCTATTGTTCCTTCATCTGTGTAATTAAATGTATGTCCTTCTTCATCTTCAATGCTATCAATTGTATATCTATTATCATAGAAATTTATAAGGTCATTTACTCTAGTATATAAGTCTGTTGCCTCATTTCTTAATGCTATCTTATATCTTACATAAACTTCTAGACTTTCTGGATTTTGTCCATTATATACTACATCTGATGAGTATATTGTTTGTGTATATTCTGCTGAACCATATTCATTTGCGAATTTAACACCTACATTAAATCCTCCATTTTGAACTGGATCTACTGCACTAAATCTTTGGTCATAGTTATATGTGTGTACATATCCATTTAATGATACTTGTACTGTTTCGATATCTTCTATTAATGCTAAATCTGGTTGCTCTCTTTCATATATACCTAAATCTACGTTTTCTATTTCTTCTATCTCTTGTTTTCTTATCTCATCTGGTGTATACATATCATCTAAGTATCCTGAATTTCCCGCAACTGAAAGATATGCATCTCTTGTTGTCGCTGTTATCATATATTGTTCATCTGTCATATTTATTGGGAATTTTTGTCCATCATATCCATATACTGCATTTGGTCCATAGTTTAATGTACTCTTACGCTGATTGCTTCCATCATAAAATTCATCTGTATCATAATTTAAATCATATGTTTTTCTTCCTGTGTCATCTCTTGACTCTCCTACTGGTCCTGTTGTTCCACTATGTGTTATTTCTGAGTATTTTCTGTTAAATTCTGCTCTTACATCAGCATTTTCTATTGCTTTTGTTCCACCTTTTTCATTATTTAATAATGCTTCAATTACTGGAACTGATGCATAACTCATTCCATTATAAGAAAATTCAATATAGTAATTTGGTATTTCATCTATTAATATATCTACCATTAAATAATGTCCATTTTCATCTGTTAAGATTTCATTTACAGTTGTTCCTCTATTACTGCTACCATCGTAATTTCCTGAAAGTACATTACTTGCTGTTTCCTCTGTTTTAAATGGTACTGTATTTCCACTTGCATCTTTTAATTTTACAGTTACATTTGCTACTAATTTATCCGGATTATTTTCAGTAGAATCTCCTGATGTGTATCTATAGTCTCTTTCTGATGTTTTTCCACTTATCATGTCTTCCCATACATCTCCTGATAACTTAATCCATTTTCTTCTATTTTCAAATGTTATAATATCATAGTCACTATCTGTTAATGTATGGTTCTTTGGTGTTGTAATAAATGATTCTTTTCTTACTACTTCTACTTGACCTATAGCCCCTTGTCCTGAACCCATATTACTACTCCAGAATATGTAATTATCATCTATCTCATATCCATATTTATCAATGTTTATTGATGTTTCTATTACTGTATATGTTCCTATTCTTATATTAAGAATCTCTGATACACCATTGTCATCTGTAAAGAATTCTGTTGCCTGACTTATATCTTGTGTATATTCCATATTACTAAAATGTACTTGCCCTCGTGCCGTAGTTATTCTATTTTCATTATCATCTATTCCTATTACATAGCCTTCTTCTGCCTGTAACTTATAACCAACATCTGCCATTGGACTTCCGCTGTCTTTATCTTTCTTAACAATCTTTAAGTTTCCTGTATATTTAGTATTTTCAAATTCATATTTTACAGGTTCACCACTTGGTACTGGAACTGTTACTTGTAATCCTACATTATCTTCATATCCATAGTTGTCGTTTCCTGTTTCTGTTATAGTATAATTTCCTGGAATTAAGTTATCCCAATGATATAATCCATCCACTGTTGTAAAGTTTTCGTTAAATGAACCATCATCTTTTACTATATTTCCTTCTATATCTATTACAATTTCATGATCATCTGCATCCACTTTTAATAAATCTAATGTTGAGTTAAAATCTGTCCATTCGATAGTTGCTGTTGTATTATATTCATTACTTCTTTCTTCTTGTCCGATTTGAAATTCATATGACCAAACACTTTGATGTCCATAACCTGTTATAACACTACCATTATATAATACTTTACATGCTTGACCTGCATCTCCATTTGCATAATAATGTGCTCTAGCATATTTATAAACTTGGTATGTATATTTATACCATTTAGATTGAGTTAATTTAACACTAGAAACTCCTCTTTTAAATGCTTCCTCTGTTAACTTTATATAAAAATCTGTATTTCCAGGAATACTACTCCAAGCATTTCCACTTGCATCACATGCTGCCCAACCATCGATTCTTGAACCTGATTTATCAGTTACTTCTAATGAACAGTCTTCTGAAGAATTTGAAGTAACCTCAAATGGTCCTAATATATAATATCCATTTACAAATCTTGCTTCAATTTTTTCATTGTCTTTTTGTAGATTTATTGGGTCTGATACAACATATCCTGTTCCGCTAATTTCTCCACTATAAGAAACACTTGTAAGATCTCCTCCAAAATAGTAACTTATGTAAATAGTTGCACTTTCTGATCCTCCATAATGTGGACATCCTGTTCCTGCAGCTCTTCTATTATAGTTACCGCATGTACCTCCACCTCCAGGAGAACCTGTAAATGTATGTTCTGTATACCATCTATATCTTCCACTAGATGGTACTGCTGCATATGATGTGTTAGTTGATGTCATTCCTATCATTATAATTGCTACTAGGAACATTCCTACTTTCATTATCTTACTTGGTTTTATTTTAAATTTGATAGTTATTGCTACTATTATTGCTATAACTAATATTGATATTACTCCTATAGTTATATATGTCATTAAACCTGTACTTACACCAATAATTAGCTCTGCTTCTGAATAATCATCTTCACTTGTATTTCTATTTCCTGGCGTTGAATCAGAATCTTTTATTCCTATAGACTCATCTTCTACTGCTCCAATTTCTGCTGCATTTTTAAATGTTCCTGTATTTTCCTCACTCATTGTCTTCTTTAATGTTAATGTTACTTCTTTGCTTTCTCCTGGATCAATTGATTCTCCTGATAAGCTCCTATTTACAAGTATTCCATTATCTTCTATCCAGTTAGAATTTTCGCTAACTGAAAACTCTAAACCATTTGGAATATAGTCATATATTTCTTTTATTTTTGTTGATGCCTTACCTTCATTTGTAATAACAATTCTATATTTTACAGAAACTTGTGCCCCATTTAATTCTTTTGCTCTAATTTCTACTCTACCTAATTTTGTATTATCATATGAATATTGTTTTGTTCCATTAACTGTTGTTACTGTTACATCAGTTATATATTTGTCTAATTTTAAGTCATAACCATCTTTTCCTATTAAACCTATGTCTATATTGTTTTCATCTTGATTTAAGACAATTTCATCTGTAACTGCTACATCTTCCTTTTGTCCGTCTAAAGTTATTGTTTGCGCCATTACATCAGAATTTACTTCTTCTGAAATTCCACTCTTTTTATATTCTGTTAACATATAAAGTGTTGTGTTATATCTAAAGACTACTATATAATTTGCCATTTCTAAATCTTTGAATTCGTATCTTCCATTAGTTGTTGTTGTTTGCGCTTTAACATTAGATGAATCTCCTAAATCTACAAGTAATACTTGAATTCCTGATAGTAAATCTTCAGTTGCTTGTCTTTGTCCATCTCTATTTATATCATTCCATGCAACACCTGATATATCGTATTTATTATCTGGTGTACTTGGGTTATCTGGATTGTCTGGATTATCTGGGTTATCTGGATTATCAGGATTATCTGGGTTGTCTGGATTATCTGGTTCTTCTGGTTCATCCTTTTTTGGAACAATTATATGTTTTACAACATTTGAAGTTTGAGGATCTATGTAATCTTTTATTTCTTCATTTTCTCCTGCTTCTATTGGTTTATCTTGAATTGTTGCACTATTTTCAATTTCTGTCCTTTCTGTAACATTTCTTGCTGTTGTCTTTACTAAAATATTTATATTCTCACCTTTTGGTATCCAAGTTTGGAAATCTATATCTGGTAAAACATTTCCATCTGCATCTGTTTTTGTATAAAATACATCCTCTGTTTTAGTTTTCTTTTCTGTAAATCCTATTACTGTACCACTTCCTGCTTCACCTTCCTCAGCTACTGTTTCGAAGTATTCGTAAGTTATACTTTTTATTTCAAGATTTTTAGGTATATAATCTATTATATTGACATTTAACCCTTCAAAATTATTATATTCCGTACTTAAACATTTAACATTGATATTATAGTTTATTTCTTCTCCACTTTCTACTTCTTCACCTTCGTTTTCAGATGTCATTGTTACAGATGCTTCATAAGTATATCTTTTTGTTTTTCCTTCATTTGAATAGTATGTTTTTCCGCCAACTTCCATTGTAGCATATGCTCTCATATTATAGTCTTCATCCGATTTTGTTGTTTTTAGACTTTCTCTATATAATTCTATTATCTTTGATGGATCTAATATCTTAATATGTATTTCTAATTCTAAATTTCCACCACGACTAATATTAACTGTAACATTATCCCTTCCAGTTTCTTCATCAATTCCGAATTCATATGTAACCGCTTCTTCTTCTAATCCTCCTGATGGTACTACAAATGATTGAGAATCCACTATTGTTTGTTGTTCTATTTTTACTCCTTCTGGGAATATTAATTTTATCGTACTTGCTTCTTCCTCTGGTGTATTTATACTAACATTATAAACCCACTCATCTCCAAAACCATCTAATAGTGGCTTTATAAATATGCTAGCTTCACCATGCTCTAGTACATGTTTAATCTTATCATCTTTTACTTCTTGTTCTTCAATATATGTTTTTATATCAGTTTCTATCTCTTTAGATTCTTCTAAATCATTTACTTTACAATCTACATGTTCAACATATGTTATACCAGATTTTATATTTTCTTCTTCTATTACTACTTCTCTTTGGTCTTCAAAAAACTCATACTCATATGAACGTTCAAATAAATCATCAGATTTTGTAGATAGCTTTCCATATGTTAATCCTTCAGGAATATTTACAACAAATTTTAAATTATCTATCTCTTTCTCAGTTGTATAAGTTATTTTATAAGTAATATATTCTCCTGAATACACAATATCACTATCTGTTAATGGTTTGTTTTCATCGCCCTTATAAGCATCTATCTTTACTTTTAGCCCATACTCATCTGCATCAATATCTTTAAAAACAGTATTCATTATTTTATCTTTTTTATCTGCTATAATCTCTCCAATACTTGTTTCATTATTAGATATTACATTATCTCCTACAGTATTTTGACCTATATATGCTGTTATTGATACATCTTGATTTATTTCCCCTTGAGTACTATCATATTCATTCGTGTATATAGTATTGATCTTTGATGTCATATTATTTTCTAAATCTTTTCTTATCATTATATTAGCTGGAATTGTTAACGTTGTAACTAATCCTAAATTACTTTCTTGATATTGTGTCTGACTACCATTTAATGTTGCCAATATACTTATACTTCCATCTTCATTATTTTGAATTTCTACGTTTACTAAACCTAATCCATTAGAATATAGTAATTGACTATCACCTAATATTACTTTTTCAACTTCTTTTGGTAAATTTATTTTTATAGTTGGATTTTTAAATAAATTATTTTTAGCTGTACTTGAATCTAAAGTAATAACAAAATTAACACTATTTTGTCCTTCATTTGTCCAATTAGTATTATCAACATTTACACTAACATTTGTTGTTGAATCTTTTACTTCAATTACATCCTCTTTTTCAATTCTATAACTCTCTTCTTCTACAATTTGAACTTCTTTTTTCTCATTATTTTCAATGTTCTCATCTTTTTGCTGTTCATTATTTACATTATTAGTATTAAGGTTTAATGTTCCGATATTTATACTTGTAGGTATTTCTTCTGTACTTGTTTCCTCTACAGGTACTTCTACTTCTTTTTCATTTATTCCTACTATATTTATTTTTCTTGTAATCTCTTTATCATCTAAGTTTGTCTCATTGCTTTTTATTTTCTTTACATTTTCTATATGCAATACTCCTTCATTTATTATGTCACTTGTTTTTATAGAAATATTATTTACATCGTCTCCATATGTTACTATATATTCACCATTCTCGTTAAACTCTGTACTATTATCTACTGTTGCAATCACATTATTATTTCCATCTAATACTTCAATTTTACCATTTTCACCTAATACATTTAAGATATCATCTTTTAGTATCTTTGTGCTTTTATATTCTATATCATTTGGATTAACAAATGTATTTTCTTCTGTTATTTTTATTTTTTGGTGTGCTTCTTTTTTGCTTATTGTTATCTCATTGTTTTCTGTATATTCTGTATCATAAGCTGTTCCGTTTATAATATTAGATTTCATGTATCCATTATATATATCACTTATATTCGTATCTACAGATGTCAATTCTCCTACATCATCTGTTACTTTTTGTTCTAATCTTCCTTGAGTTAAGACTTCTCTATTGTCATCTGTAAATAATATAGCTTTATATGTTACATCACAAGATAAATCTCTTTCTATTTTATCTTGAGTAAATGTATCATAATAAGAAATAATTACAAATTCATCTCTGTCATTTTCTACCGGTCTTTGATTGTATACAGGTTCTCCATTTTCATTTTCATTACTTGTCCTTATTGTTAATATACCCGTACTAGAATCGTAACTATAGTCTTCGCTTATATCAGATGTTTTTCCATTTGTTGATTTAGTACTCTCTGCAATTACTTTAACATCGTTTGGATATTTACCATCTATTTGATTTAAAGTAATATTTAGCTCTGAATTTCTAACGGCAAAAAAGTCACCTCCATAGTTAATTCCTGTTCTAATGCTATATTGTACCAATGTGCCTTTACTTCCATCTTCTAATTCATAATTTACATATTTGTCAAAAGCACCTTCCAAAATAGCACTTTCTTCATTGTCAGCTCCAAAACTAGTTTTTGATAATAATTTTCCCATTACTATTGCAAAAACTATTAACAAAGCTAAACCAATTATTTTTGCAACATTTCTTTTACTCATGATACATTTCCCCCATTTGCAATAATTCTTATATTAATATTACAATCTTTTTTTTTCAATTTCAATGTGTATTTTTTCCTAATATGGGAAAATAACCCATATGTCTTTAGGGAAGCTTATTTAAGCATTATTTATTAAGATTCTTTTACATTTTTATTACATTTTTTAACATTTTTATTTAAAAATTCTCAAGTTCATTGTTTGCGTAGGATTTTTAATTGTAAAAAACTTTTAAATTAACTTCTTTATAAAAAAAGTGTAACAAAAGATAATTTATATCTCTCGTTACACTATTTAAAAATATTGTTTCTTATTACTCTTTATTTCTTAATGCTTTTCTCTTTATTAAGAAGATTCCTACTCCTAGTATTACTAATGCTATTACTCCAATTGATATTGGTAAAACAAATGCTAGGTTTGCACCAGTTGCTGGTGTGACAATAACTGTTTCCGCAATGTTGTCATCTGATTCTGTTCTTCCTGTACCTGGAATATAATTTCCTGGTGTTTCTTCTGGTTTAGAACCACCTGTCTTATCTAATCTATTAATCTCTGTTTCATTATCTATTGAGATATCATCAGATGTTGTTAATATCTTAGATACTAATAAGTTTATACTTGCAGATTGCGTTGGTTCTAATTTTTCATCACTTAAACTTTCTGTATATAGAATTGTCTTTTCTGTAATTGTTGAATTCTCATCATTATATACAACTTCTGCTACTATATCTCTAATTTCATCAACTGTTCTAACTTCCCAATCAGGATTTATTGTATTATCAAATGACCAATCATTATCCAAATAATCTATTATAGCTGTTGGAGTAATTGTTACAACATCTCCTTCTACTATTCCATATTTATAGAAGTTTTCTGATAAGTAATCTAACTCACTTAAGTTTGTTGTCGTAATTACATATCCGACCTCTAATGTTGCACCTTGTATTAACTCATTATCAAGCTCAACTCTCACATATCCATTTTCTGGACTTGCAGTTTCTGATGGTCCCATATGAGTTAAATGGTTAGCTTCTCCTGTTACATTACCATCTTCATCAAGTGTTGCATCTATTAATACTTGTCCATTTGCAAGTGTTACTTTTACACTCCCTACTCTCTTAGCTAAGTCTAGTTTTTGTCTTGCTCTTTCTACTATACCAAAATCAACATTGTTGATCTCATAAGTATATCTATCTCCTGAAGATGCTGTATATACGCTATCATATTCTACACCAATTCCCATTGTAGGAGTTGTAGAATCCATTTGATGTCTTGTTATTTCAGTGCTATTTGTTATTGTCTTAAGTTCTTCATCTATTTGTATTCTTGAACCTTTTGGTGCTTCTTGATCTTGGTTATAGTTATCAATAGCATCTGTTTTTCTTGTATCTACATCTTCTTTAAACCATTGTTTATTTGTTTGGTCTCTTGAGCTATCATATACTGTTCCTTTATAGTTTTGTACTGTATATGTGTCATCTCCCCAAGTATATGTTAAAGTATAATCACCTGGTATATAATCTGT
This sequence comes from uncultured Clostridia bacterium, assembly GCA_944392605.1. GTDB lineage: Bacteria > Bacillota > Clostridia > TANB77 > CAG-508 > CAG-269. The sequence continues at coordinate 145,964 of CALXXE010000002.1, read as the reverse complement.
AATTAAGAAATCTCCATTTTCATCTGTTGTAGCCGTATATACTTTTCCGCTTCCTGTATTTTCTGTTAATGTAATTGCCACTCCTGGAATTCCTAATTCTCCTTCTTCATATGCTCCAGAACCTTGTCTTACCTCACCTGTCATTAATTCTCCAGTTGTTGAATCTAAGAAGACTTTACCAGATAATGTTCTTGCATCTGCAAGCTCTAATTTAAATCCTGGTGCTGAATCTGTATCATCTTGATAAGTTGCTTCATTTCCTGGAGTTGCGTTTGCTGGGTTAGAATCTTTATCTATACCTGCATATACGTTTCCATCTGCATCAAATACTGAATAAGAATTAATTTCTACTACATTATCTAGAACTTCTCCATCATTTAGTAAAGTAACTACTTGTTCTCTACTTAATTGGAATTCTACATAAATGTCAGCTTGTTTTTGCGCTTCTAATCTAGTATTTGTTTCTATTACTGTCTTTGAATATTCATCATTATATGTTGTATCTGTATGAACAAGTTCCTCACCTGTTATACTTCCATTTTCATCTAAAGCTGTTCCTGCTCTCAGAAGCGTATAGTTACTATCATAGTAATCTACTATACTATTTATTTGAGTAATTAGATTTGTAGATTCATTTCTTAAAGCAATTCTATATGTTGCATAAACTTTTAACTCTTTACTTGGATCTTCTTCATTTATATATTCGTAGTCTGCTTTATAAATTGCTCTTGTATATGACATAGATCCATATTTATTACCGAATTTTACACCAACATTAAATCCATCGCCATATTCACCTTGATTTAAGAATCTTTGTGAATATTGATATACATGTTGATATCCATTAACTGCAACTCTTACATTCTCCAAGTCTTTAATTAATGCCATATCTGGTTGTTCTCTTTCATATAAACCTTGGTTAATCCATTTAATTTCTTCCATACCATATGTAAAGTTATCCCAAATACTATATCCAGTCTCATCAGTATTTCCTGTAATTAAGTATTGTCCATTATTTATTAATGTTGCTGTATGTTCGTTTTGATCTAAGTTATAACTTAAATCGTGAACTTTATTTCCGTTCTCATCAAGAGTAATTCCAGTATCTTCTGTTTGTCCACCCTCTACAGTACTAAAGTTCTTATTAAATCTATCTCTTACTTCTGCATTTTCTGCAGATTTAGAACCATTTTCTTCATTCTCTAGATGTGGAATTACATTAGTATATGTTAATCCGTCATATTCGAATTCGATGTAATAATTTTGTAGATTTTCAATTAGAACATCCATAAACAAATATGCTCCACCATCTGCTGTAGTTGTTTCCATTACAGTCTCACCTGTTGTTCTATCTTTTAATCTTACTGTAATTCCGTCTAATAAAATATCTGCATCATCATAATCATTGTCTTTAAATAAGTCATTTCTATATGATTGTTTTCCTGATATTTTGTCTACCCATACAATTCCTGATAGTTTTACATATATTTGCTTGTTCTCAATCATAAATACTGTCGTTTCATCTTTCTTTATTTCTGTTGTTCGTCCATCAGTTAAGAATTCATATCCGTAATTTGGATTTTGAGTTTCATAAGCTGTATAATGTCCTACTATTAAATTTTCAATATAGATTTCACCATTTTCATCTGTTATAAACTCTGTTGCTTCTTCCTTAGTGTCTACATATGAAATACTTCCATCTTCATTTTGTTTTACATATTTTCCTATATCATCATTCATAATGTAGAATCCTACTCCTGGTAATTTAAATTCATGATTATCTTTATTTACTTTTACTATTCTTAATCTTCCTGTTAAATCTATATCATAATCAAAGTCTATTTCTATAGGTACAGTAGTTGTATATGGTTCTCTTATTATCATATTTTGTAGATATCCTTCTGTTGCTTCTAAGAACCAAATGTTTACACCTTTAACTTCCATTTGTGCTTTTCCAGTTATCTTAGTTATTTTTGTAACGTTTCCATCTATTGGTACAGAGATATAGAAATCTGTACCAGATTTTATGCCACTTACATCAAAGAAGTTTTCTGTTGTTCCTGAGAAACTACTATACAATTTTTCTGATATAGGGTTAGAATCTTGGTCGAACACGTTAATTTCAGTTATTGTTCCTCCAAATGTCCAGTTAAATGGTCCTATTCTCATGTATGATTTTCCATCTCTATTATACGCTACTACTTGTATATTATCTTTATTTGTATTATCTGTTACTTGATTTGAACCAGAAATTTGGTTTGCATAATCTATTGCTGCTTGGTCTAGCCAAGATGTAGTTCCACGTGCACTTCCCGCAAAACCATTATATAGTCCTGCATGATATTGTCCTACATTATTCATCCATGTATATGCAAAATTCCAAATAGCATTTTGCACCGGTCCTGTTCTTTTACTAGGACCATTGTCTTGTGACAATATATATGCAAATCTAGCATTATCAAAACTATCTATAGTCTTTCCTGTATGGTCCGTAGATTTCGTTCCTTCGATTCTTACATTTGATATAATTCTATAGTACATTAAGCTTATAGTATGTTGCGTATGCTCCATACAAAATATATTACTACTATTCAAATATTGACTTTGAGTTAATGATATAGTTTGTCCTACTTGATATGCATTTGAAATAGTTGTAATCCCTAATATTGCAAGTACCGTAATTGCTACAGTGAGTGCTATTTTCTTTAATCTACTCATTTGAACTTTCCCTCCTTTCCTCTATATTTCCTCTTTATTTTTTTTGTTTCTTCTTATTATTACAAAAGCTATAATTCCTAAAACAACAACTGTTGCTATAGCTCCACCAATGTATACAGCTCCACCTGTTCTAATTCCTAATAGAACGTCCGCAGATCCCATATCATTTTCTCCATTTGTTCTATTTCCTGGTGTTGAGTTACTATCTGCTAATCCTAATTCATTATAAGCTTCATCTATTTCTGCTGTATTGTTAATTAATCCTACATTATTTTCTGTCATTGCTTTTGTTAATGTTAATGTTAACTCTCTTGATTCTCCTGGTGCTAATACATCGTTTGCTATACTTTCAGTATATAATCCATTTCCTGTTTGATACCAATCTTTATTTAGCTCTGAACTGAATGTTAAATCACTTGGCATATAATCTGCAATTCTTCTAACATAACCATCAACTTCTCCTACGTTGCTTACTCTAATTTTGTATTCTATTAATACTGTTGCTCCATTTACTCTTTTTGCATCAAGTTCTGCTCTTGCTAATGTCTCATCACTATATTCTCTTACTGTACTTCCGCTTGAATCTTGTATAACTATTCTACTAACAAATTTTTCAAGTTGTAAATCAAAATTTTGTAATTCTACATATCCTACATTAACATCAGAAATATTTCCTTCACTCATTTCTAAAATATCTGTTGATGCATATTCTGCTGTTTGTCCATCTATAGTTAACTCTTTCATAATTGCATCAGAGTTATTTGATTCACTTACACCTTCAGCTTTATATTTTGTTAATGAATATGCTGCATCATCATAATCAAATATTACTATGTATTGTCCATTTGCTATATGGTCTAATACATATACTCCATTTTCATTTGTTGTAACTTCTAGAGTACTTCCGTCCTCTTTCTTTACCAAATTATTTGTTTGTGTATTATATAAACGAACTTTTATGCCATCTATTAATTCTTCATTATTATCTTTTTGTCCGTTAGCATTTTCATCAAACCATGCAACACCTGTTATAATTCCATCTCCATTCGCTACGTCATTATTATCTGAACCTGTGTTATCACCAGGTTGTTCTATATTTCCAGGGTTTTGATTTTCATTTGCTTCTATTATATGAGTTATTTCTGTAGTAGCCGCTACTCTTTCTGCTAACACTTCTGCATAAGCCACATTAGTTATTGCTTCTGCTTCTGTTCTTCCTTCTGAGTAATTTACAAGTGTTTCTATTTCTATATTACTTTCACTTTCTGCTGCTATATTAAAACGAATTTCCAAATTATTTTTTTCTTTTAAGTCTGTAAGTTCTTCTCCATCAAGTGAAACTTTCGTTACAGTTAAACTAGATGGTATTTCATCCTTTACAATTAAATCATTAATATCTTGTGTACCATTATTTTTAACATTGATATTATATTTTATTGTATCTCCAGCTTTTACATAATCACCATCTGGCTCTGCTGTCATTGATAAACTTACATCTACTTTTCTTACATTATCTGTTACTTTATTTGAACGATATTCATCATTTCCAACATTTGCAGTTACAGAAAAATCAATTGTTTCTCCTTCTCCAAGTTTATTAATTTTTAAGTCATAACTTAATACTTTGTTTTGTCCTGGCTCTAAAGAACCTATATTTAATTCATCTTGATATTCAATTTGTTCTGTTTCAGGAATGTTGGCATTATTGCTAATTAACTCTTCTTCTGTTACTTCAACAGGTTCTGTTGATACTAAATCATCTACACTATCTACTGTCATTTCTAATAAATCTCCATCAGAAACATCTTTTGATGTCATTCCTGTAATTAAATTTAATCTTGAAACTTCTAATGACTCCGGTAAATTAGTTTTTACTGTTATGTCATTTTGAGTTTCATCTGAAATATTCTCTACTATTGCAAAATATTGTATATTTCCTGTTTCGTATAAATCAGTATCTCTATCTGTTATTCTTTTAACAGTAAGACGTATATTTCCGTTTTCTGTAACTAAGTTTGATTCTTCAGATTCTTTAGTTACATCACCATATGTTATACTTGATTTATTTACTAAATTTGTTCCTGCTTGTGTATCATTATTTACTCTTACTTCATATTCTTTTGTTACAACTTCTCCAACAGCTAAAGAAGCAATTGTATCTTCATAAGTTGTGCTATCTAATTCATCATAATATGAAGCTCCTGTATATTCGAAATTATCTTTTGGTGTAACTAATGTTGTACCTTCTGGTACAGATCCTCTAACTTGTACATTGCTTATATCAACGCTACCAACATTAGATACTTCTACTTTATATTTAATTACCTCTCCATTTTTTACTGTCGCTCCATTTTGTTCATCTGTTCCTGCTACACTTGCTGTTAGTTTTGTCTCTAAAATTGGTCCAACTCCTGTTTCCAATTGAATATCTGTAGCTTCCATTTGATTTGTAGCTTTTGTTAATGAGTTTTGATAATTTACTGTATAATCTTGTTTCGCCTCTTGATTATATTCCAAAGAAGCAGGTACATTTGTTGTATAAGTAGCAAGTATACTTGTTCCACTATCCATTGTAGGTACTTCTATTAAATATTTTCTAACTTTTGCACCATCTGTTATAGTTTCTTGCCATCCGTTTTCCCCATTTTGTAAATCATCTGTTGCATTTTCATTTTCAGTATAGTAAACTTTTGCATTTTCTACTCCTTGGACATCAAGTCCTTGAATTATATCTGTATCTATATTATTTTCATTACTTCTAGTTGGGAACGTTCCTAAAACTCTTACATTCTCCATAGCATTTTCGTTGTTATTTATTACTTCTATTTGTGTTTGTAAATCTTTTTCTTCAGAACCTCTATCAAGACTTACTACTTCTGTTCCTTCTTGGCCTATTGTTTCAACACCTAAATCAGAAATAGAATGAATTACTGTCATATCTGTTGGTGCTACAACTCTTATATTATTTTCAGCAGTAACTACTTCTTCTCCCTTTTCAAGTGTCATTATCACCTTTCCATCCTGTGTTGCAGATTTTCTATTTACATCTACTGATGCATTTATTACTAACATAGCTCCATCTATTCCAGAATCTTTATAGTTTGTTTGTCTTCCTGCTAATTCAACTGTTATTGTTCTTCCATCAGCCCAATAATTAGCTATAGATAATTCTGTTTCATATACTAAATCTATGCTATTTATTGTAATATTTTCTACTGGTTCTGGTAATTCAAAAGTAATTCTTGGATTTTCATATAGGTTATATTGTTCATTATTACTTCTTAACGTTGTTCTTATTTCAACATCGTTTGATACTACTGTTGATAAAGTATCTTTATTTACTGCTAAAGTTGCTTCTGTTCTTGATTCTTCTAATTTTATTGTTGATTCTGAATTAGCTGTTACTCCTGTAGAATAATCAATAGTTACGTTTGTTACTAATCCATTTGCACCCCTAACATTTTCCTCTTCTCCAGCTCTTATTGTCTTAGTATGTGTGAATATTAAATCTCCTTCAGAAATAGGTGTTGATGTTCTTATTTCTAAACTTGATGGTTCTTTTCCTGAATAGTCAACAACAAAATTTCCACTTTGATCTACTTCTGTCTGTGAAGTTATTATCCCTAATACCATTCCATCTTCATTTAATATTGTTATAGTTCCATTCTGTCCTAATATTTTATCAAAACTATCTTTTGAAATACTTGTTTTATTATAAACAACATTTGCATTTCTTGTTTGCCCATCATTTAATGAATAGAAACTTGCATCTTCTTTTACTGAAACATTTCCTTCAGTATTTGCTAAATTTACCATTATTTCTGTTCTAGTTTCAAAACTTCTATCTAAAGAGGCATTTATTTTTCCTTTATAAATTGTTCCTTCTAATGAAGTATTACTAATTTGCATTAAAGCATCCTTTTCTTCATTTCCTATTTCTATTGTATTTGAAACTTTAATTTCTCTATCATTATATAATTTTACTGTTTCTTCTATTGGTAACTTAATTCCTTCTAAATTAACATCTTTATTATAAACTAAAGTTAATATTACATTTTCACATCCTGATTTTTTCCATAAAATCTTATTATCTTCATTTGGTTCATTTTTGAATTTTAAATTAACATTTTGCTCGTCAGATTCATATTCAAAATGTGTCATAGTATTAAAGTTAGCTTTTGTAACAACTTCTGGAATTTCTTCATTTTCTGGTAAAGTTACATTTGCATTTATTTCTTTTATTGGATAATTATTTTCTTTTAATCCCATATTCATAGAAATTTGAATAACTCTTTTTTCTTCACCATTTACTTTTACAAATTTATTTGTAATTAACTCCATAGTGTTTTCTACATTATCTTCGCTGTTGTTTTCTAAATATTCTAACTTAACTGCTCTTGTTGCATTTATATTTATATCTCTTTCTGTACTATTTTTATAAACACCTGTTAATGTTAGCTCTGATACCGCACTTAATAGTCCTGCATCTAAACTATCATCTTTTACAGGTTCTATTTCTACATCAAAACTAGCTGTACTTCCAGCATTTATTTGATTTAATGTTATTTTGTTTCCTTCTATTTTATTTACATATTCACTACTAGAATTTTTCAATGTAAAATTACTATTTTCTAAAGTAATCTCTCCATTAAAATATCCTTCATTTTTTACAGTAACACTTAATGTTAAAAGATTTTCAGTTTTTAGTTCTGCTGTATATTCTATGTTTCTATGATTAGTTGAAACATCCTCTGCAGCCAAACTTATAAAGCCCACTCCAACATAGACAAAATTAATCATCGTTAAAGTGATTAATAACAACATCACTGTTACTAATTTCATAATTTTACTTTTCATAATAAACCTCCTTAGTTTATAATACCTCTACTTACTATTATAACCTTTTTTGTCAGATTTTTCAAGGTTTTTAAGAACTTTTCATAACTTTTTATGTAAATTTACTTTATTGTGTAAATTTTCTTTTACGGAAACTATTTTTTCAATGTTTTTACATTTTTTCATTCGAATATTTCATTTGTATTTATTTTTTATTACATTTTGTAACATTTCTATTTTTTGTTTAATATTATATCTCATAGAAGATATTTGTTCGCATATATTTAATTAGAGGTGATTTATTTTGGATAATAAATTTAATATCGATCAAAATTCATTAAATAAACTAAATGATATGATGAAAAACGGGGATGTTTCAGCCATTCTTTCAAAAATTCCTCCTGATGTAATGCAAAACTTTTCTACAATGATGAATAGCCAAAATAATAATTCAGTCAATGATAATAATAATGAAAAAGTATCTAACAATTCAAGTCAAAATTCCTTTGACTTTAGTAATATTGATATGAATACGATTATGAAGATGAAAAATGTAATGGATAAAATGAATAATACTAATAACCCAAGAAGTAATTTACTTGCTTCCCTAAAACCTTATCTTCGTGACAGTAAAAAAGAAAAATTAGACCAATATGCGAATCTCATCAATTTTGCTAAAATTGCCGAAATCTTAAAAAATGATAATAAGGAGACTAAATAATGCCTATTTTCCCTTTTTATCCATTCTATCACAATTATTATAATTACTATTATCCTCATTATTATAAAAATAATGGGGATATTCAAAATGTTAAAAAAAATGAAAATAATCTTAACAATAACATTAATCAGGAAGACAGACATGATAATTCAAAAAATGAAGAAGATAATCTAGAATATAAAAGAAAGTATGAAAAAAAAACATCTAAAAATAATTTTTTTGCTAATATTAATCTTTCTGCTTTACTAGAATCTGATTTAAATTCCCCTATTATAGAAATATTAGGTATAAAATTATATTTAGATGATCTTATTATAATTGGTTTATTATTTTTCCTATACAAAGAAGATGTACAAGATGAAATTCTATTTGGTATCTTACTGTTACTACTACTAACTTGAACTATTCTATGACTATTTTATCATCCTCAACACTAAGATACGCTTGCTTATGTAAAGGCTCTTCATCTCTATTTATTTCCTTTACTATATTTGCAATTCTAACTTGAACTGCATCAAAAAGACCTGCAGCAATAATTGCTTGCTTATTTCCTTTGGCTCCAGCATGTGCTAATCCTCTTAAAGCTCCTAGCACAACAATATTGTCTGAAGCTATCACTTCTGCCCCTGAATTCACATCACCTAAAATCACTAGGCTTCCTTCTACCTCCATTCTTTGCCCTGATCTTAATGAACCTCTATGGAATTTTGTTTCTGACATGGCTATTTCTTTATCAAAAGCTCTCTTGATACTAGAAAGCCCTAAGCTTTTTGGCATATCAAAGTCTATTTCAACATCAATTTTTTCTTTTATTATTTCTTGTATTTGGTCAATTTCTTTGTTTTTTAATATCTTACCTGTTACTCTTATTGGCGTTTTTTCGTCTTTATATAACTTTTTCAATTCTGGTAATTTTTTTCTTAATGTATAAATTATTTGTCCCTGTTCCGCATTTTCATCCAACTTTATTACAATCTCATCTTTTCTTAGATTAATGCTTACATAATTATTTTTCATTTTTACATCCTTCCAATTCTTTCTATTTACACTAAAAATATAATATAGAAATTACTTATTGTCAATATTTGTAATACAATTTATATATGCTTTGTATAAAACTCTAGCTATAATTGCTAGAGTTTTATTAATTCATTATTTGTACATAAGGTTCTGCTGTCATATCTTCCTCAATTGTCTCTACATTCATTCCAAAATATTCTTCCATGATATCTCTTACTACTTCTGCCGTATAGTTTCCATGTCCACCATTTTCTACAATAACTACAATCGCTATCTCTGGATTTTCAAATGGTGCAAACCCAACAAACCATGCATTTACTTTATCCCCTGCTTCTGCTGAACCTGTTTTTCCTCCTACAGTTACATCAAAATCTTTAAATCTAACATATGCTGTACCTGAGCTATCTTGTGTAACAGACTCCATACCTGCCAAAACAGCGTCTATATATTCTTGATTTATATCAATATCTTCTACTTGTTCCTCTTCTATCCCTAATTTTTGATTTACAAAACTTTCAATCTCTTCCTTTGAAACTTCCGAACCATCTGCATTTCTTATTGTCCTTACTATTGTAGGTTCTATTCTATTTCCTCCATTTGCTAATATGCTTATATATCTTGCCATCTGAACAGGACTAAATGAGTTGTCTTGTTGTCCTATTGCTGCTTGTAAAGTATTACCGGCATACCATGATGGGTCATCTGGATGTAACTCAGCTTTTGTTTCTCTACTTGCAACAGATCCTGATGTTTCACTTGGTAATTCAACTCCCGTCTTGCTTCCTAATCCAAAATATCTTGCAAATCTTGCTAAAGTATCTATTCCCATTCTATCTGCTGTTTCATAGAAGAAATAATTACAAGACCTTTCTATCGCTTGTGATACATTAAGCCATCCATGTCCTCTTCTATAATCTGTATAATACCAACAAACTGGTTGATAATCACTATATTTTGTATACCTTCCAGTATCATTTATTCTTGTATTCAAATCTATAGCCCCTGATTCCAATCCTGCTATTGCTGTTACCATTTTAAATGTTGAACCTGGTGAATATGAATTTTGTACTGCCTTATTTACCAAAGGATGTGCTGAATTATTATTGTAGTTATTCCAATTTTCTGTGCTTATACCACCTACGAAATCAGCTGGATTATATGTTGGATAACTTGCCATTGCAAGTATCTCTCCAGTATTTACATTCATTACAACACAAGCACCTGCATTTGTATCAAATCTTTGTCCAAATCCTCCACTTGATATTTTTTGAATATTCGCTGCTAATGCATCTTCTGTAACTTTTTGAAGATTTGCATCTATTGTAAGTACAACATCAGACCCTTCTACTGCTTCTTCTGAAATATATTCTGCAGTTGTCGTACCATCAACCGCCATATCTATTTGCTTTGTTCCGTTTTTTCCTTTTAGGTATTCTTCAAATACATATTCAATACCTGTTTTTCCTATAATATCATTTTGGCTATATGTATCTTTTCTTGTTGCATATTCTTCGCTGCTTATTTGTGAAGCATAACCTAAGATATGTGCTGCAAGTGTCCCTGAAGTGTATTCCCTTATAGGTTTTACTGAAATATTTATTCCAGCAAACTTATCTGAACTTTCACTAAATTCTGCTACTGCCTCTCTAGGGATATTGTCTGCTATTGTAATCGATTTCGTACTACTATATCCTTCTATAGATATTTGATATCTAATTGCTATTATTTTTCTTATTTCTTCAATATTAGTTGTATTTGTTATCTCATATTTATCTACAAATTCATTAAATGCATCTTCTGCACTTATATTTTCATCTAAGTTATTATCATCTTTCCACTCCGCTAATTCTTCATCTGATATTGTAAATGTATACGGATTAATACTAATAGGGAAAGAATCCGAATAAAAAACTCCATATTTTTCAAGAACTTGTATCATATTTAAAATAGAAATATTAAGCTGATTATCATCTATTTTCGTTTTATACATCTCTAAAGAGAACTGCATATCAGAACTAACTAAAGTGGCTCCTGTTCTATCTAAAATCTCTCCTCTTGCCGCTTCTAATGTGCTTTCCCTTGTTAGCCTCGTATTTGATTGTTCTCTATATTCTGCTCCATGTACTATCTGAAGGCTAAATAGTCTGATAATCAATATTATTCCTATAATATAAACAACAACCGTTAATAAATTAAATCTAAGATTTATATTAGCTTTTTTAGGTGTTCTGTTTCTTCTTATCAAACCATCACCTTCTTCCTTTCCTAAGTATTTCTAAAAATATCTTGTTAAAATTTTATTTCCTTTATATTCATTTTCTATATAATATCCTGCTTTTTGTATCAACGGATATAAAATAATAGTTAAAATTAAATTATATACAATCTCAATTAGCAATATTCTTAGAAAACTTATTATTTCAATATTTATTGCTAAAAACATATAATCTAACAAATAATTTAATACTTCTACTAAAAAAGTAGAGCCAAACACCATAAGCATTATAGTCATTCGACTATCCTTTGAAAAGTTTTTATCAAATACTCCTGCTAAAAATCCTACTAATCCTAAAGTTACAGCATTTATTCCAACTTGAGTTCCTAATAGTAAATCTAACATTAATCCTACTGTCACTCCATAAATTGTTCCAACAGTTCTGCTTGCAAATAGTCCAATAAATAATATATATATAACAAATAAATTTGGCATAACACCTGCAATATTAAACCATGTAAAGAAGTTTGATTGAAGATAATATATAATTAATCCGTACTAAAACTAAAACTATATTAATAACTAGTTTTTTCACTTAATTCACCTCTTTATTGATTTGTAATTACAAGTACTGTATCCAATTTATCAAAATCTACTGCTGTATCAATTACTGCATATCTATCTGTTATATTTTGCGCATTTTCTACACTTCTTACTGTTCCAACATGAATTCCTTTTGGATAAATTCCACCAAGTCCTGAAGTTTCGACACTATCACCTTGAATAACATTAGCATCTGTTGGTATATACATTCCTCTTAATGTAGAATTTTCTTCTAATGTTCCTTTGCATACTATACTATCACTAGTTGTACTCATTATACAACTTACAGAACTTGCTGTGTCTATAATTGTTTGCACTTTTGCAGTATCATTTGTTACAGAAACTACATGTCCAACTAATCCTTGATCTCCTATTACTGTCATATTCTCTTGTACTCCATCATCACTTCCGATGTTTATTACTATTGTTTTTGAGTAATTACTTATCTCTTTATTTATCACATATCCTGGTACTGTAGTATATTCTCCGTATTTTTCACTTAGATTCAAATATTCTTGTAATGTTTCGTTTTGTGTTTTTATACTTTCAAGTTCTCTTAATGATTGCTCTAATTCACTATTTCTCTGTCTTAGTTCTTCGTTTTCAGCTTGTAAATTATTGATATCAGTAAAAAATGTACTATTTCCACTTAATTTATTTTTTAAATATGTTAAACCATTTTGTATCGGCATAACTAAATTAGTTGCAGCATTTTCAAAAAAACTAGTATTATTCTCTCCATTTGAAAATATTACAACTAAAATTAAAATTATGATAGTAATAACAATTCCTATAATTCCACTTTTTTTCTTTCTATACATTTTTTACTCCTTGTCTTTATCTTCTATTATTTCTTGCATTTACAAGAACTCTTCCTAATCGTTCTATATCCTCCAATGTTTTTCCTGCTCCTCTAACCACACAATCTAATGGTTCATCTGCTACATAAACAGGCATCCCTGTTTCTTTACTTATTAGCTTATCTAAATTTTTGATTAAAGCTCCTCCTCCTGCTAACACTACACCTTTTTCCATAATATCTGCCGCAAGTTCTGGTGGAGTTTTTTCTAATGTCATTTTTACTATTTCTACTATTTTTGAAATTGATTCTCTCATAGCTTCTTCTATTTGCGTAGATGTAACTACCACATTTCTTGGTAAACCTGTACTTAAATCTCTTCCTCTAATTTCCATAGAATTCTCTGTCATAAGTGGCATTGCACAACCTAATTGTATTTTTATTTGTTCTGCAGTCGTATCTCCTATTGCTAAGTTTAACTCGCGTTTTATATAATTTACTATATCTTCGTCAAGCTCATCTCCGGCTATTCTTAAAGAATGACTTACTACTATTCCTCCTAAAGATATAACTGCTACTTCTGTTGTTCCACCACCAATATCAACTATTATGTTTCCACTTGGTTCACCAACATCTAATGATGCTCCAATTGCTGCAGCCATAGGTTCTTCTATTAGATATACTTCTTTTGCACCTGCTTGTATTATAGCTTCCTCTACTGCTCTTTCTTCTACTTCTGTTATTCCTGATGGCACGCCAACCACTACTCTTGGCTTTCCTATGTTATATCTTTTTCCTACCTTTGCAATTATATTTTTAAGCATTAATTGTGTTGCTGTAAAATCTGCTATAACACCATCTTTCATAGGTCTTACTGCACTAATTTGCTCAGGAGTTCTCCCTAACATTTCCTTTGCTTCTGTTCCTGTTGCCACTATATTTCCTGTTCTTTTATTAATTGCAACTACTGATGGTTCTTTTAGAACTATCCCTTTTCCTTTTAAAGTTACTAAAAGATTAGCTGTTCCTAAATCAATTCCAATATCTTTTGATCCAAATGTAAACAATTTCATAACTCTAAGTTCCTTTCTTTAATTTAAGTTTTCTCTTTATGTTTTCTTCCTTCGTTCTTCTAAAGCAAAATTAGTAAAGATACTTGTATATTTCATATTTCCAATTATTATATGATCCATCATTTCTAGTCCCATTAATTCTGCTGTTCTATATAAACACTGAGTATATATTATGTCTTCTTCACTTGGTTTAGGATCACCACTTGGATGGTTATGTACTAATATAAACTTTGGTGCTTTCATTCTAATTGGTTCATATAAAATATCTTTCATAGGAATATTTACAAAATTAATTGTACCATTTGCTACATCTTCTATTTTTAATACTTCATTATTATTACTTAAAACAACAACTTTCACTACTTCTTCTTTTTTCAAGCTTAAAGCACTCATTAACATTTTAGCTAAGTCTTGTGGAAATTTTATGACTGTTTTCTTATAATTTGATGTTTTAAATATTCTAATAGCTATTTCTCCTATTGCTTTTAATTGTATTGCTTTTACTTTTCCAATTCCTTTTATCTGCGTTAACTCTTGAGTAGTTAATGTAGTTAAATAGTTTAAATTTTCAGCTGTTGTATTGTTTAAACTAAGTAGTTTTTGTGCCAACTGTACAGCTGTTTCTTCTCTTGTTCCTGTTTTTATTATTATCGCAAGTAGTTCTGCATCTGATAATGCTTTTTCTCCATACATTTCTAACTTCTCGTATGGTCTTTCTAATTCTGGTAATTCTTTCATTTTCATAGACAAAATATATCAAATCCTTTCTTTTTTAGATTTCCCTATATATTTTGTCCCTATATCCCTATAATTTTTTATAAATAAATACTGCAAGTATCATTCCTATTATACTTGATATATTAATTTTAAACATTAATCCAAATGTGATTTGAATTACACTTAAATCAAGTGTTATAGGTTCATTTAATCCAAAACTTTCGCCATATGATAGCCACCAAAGCCAATCAATTCTTGATGCTAATTCTCCCAATAAACCTCCTACTACTATTCCTGATAATATAAATACTAATAAAATCCATACATTTTTTTCTTTTGTTGCCATTTTTTATCCCTCCAAAATTCTTTTTCTCTTACGGCTATTCATTTTACCACATAGGTATTATATATTGAATTAGCAAATTTTTCAAGTAAAATATGGTTATTTTTATAAGTTTAATATTTTTTTAATTATTTTATTATTTATAACCAAAATAAAAGAGCATAAAATCATATTTATGCCCTTTTATATTTTTTATTGTTTACTGCCAAATATGAACTCTTGAACCAATTGCTACAGTATCATACAGATATTTTGCATGTTCATCTGTTAATCTTGGACATCCATGTGAGCTATATGATTGTCCTGCTAATTCATAAT
This sequence comes from uncultured Clostridia bacterium, assembly GCA_944392605.1. Classification (GTDB taxonomy): domain Bacteria; phylum Bacillota; class Clostridia; order TANB77; family CAG-508; genus CAG-269. Next base: position 130,601 of record CALXXE010000002.1, on the reverse strand, counting down.
GATTGTGAATACCTTGAGAATAGTCACTTCCATCAGGTCTTGTATAATCTATATAACTTACAAACCATAAGTCTCCACTTCTATTAGGAATTTTACGTGTTACAGTCCAATTCGTCTCTGCTTTTCCATTTTCATCTGAAAGTCCTGTATGACTCATTCCGTTGCTTCCTAGATATCCCATTGTTGCATTAAAACATGCATCTATCATCCATTTTCCATTTACCCTATGTACTAATGTTAATCTAAAATTTCTTACATCTATCGCTATGAACCAATCTGTATCGCTTCCTACTCTATTTGCCCTATCTATAACTGTTGCAAGGTATGCCTTATCTCCTGAATAGTCATCCCCCCAAGCTGATGAAAATTCATCTAAATTTGTTGGTATTAATCTCCATTGTTGAGGGTCTCCATTATCTTGTCTTCCTTGATTTACTACTGCTCCTGGTTCTTTATTTGCAAAATGTACATTTAATGCCATTCCTGAATTTAAATTCTTAAGAACTATATATCCTCCATCTAGTAATTCTGGTATCCATCTCTGTGAACGTGTTCCCGCATCTATCTCCATTTGTACTGTTGCTGCATTAAGCATTGAACCATCATATACATCTAAAACATATCCTGTTACTGGTGATTTTATTTTATATCCTTCACTTGTATAGCTTATCTCGAATATTTGTCTTGATGTTCCTGTTGCTGTCCATGTTTGAAGATGCGTTCCTTGATTATTATTTGGAAAGTCTAACATTGTTCCATATTTTGATTGTATTGTATAATATCCTGTTGGTATTAAATATTCTGTATTTATTAATAACCTTTGTGTATCATCATTAACTTTATTTTCTAGCTTTATTTCTGTTCCATTTGTGTTTATATCTCCATTTACCGTTAATGCTAACCCTGTTTCTTTATTTACTAATATTATTCCTTCGTCCCATTCTACTTTCCATGTATCACTATTACTTGGTTCTGTTTTACTGTTTCCTATTTGTACTACATCTGCTCCTTCTTTATTACTACTTCCTCTTAGCCATCCTCCTGATGCTGCTGTTCTTATTCTTATTTCATTTTTTCCTACTCTATGCATTTCAAATCTTTGTGCTAACGTTGCCGCATCTTGCCATAAATGTACTTTATTTCCTTCTTCTTCTGAACAGTTTATCATATCCATTTGCATACTTGGATTTTTTGCTGTCTTTATTGATATTACTCCACCATTTACATTATCATTTATTAATTCTGTTTTCTCTAAATTAAATTTTTGAGCATCTGTTCCGTTTATTTTATATTGTTGTACTTTTCCTCCATCTTCAAATATTCCTCCATATACATCTAAAGCCATTCCTGAACATTTTGCTATAAAACTATATGTTCCATCTTCATTTTTAACTATTTTAAATCTTTGTGCTTCTGTATCATTATTTTCATATTGTTGTATTTGTATTCCTGATTCTGTAGATGCATTTGCTACATCTAGCATCTTTGCTGAATTTATACTTGCTATTTTATAATAATCTTCTCCCTCATATGTTATATAAAATTTTTGATTAGGTGCTTCTGTCCTTGTCCAAACATGTACTTTAGCTCCATTATCTGTTGATGGCCCTGCGACATCTAATACAAAATTAGTATTTGCACTACAAGATATTACATATGCTCCGTCTTCTATTTTTTGTTCTAATTCTTCTGGTATATAAAATTCTAATTTACTCCAGTCTATTTCTAGTATTTTAGCAAAGGATGTATTACAACTTATCACTATAAATAACAATAATATTACTAATATTTTCATTCCGTTTTTCATAGTTTTTATCATCATAACACTTGCCCCCTTTTTACCTAATATCTCTACTCTTTATTATACACTTTTTTACCATTTTTGTCAACTTATGTAAAGTTTATATCCCTATAACCTAAGTAGACAAGGAATATTTGTATTTCTTGTCTACTTTATGTTATTTTATATTAATTAGGTATCTCGCATTTACTTGTATCTATATAAGGAGAACCAAAATCTATTAAGTCTCCAAATGCATTTATTTCATCTTGTACTCTTCCCTCACATACACCATGTGCCGGATCCGCTGCATGTATCATTATTCCATCATGGTAGTATATTGAAATATGTCTTGCTCCATATGTAGCATGATTTTCTATACGTCCTGGATCTCCCCAGAATATAATGTCACCTGCTTTTAATTGTGAAATATCTGTTTTTACTCCATTATGTTCTCTAATATACTTATGTTGCCAGCTCATGTCTTGGTCATCTAATCTATTTGTATCCTTAAATTTAATTCCAGTAGCATTAGTTATACACCATGCTGTTAAACCGTCACATACAAATCCTGTTGGAGCTTCTAATAATTTATATGGACATCCTATTCTAGATAATGCAAGTTGCAATGTACGTTGACGTTGATCTCCTACAAGTTGCGGTATTGGTGCTGATGGTCCTGTTCCTCCTGGTAAATCATTTACAGTTGGTAGATGCCATGTAGCACGTCCCTCTGCATCAAAATCATACAATGAACCAAATTGTGCCGGATCTGTCATCATTGGGTCTACCCTTGTACAATTTTTCACAAGTTGTCCTGTTACTGGATCTGCACAATACATTGCTCCGTTCATGCTAAACCAACCGCTAACAAATGTTGTTGGCTCTAATTTCCACATTTGAGATTTAGAATTATTTTCTTCATATTGCTCCACATTTGTTCCTAGTTCTGATGAACCATTCGCTACATTTAAATATTTTCCCGAATTTGTATTCTTTAATCTAACATATCCGCCATCCAATAATTCAGGCCACCATCTTTGGCAAGTTGCTCCATTATCTTCCCATTGACGTACATTTGCACCATTATCCCTACTACCATTTTCCACATCTAATGCCAATCCATACATTGTAGTAATAAGGTATCCGGAATCTGTATATTTTATATTAAATTTTTGATTATTTTGGTCACTTTTCTGCCATGTTAGTATATTGACTCCCCAATCAGAGCCTGCATGGTCTAAATCTAACGTCGTTCCTAAAGATGATGAAATTTCATACCATCCATCCTTAATTAGATGTTCTTTATTTACCAAAAATCTCTGAGCTGATTGATCATTATTTTTTTCCCATACTTGGATTTTGGTTCCATTCTCCGTAGAATTTCCATTCACATCTAGATATAAACCACTTTCTTTATTTTTAAAAGTTATTCCATTATTCCAAATAACTTCCCAAGTATTTGCATCATTAACTGGAGTTGAACTATTACCTAGTTGTACAACTGGAGAACCATTTTTTGTACCTTTCTCTGTTAACCATCCACCTGATGCTGCTGTACGTATACGTACTTCATTTTCTTTTACCCTTTGTATTTCAAAGCGTTGTGCTAATGATCCATTTTCTTCCCATAATTGAAGCTCTTTTCCGTCCTCTGAAGTAGTATTACTTATATCTAGAGCTACATCATAATTTGTTGCTTTCTTTATAGATACAACTTCTTCTGGCAAAAATTCTGTTTTTTCTAAGTTGAAACGTTGTGCAATACTATTATTATAATCCCACTGTTGTATATTTGTGCCATCTTGAAAAACTCCTCCATTTACATCTAAGGCTTTTTCTGAGCATTGCGCTATGAAATTATATGTTCCATCTGAATTTTTGATTATTTTCCATCTTTGAGCTACTGCTCCATTATCTTCCCACTGTCTAATATTCGTTCCGTTTACTTGTGCTCCATTTTCTACATCCATTATTAAGGCTGAACCTACATTTGCTATCTTATAATATCCGTCACCTTCATATGAAATATAGAATTTTTGATTTGCTCCTCCATGCCTATTATATATCTGAATATTGCCACCCCAATCTAAAGAATTCCAGGCAACGTCAAGTACATAATTACTATTTTCTGCACAAGATATTATATATACACCATCTTGAATTTCTTGAGATACATTATTAGGTATATAAAATTCTAACTCTTCCAAATTTATCGTTAATATCTTTGCCAAAGATGTACTATGATTTATGTTGATAAAGATAACAGATAATATTAATGAACTAATACTTTTAATTAATATATTTTTTACTTTATTCCACATAATACATCCTCCTTTACATACAAAACATCCTACTTATTATTATACACCCAAACGTATCTTCTGTCAATTTATGTAAACATCTTGGATATGATTTGCATTTTATAATCAAATTGTAAAAAATATATCTATTGAAATCTTACATTATATAATACTTTTGAACTTATGAACTATTTTATAAGAAAAAACAAAGATTTAGTTAATAAAACTAAATCTTTGCTATATAATTTAATCTTTAATTATGAATTTCGACTTTTGAAGTTTCTGCTTCATAAGGTGATCCTCCACCAAGCCAATCCATATAATATCCTGATACACTATATAAATCTACCCCTCCTGAACGAGCATTAATCATTATATCATCTTTATAATAAATTCCAGCATGATATGCCTGTCCGTTATAATCAATCATTCCAGGTCCTTGTGCTACTTGAGGATTTCCAAAGAACACCAAATCTCCTGATTTAAGTTGACTTCTATCGTATTTTATACCATTACGTGTTTCTACCTTTTCCCACTGCCAACTTGCATCTTGTAAATCTGCTTTAGAGCCAGGCCCTGTATAGAACCAATCACCAAGTGCTGTTGTGTATGACCATGCTGTTAATCCATCGCATACAAATCCTGTTGGTGCATTTCCCCCTTGATATGGACATCCTAAACGAGAAAGTGCTAATTGAATTACACGCTGTCTACGATCTCCTGTTAATGTTGGAATTGGTGCTGATGGACCTGTTCCTCCAGGTAAGTCTGCTTCTGTTGGTAGATGCCACGTTGCTCTACCTTCGCTATCGAAATCATATATAGAACCATATTGTGCTGGATCTGTCATCATTGGGTCCACACGTGTACAATTTTTTACAAGTTGTCCTGTTACTGGATCAATACAATACATTGCGCCATTTTCACTAAACCATCCACTATTAAATGACGTTTTATTTAACTTCCACAATTGAGCTTTTGTAGAATTTCCTTCATATTGTTGAACATTTGCTCCAGATTCCGCAGAACCATTAGCTACATCTAAATATTTTCCTGAATTACAATTTATAAATCTAATATAACCACCATCTACTATTTCAGCTTTCCATTTCTGTGCATTTGAACCATTATTTTCCCATTGACGTACATTTGCAAAATTTTCCATACTTCCATTTTCTACGTCAAAAGCAAGCCCATACATTGTTGTTATAATATACCCATCCCCACTCTTAGTAAATTTGAATTTTTGATTGTTTTGACTATTTCTTGCCCACATATGGATATTCGTTCCTGAATTAGATTTTGCACTATCAAGGTCTATAAATGTGCCTAATGCACTTTCTATTTCATACCAACCTTCAAGTAACTCTTCTTTTACTACTAAGAATCTTTGATCTACTTGATTAGTACTTTTCTCACTCACTTTAATTTTTGTACCATTATCAGCATTATTTTCATCTACACAAAGATATAATCCACTTTCTTTATTCTTAAAAGTTATCCCATCATTCCACTCAACCTTCCAAGTGTTTGCATCAGTAACAGGAGTTGAATTATTTCCGAGTTGCACAACTGACGAACCTTCTTGCATCTCTTCTTCTGTTAACCATCCTCCTGATGATATTGTTCTTATTCTTACTTCATCATTTTTCACTTTATGAATTTCAAAACGCTGTGCTAAACTTCCATTTTTTTCATATAGTTGAATTTCTTCTCCACTTCTTGAACTATTATCTTTTACGTCAATTACTTTATTAATACTATCTGCCTTTCTAATAGATACAACACCCTCATTAATTATATCCGTTTCTTCCAAGTTAAACTTTTGCGCACTTGTATTATTACTATCATATTGTTGCACATTTGTTCCATTTTCATAAATCGCTCCATTTACATCAAGTGCTTTTTCTGAACACTGTGCTATAAAAGTATATGTTCCATCTTCATTCTTAATTATTTTCCATCTTTGTGCACTTGAATCATTATTTTCATACTGCTGTATATTTGCACCTGATTCTGTGGAAGCTTCATTTACGTCCAATACCTTGCCTGAATTTATATTTGTAATTTTGTAGTATCCATTTCCTTCATATGAAATATAAAATCTTTGATTTAGCCCTTCATTTCTCTTCCATATATGTATATTAGCAGTACTATTTAAGGAAGCTCCATCCACATCTATTACATAACTATCATCTTTCGCACATGATATTACATATGCACCATCTTGAATTTCTTGAGATACATTATTAGGTATATAAAATTCTAATTCATCCCAATTTATTGTTAATATCTTTGCAAAGGATGTATTATAATTCATTGTAATAAATATAATCACTAATATTAATAAACTGATACTTTTTATTAATACATTTCTTCTTTTATTTCTCATAATCCATCCTCCTTTATATCCAAAATCTCTCTATATATATTATACCCCAAAACTTCTTTTTAGTCAATTTATGTAAACATTTCTGTTAAGTAATTCTAGCTTTTAGTTGAATTCTAAAAACTACTATGTTATATTAATAAAAAGTTTAAGATTTGATTACCAAAATTTATATATTTAAATATAATAATATTAGTAGTATAATAAAATTAATAGTTATTTTAGGAGGTATTTACTTTATGAAAATAGAAAAATTGACGGAGGATAAAATAAGAATAATCGTTAATCCTTCAGATTTGGAATTAGAAAATCTAGACATGAAATCTATAATGACTAAAACTATTGAGCGTCAAGGATTTTTTGTACATATGTTGGAGAAAGCAAAAGATGAAGTTGGTTTTAATACAGATGGCTGTAAACTATTGATTGAAGCTTTTTCTTCTTCAGATGATATTTTAGTTTTCACTATTACCAAATATTCTGAAAGAGAATCTTCTAAAAATATAGATTTTAACAGAAAGCTTAAAGTAAAAAGAAAGTCATTAAATGCAACAAATAAAGAAGCTGTATATAAATTGAGAAGTTTTGATGAATTTTGTGACTTTTGTGAATGTATAGACAAAGAATATAAATTTGATATAAAAAAACTTTCTAAAAATACTTATTTATATTTATTTAATAATACATATTATTTACTAATGAAAAACATAAATATAGAAGAAGCTGCATTAAAAAATTTTTACTCTATAACTTCTGAATTTTTAACTCCTGCACATTTTTCCAATAATTTTGAAAACAAATTATTAGAACATGGGAAGCTAATTATTAAAGGTAATTCAATTGTTACAGGAATTAGATATTTTGTAAATAAATAAGTTGGATGAAATCATCCGACTTATTTATTTATATTCCTAATAAACATAATTTTGTGGATTATATGCAACTCCATTTACTCTAACCTCTAAATGTAAATGTGGTCCTGTTGAATTTCCAGTAGAACCTACAGCTGCAATAGTTTGACCTTGTGATACTTGTGTTCCTGTTCCTACATATAGTTTACTACAATGTGCATAATATGTTTGTACTCCATTTCCATGGCTAATTACTATCATATTACCATAAGAACCTTTATATCCCGAAAAAGTTACTGTTCCTGAAGCTGCTGCTTTTATTGGAGTTCCTGCTGATGCAGAAATATCTAAACCTGTATGTGATGATCTTCTAATACTACTTGATGCTCCAAATCTGGAAGTTATTACTCCTGAAATTGGTCTTATTAAACTAATTCCAATATTAGCTTTTGCACTTGATGTTGTTCCTTTTGTATTTACTGTACCCGTAGCTGCATATTTAGTAGAAGACCTACTAGTTGATGCTACTACAACAGGTTTTGGTGGTTCTATATATAACTTTGATACGGCATCTTCGGATGTAATTAAATCTTTCATTTCTGTCTCATATTTTTCTACAATTGCGATATTTTCTATATTAGAACTATTTTTATTTTTTAAGTCGCTTACTACTTTTTCTGCTTCATCAAAAGTTCCAACATATGCTTTTTCTTCTTGATTATCTGTTATTGCATAATATCTATAATATGTAACTCCTGATTCTTTTATTTTATTAAATATTTCATCATCATTAGTAACAACATTTTTCTTTAATAAACAAAGTTTATATTCAGGTAAATTGTCCACTTGGACAAATGCTACATTTGAATTTGTTCCGTCACCCTTATCAACATAATCATTTATTTTATGTTGTAATTCAGTTCTATCTTCTGTGTATCCTACTTGTTCTCCGTTTATATAAACACTATATGTTGGTTTATACAAAAAGGCTATTGTCCCTATAATTAAAAAAGCTGCTATGACAAAAAGGATTATAAATTTAACTCCTCTTCTTGTATGTATCAACACTTTTTTTAACATTAACTTTCTCTCCTTTGTATATTTTTTCCTATTATTCATTGTAATCATATTGTAATATATATTTTTTTGCAAAGATATTCTCTCCTGAATTTCCGTAAGTTTTCTCCCCTTTTTTCTTTTTATCTCTTTTTTTTTCATTTTATCTCGTTTTTTCTTTTTCAAGCAAATAAATATCGCATGAGACGCTCTCATACGATACTTTTCTAACCTTGCATTTCTGTTTTTACAGTGTTTATTTCTGTTACCGTAGCCTTTTGAGCTGGTATATAATAACCTTTACTTTGTGCTACTTTAAATAATTCATATTGGAAACTTTCATCATTATTTCTAATTTGTTGAAATGTTTGTCTTAACCCAATATTTTCACATTCTGAAATTGCTGTTTGATATGCTGTTAAATCAGACTTAACTCCTGCTAAAATATCATTTACCATTACTTTTTCGTCCATAATTTTCCTCCTTTTAATTATTATTTTCTAAAAAACTCATTAATTTTTGTTTTGTATTTAATGCATCTTGTGCCGATTTTGTAAAAATCTGTTTAATTTGTGGATCAACCGCTTGTCCTGCATATGTGTTTAACTTTTGATATGTTGTTTCATGTGCTCCTATTAAATGTCTTAAATGTTGTAATTCAACTTGATTTAAATCTGGCATATTTATCCTTCCTTTCATTTAAAATCTAAATGTATTATTTCCATTTTTTATTCTTTTATACAAAAAAATAAAAACAGGCTAACCTGCTTTTATTTATATTTATTATTTTAGTAAAATTTCTTCTACTTCTTTCCAACCATTTACTCTTACAAAGTTACTTTCTTTTAACTCCTCTTCTGTCATATTTTTATTATGATATGCTGTAAACAATAATTTTAATCTAGCTTTTCCTATTAATTTTTTAGGACTATCATCAATTCTAATATCTGCTTCTAACAATTCCTTATTAGAAATAAATATAAATTTATGAGGGTCTATAAATGGAAAATTCTTAATTAGAAAATTATATTTATCATTTAGTGTTTTTCCTGATACTTGTGGTGCATCTCTAAAAACATATGCCGTTGCTATAAATAAATCATATTTTTCATTTAGTTTTTCTAATGTCTCTTTTGCACCTTCTACGATATTTGCATAATCATACACATTATTATTTGAATAGAACTCCACCCATTCATCCATTCTATCTTTTGGTATTAAATCATTTATATAGTAACTTTCTGCATCTTCTTGTGTATAATTTGTTCCTAGAAACTCATTAATCATCCTGATAAAACCTTTTTCTGTTATAACATCATCCATATCAACTATTAATTTTTCCATTCTATCACCTACTCTATTACTTCTAAATTTGCAAACTTAGCCATTAATCTCTTGTGGCCTACTTTATCAAAATTGATATCTACTTTTAGATCCTCTCCTTCTGGTTCTACTTTATTTATTATACCCTCTCCAAATTTTTTATGATATATTCTTACTCCTTCTTTATATTGTGATAAATCAACTTCTTTATTTGCCTTTTTATTTAAATTACTTAAAAAGCTCTCTGCAGTTCTAAACATAAAATTGTTATTGTTAACTTTACTTGCTGCTGCAATTGTTTCTTTTGATTCCATTTTGTAACTCTTCATTTTTCCCGCGCTTTGATTTCCATATGTCCAACTATAATTAGAATCATTAAACATTCTATCTTTGTTTGTTGTCTCTCCAAATGATTCTTCATAACCTTCTAACAATTCTTCTGGGATTTCTTTTAAAAATCTAGATACTTGGTTATAACTTGTTGAACCAAATATTGTTCTTTGCTTACTACAAGTTAAAAATAGATGTTCCTTTGCTCTAGTTATTCCAACATAACATAAACGTCTTTCTTCTTCTAATTCTTTTGGTTCTGATATTGATTTATATCCTGGGAATATTCCTTCCTCCATTCCTACTAAAAATACTACTGGAAATTCCAATCCTTTTGCACTATGTAAAGTCATTAGCGTTACATAATCCGCATCTTCATCTAAATCATCAATATCACTAGATAATGTTATTCCTTCTAAGAACTCTCTTAAACCATTTTCTGCTTCCTCTTCTTCAAATTCTATTGCTACTGTTAAAAATTCATCTAAGTTTTCTATTCTATTTTCTGCCTCTATTGTGTTTTCATTTTGAAGAGCTTTAGTATAGCCTGTTTTCTTTAAGGTTTCTTTAATTAATTCTGAAATAGACATTTCGTCTTTCTTTGCTTTTAACTCTTCAATTGCATTTACAAATTCCCTTGAATTTAAAAATACTCTATTTAATCCAAATTCATCTGCTCTTTTAATTATTTCATACATAGGTATTTCTGTCTCATTAGAAAGTGCTTCTATTTTATCTAAACTTGTTTTTCCTATTCCTCTTTTAGGTTCATTTATTATTCTTCTTAAGCTTAGATTATCATTAGAATTTTGTATTAATCTTAAATATGCAATAATATCTTTAATTTCTTTTCTCTCATAGAACTTTAATCCGCCAATTATCTTATAAGGTATATTTTCTCTTCTTAGAATATCCTCTATTGCTCTTGATTGTGTGTTCATTCTATAAAGAATAGCAAAATCTTGATATTTATAATATTCTTCTCTTTTTAAATTTTCTATCTGCTCTACTATGTAACTTGCTTCATCATATTCATTATCTGCTTGATATACCTTTGGTAAGTTTCCTTCTTCGTTCTGTGTCCATAACTCTTTCTTATATTTTACTTCATTATTTTTAATAACACTATTTGCTGCTTTTAATATATTTCCTGTACAACGATAATTTTGTTCTAATTTTATTATTTTAGTTCCTGGGAAATCTTTTTCAAAGTTTAATATAATAGAAATATCAGCACCTCTAAAGGAATATATACCCTGATCATTATCTCCTACTGCTGTAATATTTTTATATTTTGACGCTAAAATAGTAACTAATGTAAATTGTGATCTATTTGTATCTTGATATTCATCTACTAAAACATATTTAAATTTATTAGTATAATACTCTCTTATATCTTCATTTTCTTGTAATATTTTTATTGTATAATTTATAATATCATCAAAATCAATTGCATTATTTTCTTTTAATCTTTTTTGATATAACTCATATACAGTTGCAATTTTTTCTTTTCTAAAATCTCCATTTGCTCTTAAAGAATACCCATCAGGTTCTAACATTTCATTTTTAGCATTACTAATTTCTGATAAAACTGCCCTATCATTAAATAATTTATCATCTATATTTAAATCTTTTAAGCAATTTTTTACTAATGTTCTTTGATCTGTTGTATCAAATATTATAAAAGATGTATCAAATCCTATTCTATCTATAAATCTTCTTAAGATTCTTACACAAATAGAATGGTATGTTCCCATCCAAATATCTGCAGCCTCATCTCCAACTAAATTTGCAATTCTTTCTTTCATCTCATTTGCTGCTTTATTTGTAAAAGTAATTGCTAAGATATCCCAAGGCTTTACTCCTTTTTCTTTTATTAAATATGCAATTTTATGTGTTAATACTTTTGTTTTTCCACTTCCTGCTCCTGCTATTACTAAGCATGGACCTTCTGTATTTACTACGGCTTCGTATTGTTTATCATTTAATCCTTCTAATATTTCTGACATTTATTTTTCCCTTTCTTTTTAATTTTGACTTTTTTTATTATATCAACATGTCCAATTCTTTACAAGCGAACAAAACAAATTTTTCTATTTTTTATTTATCTTTTTTAATAATAATTCTATACATTCACTAATCTCTTTACTACATTCTAAATATGTTTCTTTATCATATCCCCAAGGGTCTGCTATATCTATCTCATCATGATTTGATTCGTTATATTCTACATATTCTTTCATGGTAAAAACTTTTCCATCTAGCTCTGGATATAATTCTAAAACATCTCTTTTATGATATCTAGTAGCACATAATATTAAATCCATATCTTTAATGTTTGAATTTCTAATATTTGTTGCTCTATAATTTTCTAAATTAACATCATAGTAATTTTTCATGATGTATTTTGCTTCCAATGTAGATTCTTCCCCATTATATGCATGCACTCCGCATGAATACACTTTTACATTTTCTATTTTTAAATCCTTTAATCTCTTTTCTAGCAAATGATGTGCCATTGCACTTCTACATATATTTCCTGTACATATAAACATTATGTTCATATAAATTGTACCTCCTATTTTTCTACTTTTACATTATTATTATAATGTATACTTTATTGTATATCAACAAATTTATAAATTATATTTTTACAACTTAGTAGCAAAAATTCCTATTATAAAACCTAACATATTTCCAACTGCAGTCATTCTTCCATGATATAAACTATTTGATTCTGGTATTAGTTCTCCTGATACTATATAAAGCATCGCACCTGCTGCAAAACTTAAACAAATCGAAATCACTTGTTCTGAAATAGAACCTACTATTGCTCCAAAAAATGCGCCTATTCCTGTTGTTACTCCTGATAATATCACATAAAAAATAACCTTTAATGGATTCATTCCACCATTTTTCATAGGAATTGACATAGAAATCCCTTCTGGCACATCATGAAGACATATTGCAATTGCTAGACTTAATCCTAATTTTAATGAAGATTCAAATCCTGAACCTATCGCTAACCCTTCAGGGAAATTATGTATTGCTAAACCAATAGATACTATCATTCCCGTTTTTAATAATTTGCTTTGTTTATTATGTACTTGTACCTTTCCACTAAATTTCTTGTCTACTAACAAATCACAAAAAATCATAACAATTATTCCTAAAATTACTCCAATAATTACTTCTAATATGTTACTAATTTCCAAAGCTTCCGGTATTAAATCAAAACATATTACTGCCATCATTAATCCTGATGCTAAAGCTAAAATAAAACTTAAAAATTTATTTGATTGTTTTTTTATAACAACACCTAAAATACCACCCAAGGTTGTTCCAAATGTTCCAAAAAATAATCCTAAAAGTGTGGTTTTTAATATTTCCATAAATAAAAAACTCCTTACAATTCTATATATTTTAATTTATTGTAAAAAGTTTAATATTATTCTTTACTTTTTTATGTTTTTAACTAATAATTATATAAAGGTGGTTTTATGAATTTAGAAATTTTTGATGATTTAAATAGTTTATTTAATAATACTAGTCTAACTGAAAAACTAAAGCTCATAGATAAATTAATAGATTTAAAAAGATATAAAGACGCATATTTTAAGTTAGCCATTATATTAGAATATATTAATGTTTTATTTGTAAATAAAGTTTTAGAAATAGATATTGATTGTTCTGATGTTATAACCTTTTGTAATATTTACTTAAAAAGCGACAAAAAATTAGCTAATAAGATGATAACTATAAATGGTGAATATAATTTAGTTTGCAAAGATACTTCTTCTATCAATATTGATGATGTTGAATACCTTGCTTCAAACATCTATGATATTTATAGTTACATGATAACAAATTATACACAATTTTTATAATTAAAGTTCAAAAAAGACTTCCTAAATTAATAACTTAAGAAGTCTTTTTATTATATTTTCTTATCTAAAATTTTTTCTTGGATTATATTTCCATCTACATCTTTTAACAGTAATTTATTGTTATCCAATATTAAATAACTATGCTCACTATTTTCTTTTGGTAAGGAAATAGAACCAGGATTTGCAAAAACAATTCCATCTTTTTCTTTAATAAATCCTACATGGAAATGTCCATACATCATGATATCTATTTTTACTCCTAATGGTGGTAAATTATCTATATTATATTTATGTCCATGTGTTAAGAATAAATCATATCCATTTACGCTTATTTCAATATTTTCTTTAAAAGGAAATTCTGAAATCATTTCATCTACTTCTGCATCACAATTACCTTTTACTACTAATAATTTATCTTTTAAAGAATTTAATATTTTAGAAACTTCCATTGGATTATATTCTTGTGTTAAGTCATTTCTTGGTCCATGATAATATAAATCTCCCAATAGAGCTATCTTTTCTGGATTTTCTCTTTCTATTATTTCTAATATTTTTTTAGTATAATACCAAGAGCCATGAATATCAGATACTACTAATAATTTCATATTATTCTTCGTCTCCTTTTAGCTTTTCTGCCCTGTCTGCAGCAATTAAGTTATCAATCATTTCATCTAAATCACCATTTAAGAAGTTTTCCATTTGATAAATACTCATACCTATTCTGTGGTCTGTAATTCTTCCTTGAGGATAGTTATATGTTCTTATTTTCTCACTTCTATCTCCTGAACCTACTTGTGATTTTCTTGCATTTGCTACTTGGCTATCTTGTTTTGCTTTTTCAATTTCATAAAGTTTTGTTCTAAGCATTTTCATAGCATTATCTCTATTTTGAAATTGTGATCTTTCTGTTTGACATTCTACTGTAATTCCTGTAGGGATATGTATTAATCTTACGGCTGATGATGTTTTATTAATATGTTGTCCACCTGCTCCTGAAGATCTAAATACTTCCATTTTTATATCAGATTGATTTATTTCTATTTCTACATCTTCTACTACTGGTAACACTGCAACTGTTACTGTCGATGTATGTATTCTTCCACTACTTTCTGTATCTGGTACCCTTTGTACTCTGTGTACTCCACTTTCAAATTTTAATCTACTATATACACCTTTTCCAGTAATCATGAATGATATTTCTTTATAGCCACCAAGCCCTGTTTCATTCTCATTTAGAACTTCTACTTTCCAATGTTTTTTCTCTGCATACATTGAATACATTCTAAATAATGTTCCTGCAAATAATGCTGCTTCTTCTCCTCCAGCTCCTGCTCTAATTTCACATATAATATTTTTATCATCATCAGGGTCTTTAGGAATTAACAAGAATTTTAATTCTTCTTCTAATTTTGGTAATTGTTCCTTTTTATCATAATATTCAGTTTCTGCAAGTTCTTTCATTTCTGGGTCAGTCATCAATTCTTCAGCTTCTTCCATTTCTTTTTTCACTTTTTTATATTCACGGAATTTTTGTACTAGTTCTTCTAAACTTGCATGTTCCTTCATTGATTTTTGCCATTCTGCTTGATTCGAAATTAATTCTGGATCTGCTATTTCTCTTGTTAATTCTTCATACCTTTTCTCAATTGCCTCTAATTTCTCAAACATATAAATTTCTCCTTTATTATTTTTTAACAAGAAATATTATACTACATTTTAAGCTTTTTTACAAGACATATTTAGCTAAGCTTTACTAAAACTAAAAAATTACACTCAAAATAATTTTGAATGTAACTTTTATATTCTTATAAGCTATAAAAACTAAACTCAATACCATCTTTCTCTAGTATTCTTTTTTCTCTATTTGTACATGTTAATAATATAATTTGATGTCCTTTAAATTTATCATTCATATATTTTAAAATGTTTTCTAATCTTTCTTCATCAAAATATGCAAAAGCTTCATCTAATATTATTGGCATACTCTCTTCTGATAGGTCTTCTATCATTGATAACCTTAATGATAAATATAATTGATCTATTGTTCCTACACTTAATTTAGATGCTGGTATATATTCACCATTTGGAAGTTCTACAATTAAACCTTCCTCATCATTAAATCTTATATTGTTATATTTACCATTTGTTATGCTAGAAACATTTTTAGATAATTCTTCTGTAAACTTAGGAGTAACTGTATTTTTCATGTCTTCATATGCTTTTGTTAAAACTTCTTTTGCTAAATCAAAACTTTCATTCATTTTGTTTAATGTTAACATTTTATTTTTATTATTAACTAATTCTTCTTCTATTTTAGATAAATTGTCTAACATAGGTTCTATATTATTTTGATCTAATTCTAATTTATGAAGTTCAATATTTTTGTCATTTATCATTCTTTGCATATTTTCTATTTCTATATTTATATCTTCTAAATTATTAAAATTATTTACTTGATAGCTTTCTAATTTTCCTGAGTACTTGTTTTTCAATTTCTCTTTTTCTAGGTTTATTTTTAAATTCAAATTACCTTTTAGATTATTTAGTTTATTTTCTATATCAAGATTATTATTTTCTAATATTTTCATTTCTTGATTAAAATTGTTTATTTCTGAATTCACACTATTAAATACATCCAATTTAGTTTGTTTTTCTTGTTCATCTCTTCTAATTCTTTTATTTAATTTATACTTTTGATATATGCAATAAATTAATACCATAGGGATAGTAACAAGAATAGCATAATTAAATATTCTATTATCTATAAATATAAATTGTAAAATATTAAATAATATTACTAACAC
Source organism: uncultured Clostridia bacterium (assembly GCA_944392605.1). Taxonomy (GTDB): domain Bacteria; phylum Bacillota; class Clostridia; order TANB77; family CAG-508; genus CAG-269. The sequence goes on along the minus strand of CALXXE010000002.1, from coordinate 113,878 downwards.
AAACAATAAAATCATTTTTTTATTTAATTTACTTTTTTCTCTGCTTATTTTTTTATCATTTTTTGAATTTTCAAAGTCATTTAGTAAAATGTCTTTATTATTTTTTTTTACTTCATCTATCTTTAATTTTATAGAGTTTATTTTCTCATCATTTTCACTTTTTATATTTTCTTGTACTTTAATTTTTTCATTTTCTATTTTTTCTTTCTCAAATATTAACTTAATTTCTTTTAAGAAATTATTTTTACTTTCTAATTTTGATATTTCTTCATTTAAGTTATTTTTATGTTCTTCAATTTCATATTTAAAATCTTCATATTTTGTTAATCCATTTTTTTCTGATTCTAATTTTTCTATTTTTCTTGATGTTATATTTATTGGTTTTTCTCTAGATTTTGATGTCCCTACTTCGTCTAACTGTCTTTTATTTATCCTATCTATGGCTCTTTTAAATGAAACATTATCTTCTCCCGTTCCAACTAAATTAGCTATTTTTTGTACTAACATACTTTGCTCTTGTCTTCCTAGTTTTACTTCTTGCTGTCCAACTACTATTGTTGATAAAAATAAATCTTCATCTACTTTAGTTTGCTCATAGAAGAATTCATTACCTTTTGTTTTATCAATATTAAACTCTTTTGATATATCTTCTTTTCTCGCATTATAAACGCTTGGATTCTTCTTTTTGAAATCTCTATGAACTTCATATTCAGTCTTATCATTTAACTCATATTCTATATTTCCTGAAAAGTTTTCACTGTCCCAAGGCAAATACCTTTCATAATCTGAGTATTCTTTACCTTTTTTATTTTTAGAAATCCCATAAAAACTGTTTACTATAAATCTTAAAAGTGTAGATTTTCCCGCTTCATTTTTCCCATAAATTATATTAATTCCATCTTTTAAATCTATCTCTTTATATTTTAATTTTCCATAAGAGTTTATCTTTATTTTATTAATCTTCAAAATATCACCTCTATTCTAATGCATCTAAGCCTATTTCAATTGCTTTTTCTAATATATCCTTTTTCTCTAAATTATCTTCATTTTCTAATTTATTCATCATATCCTTAACAAATAAACCTCTTAATGTACTCTCATTTGAAATTTTTTCTAAATCTATTGCTATTTTTGTCTCATCTTTTATTTTAATAATTCTATCATTTTGAATAAATTTTAGAATATCATATATATTTATTTCAAAATTTCTTCCTCCTGTTAATACGACTTCTACATAATTATTAGGTTCTATATTTAATCTGTTTATATATTCAACTAATTCCTCCTTTGAATATATGTTATCCACATTTAATTCTTTAATTGTGAATTCTTCATCATCTAAAGGTACAAATTCTAATTTTAATCCATTATTAAATTCTCCTACTATCATACCATGTTGTCCAAGTTCATCAAATCCAAGAGATATAGTAGAACCAGGATACACTATTTTTTGGTTTTTAAAAGAATTATAATCTGGTTTATGAATATGGCCTAATGCTACATAGTCAAATTTCTTTTCTTCTAACAATGCTTTAGAAATAGGATTATAAGGTTTATCATCTTTTTTTGCACCATCTAGATTTCCGTGTATTACTAAAATATTTGGCTTTTCATTTTGTTCTACGAAAATATCTTCAAGACCAGAATCACTACAATAAAAATCATCAAAGCTATATCCGTAAATATTAGCGTCATCAGTTTCTACTTTTTCTATAAATGAATCAAATATTTTTACATTAGAATTCCAATTAAATTTATTGTAATATGAATTTTTTACTTTTGGATCATGATTTCCCGCTGCTATAAACACTCTTGTTTCAGAAATTTCTTCAAACAAATTATTTATATATTCAACAGTTGATTGCTTTATATATTTATGCTCATATAAATCTCCTGATATAAATAAGTATTCTATATTGTTTTCTTTTATATAATCTATTATTTTCTTAAATACTCTTCTTTGTTCTAATCTTCTTAAATCTCCCATTATATCTTTATCTGATAAATTAAAAAATGCGCTATCAAAGTGCATATCTGCTATATGTACAAATTTCATTTTTTCACCTCATTTTTTCTTTCTACATTCTACTATAAAAAATATTTTTTTACAAGTAATTTAGCGAATATTTTTTCGTATTGTGAAATATTATTTTTTTCTTAAACAAAAAAAGTCAGAAAATAATTAATATTTCCTAACTTTTATTTTTTGATGTTTTTTGAGCCTGTCCCAAAAAGCATTATTAATCATCTATTGGTCCAAATAGTTCATCAAATTTAGCTTCTAACTCTTTTTGTAAATCATATGTATCGTCTTCTTCCTCTTCTTGAGGTAATATTGGTGCATCATTAAAATCTTCTAAATCTAGTACACCAACATCTTGTTTTTTAGGCTCTTCTTTTATCTCTTTTATTTCTTCTATTTTTTGTTCTACTTTTGGCTCTACTTTTTTAACTTCTGGCTCATCTTCAAATAAATCATCTAAAGATTCTACTTTTAAATCTTGTTTTTGTTTATCCTCATCTTTTTCTTCTACATAAGGATTATATGGATTATATTTTCTCCAAGTTCCTCTATCTATTTCACCAATGTCGTTATGGCTAATTTCTACTTTTGCTAACTCTTTAGCCATTGGATGTTTAAAGTAATAATATTTTTGTGCTTTTACAGGTTTAATTCCTTTTTCAAATATAATACATAAATCATTATCAAGTCTACGAAGTTCATCTGGCGTCATTAGAGCTCTTGCCATAACTTGGTCTGAAACTGATTTTCCTGTTCTCCAGTTTTGTCTATCTCTATTTACTGATACACTATCTCTTTCTATTGTTTTTTCTCCTAGTGCTTTAGAGAAATATTCAACTGTTTTGAAAGAGTTACTTCCTAAAAATACGTGAGTATCACAGTTACCCATAATTGTTTCATAAGATTTTTCATAAACAGCTTCTAATTGGTCAACATTCTGTAGAATTACACTAAATGAAATTCCTCTACTTCTTGATGTTGAAATCTTTTTATCAAAGTCTGGTATTTTACCTATATTGGCAAACTCATCTAATATGAAGAATGTTTGTTCTTCTAATCTACCACCATTTTGGTCTGCAAAGTCATATAATTGTTGTATCATTTGAGAGAAGAATATAGTAAGTAAGAAATCATATGCAGTATGTGTATCTGAAGATATTACATATACAGCTGTTTTTCTAGAACCTATTTCTTCAAAATCTATTGTATCTGTTGATGTTAATTCTGCTATTTCTTTTGAATCAAATTTTCCTAGCTTTGATTGTAATGTACTTAATATAGAACTATATGTTTTCTCTGGTGCTATTTCAATAGACTTATAATACATCCTAGCTGGGTGGTCATATGGAAGTTGTCCCATAAGTTCTGAAAGTAAGTTGTTTCCGCCTTTGTTATTTGCTGCTCTTACTAATTCAGCACAACTTGCTAGATTTTGCTCTTCTTCTGGTCTTGTTGCTATTAAATAATATATTAATGCTTTTAATAACATTTCTGCTGAGTCATCCCAGAATGGATCTGCGTTTCCACCTTCTGATTTTTGTCCTTTTATAACTGTGTTTGCTATTACGTCTACATCTAGTTCTGATGAAATATGCATAAGTGGATTATAACCATCACTATATTGTGGTCTTACTAAGTTTAACACCTTAATATCATACCCTTGTGATTTTAAATATCCTGCTGTTCTATCATACAACTCGCCTTTAGGATCTGTAAATACATATGAACCTAAGCATTGATATGCATTTGGTATTGAATAAGACGCTGATTTACCAGAACCAGAACCGTCCAACTACCAAAACATTTATGTTTCCTCTTTTATCAAGAGGTAAATAATTGTCTTCTGCTAATATTATTCCTTTACTTTTACTTAAAATTTGATATTGTTCTCCTCTTTGGCTCCAATCACTAGAACCATGTTCTATGTCTGTGAATTCATTTTTAGGAGCTGATCTTACAAATCCTATAAAGAAAAATACTGTATAAAAAATAGTTACAACTAATAATGTTGATATAAAATTACCTACTGCTCCATTTGTAAATAATGCTCCTAATGTTGCAAATGGATTAGTAATTGATTGTCCAAACGTGGTTATAAATATTTCCAAATTAAATTCACCATCTAGCCCTGCAACGTGTGCACTATAACTAAATGGCGAAACAAATACTAAGGCTATAACTACCCATAGTATTGCATATATTATGAAGTTTTTTCTATTTCTTCTAATAGCTCCCTCTATTTTATAATTCATCTTCCACACCTACTCTTTTGTTTTATCTAGTTTCTCCGCTTCTTGTTTGTTGTTTTCCACCATTTTCTGCTCTTATTGTCATTCCTTGCTCTAATTCTGTACTCAATACTTCTCTCTTTACAGAATCTATTGCAACTGTTTTGGCATTTTTCTTTGTTGCTTTATCTTCTTTACTTTGTTCATCGAAATATTCTTTCATTGCTACAGCATGGATTGTGAAACTGTCATCCTTACCTGCAGGTCTATCTACATATCCCTCTTTTTTAACTGACATTGCTTTTCCTCCCTATTATTCTCTTATTTCAAATGCAAAATAAGATTTAAATGGTCTCAATTTACATTTCCCTTTTACTTCATTTGTTTTCTCATCAAAGTAAAGCACAGGCTTTACCTCTTCTGTTGTTTCTGGGTCTATAATTGATATTGGTCTTTTTAAGTTTGGTGTATACTGAAATTCCTTGTACTCCATTGGTTTTTCTGAGTAAATTGTATCAAATTTAAATGGAGTTGGTTTTTTGGTTATTTTAACCTCATCACCCAGTAATATACCATTATTAATAATTACTTTATCTTCTCCAAATGATAAAATAATTAATTGATTTCCATCTTTTTGTGGATCTTCCACATAAAAAGTTTTCTTATTATATTTACCTACTATTTCCTCTGTAAAATCAAGTCTTTCAACTGTATATTTTGGGTACTCATCCCAGTACTCTTTTTTAGTTTTATTTACTTGATAAATTACAGTTTTAATACCTTCTGGATCTGTTATACTAAAATGCTTTCCTTGTATAGCGTCCATTTTTTACACCTCACTCCTATGATTTAATCCATAGCTTATCTTCTGTTAAACACTATATTAATTATAGCTAAAAATCAAGCTTTTGTCAACATATAATTTATGTAAAGTTATTTTTTAAGCTCTAGGATTAAATTTTGATATTTCACTTAATTCTTTATAAATATTTTTTTCTTTATCTGTTAGATGTTTTGGTACTACTACTTTAACTTCAGCAACTAAGTCTCCCCTAGTTTCTTTATTTGCATAATATCCCTTATTTGGAATGCGTATTTTCTCTCCACTTTGTATTCCTTCTGGGACATATATATTTGTTTCATCATCAATTGTCTTTACTGTGGTCCTAGTCCCCAAAGCAGCTTCCCAAGGAGTTAGTAATAAATCTGTATATAAATCATATCCTTCTAATTTAAATTTTTGGTCATTTTGGATATTTATTTTTATTAATAAGTCTCCATTTTTCCCACCATTTTCTCCTGACTTTCCTTGTCCAATTAATCTTATTTTTTCTCCATTACGAATACCTTTTGGTATTTTTACTGTATATGTTTTTGCTTTTCCATCGATTGTTTTTAGTGCTATTTGTTTATCTAATCCATAAAAAGCATCATAAATACTTACATTAATCTCTGTTTCTATGTTTTCTCCCTTAATTGGATTTTTCCTAGCTTTTTCTTCTTTTGGAGTATTTTCTACATTTCCTAAGAATATACTAAATATAGCTCCTTTTTGTGATTTATCTGAAAAAGCTTTTTTACCTTTTCCAAATCTTGAATTCCACACTCTATCATATTTTCTTTTTGATGCTGGTACAGATAATACTTTATATGCTTCATTTATATCTTTTATTCTTTCTTCTGCTAGACTATCTCCTACATTTAAATCCGGATGATATTTTTTAGCAGCTTGCCTATACGCAACCTTTATTTCATCAATGGAAACATGGCTTGTTTCTAAATCTAATATCTTGTAATAATTCTTAAAAACCATTTTTAACATCCTCCCAATAATTTGGTATGCTTATTTTATCATAGAATCATATAAAAATCTATATATTTTTTTGATTTTCCATTTGTCTTTTGATTTTCCATTTGTCTTTTTATCCACGTCATAATTACTTTAACTATATACTCTTTTTGTTCATTTGTTAATTCTACATTCTTAGGTATTTTATGCCATTTATATAAACATCCTCTGCAACAAGTTGCCGTTGCATGTTGGGCAATAAATATAGGATGTCCCCTCATAGGTGTTTGTTTTCCGTCATTTTTAATCAATTTAGGTGCTAATCTCTTTTCTATAAAATCTTTTGCATGTTCTTCAATAATATCTAATCCTTTTTTTCTAACATATTCTTTATCTTTTTCTTTTAGAGAAAACTTTGCTCTAAAATTTGATTTTGATAAAGCTTCTAAAACTCTTTCTATTCTTAGATTTTGCAAAATATCATCTCCAAAGCATTTATAAAATTGTATTTTAATCAATATAATATATATAATTATCTTTTCTTGGTTTTAGAGTCCCTTCTTCATCTTTATATCCTAATATACAGTGCCCTATTCCTTCATATTCATCTTCTATTCCTAAAGATTTTAGTATTTCTTTTCCTTCTTCTGTTTCAAATTCTTCTTTTGCTCTATGTATCCAACAACTTCCTATACCTAATGAACTTGCAGCAAGCATTAAGTTTTCCATAACCAAACTTCCATCATAAACATGCGTCGGTATATTTTTTTTAGCTAAAACTACAAGAACAACGGGTGCTCCATAAAACGGATCTGTATCTACTCCCATTATTTTAGCATTTAATTTTGATAATTTGTCTCTTAAATTTTCATTTGTTATAGCAATAATAATACTAGATTGCATTCCCACTCCACTTGGTGCATATGTTCCTGTTTCTACTACTTTTTCTATTATTTCTTTTGGTATCATATCTTTTTTATATTTTCTAATACTTCTTCTTTCTTCAATATTTTTAATAACCTCGTTCATAATAACCTCCTAAAAATATATAATTAAAAACTATAATAATATTATCACAATAAATAGAAATAAGGAAGTTTCCCTTCCTTATTCTTCTAATGCTAATTCTGTTAATTTAGTTAATAATTCTTTATATGGCAATCCACTTGCTTCAAACATTTTAGGGTACATACTAATACTAGTAAATCCGGGCAATGTATTTATTTCATTTATATAAATTTTATTAGTACCATTTTCTATAAAGAAATCTACTCTTGATAATCCTTTTCCATCTATTGACTTAAAAGCTTTTATTGCTTGTTCTCTAATCTCATTTGATAATTCTTCTGAAATATTTGCAGGAATTTCTGTTCTAGATTCTTCATTTTTATATTTAGCATCATAACTATAAAATTCATCTGCTGCCTTAATTTCTCCTACACAAGATGTAATTACATCTTCATTTCCAAGAACTGCACATTCTACTTCTTTTCCATTTACACCTTGTTCTATTAATACTTTTTTATCAAAAGATGCTGCATATTCAATGTCTTCTACAAGTTCTTCTAGGTTATCTGCTTTTTTAACACCTACACTTGAACCTGAGTTAGATGGTTTTACAAACATAGGGAACTTTAAGTTCTTTACTATCTTTTCTGCTGCTTCCTCTACAGTTATAACACTTTCGTTAAAGTTTCTATCAACATAAATATATTTATCATTATATTTTCTAACATATTCATATGGTGTTTGATTTAAACCGGCTTTTTCAAAAACTATCTTTGTATATACTTTATCCATTCCTAAACTAGATGCTAAGACTTTGCATCCAACATATGGTATTTTTAATAATTCAAATAGTCCTTGTATAGTTCCATCTTCTCCATATAATCCATGTAAAACTGGAAAAATTACATCTAAACTTTTTAGATATTCTATTAAATTTTCTATTTTTTCTTTGTTTTCTACTTCTGCTCCAAATTCTCTTTTTTGTCCATTTTCTATATACTTCCACCAATTTCCTTGTTTATCTATGTATATTGGAAATACCTCATATTTTTCTCTGTCTAAATTATTTAGTATTGACTCTGCTGATACAACAGAAACCTCGTTTTCTGTTGACATTCCTCCAAATACAACTCCTAGTTTTTTCTTCGCCATAACTCCACCATCCTTTCCGCTATTTTATAAAATTGCATCCCATTTGATGCTTTAAACAAAATAACATCACCTTTTTTTACTATTTCTTGTAATAAACTTTCTATCTTTTCTTTATCCTCTAAATAATATACATTTTCTCCTCCAATACCCTTTTTTGCAATTTCAGCCATATATTTAGAATTTTCTCCTGCTGCAATTAATATATCTATTTTATTTTTTACTACTTCTTCTCCTACTTTCTCATGCAATTCTTTTGCAAAATCTCCTAATTCAAACATATCTCCAAGTACTGCAATTTTTCTATTATCTTTAAACTCTGATAATACTTTTAAAGATGCCTTCATTGATTCTAAACTTGCATTATATGCATCATTTATAATTTTCACTCCATTTTCAAGTTCTATTATATCCATTCTTTTTTTAGTAAGTTCAAAACTTTCAATTCCAGATTTTATTTTATCTGCTTCTATTCCTAAAACTTCTCCTACAGAAATTGCACATAAACTATTTAATACAAAATGCTCTCCTCCTACGGGAACAGTTATTCTTTCTTCTTTTCCATTTATATTACAAGTAAAGTCACTTGCATTTTCTTTTAAAGTTATATCTTTTGCCATTACATCACTTTTCTCAGTTATCGAATAAGTTTTTATATTATAATTTTCCTTATTCTCTTCATACCATTTATGTAATAAATCATTATCATTATTAACAATTACAGCTCTTTTTTTACTTCCTTCTAATATTTCTAATTTTGCTTTTAGAATATTTTCTCTTGAACCCAAATTTCCTATATGTGATGTTCCAATATTAGTAATTATACAAATATTAGGATTAGCAATTGAGCTAAGCAAACTTATTTCTCCAAAATGGTTCATTCCCATCTCTAATACTGCCGCTTCTTCATCTTGCATTCTAAGTATTGTAAATGGTAATCCTATATTATTATTATTATTCCCTTCAGTTTTTAATGTTTTATATTTTTTAGATACTACATTTGCTACTATATCTTTTGTACTTGTTTTTCCTACACTTCCTGTTATTGCAATTACTGGTATATCATATAAACTTCTTTTATATCTTGCAATACTATATAATGCCTCTAATGTATCTTTTACTTTTATTATATTTTTATTTGCCCATTTTTCTTTATTTTCAGAACTAATATCCACATTTTGTACTATAACTGTGGAAGCTCCATTTTCTAAAGCTTTTTTCCAAAATAAATTTCCATCAAAATTTTCACCTTTTATTCCTATATAACAGTCTCCATCTTTTATTGTTCTTGTATCTTTAGAATAAGACTTACAAACATCATCTTCTTTTCCTGTTATTAACTCTCCATTTGTTACATCCAATATATTTTTTACAGTTAAATCTTTCATATAATCACCTTAATCTAATTTTTCTTTGTTAGATTATATGTCTTTTTTACTCTTTTTGCAACTTATAATTCCAATAAAATCCTTGATTTTTATAATTAATTACTGTAATATAAAATTATAGATATAAAAAGGATGATGAAATATGAATTATACTATACATTTAACAGAATCTTGTAATTTAAGATGTAAATATTGTTATGAAAAAAATAAAAGCAATAAAGAAATCTCATTTGAAAATATAAAGCTATTAATTGATAATGAAATAAAAGGAAATAGTTCTAATAGCTTTATAACTTTCTATGGTGGAGAACCTCTATTAAAAAAGGATTTAATATATTATACTATTGATTATATAAAGTCTAAAAAATGTAAAACTAAATTTAACTTTGCAATGACAACAAACGGAACTTTATTAGATAAGGATTTTATAGAATATATTAAGAAAAACAATTTTTCATTTATATCATATAGCTTTGATGGTAGAAAAGAAACACAAGATTTAAACAGAATAACTGTCGATGGAAATGGAAGCTTTAACATTGTGGAAAGAAACGCAAAAGAATTATTAAATAATTTTGATAATGTTATTGCCATGATGGTAATAACAAAAAACAATATAAAAGATTTAGAAAAAAATGTTGAATACCTAATTAATTTAGGATTTAAATATTTTAATTTACAGTTCAATTATTTAGATGATTGGCAAGATGAAGATTTAAAAACAATAAAAGACGCTTATCAAAAAGTAGCAAATATATATTATAACAAGATTTTAAAAGAAGAAGATATTTCTATCACTATTTTTGATGAAAAAATAAAGACACATGTACAAGAAGATTATAACTGCAATAAAGAATGTAATTTAGGCATGAAAACTATTAATGTAGGAACCGATGGTAATTTTTATCCTTGTATGCAATTTGTAGGAAATAATAACTATATTATAGGAAATTGCAAAGATGGAATTGATTTTGAGGCAAGAAAAAATCTAATAAAAGAAGCTGGAAAAGAACATGAAACATGTAAAACTTGTGCAATCAATAGAAGATGTAAACACACTTGTGCATGCCAAAACTATTTAACTACAAATGATATAAATGGATTATCTCCTTTAACCTGTGAACTTGAAAGAATTATAATTGAAATATCAGATAAATTAGCAGAAAAACTATATAAAAACAACTCAAAATTATTTATACAAAAATATTATAATAAAAATTATGAGCTTTTTAAACAAATATTAAATACAAGAAAGATTTAAAACTTGAATAATTAATTTTATTCAAGTTTTTAGTTTTTTATAAATTTAAAACCGCCTAAAGTCCGCTTATTTTTTGACTTTTAAGAGGATTTGTAGTAAAATATATATAATAGGGAGCTTATAAATTCACTGCATATTTGTTTTAACAAAAAATAAAAGCGGGGTGATTTATATGGAAATAAAAAATATAAAAAGCTATTATGAGGCTAGTTACCCAAAGATGAATGAATTAAGTGATAACAAACTAAAAACATCTATTCCAAAGAGATGGGCTAAATTAGGAATTACTTCTTTTGTTTTTAGTATGTTTTTTAACAATAAAATTTATGCTTTAAGTGCAACCCCTATTCAAATATCTGGTGCAATGGCTCCAAGGTCACCAACTTTTGCTTATGGCGAAATGGCATGTTTGGTAATTTCTATTGTAGCGGCTGTAACTTTTCTTATTAACTTAATTCTGATTGCAAAGTTAAAGATAAAAGCAAGAAAAGAACAAAAAGAAATAAAAATATCAAAGAAATTAAAAATATCAATTATAATGTCTATTGTTATAGTTATCTTAAGTACAATAGGTCGATATATATTATCGAATATGAGATAAATTAGAGCTTGGAGAATAAATCTCCAAGCTTTTTTGTTTGCTATTTATTTTCTACACTTCTATTTGCGATTTCTATTGCCTTTTTTACGATATTACCACAATCTCTTGATGATACATTTGCCCAACTACCACCATTTTGCGCCACTTTATCATATACTCCTAGTTCTTTTGCTATTTCTTCTCTTAGATTATTAGAAATCAACTTACTCATAATATCCTCCTTGTAAATTTTCTTTTTTCGAAAATTTCTATTTTGGATTCATAAAACTTCAATCAAAGTTTTATAATTATAGTATAAACAATTTTTGAATTTTTATTTTGTCATTTTTTTATATAAATATATTTTTTTTGACAAAAAAATATGCTATAATAGAATGGAGATTTTGCAAAAGGAGAAATAGATGAGCACAAATCAAATCGAAAAAGAATTAAAGGAAAATAATAAAGAATTAGAAAAAAATTTAAAAAAGGAAGAAATTTCTAAAACAATTGAACAAGAAGCTAAATCACCTATTCAAGAATTTAAACCAGTAGAAAAAGAAAAAAAGAATCCTTTATCTATTCTTGGTATTTTGATTTTTATTATTATCAGTATATTGGTTATAGCATTTCTTATATTTACCGGTTATAATGCATTAAATCAAAATATAGTCTCTGGTGTACATATAAAAGATGTAGATGTTTCAAATATGAGTAAATCTGATGCTAGATATCAAATAGAAAACTATATCACAAATACTTTGCCTGAAGAAATAACATTAAAGCATGGAGATTACCAAACAACTATATCTCTTTCACAAATAGGTGTTAGTTTTGATGTTAAAAATGCCGTAAATGATGCTTATAATGTTGGTAGACAAGGAAATCTTTTCCAAAATAATTTTTATGTTTTATCTACAATGTTTGGAAAGGTTAATATAGAACCAAAATTAAATTTAGATGTAGAACAGCTAACACAAAATTTAAATGAAATTTCAACACAGCTACCAGATAAAGTTATTGAAAGTAGTTATTACATCGAAGATAATAATTTAATAATAACTCGCGGAACTGAAGGAAATGTAGTTGATATAGAAGCCACAATCGAAGCAATAAAATCTGCTATTTCAAACTTTTCTATAATAAATAATCCAATAGAAATAGTAGTAAAATCTCAATCACCAGCAGCTATTGATATCGAACAAATTCACAATGAAATATATAAAGAGCCTAAGGATGCATATTATACTCAAAATCCATTTGCTGTATATCCTTCTGAAAATGGCTTAGACTTTGATATTTCAATAGATGAAGCAAAAAATATTTTAGGAGACCAATCTGCTGAGGAATACACAATTCCTTTAAAAACACTATATCCTAGTGTGACTACTAATATGATTGGTACAGAAGCTTTTCCTGATTTATTATCAAGTTATTCTACTAAATATTCTACAAGAGATAGAGATAGAACAACAAATTTACAACTTGCAGCTAATAAAATTAATGGAACTGTTTTAATGCCAGGAGAAACATTCTCTTATAACAAAGTAGTAGGTGAAAGAACTATTGCAGCTGGATATAAAGAAGCTCCAATCTATGTAAGTGGCGAAGTTATAGATGGTCTTGGTGGTGGTATTTGTCAAATAACTTCAACTTTGTATAATGCTGTTGTATATGCAAACCTAGAAGTAACACAAAGAAGTAATCACCAATTTGTACCTTCATACGTTACAGCAAGTAGAGATGCAACTGTTGTTTATGGATCTATTGATTTTCAATTTAAAAACAATAGAAATTATCCAATAAAAATAAATTGTTCTGTTTCGGGAGGAATTGCACAATTCCAAATATTTGGTATGAAACAAGATGATGATTATGAAGTTGAAATTTCTTCTTATGAAACTGGAAGAACAGCAACGGCCATTTATTCAGAAGCATATAAGATTTTAAAACGTGATGGTAAAGTAGTAAGCAAAGTTCTACTTTCAAAAGATACATATAAAAGACATTAATGTAAAGATATTTTTTAGGACGGAGTCAAAAAACATCATGTAAAAAAGGATTTAGAACATTTAAGTTTTAAATCCTTTTATTTTTTATCTTTCATCATCTTCTTGCTCTGCTTCTACTTCTTTTTCTTTTAATATATCTAATATTCGTCTAGATTTATCTCCATATGCTCTTTTTACTTTCTCTTCTTCATTATCTTTCTCCATCGCTCACTTCACTTCTTTTTATATCTCTTATTTGAGTTAAAATAGCCTTTATTCTTACCGCTTCTTCTTGCCTTTCTTTTCCACTTACTTCCTCATATATTTCTCCTAAATCCTCCATTGAAACTTCTTGTTTATCTTCTTCAATTTTTTCTGGTTCTCCTTGTTGTTTTGTATCCTCTAAAACAGCATCCATATTAGTATCTCTATAAAAGCTATCATTTGTTACTCTATTATTTCTTAGTTTTTCTTGTAATTTAGCTTTTACTTCTAAATCTCCTGTTTTTTGATATTCTTCAAATAACTCTTCTGCCTTTTGTCTTTCAGATTCTAAACACTCATCTTCATCTATTACTACAATTGGTAAACCTCCAAAATCTTCAGATGCTTTTTCTGCTTTATCCCTATTAGGAATTTTACCATTTTTTCTAAATACTACTATATAATCTGGTTGCTTCTTTTCTCCTCCTTGAACTCTTCTGAAATCCATTTCATTATATCTAGTAGTATTTCCAATTTGACTATCTGGCGCTAAATATTTTTCACCTCTTCCTGCTGTGGATTCAAAAGATACACCTGAAGAATATATATCTCCTGGACCTGATAACATTAGAGAGTCTTCTTTCATTTCTTCAAAACCATAACATATATGTGGCATAGGTGCATGTCCTAACATATCATTTCTAATGTATGATGCACAGAAATGCTGAGAACCAAGTGAAGCTCTATTCCAATTTTCTTTATAATTATCTGGTTGATTTGAAACATAGGCCCCTACAGATGTTATTATCATTTTAAAATCTGTTCCAGCACTATACACATTTTCTCCATCTGGTAATTTTCTTGCATCTTCTACTTTAAATAAATCATTATTGTATAATTTCCAATACTCTGTTTTTAACATTCTTTCCATAAGTAGTGGATTGCTTGTTTCTAATTCTTCTACTTGATTAAATATTTCCTCTAATGCTGTTGGGGCTTCTGTATTTAAAATTTCTTGTAAACTTTTTATATATGATTTTAAATCTTCGTCTTCTATTTTATCTATGTCTTGTCCAAACTTTACGACTAATTCCTGTGATTCTTTCCTGTTCTGACCAAATATCTTTAAAAGTACTGCTTTTTGCTTTTCTTCTACTGTTTTTCCTTTTATTAATTCTTCACATCTTTTTCTTTTTATCTCTTTGAAATTTTCAACATCATCATATGTCTTAATATCGAAATCATTTTGATGTATTAATATTGGTAAGAGCTTTTTCATATCAATATTTTCATTGTTATTAAAACTAGCAATTAACTCTTTATAACCACTTATATTTTCAAGCATTCTATTTGTAAAAGGTGTCCACTCATCACTTTTAGTTTCTTCTAGGTATGTATCTATTGCTTCACCTATAAAACTTAATTCCTTATCGTCTAGATTCAAATCCAAAATTTTTCTTACTACTTCTGGATAACTTGAAATTTGACTTACCTTATCTTCCCCAAGAATTTCTACATATCTCTCATTAATAAGTTCAAAATCATACTTTAAAATATCTTCATTTTTTTCAGACATTCTAAGTAGTAATTCTTTATTTACACTTTTTCCTTCGATTTCTAAAAACTCATCAATATTCTTTCTTATAAATTGTGGATCTACACTATAATGTCTATAGCTTTCAGTTACTTCTCTTCCATTTTCTCTTAATATATCTAGTCTTTCTTTTTCTGGTATAGTATTAATTAATCCTGCTACATCAAAACTAGTTAATCCATATTCTTCGTTTTTTTCTATAATTTTTTTGACAAATTGTATATCTTCTACTTCTGATGCTAATTTAACTATATCTTCTGACTTCAACTCGTATTTTTCACTGTTTTCTATGATATATTTTTTAAAGTCAGAACTTTTTGTATAATACATTGCAAAAAATTTTGCCATTGATTTATCTAATTTATATTTTGTTGAATCCTCTACAAATTGTTCTATAAAATGAGAGTCAGCAATTCCCTCTAATAAATCTAATAATCCCAATCCTGTAATATTATTATCATCTATAAATTTCTTAATAAAATCTAGATTTTCTGGTTCCTTTTCTATATATTTTTTCATTAGCTTTTTTTGGTCATATTCTTCCAATCCACCATTTTCTATTAATTCTTTTATGCTTTCAGGTTTATTTATTTCTTCAACAAGTGTACTTATTTGGAAGTCTTCTAAACTATAATCTTCTCTATTAAAGATTATCATTTTTAAGTAATCTTCATCAAAAATCTCCGGAAATGAACCTACCAAAGCTCCAATAGTTTCTTTATCTTTTGTTTTTATATAATCTAATAATTCACTATTTTGTCTTATTGTAGCAATTTTTTCATGAAGCTGTTCTTCATCAAATTCAACTTCACCATCTATTATTTTATATTCTATTCCTATTCTATCAAATAAATGTACACAGTTGCTTTCATCCATTTTTCCTGTAACCAATTCAATTAATTCATCTACATCTTCTCTTTGCATTTGTACTCCTTAAATTTATCTTTTAAATATCTTTTTTATAAAGTTAAATATTTTCATGTACCATTTTTCTTTTTCTACTTCTATAGGTAAATTTATTTCTTCTTGTTTTTCTTGTTCTATATCTTTTAGTTCTTCTTCATTTTGAATTTTCTCTTTTTTTCTAATTTCAAAATCAATCTGATATTTTTCTTGTAATATCTTTTCTTCTCTTCTAATTTCCTCTAAATCTAATGCTAATAGTTCTTCCCTTTTTTCTTTACTACATAGATAATCTCTATAAACAAGAGAAAGTATTACTTTAGATTCTTTTAATAATTGTTTCTTAATATCGATGGTGTAATCTATATTAAAAGTATATTCTAAATCTCTATTATCTTTTATTAAATTTATAAAACTCTTTGGTATATTTTCTTGCATTTCTTTGCTCATATGATTAATAACATCATATACTTCACTAAATGCTTGGTTCGTTGTATTTCTCATATTTTTTCTCCTAAGTTATTTTTTCATACTTATTATAACATAAAATTAATATATGCAACATATTTTCTAAAATATATATTCTAAAACGCCAAACTGTACTAATAAAGACGTTTCATTTTGCACATTTTTGTACAAAGCAAAATGTCTTTTAATTTCTACATTGCTAATGTTCCATTTAGAGTATTTGTTATAATTAAAATATCCTCTTCTCTTCCGTTTTCTGCATTTATATAAACTAAAAATTCCTTGTCTTCTACTTTACCTTTAAATTCATAGCAAAGTATCTCACTTTCCCATTCCGTAGGGATTACAGCTAATCCACTTGATACTATTTCCAAATTAGAATTTAAATCTTCCCTTGCTTGCTCCTCTGTAATCTTTATATTACTAATATCTCTCTCAGTATGATTGTTCAAATATCCTGTTGTTTCTATTCCTAAAATTTCACCATTATCTAATGCTACTTTTACTTTTATTAAATCTGGATACATAATAACATTATCTTGCATATATGCATAATTTATAGTTACTATTCCTTCTTGTTTTAAGTAATATGTTTCTTGCATATTAGGAAAACCTTTATTATCTAAAAATTCTTTTGCTTTATTTGCTGCTTCTTCTTGTGATATTATTTCAGAAGAAATATCTCTATTGGTATTCATGTTTATAACATGTCCACCTTTTTTAGATATTGATATACTTATAGTTTCATCATCATTATTTGTAATAGAAAAATCATATACAGGTATATTTACATTCTCAAAATATCCTAAACTATTTGTTTCTTTAATATTATCCTTTCCTACAAATTCTTCTGCTATTTCTTTTGCTCTATTTTCATCTATGTCGTCACCAGTTAATCCTTTTGGCTCGCTGCTTGTTAAATGTTCTGAATAAGCTCCATCATAAATTAAACCTGCATATTCGTGGAAATTTTCCTCTAAATTACTAAAACTTTCTTTAGATATATTATCTACTTGCTGGGCAAATGCTACTGTTCCTTTTTCAGTTAATTCTCCCCAACTAAATCTTCCATTATTTAAATCTTCTGATAATTGATTTAAAGTATTTTCTAAATCAACACTATATGTGTGTAATTCTTTTAAATTGTTTAAATCCTCATCTGATAATTCTTCATTATAAATATTTTTTCTAGATAAACTATAACTATAATCACTTACCTGATTTAAAAACTTTTCTGTACTTGATAATTCTTGACTTTCTATTGGAAGTCTACTTAAATATGCTTGTGCCAAATTTGCTTCTCTCCATAAATGAGTTAATGTTTCTGCTCCATGCTCTGGAGTTGATGAAATTAAAGATTTTGCTAGATATGTTTCAACATTTTGAACATAATCTACTAGTTCATAAAACGCCATGTTATAACTGTTTTCTGATGCTTGTCTATATTCTCTTTGTTTTCTATATAAAATAACACCTAAAATAGCAACTATAACAAGTAAAACACATATAACACTTAACATATGTCCTTTTTTTAATCTATTCTTCCAATCAACTAAAATATTTTTCATAATTTTCGTCCTTTCTATCATTTACAAAATATATGCTTTCCTATTGTTTTAACTTGTGGTCTAGACCAAATCCACTTATTTGTTGCTGTATTTGGATTAAAATAATATATACATCCACCTGTTGGGTCCCATCCATTCATTGCGTCTCTTGCTGCTTTATATACTGAAGAACCTTCTTCTATAGGTACATTTATTTGACCATCTGCTACTGCTGTAAAAGCACCTGATTGATATATAACTCCTGCTATTGTATTTGGGAATTTAGAACTTTTTACTCTATTTAATATAACTGCTCCAACTGCAACTTGTCCCTCATAAGGCTCTCCTCTTGCCTCTCCATTTATTGCTCTTGCCATTAATTGAATGTCAGATGTACTAGAAGTTGCTGCATAACTTACATTATTATCTACAGTTTTAATATCTACTATAACTATCGCTACCACAGATAATGTAAAAATTAAAAATAAAACTATTACTTTTATTATATTTTTCAAATTATCACCTTTTTCTTTTTAATTTTTTATTTCTTTTTCCAATTTTTATTATTTTGTATAAAATTCTTAAAATTTATTCTATTTTTTGAAATTTTTTCTATTATGTGATACAATTTGAAAAAAATAAAAGGAGATTAATTATGAAAGTTTTAGTCTTTTATGCATCTTATGGTGGTGGGCATCTAAATGCCGCCAAATCAATCGAAAATTGCATAAAAAGTAATTATAAAAATATAGATGTAGAATTAATTGACTGTATGAAATATGTTAATAAAACTATTGAAAAAGTAACTACGGCTGCTTATAGAGAAATGGCAAAAAAAGCTCCTTGGGCTTGGGGAAGAATTTATTCTGACGCACAAAAGGGACCTCTTGCTCACATTACAACTAGGTCTAATAAATTTATGGCTATTAAATTACTTAGATTACTTAGAGAAAAGAAACCTGATTTAATTATCTCTACACATCCATTTGGAAGTCAAATGTGTAGTTATTTGAAAAGAAAAGGCAAAATAACATCAAAAATTGCAACTATAATGACAGACTTTGCACCACATGACCAATGGCTTGTTGGACATGAATTTACTGATTATTTCTTTGTCGCACATGACAAAATGAAAGATTATTTAATTAGTAAAAATGTTAAAGAAGAAAAGATCTTTTCTACTGGAATTCCTATTTCTGAGAAATTCCAAGAAAAATATGACAAAACTGCAATAGTTGAAAAATACAACCTAGATAAAAACAAATTCACTATATTATTTTTTGGTGGTGGTGAGTTTGGACTTGGAAAAACTAGAACAGTTCAAATATTTGAAAACTTTGTACAAGAAACACTAAAACATGATATTCAAATTATTTCAATTTCAGGAAAAAACCCTAAAATGAAATCTGCTTTTGAAGAAATAGTAAATAAGAACAAAGCAGAAAATAATGTTAAAATAATAGGTTTTTCAAATGAAGTCCCTAAACTTATGAGTATTTCAGACCTTGTAGTTACAAAACCAGGTGGTCTTACTACTTCTGAAAGTTTAGCATCACACCTTCCAATGGTTGTTATTAATCCAATTCCTGGTCAAGAAGAAGAAAATGCTGAATTTCTTGAAAGTAAAGGTATTGCCGTTTGGATTAAAAAGACTGATGATAGTAAAAAAGTTATTGAAGAACTTCTAAATAATAAAGATAAGCTAAATAAAATGAAAGAAAACACTAAAATACTTGCTAAACCTAACTCAACAGATGAGATATGTAAAGTATTATTAGAAAAAAATTAAAGAGTTCAAAAATGAACTCTTTTTACATTTCTGTTCTTCCTTCTAAAGCTTTTGTTAGAGTAATCTCATCTGTATATTCTAGGTCTCCACCTACTGGGATACCATGTGCTATTCTTGTAACTTTTACACCTAAAGGTTTAATAAGTTTAGATAAGTACATAGCTGTTGCTTCTCCTTCTACTCTTGGGTTAGTAGCAAGAATTACTTCTTTTACTTCTCCTCCCATTAGTCTAGAAAGAAGTTCTTTTATTTTTATATCATCTGGTCCTACCCCATTCATTGGTGATATTGAACCATGTAATACATGGTAAACACCTTTAAATTCATGTGTTTTTTCCATAGCAACAACATCTCTTACATCCTCAACAACGCAAATCACACTTTTATTTCTTTTAGGATTACCACATATATTACAAGGATCTGTATCTGAAATATTATAACATACGCTACAATATTTCAAATTCTTCTTAGCATTTATAATTGAAGAAACAAATTCATTAGTTTCTTCTTCTGAGCAATTCAACATATAAAATGCAAGTCTTGCTGCTGTTTTATGTCCAATACTTGGTAATTTTTCAAAACTTTCAATTAGCTTTTCTATTGATGGTGAGTATAATGACATTCTTTATTCCTCCAATTAAAGTCCTAATCCTGGTATATTATATTTCCCAAGTGAAGCTGCTTGTGCTGAATCAACTTGTCTTAAAGCTTCGTTAACACATGTTAAAACTAAATCTTCTAACATTTCTACATCATCAGGGTCTACTACTTCTGGTTTTATTTTTATTTCTTTAATCATTTTTTCTCCTGATACTTTTACTGTTACTGCTCCACCACCTGCTGAAGCTTCAAATTCTTTAGTTGCAAGCTCTGCTTGTGATTTTTCCATATCTGCTTGCATTTTTTTTGCTTCTTTCATTAAATTATTTAGATTCATTCCTCCGAATCCTCCCATTCCTCCTGGGAATCCTCCTCTTTTTGACATTATAATTTCCTCCTTCAATTTTTTATTTTACTCTTTCTTCTATTTTATTCAATAACATTAAAAGGTATATCTGAATCATTTGCAAGTTTCTGCAAATTTTCTTCTTCTGTCATTTGATGAACATTACTATTTCCAGATATATATTTTATTTGCATTGGCTTTCCACAAGCCATTGAAACCATTGTAGAAATTTCTTTTATATTTTCTGGTTTTTCTAAAACAGTTTTGTTAAATGAACTCATACCATTTGGGAATTCAATTCCTACTGTCATATCGTTTATTTCACTTGCTATGCTTCCATTTAAACTTGTACATAAAACTATTTTTCCATTTTGTTTTAACTCATTAATTATTTGTGGCCAATATTCCTCTGCTCTATTTGAAAAGTTTGTTGTTGCCTGTGTAGTTTTTGGTTTAGATGTGCTTCTATTCTGAGCAGCTGAAGTATTTGTAACATTTTGAACAACTCTATTTATTTCATTATTTCTTTGTGCTATCACATTATTTGTATTTGCTACTGTATTATTTACTGTAATTCCTTTTCCTGATTTTAAATATTTTTCTATTTTTTCTACTCTTTCTTCTAAACTTGAACTAACCTCAGCTTGTTTACTACATAACTTAATTATTCCTGCCTGGAATACTATAGTTTTTTGTGTTGACCATTTTATATCACTTTCTAGTTCAGATAGTTTATATACTAAATCAATTAGTTTTTCTTTTGAAACTTTATCTGCTAATTCACCAATTTTTTTCATTTCTTCCTCAGTATATAAATCCAATTTCTTAGAAGTTTTGAATACTAATATATCTTTAACATATTTAATCATTTCCCAAAGTAAGTTTGTAATATCTTTTCCATCATTAAAAACTGTATCTACTCCCTCTAAAGCCCTATCTACATCAAAATCTATAATTCCATCTACAATATTATGGACATAAGTTATTTTAGGAATTCCTACTAAATCCCTTATCTTATTTTCATCGATTTTATTTTCCCCATCTTGAACACATCTCTCTAAGATAGATAAAGCATCTCTCATAGCCCCTTCCGCTAATACTGCAATCATTTGCATAGCCTCATCTGTTATTTCTATATCACTCTCTTTACAAACTACTTTTAACCTTTTAATAATATTATCATTTGAAATCCTTTTAAAATCAAATCTTTGGCATCTAGAAAGAATAGTTGCAGGTAACTTTTGAGGTTCTGTTGTAGCTAATATAAACTTAACATGCTCTGGTGGTTCCTCTAATGTTTTAAGTAAAGCATTAAAAGCCCCTGTTGATAACATATGAACCTCATCTATAATATACACTCTATATTTTGCTTTTGTTGGTAGAAAGTTTACTTCCTCACGGATAGCTCTTATATCTTCTACACTATTATTAGATGCGGCATCCATCTCAACAATATCTGTAAGTGAACCATTTATTGCACCTTTACATATTTCACATTCGTTGCAAGGCTCACCATCTTTTGGATTTAAACAGTTAATAGCTCTTGCTAATACCTTTGCTGCTGATGTTTTTCCTGTACCCCTTCCACCATTAAATAAATACGCATGTCCAACTCTTCCTGCAATAATCTGATTTCTTAAAGTTCTTGTTATATGCTCTTGACCTACTATCTCTGAAAATGTAAGTGGTCTAAATTTTCTATAAAGAGCTGTGTATCCCAATTTTCTCACATCCTTTATATAAAAAATGGTAGATACTCTAAATCTCTCTATGGAAAGTATCCCACATAAAGATAAACTACTTATTGCTGCTTCCTCCCGGACCTGACAAGATTCATAGGTCTTTATTGGTCTACTCTCCATACAAAGATTTAAGGTACATACCATTCGTATTATATAATGAAATTTATATTTTATCAAGTAAAATTTTAATTTTTCGTTCTTTTGAATACTATATCATCTAAATTAGTTATTTCTCTTGAAGCTGTTCCGTTTTCTACAACCCCTTCTACTGGTAAATCTAATGATATATTTGCTTTATATTCTTTTCCTTCTTCTGTTGTTATTGTCAAATCAAATACCAATTTTGATTTTAAATCTTCTTCATTTACATTAGCACTTTTTAATAATTGGTTTGTTGTTATAGTATCAGTTGTAGCTATATCTGATGTGTATTCTGCAACATTGTTGTTTGCATATCTAAAGAAAATAACTCCTCCTTGGTTTCCTATTACTAAATTTTTAATATCTGACTCCATTCCACCTGTATATTCTATTGTTTGAACTTCATTTTCCTCTGTATTACTAAAATTAGTTCCTGTATCTAGTGCATTAGGTCTATAGAACTTAACTGTCCCTAGTTCTTTATCTCTTTGAACATTTAACCCATCTATAACTATACTTCTTATTGCTTCTTCTTCTTTATAATTGTCATTTTTTTCAATATAAATATATATATCATTATTTTGATTAATATCAAAAGCCCAGTTAGTAGCTTCCCCTTCTTGATTTTTATCTATACCATCTGATGTACTTATTAACGTAATTTTAGTTATTTCAAATGGCATATTTGTTTCACCTTCTACTTGGTATCTTAATATCATTATTCCTGATGCAAATAATATAACTGCTATTATTATAATCGTCATGCAGATATGAAATGATTTTTTACTTGTTATATATTTTATTTTATCTATCATATGCTCCTCCTAAATTTTAAGCATCATTCTTATTTTATTTTTTACTTTTTAACTTTCTTAAATCTCTAAAAAAATCTTTTAAAATTTTTTCACACTCTTCTTTCATAATGCCTTGTTCTACTTTTACGTCATGATTGAATTTATAGTCTTCAAATAAGTTAAAGACAGAACCAGCTGCTCCTGTTTTTTCATCTAGAGCTCCTATATATAATTTCTTTATTCTTGCATTAATCATTGCTCCTGCACACATTGAACAAGGTTCTAATGTTACATACATTTCACAATCCAGAAGTCTCCAAGCTCCTAATTTTCTACTTGCTTTCTGTATTGCAATTATTTCTGCATGTTTTGTTGTATCCATTTTGGTCTCTTTTAAATTGTGAGCCCTTGCAATTATTTTTCCATCTTTAACAATAACCGCTCCTACTGGGACTTCCAATTTGTCATATGCTTTTTTTGCTTCTTTTAAAGCTTCTTTCATAAATTTTTCTTCCATACTAATTCCTTAAATAAAGATTGGTGTACCAGAAGGGACTCGAACCCCCTACCTCTTCCTTAGGAGGGAAGCGCTCTATCCTGGTGAGCTACTGGTACATATTTAATTTAATTTCCTTTTTTACTTTATTTGTAACGCTTTAATTATAAAATATTAAACAAAAAAAGTCAATAAATGATATCTTGGCATAACATTAACTTCTACTTTCTTGACAATGTCTGTTATAATTATATAGGTGATTAAAATGCAAAGAATATTAAGTCATATGAGAAAGGCAATAGAAGAATATAATATGATAGATGAAGGAGATAAAATTGCTGTATGCTTATCTGGGGGAAAAGACTCAATAACAATGCTTCATGCATTTAAATCTCTTCAAAGATTTTATCCTAAAAAATTTGAATTAATAGCAATTAGTATAGACCCTGGTTTTGAATTCTTTGACACTAAATTTTTACAAAAAATATGTGATAATTTAGATATTCCTTTATTTATTGAAGAAAGCCACGCAAAAGAAATTGTTTTTGATATAAGAAAAGAAAAAAATCCTTGTTCTTTATGTGCTAACCTAAGAAGAGGTGTTATTAATTCTGTAGCTATACGTGAAGGATGTAATAAAATTGCTCTAGGACATAATCAAGATGATGTTTTAGAAACATTTTTATTAAACTTGCTTTATACAGGAAATATTGGAACTTTCGCACCTATGAGTTACATGGATAGAACAAAGATTACTTTAATTAGACCTTTAATATATACTCCTGAAAAAGAAACAAAAAGATTTATAAAAAAGAATAATTTATCTGTAATGCCTAAGGTTTGTCCTATGGATGGAACGTCTAAACGTGAAGATATGAAACAATTGATTTATACTCTTGGAAAAAAGATTCCAATGGTTAGAGCAAATCTATTTGGCGCAATTCAAAGAAATCTTCCGGAATGGAAATTAGATAATAAATAATAAAATCACAAAATATTAAAAGCTGTTTTTTGAGCCCGTCCCAAAAAACAGCTTTTCTTTTATTTTACAATAGCTACCATAGCATCTTTTAAATCTTCTAATTTTTTGTTTGCATCTTCGTCAGAAGAACCTTTGACACCCATATATAATTTAATTTTAGGCTCTGTTCCTGATGGCCTTACACAACACCATGCGTCATCTTCTAGTTCGTAATATAAAACATTTGATTTTGGTAATCCTGTAGTTTTTGTTTCACCTGTTACCATATCTTTATCAATATCTTTTTCTACATCTTTAAACTCTAGAACTTTATTAGCACCTATTTTTTCTACAGGTGTATTTCTCATATTAGTCATCATTTCTTGGATTTTTTCTGCGCCTTCTGCACCTTCTAATACTATTGATACTTGTGTCTCTTTATAATATCCATATTTCTTATAGATGTCTTCCATAGCATCCCATAAAGTTTTTCCTTTTGATCTATAATAACATGCTGCTTCGCAAAGTGCCATAACTGCTGCTATTCCGTCTTTATCTCTTGCATAATCCCCAATTAGACAACCATAACTCTCTTCAAAACCGAATACATATGTCTTATCTTTATTTTCTTCTGCTTTTTTCATAACACTACCAATATTTTTAAATCCTGTTAATACTTCTATACATTCTAAGCCGTATGCCTTTGCAATTGCTCTTGTTAAGTTTGAAGATACTATTGTTGTAATAATCATACCATCTTTTGGAAGCATTCCTTTTTCTTTCATTTGAGAAATTCTATATTCTGCAATAAGTAATGCTGACATATTTCCTGTATATTCCATATATTTTCCAGATCTAGTATCTTTTGCAAAAATTCCTAATCTATCTGCATCTGGGTCTGTTGCTAAAACTACATCTGCATCTACTTTTTCAGCAAGTTCAAGTGCTAATTTAAATGCTTTTTTATCTTCAGGATTTGGATAACTAACTGTTGGAAATTCTCCATCTGGGTCTTTTTGTTCTGGTACTACATATACATTTTCTAGACCTATTTCATGTAAAAGTCTTTCAGCAATTGTATTTCCTGTTCCATGTAATGGTGTATATACTACTTTTAAAGACTTTCCTTCTTCTTTTACAACTCCAGGATTTAATACTTTAGATTTTAATACTCCTAAGTATTTATCGTCCATTTCGGTTCCTATAAGATTGAATAATCCTTTACTTTCTGCTTCTTCTCTTGAAATTTCTTTTATTTCACTAAAACTTTCAACAGCTCTTACTTTTGAAATAATATCTTTATCTCTTGGAGCTACAATTTGAGAACCATCATCCCAATATACTTTATATCCATTATATTTTGGAGGATTATGACTTGCTGTTATCATAACACCTGCTGTACATCCAAGTTCTCTTACGGCAAATGATAATTCTGGAACTGGTCTTAAATTTTCAAATAAATATGTTTTTATTCCATTTGCATTTAAAATTAAAGCTGTTTGCATACTAAATTCTTTTGACATTCTTCTTGAATCATAACTAATTGCAACACCTTTATTTCCTGTTCCTTGTTCTACGATGTAATTTGCTAACCCTTGAGTTGCTTTTCCTACTGTATATTTATTCATTCTATTTGTTCCTGCACCAATTACGCCTCTAAGTCCTGCTGTTCCAAATTCTAATTCTTTATAGAATCTATCTTCAATTTCTTTTTCGTCATCTTTGATAGCTAATAGTTCTTTTTTTGTTTCTTCATCAAATTCTGGACTTTCACACCATTTCTTGTATTCTTCCATATAATTCATTTTAAATTCCTCCGTTTCGTTTTTGGTTTTATATTATAAAAAACGCCGCAATTAAAACGCTCTCACTCTAACAAATTGTCGCATGAGAAACGCCTTTTGCGACATTTCTTCTAATCTAATTTATAAAATTTTTTATATAACTCTCTTGCTGTACTTGGACAATCTACTCCTGCTGAATCAGCATTTTTTACAGGCGCAAATTCTTCTTCTCTTTTTACTCTAAGTATTGCCATATCATCAACTTCACCAAACGCATCAAATAGAAACGCTTCAAATTTATAAGCATTTGGTGAATCTGGTACTACAAGATTTCCATCTTTATCCATATAAGTTGCTTTCTTATATGCTACATGGTAAGGAAGTGGTTCCGCTCCCATTCTTTCTACTGCGTTCACACTAAATAAATTACATAAGATGTGAGATTCTCCATATAATAATTCTCCATCTTTATCAGTTGCTTCTGCCATCTCATCTGTTATTTCTGTATATTCAATTACATTAGGTTTTCCATTTCTTCTACAGAAAACCCCTACTCTTTCATGAGGGTTAGCTTTTACAACTGATTTACAAGCAACTGTAACTTTTTTATCAATTGCAACACCCATAAGAACAGGGTCCACCATTTTAGCAAGGCAATTATCTACTCCTCCGATAAATACCCATTCAACACCCATTTCTCTCATTTTCTTGGTCATACCTGTTTTTACTAAAGATTCATAAATTCCTCCATGTCCATCTGCTGCAAGTTTAATTAATCCATCTTCACCTATTAGAATCTTACCTTCTGTATCCATCATTGGTAGTTCTCCTTGAATAAAAAAGAATAGATTTTTATCTTTTTCATACCCAAAATATTTATGTTCTTTAAAGAAGTTAACTGTTGCTTCATTATTCTCTTTACTTGTCATGATAAACCAAGGTATAGTAACTCCATACTTTTTACTTTCTTCTTTTAATCCATCACATAATAATTCAAATAAAGATTTGTGTGAATCTAATCCTATATCATACGTACCTTTAGGTCCATTATGTCCAAGTCTCGTTCCTTGTCCTCCTGCCATTGTAACTGCTGCTAATTTTCCTTCTTTTATTGCTCTTTTTCCGATATCTTCGTAATATTTATATTTATCTCCTAATTTAAACTTATCTAAATAATCAATTGGTGTAATTTCATCTTTGCTATTTTTTGTTTCTTTTTTTGTACTTTCATACAAACTGTTTGCAAGCTCAAAATCAATTTCATCAATTTGTTCTAATAATTTTTTCTTATGAGCATCATCTAATTTATCATAATGATTTAGCAAATGTTCTTGCCCATATTTTTTTAAAATAGCTTTTACTTCTTCTAAATTATTATCCATTTTGCAATCTCCTTTTTTATTAATTGTATTTATATTTATATTTTATATACTATTTTAAAAAAAATATCAACCTTTTTTATTTTTATTTTTCTATTTCCTTTTCTCCCGTAGTACTTAAGACTCTTTTATACTTACTTATTACTTCTGCGAAATCCTCTTCAATCTCTTCTATATCATAACAATCTATGGTTTTTACTTTATTATTTTTTTCTATCCATTTTTCTATATTTTCATTTATATTTTTTATATAATTTTCTTTTCCTTTTATAAAAATAATCAAATCTTTATTCTCTTCTATATCTTTTTTTATCTCTTTAAATTTATTTAAATCATCATTTTTCCAATTAATCTTAAAAATGTTCTTCTTCTTTTCTTCTTTTAAATTTACTTTTTCCATTAAAGTATTCATACTTTCTTCTAGATCATTTTCTGTTAGAACTACTATCTTCTTATTTTCTTCCAAATTTTTCTCAATGTAAGGTAAAGTAATCATTTCAAAATGATAATCACTTGCATAAAATGCACATATCTTCTCTTTTGTTATTTGATTTTTGTTCATTAAAAAACCTCTCCTTTTCTTTTAAAAGCATACGGAAATAAAGTTTTTCTCTTTCTGCTTACTGGTAAATTTTACCATTTCTTTACAAATATGTCAATATTATTTCAAATATATTTCAAAAAACATTTCGACATTTTTTTCAAAATGTATAAAATTATTCTAAGTTGTTAATACTTAAAACAAGAAGATTTTAGAAAAAAAGTTTATTGGAGGTAACTTATGAAAAAAATATTAAATTTATTTAAAAATCCCAAGGTAAAAATGGTAATTATTTTAAGTTTTTTACTTTTCTTATATACTACAATCTGTGCATTTTCTTACGCTGAAAATATCTCAACCGACATTGCAAATAGCGTTTTTAGATTACATGTAATTGCAAATAGTGATAGTAAAGAAGATCAAGATTTAAAATATAAAGTTAGAGACAATCTACTTAAATATATGAAAGAAATTTGCAGTAATTGTAAAAACAAAGATGAGGCGATTTCGCTTGTTAAAAAACACCAAGAAGAATTTAAGCAAATCGCTTTACAAACCATAAATGATGAAGGCTATTCTTACGATGTTAATATAAGTATAGGTAACTTTGAATTTCCTACAAAAGATTATGGTGACATTTCTCTTCCTGCAGGATTTTATGATGCTCTAAGAGTTGAAATTGGTGAAGCACAAGGTCAAAACTGGTGGTGTGTAATGTTTCCACCTCTATGTTTTGTTGATGTAACTTCTGGAGTTGTCCCAGAAGACTCTAAAGAACAATTAGAAAATGATCTATCTGAAGAAGAATATGCTTTGGTTTCTGAGGATTCTGACTCAAAAATTCAGTTTAAATTTAAAATACTTGAATTTTTTAATGAAAATGGTTTTATTACTGCAAGAAAATAGTTGCAAAGTATTTAACTTTATGTTATATTTAGGAATGATAGAGTGTAATGATATACGCTCTATTTTTATTTGTAATATAGTATATAATTCATTGGAGGGAATATAATTGGAAAAATTAGTAGTCACAGGACCTACTCAATTAAAAGGAGAGGTTACAATAAGTGGAGCAAAGAACGCAGCAGTAGCACTTTTACCTGCAACACTTCTAATAGATGGTGTTTGCACTATCGAAAATTTACCACATATTAGTGATATAGAAATATCTTGTAAAATATTAGAAAAATTAGGAGCAAAAATTACTTGGAATGATAAACATTGTATTACAATAGATACAAGAAATATCACAACAACAAAAGCACCTTTAGACTTAACAAGCAAATTCAGAGCATCTTACTATATAATAGGTAGCATGCTTGGCAGAAAAGGAGAAATTGAAGTTGGTATGCCTGGTGGTTGTAAATTAGGAGCAAGACCTATCGACCAACATATAAAAGGATTTGAAGCACTTGGTGCAACAGTTAATGTTGAAAAGGGAAAAATTACTGGTAAAGCAAAAAAATTAAAAGGAACTTCAATATATATGGATATAGTCTCTGTTGGAGCAACTATTAATGTAATGCTAGCAAGCGTTTTAGCTAAAGGCACAACTACAATAGACAATGCGGCAAAAGAACCTCATATAGTTGATGTTGCTAACTTCTTAAATACTATGGGAGCTGATATTCGTGGAGCTGGAACTGATGTAATAAAAATCAATGGTGTTGAAAAATTACATGGAAATGCTACATATTCTGTAGTTCCTGACCAAATAGAGGCAGGAACATTTATGCTTGCTGCAGTTGCAACAAGAGGAGATTTAACTTTAAAAAATTGTATCACAAAACACTTGGAATCTATAACAGCTAAAATCATAGAAGTTGGTGGAAATGTTGAAGACTATGGTGATAGTATACGTGTTTGGTGTAATAAAAGACCAAATAAGGCTAATATAAAAACTCTACCATATCCAGGATTTCCAACAGATTTACAACCTCAAATGGGTGTAGTTTTATCTTTAGCAAATGGTAATAGTGTAATTAATGAAAGTATCTGGGAATCAAGATTTCAATATACTGATGAATTAAATAAAATGGGAGCTAAAATAACAGCTCAAGGAAAAACAGCATTTTTTGAAGGTGTTAAAAAATTATATGGCGCACCAGTATATTCTACTGATTTAAGAGCAGGAGCAGCACTTGTAATTGCTGGAACAGCTGCTCAAGGT
This sequence comes from uncultured Clostridia bacterium, assembly GCA_944392605.1. GTDB lineage: Bacteria > Bacillota > Clostridia > TANB77 > CAG-508 > CAG-269. Next base: position 83,002 of record CALXXE010000002.1, on the reverse strand, counting down.
GAAACAGATATATATAATTTACAACATATAGACCGTGGATATGAAGATATTGAAGGAAAATTTAGAAAAATTGGAGCAAATATAAAGAGAGTAACAGAAGAATAAGGAAGTAAAAAACAATGTTTAATTTTTGTAGTTTATATAGTGGTAGTAGTGGAAATAGTCTTTTTGTAGAAACTAAAAATACTAAAATATTGATCGATGCAGGCGTTAGCTGTAAAAAAATAGAAACTGCTTTAAATGATATAAATATTGACCCTAAGTCTTTGGATGGAATATTAGTAACACACGAGCATATAGACCATGTCCAAGCTTTAGGAACTTTATCTAAAAAATTTAATTTACCTGTATTTGTTAATCAAGAAACTTTAGACGCTATGCCAAAACAAAGAGATAAAATATCAGATGAAAATATAAATATTTTTAAATTAAGTGATAAATTTGAAATTGGCGATTTAATAGTTAAACCTTTTTCAATTCCTCACGATGCTGCAAATCCTTGCGGATTTAGTTTATATAAAGATGATAAGAAAATAAGCGTCGCAACAGATATTGGTCATATGACAAATGATATCTTAAAGAACTTAGAAGAAAGTTTATTTGTTATGTTAGAAGCAAATTATGATCCTGAAGTTTTAAGATATTCACCATATCCATTTTCTTTAAAATCAAGAATTGCAGGGCCTACAGGTCATTTATCAAATGAAATAGCAGGAAAAACTATATCACATTTGATAGATTCAGGATTAAAAAATGCAATGCTTGGGCATTTAAGTAAAGAAAGTAATTTTCCAGAACTTGCTTACCAAACTGTTGTTGATGAATTGATTTCTAAAAATTATAATGAAAATTCTCTTTTACTTAGTGTTGCTTCAAGAGATTTTCATAGTAAAATTATTAATATAAAGGAGCAATAACTTTAATATGCTAAATATTCATATTGTTTGCATTGGTAAAATAAAAGAAAATTATTTAAAAGATGCTATATCTGAATATAGTAAAAGGCTTTCGAGATATTGTAAACTGGATTTTATAGAACTTCCTGATGAAAAAATTCCTGATAAATTAAATCCTAATTTAGAATTAGAAATAAAAGAAAAAGAAGCAAAACAAATACTCTCTCATTTACCCAAAGATTCTTACAAAATAGCTTTAGATTTAAAAGGTAAAGAATTTACCTCTGAAGAATTTTCTAAAAAACTAGACGATTTATCAATGGAAAATAGTCATATTTCTTTTATTATAGGTGGTTCTTTAGGATTGACTAAAGAAATCATAGATACCTGTAATTTAAAGATTTGCTTTTCTAAAATGACTTTTCCTCATCAATTAATTAGAGTATTCTTACTAGAGCAAATTTTCAGAGCTTTTAAAATTTCACATGGCGAAACTTATCATAGATAATGTATATTTTGTAGAGGAATTGCCTACCTTGGGAAATAAGGACCAATAAACCAAAAACATCTCCTCTACAAAGTTAAAAACTTATTTTATATTTTTCTTCTTTTTTGTTTGTTTCTAACATCATTAATATTTCTTTTGATAATTTTTTAACTATTATTTTTCTTATTATAAAAAATATTGAAATAAATATTATTAATTTAATCATTCTAAAATCCTTTCGAAATAAATCTTAATTTTTTTAGTTTTTATTACTTTATTTTTTATTCTTTTCTATTTTCAAAATTTAAAGAATTAAAAACTTATAAAAAAAATAATTAATATATAAGAATTAAAGTATATACATAATACTATTGTTTACAAAATCTGTCAACTTTAAAATATGATTTGACAAATAATAGTACTTGCAATTATTCCCGCAATATCAGCTGCTAATGCTGCAATCAAAATATATCTTGTCTTCTTTATTTTTATACAGCTTGTATAAACTGCAATTGTATATAATGTTGTTTCAGTTGATCCCATTATTGTAGATGCAATATTTCCTATTAAGCTATCAACACCACAGTTTTTCATAATATCTGTTGCAACAGCAATTGAACCACTTCCTGATATTGGTCTTAATATTGCAAGTGGCATAAGTTCACTAGGAAAGTTTAAAATATCAAGAAGAGGACTAGAAATACTAATGATTAATTCTAATACCCCCGAACTTCTTAAAGCTCCAATTGCTAAAAATAATCCTATTAACGTCGGTAAAATACTTAATGTTGTCTTAATTCCTTCTTTTGCACCTTCTAAAAAAGTATCAAATACTTTGTTTTTTTCTTTTACTCCATACATAACAATAAGTAAAATTACCATCGGCATTGCGACACTTGACAAAAAATTTATTATTTTCACCTAGACTTCTCCCCTTTTGTAACCTTAATTACAATTCTCGCTATAAAAACTCCTACTATAGCAGCGATAATTGTTGCTATCCACGTTGGAAATACAATTGAAGTTGGATTTTCTGAATCTAGAGAGCTTCTAATTGCAATAACAGTTGTTGGAATAATTTGAATAGATGCTGTATTTATTACAATAAACATCATCATTGAATCTGATAAAGTATCTTTCTTATCATTTTCTTCTTGCATAGATTTCATAGCTTTTAATCCCAACGGTGTTGCTGCATTTCCTAAACCTAATATATTTGCAACCATATTCATAGATATTTCTCTTTTTATTTTTTTATTTTTCTTTAATCTTGGAAACAAAAAATTAAGCAGAGGTTCTAAAAATTTTGTTAAATTTTCAATCAAACTAGTTTTACTAGCAATCTGCATAATTCCGCTCCAAAGACACATACTTTCTAGTAAATCCATTGATAAACTAATTGCTGAATTAGTACTTTCAAAAATAGAATTATTTAAATTTTCTAAATTTCCTGAAAAAATTGCAAAGGAAAATGATATTATTATAAAAATTGGCCAAACTATATTTAACATACTATCACCAACATAATTTTATTTATGAATTACAGTTTTTATTCCAAATTGAATTGACCAAGTCTTTTCTTTGTGATATATTTAATCATAACAAAGGGATTGTAAATATATAACTTTTAAGGAGGAATTAGTTATGAAGTCTACAGGTATTATTAGAAGAATGGACGAGCTAGGTAGAGTTGTAATTCCAATTGAAATAAGGAATCAATTTAATATAGTAGAAAAAGACCCAATTGAAATTTATGTGGATGGCTCTTCAATAGTATTAAAGAAATTCGAACCTAATTGTATCTTCTGTGGAAACACAAAAAATTTATTAGAATATCATAATAAATTAATCTGTAAAGATTGTTCTAAAAAAATAGGCAACTTAAAAGAAAGTAAAGAATAAAAAACAAGCAAAATGAACATATCAATTTTTTTGATATGTTCATTTATTTTATTACATAAATTGTTTTCTATTTAATTTAGTTATTTTTTCTATTGTCTCTATATCTATTTTTTCTTTTAGCATATTTTTAGCTGTTTGTATTATTCCTTCTTCCTTTCCTTGTTTTCTCGCTTCTCTTAATGACTTTTCTCTATCTTTTTTAATGCTTCAATCACTACTAACATATTATTTTCTCCTTCTCTTAACATATTTATATATCTTTTTGCTTTTTCTTCGCCTAGTTCTCTTACTAGTATATATTTTAATATCCTTTAATTTTTTATTGACGTTATACCAGAAGCATCTTATATAATCTTTTTTCGTATAAAAACTTTTATACTCATTCATTACCTCCATTTTATTTTATATTTATTTATTAAACGACTTTTATTATTCAGTAAATAAGTATGTTTTCTTATCCTCTGCTATGTTTTTCTCTTTTTATCGCCTTCTCTCTTTAATTTTCTTTTTATTAATTCTAACGAAATGTGGGAAGATTTTTCCCAACGATTAAAAAATATGATTTAAAAGTGTATTTATAATACTACCATTTACATTTTTTATCAATATTAATCTTAAAAAAATTACTATCTATAAAATTTCTTGTATCTTTTTGATACAAAAAAGACTGTTAGACAATATATTATATATATATTATCAACAGTCTATGAATAATTACTTTTTAAATAAATAGCTTATATATTTCATTTTTATTTACATTTCTGTCTTTTGCAATCTTTTTAATAATTTCTTTTTTCTCTAATCCTTGTTCTTCATAATATTTATAATGTTCTTCTATAGTTAGATGGCATAAATCATTTTCTTTTTCTTTATGATTACCTTCAATAATTAAAACCATTTCACCCCTCAAATTATTTACTTTTTCAAGTATATCGTCAATTTTTCCTCTTATAAATTCTTCATGTATCTTTGTTATTTCTCTTGCTAGAACTACTTCTCTATCCTTATCTAAAATTTTTTTCAAATCTTCTAAAGTATTTTTTATTTTATGAGGTGCTTCATAAAGAATTACTGTTTTATTTATACCTTTTATTTCTTCTAACTTTTCTTTTCTATTTTTCTTATTTAAAGGTAAAAAACCATAAAAACAAAATTCCTTTGTATCAATTCCTGAACAAATTAAAGCATTGACCATTGCACATGCACCTGGAATTGGGATAATTCTGATATTTTCTTTAATACATTCTTTTACAATTTCTTCTCCTGGATCACTGATTCCTGGAGTCCCTGCATCAGATACTAAAGCTATGTTTTTACCATCTTTTAATTCTTTAATTAAATATTCACATCTAAACTCTTCATTATGACGATGATAACTAATCATTGGTTTTGATATTTCTAGATGATTTAATAGTTTTAATGTATGTCTTGTATCTTCTGCCGTTATTAAATCCGCTTCTTTTAATGTATTTATTGCTCTTAAGGTAATATCATCTAAATTTCCTATGGGAGTTGCAACTAAATATAAAACTCCTTCTTGTTTTTGTTTCATTTACTCTTTTCCTCCTGTTTTTACTTTTATATTTTATTATAAATTTTTAATATTTCATTTGTATAATTTCCTTTATCATCATAAATATATAAATTCTTGTCGACCTTTAAGAATGATTTTGAATTTTTTATTCCTTTTACTAAAACTAATTTAGGTGGTTTGTTTATATTTGAATATACAAATCGAAGTTCTTTAGGCTCTATTTTATATTTCCTTAAAAGACTAAAAATATCAACTAATCTTTCTGGTCTATGCACCATATAAAATTCACCTTTGTCTTTTAATAAATCTTTTGAAACTTTTATAAAATCTTCTAAATTAGCTGTTATCTCATGCCTTGATATTATTTTTCTTTCATCTTCATTAATTATTCCTGTATCTTTTTTCTTATATGGTGGATTAGTTACAATAACGTCAAATGTTTGATTATCATATATCTTGTTTAAATTCAAAATATTTTCATTAAAAACTTGAAACTTATCTTGTAAATTATTTAACAAAGCACTTCTCTTTGCCATATCACTTACTTCTTCTTGTATTTCCACTCCTATTATTTTTTTAAGCTCAGTCTTTCCACATAATAAAATAGGAATGATACCTGTTCCTGTTCCTAAATCTAATACTAAACTATCTTTCTTTATATTTTTAGCAAAATCAGATAATAATACACTATCTATTCCAAAACAGAATCCTTTCTCATTTTGAATAATTTTTAAACCTTTAAATTCTAAATCATCTATTCTTTCATTTTCTTTTAATTCTATTTCCATTTTATTTTCCTTTAAACATTTTTAATTTTTTTACATATTATATAATAAATCTACTCAAAAATCAAAGTTTTAGAGGTGTACTATGGAATACAATGAAAACAGAGGTGATAAGAAACCACCTCATAAAAAACAATTCAGCTTAAATTCTTGTGCTAAAAACACAATGAAGTCGCTAAGAGAAGTAGAATATTTTTTAAATAATTTAAAGAAATTTACACGTTGTATGCATTTATATAAATTCTTTAAGAAGTAAGTTCTTGAACAGTATAAACTTCACTAAATTCTTCATTTTCACTTCCATCTATTAATATTTTTATGCTATTTACTTCGTTTAACTGTGTTAATGTATTTACCAAACTGTTTATTAGATTTTCTTTTGTTTTTTCATCTGTTTTATCATAATTTAGAAAATCAGATGAAAAATCTAGTGTTAGACAATCTCCTTCTATTCCGTGCACTTAATAATTTTGTATTTTCTGGGATAATTTTTTCTTTACTCTCGTCCTTTGGCCCTTGGATTAATAAGTTTACTATTTTTTCATATGGATTTTCTAGTATTTCTTTTATATCAACCAATCTTGCTTCTGGCTCTAATTCTTTTGTTTCTTTATTTGGAAAATATAAACTTACAATTGTCTGTCTTAATTGGTCTTCAGATATTTCTTCTTGAGGTGTATATTCTTCTACTATTGGTTGTTCCTCTTCTGCCTTATTTTGTTTTAAGTAATTAATTAAAAAATATCCACCAACTATCAAAATAATAAATAAAACAACAAAAATTATAATTATCTTTTTATTTTTCATGTTCTCCTCCTTCTTCCTTTTATTATTATATTTAATATTATTATTTGTTTGTCCATTTTAGAACTCTAATTTTAATATATTTTATGTATTTTCTTTTTTATTTATATATTATTATCTTTTACCTATTAGTTTACTATTTGCAATATTTTCCATTTGACAAAAAGCTGATTTCCGTATACAATTAAGGTGTTTAAAAGAATATTTTTATAGACAGAAAGGAAGATTTTGTCATGAGTGAATTATTACATGTAGGTTTAGATGTAGGTTCTACAACTGTAAAAATTATAGTTATGGATAAGAACCTAAATACTATATATAAGAATTATCAAAGACACTTTTCAGATACAAAAAATACTGTATGTAGTGTTTTAGAAGATTTGCTATTAAAATATCCTAATAATACCTTTACGCTAGCTTTAACAGGTTCTGGTGCTATGTCTGCTGCTAAATTCTTAGGAGTGGACTTTATTCAAGAGGTTGTCTCTTGTAAAAGAGCTGTTGAAAAATATATACCAAGAACTGATGTTGTAATAGAGCTTGGTGGTGAAGATGCAAAAATTATTTATTTTGACCAATCTATAGAGCAACGTATGAATGGCACTTGTGCCGGTGGTACTGGTGCATTTTTGGACCAAATGGCATCACTACTTCACACAGATACAGCAGGGTTAAATGAGCTTGCAAAAAGTTACAAGACTATTTATCCTATTGCATCTCGTTGTGGAGTTTTCGCCAAAACTGATATTCAACCTTTAATTAATGAAGGTGCCGCAAAGGAAGATATTGCTGCATCTATATTCCAAGCTGTTGTAAACCAAACTATTAGTGGTTTAGCTTGCGGAAGACCAATTAGAGGTAATGTTGCTTTCTTAGGAGGTCCATTAAATTATTTATCAGAATTACGTAAAAGATTTATAGAAACATTACATTTAAAAGATGATGAAATTATAGTACCAGAAGAAGCTCATCTTTTAGTTGCAAAAGGAGCTGCTTTAGACTCTATTAATACAGCCCCTATTACACCTGATGAGCTAGCAAAAAAGATAGAAAATTTAAAAGTTTCACATGATAACACATCAAGGCCATTAGATCCATTATTTAAAAATGATGATGAATATAAATCATTTAAAGAAAGACATGATAAAGCAAAAGTATTAAGAGCAGATTTATCTTCATACGAAGGTGATTGTTATCTTGGAATTGATGCAGGATCTACTACAACAAAAATTGTTTTAATAGATAAAGATGGCAAACTACTTTACTCTTTATATGGAAGTAATGAAGGAAATCCATTAAAAAGTGTTATGGCAATGCTAAAAAAACTATATCATGTTTTACCTAAAAAAGCAGTTTTAAAATATAGTGGTGTTACAGGATATGGTGAAAAATTGATACAAACAGCTTTAAATGTTGACCTAAACGAAATAGAAACAATTGCACATTATACAGCTGCAAAAGAATTTGAACCAGACGTTACAAGTATTGTTGACATTGGTGGCCAAGATATGAAATACATAAAAATGAAAAATGGTTCAATTGATAACATTATGCTTAATGAAGCTTGTTCTTCAGGATGTGGCTCTTTTATAGAAACTTTTGCTAAAAGCTTAAATATAGAAATCTCTGAATTCGTAAAAGAAGCAATTTCATCAAAAACACCTGTTGACTTAGGATCCAGATGCACAGTTTTTATGAATTCTAAGATTAAACAAGCTCAAAAAGAAGGTTATTCTGTTGGAGATATTTCTGCAGGACTTTCATATTCTGTTATTAAAAATGCTATACAAAAAGTTATGAAAGTAAGAGATGTAGAAACATTAGGAGATCACATAGTTGTACAAGGTGGAACTTTCTATAATGATGCAGTTTTACGTGCTTTTGAATTGATAGTTGGCAAAAATGTCGTAAGACCAGATATTGCAGGTCTTATGGGTGCTTATGGTATGGCACTTCTATCTAAAGAACAATATGAAGCAAATCTTGATATGGAATATAAATCTACTATCTTGAAAGAAGATGAATTAGATAAACTAGAAATAAAAGTTACACATACACGTTGTGGTATTTGTGAAAATCACTGTAAACTAACTATAAATAAATTTAGTAACGGACAAATACATGTATCTGGTAACCGTTGTGAAAGAGGAGCAGGTGCCATTACAAAGAAAAAGGATTTACCAAACTTAGTTCAATATAAATATAAAAGAATCTTTGATTATACTCCTCTAGAAGAACAATATGCTACAAGAGGAACAATAGGTATACCTAGGGTTCTAAATATGTATGAGGACTATCCTTTCTGGTTTACTTTCTTAACTAGCTTAGGATTTAGAGTAATTATTTCAGAAAAGAGTACTCGAGCAACTTATGAAAAGGGTATGGAATCAATGCCTTCTGAATCTGTTTGTTACCCTGCAAAACTTTCTCATGGACATATAGAAAGTTTATTAGAACAAGGTATTAAAACAATATTCTATCCTTGTATTCCATATTCTAGAAAAGAATATGAAAAAGCAGATAACCATTATAACTGCCCTATTGTTATTTCTTATTCAGAGGTTTTAAAGAATAATGTAGAAAATTTAAAAGCTCCTGATGTTAAATTTATTAACCCATTCTTACCTTTTGATAAGAAAAATCTTGTTAAAAAAGTATTAGAACTAGATGAATTTAAAGAATATAATTTCACAAAGGCTGAATTAGAAGAAGCCGCAGAAAAAGCAGAAGCTGAATATCAAAAATGTAAAGAAGATATTAGAAGAAAAGGTGCAGAAACCGTTAAATACATAGAAGAAAATAATCTTAAAGGAATTGTACTAGCAGGTAGACCTTATCATGTAGACCCAGAAGTCAATCATGGTATTGATACTTTAATCACTTCTCTTGGTTTATGTGTTTTAACAGAAGATAGTGTTTCTGATAAAACAGAAACAAAAAGACCTTTAAGAGTTGTTGACCAATGGGTATTCCATGCAAGATTATATGCGGCAGCTGACTTCGTAGGAAAACATGATTGTTTAGAATTGGTACAACTAAATTCATTTGGTTGTGGTGTAGATGCTGTTACAACAGACCAAGTAGAAGAAATATTATCTAGCTATGGTAAAATGTATACATTAATTAAAATAGACGAAGTAAATAATTTAGGAGCTGTTCGTATCCGTATTCGTTCATTACTTGCTAGTATGAAAAAACGTGAACAAGAAAAAATAGAACAAAAAGCTGATGGTGACTATGGAATTCATAAAAAGATATTTACTAAGGAAATGAAAAAAGAATATACTATTTTATTCCCTCAGATGGCACCTATCCATTTTGAACTATTAGAAACAGCTGCTAGAGCTTGTGGATATAATATAGAGTTACTAAGAGATTGTACTCAAAAAACAGTAGATACTGGTTTAAAATATGTAAATAATGATGCTTGCTATCCATCTATTTTAGTTACAGGTCAAATGATTGAAGCTTTGCAATCTGGAAAATATGACATTGATAAAACAGCTTTAATTATTACACAAACTGGTGGTGGATGTAGAGCTACAAACTATATTGGATTCATTAGAAAAGCTTTAAAAGATGCAGGATTTGAAAATGTTCCAGTAATTTCTCTAAACTTTGTTGGTATGGAGAAAATGCCAGGATTTAAGTTGACAGTTCCTCTTATTGAAAGATTATTTAAAACTGTCGTTTATGCTGACCTTTTACAAAAAATGCTAACAAAAAACAGAGCTTATGAAGTACATAAAGGAGAGTCTCAAGCTTTATTTGATACTTGGATGGAAAAATGTAAGAAGTTACTTACAAAGTCAACCAATAAAGAATTCAAACAAAGTATATATGATATTGTTAATGATTTTGAAAAAATAGAATTAGATACATCTACCGAAAAACCTAAAGTTGGTATTGTTGGTGAAGTTTTAATTAAATATCATCCATTCGGAAATAACTATGTTGCAAATATTCTAGAAAAAGAAGGCGCAGAAGTAGTACTTCCTGACTTCATGGGATTTGCAAAATTTATGGCAACACATAAAATTACTTTCAATAAGTTATTAAATACAAATAAGACTTCATCTAAAATTAGTAAAATAGCTATTAAACTTATTGATATATTAGAAAAAGATGTTAAAATTGCTTTAGCAAACTCAAAGAAAGGATACTTACCACCTTGTGACATTTGGCATCTAGAGGATAAAGTAAAAGACATTTTATCTATTGGTAACCAAACTGGTGAAGGTTGGTTTTTAACTGCTGAAATGATTGAATATATTGAAAATGATATTCCAAATATTGTTTGTGTTCAACCTTTTGCATGTCTTCCTAACCATGTTGTTGGTAAAGGTGTTATAAAAACTATTCGTAGTAAATTCCCTGAAGCTAACATATCACCTATCGATTACGATCCAGGAGCTAGTGAAGCTAACCAAACTAATAGAATTAAGCTCCTTATGACAGTTGCTAAAGATAACTTAAAAGCTAAACAAAATAGAAAAAAAGCTATAGATAATGAAAACAAAGAAGAGGAAAACATCTCTTCCGAAGAAAAAACTAAGGTTTCTAAAAATTAACTATAAGTAAACAGGTCAGATTATACTGAACCTGTTTATTTTATAGCTGTTTGACATATTATGTAAAACAAGTTATAATATTATAGTATTGTTGCCATATGGCGAAGCACTTTGAAATGTGATAGTTTACGAACAAAGGAGAACATCATGCGGAAGTTTATTAATTCTATCATCAATAAACTCTCTACGATTCTAACTACAATTTTTGGCATATTGGTACTATTTGGCTTTGCAGGTATTGCTTTACTCATCGCTTTTCCCATTTACGGTATAAGCAAGTTTGTTGTTTTAGTACTTTCGATACAACCTATTTGCTCTTGGTTAACAATGGAAATAGCTAATGGTATACCTATAGGCTCAATAATATGGTTTATACTATGCTTTGTTTTTAGCCTATTTTGTCTTTACCTTACAGTTAAGGATGACTTTTTTGGCGGTTCTACTTCATCTTACAATAGAGGATTTACTTCTACAACTACTAATGAAAATCAACATAGTGATAGTGGTTTTTATGATGGTCGTGGCAATTGGAGAAGTTGGAATGATGCATATCAAGATGCACAAGGTAATTGGAGAAATCCCGGTTCTCCTTTCATAGATGGTCAAGGCAAATTGAGAAGTCCTAGTGAACCTTGGCAAGACTCCGAAGGACATTATTATCAACCCGGCCAACCATTTAGAGATGGTAAGGGGATCTGGAGAAAATAATCTATACAAAAATTAGCTATCACATTTCATCCCACAGTAAGAATTATACTTACTGTGGGACTTTTTTATTTACTATATAACTTTAATACTTACCGTTATCGCTTAATATTTTTTCTTTTATTTCTTTTATATTTCTCTTTGTTTCATTATACCCTTCTTCATACATTTTATCTATTTGTTTCATATCAAGAAGACCTATCTTATTTGTTCTTATTTTTATTGTATAATCTGAAACTTCTAATTCATATGAAGATAATTCTTTACTTAACAAACCTATTGAACTACTTGCAACATCTACTATATTTTTATCACATTCATTATTTATTTCTTCTTCAAAAATAATATTTAAAACTTTTCTTGCTCCTAATCTCTTTAACTCCTTCCAAGGCACATTCTCTCTGATTCCCCCATCTATTAATTTTATATCTTTATATTTACAAGGAGAAAATACCACTGGATAACTACAACTTGCTCTTACTGCCTTTCCTATCTCTATATCATTCACAAAAACCGTATTATCCAAATCTATTTTTTTATTACACTCTGATGTAAAACAAACCACTTTACCATTACACAAATTAACACTTGGTATTGCAATTGTTTTTCTTGTATCTTGTATATTATATATTCCTCTTTTATTACACACTTTTTTAATCAACTTCTCTATTTCTTTTCCCGAGTTTAATCCATCTATTATTATATTTCCTGTAAATATCAGGCCTACTATTAATTTTATTATGTTTAAAAAATCAACATACTTTGTTTTTTTACAGTATTTCTTAAAGATCTTATATATTTGATCTGATGTGAATCCACACGCATAAAGACAAGCAACTATACTTCCTGAGGAAGTTCCTCCTATATATTTAAAATCTATATTTTCCTCTTCCAATGCCTTTATTACTCCTATATGGGCAGCTCCTTTTACTCCCCCTCCAGCTAAACATAAACCATTTTCCATATAAATCACCTTATTTCATTTTATGTTATATTTTTTTAACTGTGATTTCATATATAAAAGCCTATTAATTGACATAATATGGAAAATATTGTATAATAATAGTATGATATGCCATACGGCGGAGCACTTTGAAATCTGGTAGTTAAGAAAAGGAGTACATCATGAGTAAGTTTACCAACATTATTTCCAACGTCACGCACAAGATTCCCGATGCTCTTTCCGACATTCTTACTTATGTCGGTATATTCTTCGGGGCCATCTTCTTTCTGGCAATCTTCCTGATTAGCTCGATATTTATTGGAATCGTCATTTACGTTGTCACCAAGTTTTTGACTTTTGTATTTGACCTTCCAATTCTCAACCTGATACTGGAACCCGAGTTGTTCAGTGAATCTATTGGATCGATAGCCTGGCTCATCTTCTGTTGCATCATCGGCGGAGTTATATCTTTCTTTTCCTTCAGGAAAGTCTAAGAAACTTACGTTTGAAGCAACCGGAAATGATTTGGATTGCTAACATCTTCTTATGAAGGAAGGGATTGTTAGAAACTATCATTTTTCGAAACTCAGCAGATTCAATTCTGCTGAGTTTTTATTTCTTTAAATTTGAAATAATTATTTTATTATGCTTTCTTGAACGTTATTGATTTTTATGTTATATTTAATTTAGGAAAATTTGAAGGAGATTATACAAATGAATTATTACAAAATTTTAGAAGTAGATAGAAATGCTTCTCCTGAAGTTATAGAAAAAGCTTATAAAACTTTAGCTAAGAAATACCACCCAGACTTACAAGAATCAAATATGAAGCAAGAAGCTGAAGAAAAGCTAAAATTAATCAATGAGGCTTATGAAACTCTCTCTAATCCAAATTCGAGGGCAGAATATGATGTTACTTTAAATCAAAATGAAATTTCGGAAGAGGAACTTTATAAATTAACTCAGGAAAATCAAAATTTATATAATGAACTTAACAATTTAAGAAATAATGCCAATACTACTTATAATAACAAAACAAATAATATCTCTTATGATGAAAAATTTCAGGATGAGCAAGAACGCCAAAACCAATATGAGAAACAATTAGAGTATGAAAATCAAATACAACAAGCAAGAGAAAAAGCATACCATGATGCTTATATTCAAGATTTAAAAAATAGAGGTTACAAAATTAAGTATAAAAAAACTCCAAAAGATTATATTAAAAATTTCACTGCGCTTTTTATAACTATAATAATTCTCTTTCTTCTTTGGCAAATACCGTTTATACATAATTTCTTTATCAAATTATTTGAAGAAAATCCTCTTTTACAAACTATTTTTAATTTGTTTAATTAATAATATAAAACAAGACTAGAATACTATTTATATTCTAGTCTTACATTATATTATTGAATAACTTTTCACTTTTCCTTTTTATAATTCTGTCTATTATTATAAAAGCTAACATAAATATAATGATTTCTATTCCTAATGTTAAAGTAACATTTATCTCTGAAAAAATATTTGATAAATAAATATATATAAGAATCATTATTATCGTCAACGCGTACTGGAATGATTTATTATCATTTCTTTTTACAACAGAATGCTCTGAGTTCCAATTCAAATACGGCTTTTTCAAATCTACTAAAAGCATTAAATAACTATTTATCAGGTTAATAAAAATTGATATTATAAACATTAACAGAATATTTATTATACCTATCTTTGGTATATAATAATAAACTATTCCTAAAACCACTATTGATACAATAACATTTAATATTACCTGAACCACATTTTTATATAAAAATTGTTTATAGTAGCTAACAGGTATATATTTCATAAATATTGCTGATTTTCCTTCTCTTGATATAGCTGTAAGTGAAATACTTGATAAAGAAAACATACATTGTAATATTCCTAAAATAATACATATTACTTCAGTAGTAAAATTTAGTGAACTTATTTTTTCTCTTATTGTTTCATTATCTTGAATAGCTGAATCAATAACCGGTATTAAAACATTGGTTATCATAACAACACTAATTAAAACCATAATAACTGGAAATACAGTTTGCATAAAGAAAATTGGTTGCTTAAATAGCATTTTGAATTCTTTTTTTATATACTGTCTTCCAACTTTTGTCTTCCTACTTTTAATCTCTACTTGTTTTCTTTCTGCCAATTTCAATCTTCGATTCGTTATTGTTAAACTTTTTAAAAGCATCTTTAAATAAAATTTCTGTCCTATTGCTATAAAAATTATTAATGTTATTATGTCTAAAGCAAATAGAATAGCAAGATATTTTACTTTTTCTAATATTACCGTCCCTGTTAAAATTTGTACTAACGGTGTTATAAAATAATTCGTCTCTTGCAAGTTATCCATATTACCTATTAATTTATCTTCTAAAAATAGAAGAAGTAATATTAAAATGATACTAACTACATTTTGTAAAATTGTCTTATTTTTTATAAATCCAAATATTTTCATAAGGATTATTGTAAATAGGCCAATAATTGTTACAAATATTATTGGTAATAATATTAATAACAATAACATCCAGATAAAATAGTCAAATCCCGTATAATTTGAAAATCCATACAAAATAAGTGGAACTAGTCCAAATATTAATTCTGTCATGTATGACATAAATACTACAGTATTAAACTTAGCTATTAACAATTCTTTAGACTTAATTGGCAATGGAAGTACAAATTCTAATTCTTTTGAAAAGAAGAAGATGTTGGCACATATTATAGTAATTTGAAACATTAACAATATCGTTAGAAACAATACATAAAATTTTATAAATGTTTCTGGTGTTCCCATTGATATACACAAATGAATTGCTTTGTTACTAATGTATATCATTGCAACTGATAGAATTATTAACATCCAAAAATATATAGATTTAGTATTTAGTTTCTTTGTTTCTTTATTTACTAAATTTGTACTTTGATAAAAATCTTTTACAAAAATCTTTGTCAAAGCCTTTATTTTACCAAACATCTTCTTCTCCTATTTTATTCTAAACTAAATGACATTACAAAGTCTGTTCCTTCTTTTAATTGCATAATAACTGTTAAGTTTTTTGTTTCCGCAGCACTTCCAGCTCCGCTTCTTATTTTTGTTTCATATATGTATGTACTTCCTTCATTATTAATATCTACATTTGATGTAGTATTAAGATTATAATCAAAGAAATTTGCATTCACATACTCTTTAAATTTATCTAATGTATCAAAATTATTATTTCTAAAAGTTTCATCTAACAATTCGTAAGCATGAGAATAATCTTTTGTATTTATCATTTGTAAGAATATATATACATTTGCTTGTATCTTCTGATCTATACTTGATTTTTTATATTCTTCTTCATATGTATCAACTTTAATTGTATAATTGTCAAGAAGAATTGTATAATCCCATATTCCTGTTGTTCTTATTGTATAAGAATTGTTATAATTATCAACTAGTATATATTCCGTATAATTATCTTTTATTTCTACATCATATTTAGATAGTGATGAATATTGAATCATATCTCTACAACTATTTACATATTCTTGAAATTCTTCAAATGTCGGAAATCTTTCATTCCTATAATCTTCATCCAACATTGAATACGCTTCTTTTGGGTTGTTTAGCTCTTTTTGTTTAAAATCTTCTAAATATTTTCTACACATATCAACATTACTTACTGCTTCATATTCGAAACTATTGTCTCCTTTATTAGGAATCTCTGTTTCATCATCTTCTAGTTTTATTTGGCTAAGATTTTCATAGATATCATCGCTTATTTCTTCTAATTCATAAGTCATATTTTCCATATCTACTCTAACTTTATAATATTTTTCTTCTGAATTTATTTTTCCATATACAGAATATGTCATTATTCTTTGCCCTTGTAGATAATTCATTTTTTCTGCACTAAAACCATCAACATTATCTTGTATACATTTTTCTACTGAGAAAAATTCAGTTGGTTCTCTTAATTCTTTTTGCTCGTATTCTAAATCCATTTCTGGTTCAGGAAGAACTTCCACTGTTCCATCACCTTTTTTATAAATAGTACCTTCTTTTTTATTATTCAACACTACTATAGTTATTATAATTCCTATAGCTATAGTTAACATTACTATAGCTATAATAATTATTATTTTCTTAGTTTTGTCCATAATTTCCTCCTTTTACGGCTTCGTAACTGTAATAGCATATTGATATCCTGGATTCCAAGTAGTTATCTCAGATTGTATAAGTGATGTACTTCCACAGTCATAGAACTGTCCATTTCCTGCATATATTGACGTATGGCTGTTAGGATTTAACATTATATCTCCAGCTACAGCTTCTGAACCTGATTTTACAGTCCATCCTTTTCTTTGTGCTAAACCTAATAATGTACGTGTACTTTGTTGAGGTCCTGCCAAATCAGTATATCCATATTCATATAATACCCAAGTAACATAAGCACTACAATCTATATAACTAGTACCATTTCCTGCTATTGGTATAGTATTACCATTACCATATACGAAACCATTAGTCCTTACATAATCATGACATTGTTTTGCAACTTCTACAAAATCTCCATTTGCATTAAATGATGATACATCTATTCCTGCTGCATTAAACATATTAGTCATATACATAAGTACATTTTCAATCCATCCCCCTGGTGCATCTGCATCTTCACAATAAATCATTCCTATACTTCTAACAGTATAATTTCCATCTGTAAAATAATAATCTAACCTTGCTATTTGATTACAAAATGCTTCTATTGAACCTGCTGGAGAATCATATTGCATCCATCCACCACTAGGATTTCTTATACTAAACCAGTTGTTTCCTCCTATTTGTAAGTTGGTTCCTGCTCCACATTCTGCTGTAGTTACTGCCGCCGCAAATACTGCATTAACTCTATATTCTTCTTGTAATCTTAAGAAATCATCTGCATAAGCTACTAAATTCTCACTTCCAGCTCCTCCTGAACCAGCAAATGCTGTTTTCAAGGTTTCTACATCATCAATTACTATTTCTTGAGGTGACATATCAATATGTACTATATAATCATTTGCACTTACAGAAGTTAAGCTTCCTGGGTAGAATATACTAAAATCAAATTCTGTTACACCATAATCTATGTCTGTTGCTTTATATAATAAATACTTTGTTAAGTCCAAGAAAGGTTCTTTTATTCTATCATTTGATTCTATTATTTCAAATAGCCAATCTGCCGCAGAAATTATACTACTATTATTTCTTTCATAATCAGGATCATTAAATAAAGTTACAAAATTAGGTTCTTCTGAATCTGGATCTGTCTTTTCTTTCAATGTTGGGGTTCCAGATACATATTTTTGTGTTTCCGTAGTATTTGTTACATTATCTACTATATTTATGTATTTTGTAAAATATTCAACTGATACATCTACATCATAACTTACAGAAGGTGCCGTTACAGTTGATGTTGTTGAATTAGTTCCACTTGTAGTATTGCTAGAACTATGACTTGATATATATCTTTGTCTAACACTACTTCCTAAACTACTCTTTTCTGCATCTATCTCACTACAAGTAAATGACGAACCATCTGCTGTTCCAGAAGACTCATATTCTGTGTCTGGTTGAGTTACTTGATCAGTTGTTGTATTTGATGATGGAGCATTATATGTAAATTCATTTTGATAATCTACTATCCATACATTTGCTCTTGTTACTGCTATATTTAATGTGTTAGTTTGTGTAACAACTGTCTTAGTCGTTGTATATTTTTGATCATCTCCCCATGGATCATGTGTATGTGCCGCTACCGTTCCCGTAGCTGTTATTCCTCCACAATTAGCTGTTATTGTTGCATCTCCTACTTCTGCTTTTGTTCGTAATGTATAATTCCATTCATCTACATCTGTATTTACAGTAAGATTATCATGAACTGTTATTTCTATATCACTATCATATACTAAATCTGCTAAATCTAATACAAATCCTTTGCCTTCACCACAAACTAATAGTGCCCACAAATAATCAAATGGCATTGTATACGGCTTTACCATTGCTTCATAATTAATGTCTGTTGTTGTCATACTATAACTCGTTGTATCTACCGGCTCTACATTTGGATCATTGGTTGTAACTGTAGTATCAACTTGTCTCCATGTAGCAACTACAGCAACATAATTAGAATTATTATTACTTTTTGCAATTCCTGCTGCACCTGCGTCTATTGAAATTATATAATTACATCCAGCTGTAATCTCACTAACATCATGCCAACCATTAAGTGTATCACTAGATGGATTAGATATATATACTTGTCCTTGCTCATTTATATCTACTAAAGCCATTAAGTGACTTCCTCCTGTAAAAATAGTCCTACTATCTACAGAAACAAGCATGACTTTTCCATTTCTTAAATTATCTTGTATTTGTTGGGCAGAAGGCGTTTGTGTTACTTCCGCGCTTATTCCTAAATCTTGTAATTCTCGTTGTAATGTTTCATAACTTGTATATCCATATTTTGAATTCATCTCTGCCGCTGTATTAGCGGGAGTATAATTTAAATCTGTTAAACCACTAAGTAATATTGCCATTGAAGTTGGTCCACAACCATGAGTAGTAATAGTTCCTCCCCAATATGAATTTCCTGCATATGTACCTTTATATTGTTTAAATTGTTTATAAGTAATTCCAGCTGATGATACATATTCTGAATCATATCCATCTCCGGCAACAGGAATTTCTGTAGCCTTTCCTACATTTCCGTTCTCATCAGCATTTTCTTCATTTTCTTTATCTTGTTCTTCCCTATCACTTCCATCATTTTGAGAGACATTTGGGTCGTCTGTTGTTCCTCTCGTTCTATTATTATCTTCCCATCCCCAACCAAGCCATCCTTGTTTTCCATCTAAAACATCTACTTGCCATGAAAGCCATTCATCCATTGAAGAAACTACTATCCCTCCGTTTTGACTATCTATTACCTGACCGACCTCCAATATAAATACCTATATGACCGTATGGACCACTTTGTCCACTTCCTGTACCATATACAGATGCACCTATTGGGATTGCACTCATATCCGTCGAAATACAATGATGTTTATACGACTCATATGCTGATACGTGTCTACAAGCTCCTACTCCTGCATTGTCATATACGTCATTTACCCATCTAGCACACCATTGAGCTCCTGGCCATGGAGTATTATTTGTTGCATCAATAATAGCCTGTGAAACGTCCGTCATTACACCATCACCTGCTGCAATTGCTCCTCCATTTCCTGAAGAAGTCGAAGCTGCTGTTTGTCTTAATGTAAAATGTGATAATGCCGCTTGTTTTGCTTCTTCACTACCTGTACTATTATACTCGTCTATATATCCTTGGAATGTTGCTGGATCTACATAAGTCATTGTTGACTTATTTCCATCAGTATCTGCTCTTTTGAATTTTATAATTCCTTGTATACTATCTCCATTTATAACATCATCCCAATTTATATCTTCATCCGGATTTGGACGGGTATCTGGATATTTTGTAATCATTTCAGCTTTTACCAATTTTGCTAATTCCTCTGGTGAATCTAAATAATCAGCTACACTACTTCCATTTTCTATTAATTTATCCCATAACTCTTGTGGCGTCATTGAAGTTGATATTGAACCATCAGAACTTATTGTTGTTTCATTAGAAAAAGCTGAAGCGCCATATGGAACATTACTCCAATCATCTTCTTTATAAGTTCCATCATCTATTGTTATAAAATAAACAAATGCTGATACTAAAACCAGTATTATACAGATTATTACTATTATAGGAAACAATAGAGTCGTAACTGTTCTTAAAATTATCTTACCTGCTTTTTTTGCAGCCTCTTTAAAATCTTCCATTTACTCGCCTCGATTCTTGCAATATTTATTCAACTTATACTTTAGCTCTAAATTCTATAATCTCGCTTCCTTGATTATTGTATATTATTAGATTTGAAAATACCATATCTGTTATGTTTGCAGTAGAAGTATATCTACAATAAAATTTAATTGTCAATTCTCTGGTTGAACCTGAATCTATATTTAACATTGGATCTGTTAATTCATGAGTATAAGCAGGATAACGCCCCTCTTTATCATTTTCTAAATATAATGATTCTGTATTGCTTTTTGCATCTAATGTGATTGCTGTATCATTATTATTTGTGACTCTTATTGTATATTCTTCTCTATCCATATATGTATTTTTACTAATTACTTCAACTACAATATTATTATCTTCTGTAGTTTTATTAATTTCTTCATGCCCAATGTAACTATTTATATTTAATTTGTAACCCTCGCCAGTTTCTTTGACTGTAATATAATCTTGTTTTGAATATCCATTGTTACTTTTTCCAGTAGCTAACATATTTTCTGAAATTCTTACTCTATAAATATCTCCTACCCAATTCTCTACAGAATAAATTTTTTGTTCTCCACCAAAAACATCTTGATAATATGCCTGATTAAAAGCATCTAACGAATTATACATCTGCTCTTTACAATCATCTGTTAATAAACCATAAGCTGCTTCTGTATTTCCTTGGTTACAATAATCCATAAACTCTCCTATTACTTCTGTTGCACTTTTTAATTTTTCTGTTGAAATGGTCTCTCCAGATACTACTGATTGTGCCGATTCTATATCTACATTTGTTTCATTCTTAATTTCGGATATAACGTCATTTTCCGTTATTGTGTTAACCTCTTCTATATTATTATTAATTTTTGCTGTAAAAAAATTTAATAATTGAATAATTATGATAAAAGCGGCAATAATGCCGACAGTTATCCATATTTTTTTTCTATGTTGGTTATACCATAATCTTATTTCTTGCATAATCACCGCTCCTAATATTTATTTTGTTTTCTTTTTATATTTATTAAATCTTTCTATTCCTCTCATTGTTTCTTTACTAGCTGCTTGTGCCTGTTCTTCATCTAAGCTAGCTTTTTCTTTAAATTCTTCTTTAAAATGTTTCTGCCATTTTTCTCTATCTGGTCCTTTATATTTATCACCAATTCTTTCTGAATATTTTGCATCTGCAATTGCTCTTTCTTGAGTTATTGAAGAATCATCTTTTCTCATTAACTCTGCTGTTGCTGCATTTTTAGCACTAACATCATTTACAATATATCTATTTATTGTACCATCTTTTTCCATCCTATCTCTTTCCTGTTTTGTAAATCCATTATCTTTAAGTGCTTTTCTATATTCTTTTCTTTTCATTTTTACAAGTTGCTGTTCAGCATAATCCTTATATTCATCGTCCTGTGCAAGTTGTCTGTAATATTGCTCTCTATCTAGATTAGTCGTTCTTTGTTGAGCTTGATTCATAATTGAATCAGCACTAGTTATTCCTTTACCTGCCATATATCCTGCTCCTGCTCCAGCTGCTGCATTTTGAACGATATCACTTGGATCTCCAGATGCAATTCCTACTGCTGCTCCAACAGCACCTCCTGCAATTCCTGCTCCTACTCCTACTATCCTAGATTGTGCACTTGCTACCTTTGAAGCAGCTCTCATCATTTGTTCTTTATGTGCTGCAGCTGCTATATAAGTTCTCTTCATTGCTCTCTTTGGTAATGATAATTTTTTCTTTGTCCTATCCTTCATTGCATCTTTTTCATAACGTGCTGTTTCTGCTGCATCTGCTGCATTTAAAGTCTCTGGAGTTCTAGCATCTAAATTAGATTGTCTTTCGGCTGTTTCTGCTTTTCTTGCATCTAACTTGGCCTGTTCTTCATCAATATAATCTCTATCCGCTTGAGTTGTTGCTTCTTTTCTTAAATCATCTAATGCTGCTTGGTCTTCGCTAATATTTCCTCTTTCATTGTCAATATTTCCTTGCTCTACAGAAGGTAATGCTGATTCAGCCATTGTTTGCGTTGCATCAACATCTCCATCCAAACTAACTTGTCTAACTGAGCCTCCATCTCCTGAACTTCCATCTGCTCCGCTACTTCCTCCTGACTTGCTAGCTATCGCTTTACCACCACCTTTTGATTTGTTTCCTAAAGATGACAATTTACTTAATCCTCCCATTACAAGGGCTGCTCCAGCTGCTCCATTTATAGCACTTGGTGTACTTGCTTTTTCAAATCCGAAAAGGCTTCTTAATAATTTTTCTGCTGGTAACATGAATCCTATTGCTACTATTGAATAAATAACATTTGAACCTGCTAAATCAAAAGCTGATGTTACTAATATAAAGTATAGTAATAAATGCATTGGTTGGATTAATAAGTTGAATATGTATTCTCTAAACCATTTAGTAAAACCTTGTGCACTTCCATCGTTTATTTTATCTATTGGATATGTAACAGCAACAATCGGTGCAATTAATGTTAAGAAAGCCATATACAACACCCTTCTTAAATATTGGAATGTAAAATAAACTGTAAAGAATACTAATACTAAGTAACAAATAGAATATCCTACATATCCCCATCCACCTGTATCAAATTGTAAGTCTAGTCTCAATTTTCCAAGTAAGTTAGTAGGATATAGTACAAATGCAACATCATCTTTATTAACATCTTGTGTTCCATCTTCATTTCCTAAACAATTTCCGCTTTCATCATAAAGCATGTATGTCATATCATTTTCATTAAACCATTCAACTATTTTACCGTTATTATCAACAGGGAATTTCACGGCAAATGCATTTTCATCTATACTAGCTGATACAATATCTGTTAATTTTTGAACTAACGTTACGGAAAAAGCCATAATATAATGCATTAAAAATAGTAAAAGTAATCCAATAATCCAATCTTGTAACAGTTGTCTATATTTTGCTTTATCTGATGCAAGTGTTGATATTAACATTCTTATTCCTATATATAAAAGAACTATCATCATTGCAACTAATGCTATATTTCTTATTCCTACATACCAACGCGAAATTGTACCAGATAAATCTGCTGCTATATTTTGGCTAGAAGTTGTTACTCTATTTCCATTATCATCTTCATAATAGTATGATCCATTACTGTCTTGTTTTATTTCTATTGGATCACCAAAGAAATCTACATTAAATAATAATATCTTTCCTTGGAAAATCTCTTCTGGACTATAACTATATACTGGCAAATATAATGTTTTTGGAACTTTTGTATCTTCTGGGAAATTTGATGCACTTACTTTAGACATAGTAGCACTTCCTGTTGAAACTGCAACTTCTACAACTTTTGGTCCTAACCAAGCCGTAACTCCGACCCCTAAAATGCCTTTTGCAATTCCTGCAATAATTGCAAATACTCCGGCTCCTGATACTACTAATCCAACAACTGTAGCAATAGCTGCTACCACAGCAACTGCAACTACCAATATACTTCCTAGAATTTCCCAAATACTCGCATCTACATCGACGGGCATCAGAGACTCATCTACTCCCATTATTGCAGATTGCATAATAGTTACAATTGAATCACCTAAAGATACTACTAATGAAAGTACAGGTGTTAATAATTTACCTCCACCCTCAACAATATTATCTGTTACTTCTGCTCCCAATGATGGTTTAGTAATAATAAATTCAAATATTAAAACAAATATCAGCACAATTATAATCTTTGACCATATACTTTTATTGGTAAAAAATTTCATAAGGTTTATCCTCCATTTTAGTTTCTTTTCTTCTTAGCTAACTCATTTAAGTTTGTTTCAATAAACTCAAATTCTTTTCTCGTTGGTGTAATCTTTAATATTGCTGTATCTGCTCCTACCTTAAATAGTCCTTCACCCCTTTGACAAGTTACTAAGAAATTAGCCTCTCCTTCAGAAAGTTTGAATACTTCTTTTAAATACTGTATTTCTGATTTATCTTGTGCTAGAAATAGTTTTGTATCAGAAGATGTCAAAACTGCTTGTGCTTCTGGTTTTTCATAGAAATCTTGGAATCTCTGTGAAATAATAGCTAAAGAAACATTTCTCTTTCTGGCACGTCTTGCCATTTTATTTAAGAAATCTACAGCTTCAGGATATGGTAATAACATCCAAGCCTCATCAACTAGAACCCTTTTCTTAGCTGCCTTTTTCCTATCTTCACTATTTTTCTTAACAAACTTTTCCCAAATCCATGATAGTAAAATTTGTTGAGCAAGTGGTCTTGCAAATCTCTCCTCTAATTGAGATATATCTAGGTTTATAAAAGGTGCTCCTTCTAAAAGTTCAAATGTAGATTGTCCATCAAAATATGCCATTTGTCCATCATATTCTCTTATATATTGCTTCATAACTTTTAGTAAATAACTATAATGGAATTGATAATCTGGGTTTTTATTTTCTTGGGCTTTTGCTTGTAATCTCTTATACCAACTGCCAATTGTTGGCATCTTTTTCTTTTTCTTAGAAAGAATTTCTCCTCTAGATATTGCTGAAGTATCTTGTTCATATAAACTGTTAGGATTACTCGTTATACCTAGAGCTGCATATTCTTCGGCAACAGTCTCAGCTATAATCTGTTTTGTAAGCTCATTTACTTCTGTACTTCTTGTACTACCTTTTGCCATCGTAAGAAGACCTTGTGTAACGTCCTCTACTTTATTTTCTACACTTAGAACTACTCTATCTTTTCCTGTTATTTCATCTTTTACAGTTTCTGTTTCAATATCAAAAATATTTATAACTGTTTTTGATGTAGGACTTATTACTACATTTATTCCACCTAAGCTTTCAGCAACAATTGTGTATTCACCTTCAGCATCAAGTGCTAAACTTTCAATTCCTGATAATACTGATGATCTAGAAACTAAAAGTTTCATAGTTACTGATTTACCAGCTCCAGATTTAGCAAATATAACCATATTATAGTTTGTTAAAGAGCTATGAAAATTATCAAATAATATTGGTGTTCCTGTTTGTTTATTAAAACCTAGTGGAACTCCTGATGGATGTCCTATCTCTGAAGTTGTAAAAGGAAATACTGTTCCCATAGAATTTCTATCAAATGTATGCGATTTAGTAATTTTATTATTCATGAGAGGTAAATTAGTCTGAAAAGCTTCCTCTTGTATTCCCCATGCGCTTTTAATTCCTACCATTGTCTTAGACATTTCAGAAGACAACATTTTCGTTGATCTTTCCAAATCCTCTAAATTATATGTAAATAATGTAGCAACAACAGTTGCTTCAAACAATTTATTAAATCCTGCTGCGATTTCATCTCTTAATTGCTCTGCTTCTAATCTTTTTTGAGCAATTGTACTTTCTCTGTTTATATTTCCTCTGTCTGCTGCAACGATTCTTTCTGTTTCTAATTCATTTATTACTCTATTCAAATCATTTTGAGATTTTTCTTCTTTTACTGGTGTAATATAAATTGATGTGTTTATATCTCCGAAAAGGTACATATCCCTAAATAATTCTGGGAATGTACACATTCTAGGAAGGGTTGAAACAAAGAAACTTCTTGCATATCTTTTAGTATTTGATATAATCTCTAAATGATCTATATTTGAAACATCTATTCCTGATGGAGCTATTAAGTCTTTTATTGTTGATCTTTTAAAGATATCATTTTCTGGTTCTTCGTTAACAAGCTTTTTCTCTTCTTGTAGTTTTTTACTTTTTTTCATGATTAACCCTCCTCTTCTTCAGTTTTAACAGTTTTTTTACTTTTTCTTCCTCTTGTTACTTTTTCCTTTGCTTTTTCTGCAACGTCGCTACCTACAATTTCTTGATTTTCATCTATAATGATTTGTGCCATTTGCTTAATTAAGTCATCCATTTTAGCTTCTTTTTCTCTTACTCTTTTTTGCTCTTCTGATTCCGCCATAGCCTCTCTTAAAGAATCATTTGCTAACTTTTGAGCATCTCTTTCTATTTTATTATCAAGTTCTTTTATTCTCTTCTGTAATACATCTTCTCCTGTAGAATATAATTCATCGTATCCTGCATTTAATGCTTTCTCTAAGTCATAAATTTCTGCATCGTCTCTGTTATAAGCAATATATAGTAGTTCTGCCAATCCATTAGAATCCAATATTTTTCCATTTACATTACAAACAGCTAACGCGCTAATAATCGCTTGAGCTTTTGTATATAATTCTGAAAAAGCCATACTTCTAATTTCATCTTTTCCATAATTATTAGTATTAATATCTTCTGGAACATAATCAATAATAACAAAATAATTTTTTCTTAGAATGTTTCTGTTTAAACTCATTCTTTCTGTGTTATTAACAAGATCCACACCATATTCATACAAGTTTTGCTCTCTTGTAACTTCTAATTTTGCCTTATTTAATTCTGCTTGGCTATATCCCATATTTTGTTTTCTGTTGTATTCCATTTGTTTTCTTAGTAATCTATCTCCAATTGTATTTACCCTGTCTCTATATTTTGCAATCCCACTTTCAAGATTAACAGTTCTTGTTTGTACATATATTTGAATAGGATATCTTAATGTATTTAAAAATTGTATAAACCCTTGCTCTACGCTATTTTTTTCTAGACCTGACATCAAATCGTAGTTTACACCTTGGCACTCTATAACCATTAAAAACTTGTTTCCATTTTTTCTTATAATCATGTTATCTTGTATTTTATCAAATTCCATAAAAGAAAATATTGATTGTTTGTTATAT
Organism: uncultured Clostridia bacterium; assembly: GCA_944392605.1. Taxonomy (GTDB): domain Bacteria; phylum Bacillota; class Clostridia; order TANB77; family CAG-508; genus CAG-269. Next base: position 55,734 of record CALXXE010000002.1, on the reverse strand, counting down.
GTAATTGGATTTGTTCTTGATTGAGCAGTTTTAGCAGTATTACTACTTTTAGATACTAATAAATCATCTTGTTTGTTTTGTTTTTTCGGTTTTTTAGTTTTTGCCCTTAATACTAGATATACTACTACTAAAACAAATAATATTACAATCATTACAATTAATACTATTGTAAGTATATTACTTATTTGATCATTACTCATCCTTTGTATCCTCCTTTAAATAAATATATATTTTGTTTTTACCCTTTTTAAACTTTATCCATCTTTTTATAACGTCATCTATTGCTTCTCCACCTGTTTTTTCCATTAATTTAAATCTTTTACTTTCAGGAATTTTAAATGTTCCTATACAAAAGCCTATAACTCCAAATAATACAACAAAAAATATCCCTATCATAGTTAATCCTATTGCATTAAAGATCAAATAAAACAATCCACCTGCTAAAGCACCTACTCCTGTATAGGCTAAAGCTTTAGTAGAAAATATATATAAAATTCTACTTTCTCCTTTATAATTTCTTGGAATCTCATATATTTGCATATTAAACCCCTCCCATTGGCATAATATCATATTGTATATATTATAGCAGATTTTTTTAGTAAAAGCGACATTTTATTGTGTTTTTTTCTATTTTTAACAAAAATGTAATATAATTGTAATATTGTTTTTATACATTTGGTAAAACCACTAATTTATTTTTACATTTGCTATATTTTCTGTTTTTTTCCATAAAAAAACATTGTCAAGATTTTCTTGACAATGTTTTTATTAAGTGTAATTTTTACTAAATTGAGTTTGCGAAGTTGAATATTACACCAGCAATTGTTGATGCTGCAAATACTAAAGCTGCACCAATTATGTAAGGTAATAATGTTTTCTTGTATTCTGCTTTTTCTTCTGCACTACCCATCATATATTTAACACCTAATACAACTAATACTATAACTGATACAATTGAACCAACTGTACTTACAATTGTTATAATTTGATTTCCTAATGTGTCAATTTTAGTCGTATCAACATTTCCACCTTTATAATTTGATGGATCTGGTGCTGCAAACACTGGTGTAACTAGTGATACTAACATAAATGCTATTAGTAATACAGATACTATTCTAGAAATTGTTTTAATGTTCTTCATATTACATCACCTTTTCCTTTCTTTAAATTTCTATATTAATCTCTTTGGTAAAACAAAGAATGTTAATAACTTAATTTAAACTAATTATACTACATTTATAAATTTATTGCAATATTATAAATAATTCCAGCTATTGTTGATGCCCCAAATAATATACATGCACCAATCACATATGGTAATAAACTCTTCTTGTAATCTGCCTTTTCTTCAACACTGCCCATCATATATTTAATACCTAATGCTACTAATACAACAACTGATATGATAGAACCTACTGTTGCTATTATACTAATTATACCTTGTCCAAAATTATCAACAGATGTCTGTGCACTACCTGGTAAATTAGTTCCATCTACATCATTTAGTGAAAACCCATATATATTTGTACTACTAAGTACAATTACAGATATTAATAAAATTAATGTAAGTACTTTTTTCTTCATTTCTATCACCCACTTTACATACTCGAAAAAATATTCACTGCTAATCTCCAAATTCCAAAAGCTCCAAATATTACTAAACAACTTATAGCATATCCTAGTAAAGCTTGTTTTAAATCTGCTTTTTCTTCTAAGCTACCTACCATATATTTAATACCTAATGCAATTCCCACTCCCACAGCTGCAATTATTCCTACTCCTAAAAGTAAATTGTATAGAAAATTTGAAGTATCTCCTAATTCTGATTCATTTATATTATATGAAGCCTCTCCATTGCTTATAAATTTGTCTGCATCACTCATTATACCATCTACTGTAAGATCTGAAGCAAGTTTCATTTCTTCTTTTGGCATACAGTATACATTGATTTGAAATACAAATAAAAAAGTTATAAATACTAAAATTATTGATATTGCCCTTAACTTTTTCATTTTTATCACCTCACAATTCTTTAATTAATTAATGATGTTGCTATGTTAACTACTATTGCAAGAATATTTGTTATTCCAAATACTAATACTGCACCTATCAAATATGGTTTCATTGTTTGTTTATATTCTGCTTTATCTTCTACACTACCCATCATGTACTTTATTCCAAGTATTGCTAATACTGCAACTGATACTATTGAACCTACTGTTCTTAAAAAACCTACTACTGTGTTTCCTATGTCTAATAGTCTGCTTGCTCCACTTACATCTGTTGTACTATCTGGTGCCCAAGCATCTGGATTAAAGCTTCCGAGCTGCACTTCCTCCTCCGCCTCCTTGAACTAGTTGAGCATAATTAACAGTAGTCATTGCAAATATTAAAAATATAAAAATTAATATTATTAATAAAATCTTACTTTTCATATTAACTCCTATTAAAATATTTTCTCCTTTTTATTATACAATATTTTATCATTTTTTTCAAATTTTCTCTATTTTTCAACAATTTTTAATATAAATGTAATATTTTTGTAATATTCTATATAATCCTTTTTACTACTCTGTTTTTTATATAAAACAAAAAAATAATATAAAGTAAAAATACCTTATATTACTCTGGCGTAGGTGAGAGGGTTCGAACCTCCGCGCCGATTGCTCGACCTAGCAGTTTAGCAATTTCCATCTTGTTTTCGTACTTTTGTTCTGTTTACTCCGCTACCTGTTTCAGTGTTTTTTTGCTCCACCCTTTCTCCACCTTAAGCCTATTTTTACGCTATCTTTTTATAAAAATATGCGTTTATCTTTTTGTTTGTTTTATCAACAAATGTCTTGTAATGTACACTTTATATTTATATCATTTTATTTAATTATTAAAGTTCTTTTACCAATTACTAATATATCATAAATTATTACTATTGTCTATACTTCTATTAGTTAAATTACCATTTTAAAGCGCTTTAAAATCAATTTTAAACCTCTTTTATATTATGTTCAATATAATTTCATTACTAAAATTCTCATCTTACATATATTTTTCCATATTATCACATATATTCTTACTTGCTTTTTCAATAATTGCATTATTTAAATGAGTATAAATATCAGCTGTTACTTGTATACTTCCGGTGCCCCATAAGCTCTTTCATTTCTTCAACATTTACACCTGCTTCAATTCCAGTACTACAAAAAGTATGCCTTAAGCAATGTGGTGTTAGTTCTTTATAATCTGTTATTTTTGTTTCTTCCATTACTTTTCTAAATTTATCGTCTATATAATCGTGTAATATTCCTGTATATGCACTTGTTGTAAATACCCAGTCTGTTTCTTTAAATTTCTTATTATTTTTCTTTGCTAATTCCTTTTGTTCTCCTTTATGTTTTTTCAATATTTCTATCATTTTGTCATTTAATTCTAATGTTCTGTAACTGTTTGTTGTTTTTAAATCTTTAAAAGCCTTTATACTTCTTACAGTTACTATTTTTCCATTTTTATATTCTTTCTGTTTTATTCTAGTATATGCTTTCTCAATAACAACTTTTTTCTTTTCCCAGTCAATATTATTCCAAGTAACCCCTGCCATCTCAGCAATTCTTGTTCCTGTATTAAGTAAAAATATTAAATCATTATATTTGTTTTTTTTACAATATTGTAAAAATGTTCCTCTATCTTTTTCTTGTATAATTTTTTTCTCTTTTTTTCCTTTACGTTCTTTTAATGTTAATTTCTCATCTCTTAGCACATTTTCTTCAATAACTCCATCTTTCTTTGCAAAATACATCATATTAGTTATTATATCTCTGCATTGCCTTCCAGTAGTATCACTATTATCTGCATTTAATTCATTTACTGCTTTGTCTAAATCTTCAAATGTTAAGTCTGCCATTTTTTCATTTCCTATGTATTTTTTTATTAAATTTCCTCTGTCTACGTATGTACCAAATGTTGTATCTTCTACTTTTCTTCCATTTAAGCCATTTCGTCTATGTTCTTCTAAATAAAAGTCCATATATTCTGCTACCGTTATATCTTTGTTATTACTTAAACCTCTTCTATTTTTGCTCTGTCCTTTTCTTATAAGTGTTATTTCGTTTGTATATCTATTTATATCTATTCCAATAACATCATTATCAACCACTCCTAAATTTCTTATCTTTGCCTTTATGTCTAAAATTTCATTGTTAGTGTCTCTTACAAAACTTTTCCTAAAACTTGTACCATTTTGTCTATGTATCGTATAGCTTCCCTCTATTCTTCCATTTTTAAGTTTTCTCCAACCACCTTCTCCGTTACTCTTTCTTGTTTTTACTTTATTACTTTTATTTGCCATTTTCTTCTACCTCCAAATTTGTATTATTGTTGTATAATACGTTAATATATCTTATTAACTATATTATACAACCGTTTGTTCGTATTGGTCTACCTTAAACTGTCTATTTGTATCTAATTATTGTATGTTCGTTCATATATTTTAGTAATGCATCTTTATTAATAAGTATTTTTCTTCCTAGTCTTGTGTATGCAAGTCCTTCTGCATTTTCTACTATCTTCTTCATTGTTTGTACATTAATTCCAAGTAGTTCTGCCGCTTCCTTTAAGCATATAAATTGTTTGTTTTCAACGCCGTTCATAATCTAATTTCAACTCCTTTCTTCTTGTCAATTTCTTTTTGTGTATTTTATAGTTGTATTTGTAATTTAATAATGTACTTTTTCTATATTTGTTTTTAATTATTGTTAATACTTATAACACCTGTTGCTGTTTATACTCTCGCCTCTGTAAGTGTTTTTCCTGCTGTAAGTCCCGCTTTTGCCGTGTTTTCTAATAATGTAAAGTTGTCAATATACTTTGCTTTTATCTGTTTTCCATTAATCTCTTCGCTAAATGTAAGTATATTAATTCCCATTTTTTCTATTAATGCTACTTCTGCTAAAAATGTAGTTTTGCAATATTTTTTCACCCACATTGTTTCTGCTTTTGTATAACCTACACTATTTATTAGTTTTAATAATTTGCATAATTTTTTCTTCTTTTTATCTTTTAATTTCTTATTTTGTTCTATCTTTTGTAATGCTATATCAATTCTGTAAAATTTATTTGTGCCAAATATTTTTTCTATGTACTTACTAAAATATTCACTTGTAAATTTATCATTGTAATATTTACTTAAATCTTTTCTTGTTTCCCATTCTTCGTCGTATTTTTTCTGTCTTTTATATTCTATACTGTTTAAATTTTTGTTTTTTATTTTAACTTCTATTCTTATAACATCTTTATATTTTCTTATTTCTTCTTCTGTTGCTCCTTTATTTTTTCTTTCTTTTTCTTTGTCATAAATTATAATTTCTGTGTATCCACTACCTTTTTTTGTTTCCTTTTCTTCACTATTTTCACTTTTCCCTCTTGCTATAAATTTAACAATATAACCATCTTCATCATCTTCAATTAATTCTTTAACCATTGTATAAAGTTTGTCCTTTGCTTTTTCTACTAAGCATTTTATAATTTCTTTTTCTTCTTTATTTTTACATCTGTAATCTTTTTTTATATCTATTCTTTGCAATGTTATTTCTCCAATTTGTTCTTCTGCTAAACCAAAATAATTTATTACTGCTTGTCTAGTATTTGCTATTATTTGTTCGCTTGTATAATTTCTAATTAATTCGTGTCCTAATGTAACAGTTAAACTATTCCAAGTTTCATTGTAGCAAAAACTATATAAGCCATATCTTCCTTTCCAATACACACTTTTTTCTTTTCTTCTTTTTCCTTTTAACAATTTATCTATTACTCTTTTTACTTCATAATCATTTCTTTGTATTTCTCTTTCTCTTATTTCTGCATTTTTCTTATCTAAATATAATTTACTTTTTAATTTTTCATTTATTGGCAATACATAATTCCAGTCTATTTCCACTTTTAATTTACCGTTTATTTTTTTATAATCTTCGTTTACTACTTGCCTTCTAAAATTAATACCCAGTGTAATCGTATCTACGTTATACATTAAATATTCACCACCTTATATACTTTAAAAAACATTAATTATCTTGTTTAAAATTATTAATTAATAAAACCTACAAACCTATTAAAATCAGTAAAAATATTTAATAAATAACTTATAAAAAATTTAAACAAAATAATACATAGTTACATACTTAATAAAACTATTAAATAAATAACTTGTTAAAAAATTAAACAAAGTAATACATAATTACACAGTTATATACTCAATATTTTTATTATTGTCTTTCCATACATTTTGCATATCTTAAAAATGTAATTACTGTAAATTTTTATAACCTGCATTTTTAATCTAAACTTTTTCATACCAACTATGCCTCCTATTCTTAATAACACCTTTAATGCTCTTAAATGTTATTTTTTAATTTTTAATAGTTTTAAATGTCTAATATATATAACACCTTAAACTTAATATTTTTTTCGTTTTTCTATAAAAAATTTAAATTTTTTTAAATTTTTTTTATTTTTTAACTTTTAATCTATTTAAATCATTAATATTTTACTTAACTAATTCTAAAATTAGCTTGTTTTGTATTTTAGTTTGTTTAATGTTTTTAAGCACAAAAAACAACAAAACCTATTTTTTAAGTTTTGTTGCTATCAATTTTATATTTAATTATTTTTTATTTGTTCTAAATATGTTGTTTCGTATTTATTTGCCACTACCTTGTATTTTAAACTGTTTTTTGTATCCAGTCCAATAAAAACTCTACTAAAATATAAAAACCGTTGTCTGCTTAAATATGCACCTTTTAAAATTCTAAACCAAATGTTTTTGTTTTATATTCCTTAAATTGTTCTATATTCTCTCCATATTCTATATTCATATTAGCTACTTTGTTTAATACTGCTATAAAAAAATTATCTCCATCAACATATACATTACCTTTATTAGTATATTCATATGACTTTTCTTTATAAAATTTTTCTCTAATATTTGTATTTTTATTTATTTCTTCCAAATCTATTCCATAATCATTTTCAAATACTTTCTCTACTACTTCTTTAATAACTTGTGTTTCATTAAACAAAAAATCTGTATATTCTATATTTTTAAATTTTCCATTGCTATCACTTGTTATTTTAAAGCATGGCACTTCAACTGCTCCAAGTAAATTATTTGCATTACCTCTAAAACCTAAAATACTCAAACAAATATACCCCTCAAATTCAACACCTTCATTTATCATACTTCCTACATACATATTATTACTACTAATATTCATTTCCATATAAAGTTCTGTATTTTGTAGTTCTTCTTCTATTTTGTTTTGTAATTCCTCACTATTTATTGCACTTAATTTTTGTTCTATATCATTTATTTTCATATTAGTTATTACAGTATTTGTTACAAATATTCCTACTGCTATTACCACTGCTATTATTACTACTGCTATTATTATATTTACAGTTTTTCTTTTTATATTAATTGACAATTTTTATCCCCCCTTTTTCTTTTATTTTTAATACTATTCCTATTATTAAAAATAGCACTAACAATATTGCAAAAATAATTATTCCATACATTCCTATATCTGTAATTAGTTTATAAAAATAGTTTTCAACTGCTTCTTCCTTTGTAAAATAATAAATACTTCCATTGTCATTTGCTAAACCTACACCATACATTATCCAACTAATAATTTCTAAAATTGTACAAACGCCAAAAAGTATAAATAGTATCTTTGCTGTTCCATTTTTTGTTTTTACCACTTTACTATTATCCAAAATTTTTTGTTTTTCTGCTTCAAATTCCGCATTGCTTAATGTTCCATTTTCTTTTAGTTTTTGTAATCGCACCAAGTTTTCGTACTTTTCCATAACTTTTTACTCCTTTAATAATACTATAACGTGCTTGTCATTAAATAACCTAAAAAACTGTTAATTAATGTTACAACTAAAAATACTATTGACAATATTAGTCCTGCTATTGCTTTATTTCTGTTTTGCGAATTTATACCTAATGCACTAAATATAATACCAAGTATTGTTACTGGCACACCTATTATCGGCAAAAACCAAGCAATAATACCTACCAATCCTAATATAAAACCTACCATTGCTTTCGTTGCTTTTTTGTCTGTTGCTGTTTCGTTATTTACATTGTTGTTAAGTATTTTTTGTTTTTCTATTTCAAACTCTGTTTCCGTTATTGCTCCTGTATCTTTTAATTGCTTTATTTTCTCTAAATCTTCTATTACTCCCAATATAAACACCCCCTATTCTACAAAATAATATAAAACTATCTATTTTCATAATAACACTATTTTTTATTTTTGTCTACTGTTTTTGTCAGTTATATTTTAATAAGTTAATATTTAAATCAGTTTTGTATAAAATATTAGTAATTATTTATACAGGGGGCTATATTATGTTACAATTAAATGTATTATCAATTTTAAAACAACAAAATAAATCTAAATATTGGCTTTTTAATCAACTTAATACTATCAAGCCCATAAGTTATACTAATTTCAATAACATCGTTACAAATAAAACTAAATCAATTAAATATAGTACACTAACAAATTTATGCAATATTTTAAACTGCACACCAAATGACTTATTTACAACAAATAACAACACAAAATAGTTCTTATACTTTTTTGTGTTGTTATATCTTATAATATGTAATTTAGTTCTCTTTATTTAAGCATTCCATTATTAATCTAACTGCTAATGTAAATGCAAATACAAATATATTTTTATCTGATTCCTCAAAGTCTTTCGCCCTTAAATCATTTATTTCATTAAATTGTTCTTTCTGTTCTTCTGTTAAACTATCAAATAGTCTTTCTTCTTTTTTTAATATTTTTTGTAAAAGTTTATCGTTCTTTTCTGTATTCTCATATAAGTCCTCGCCATATAAATAAAATAATTTTACTATTTCTTGCTTATTTTCTAAATTTTTTAACTCCATATTCTACCTCTCCTATCTTGTTTTTTTACATTATATGACCTTTTAAAATAAAATACGAGCCAATTTTAGCATTTTTTAAACTTCTTGCAAAATTTCTAATATTTCTCTTAAAATACTTGTACATTTCATTTGCCTTGTTGCAATCTCATTTGCTACTGCATTTGTTACTTGTTTTGTATTATGCATTTCTTTATATACCTTTTTATAAACAAAATATAATTCATTAAAACTACTTTTTAAAACTTCACAGTTATTTATATTTACTATCTCATCTTTTGTCATTTCTTCTTCTTCTGTTAATTTTAAAAGTTGTTCTTCAAAATATGTCATTATTTATTCCCCCTTGTTCTAATTTAATTTTATTATACTATGTATCTTCCTTAATGCTCTTTCAACTTTTATTAATACTGTATTTATAAAAGCATAATCTTCATAATTAACTACTTCTTTATTTTCTGTTAAACGTATTATATCTTGTATTAATATTTGTATGCTATACATTAACCCTATAATATCACTACCTTGTATTGTTTCTTTTACTTCATAAACTTTTATCAAATCTTATTCCCTCTCTATTTTATTTTTACAATAATATTTTACTATTCACTCTATACTATTTTTTTGTTGTCCTTCTTTTTTAATAAATTTCTCTTTTGTTATTCATATTATATTTAAGTTATAGTATTTTTAATTCCATCCACAATTTATCCGCTTCTTAAATCACTTTTATTGTATTTTAATGTATTTAATTGTATTTTTTAATATTTTTATTGCTTACTTAAAAAAGCGCAAAAAAAAATAATATAAAACTCTAAAAGCCTTATATTACTTGGTTTTTATGGCGTAGGTGAGAGGGTTCGAACCTCCGCGCCGATTGCTCGACCTAGCAGTTTAGCAAACTGCCCCCTTCACCACTTGGGTACACCTACATTTACTAATTTATTTTAATAAAAGTTAGATACTTTTTTATATCTAACTTTTAAATTATTTGGCGGAGAGGGTGGGATTCGAACCCACGGTACGCTATTAACGCACGCCAATTTTCAAGACTGGTGCCATAAACCAACTCGACCACCTCTCCATGTGTCTTGCGGACAATTAATATATTAACATATTTATATATTAGTTGTCAAGTAAATTTTTCATTTTTCTTTTAAACCAAACTCTCATCAAAATATTTATTCTATATTTTATATTATACTTATAATTATTAAAATTATCATATTTTTTCATAGAAAAGCACCATTTTATGAAAAACGATGCTTTTTTATATCACTAAAATACTATTACAGTTGAATTTATTGGCACATTATAGTATATCCATTGAGCATTTTCTGTTGTTAATCTTGTACATCCATAAGATTGATAACTAGGAACTCCTGTATATCCTTCGTGAAACCCTTGTCCAAAATCTGTTCCATCTGGTTTGTAATAAGGTATAAAACATGTCCACCAATCATCTGGTCCACCATGTTGTGTTTTATGATCTACCTTCCATACTCCAGTAAATGTATGTGATTCTGCGATTCCCTCGATACCTTTACGTCCGGTTCCGCAGTCATATGTTTTTACTACTCTCCAATCTCCATCAAGGAAAATAAGAACTGTTGTCTTAAAATTATCTCTATCTACAATACATAGCCAACCTGTCTCACTTCCTGTATCTCTTGCCTTTTGTCTCATTTCTTCCAAATATGCAACATCATTAGACCACTCAGGTCCTCCGGCACCAAGATCTGTAATAACCTCTCCTGTTTTTGTATCAATAAACACATCTTTTCCATTTACTCTTTCGGATTTTATTAATTGTTCTCCTGTTGTAGAATCAAAAAATTTAACTTGACTTGCATTATCATCTGGCGAATCAGGTGTACTATAATGCACATTTCCTGAATTATTAATATTTGTATTATTACTTCCTCCTGAACTTATTCCACCACCTAAATTATTTGAACTTGAATAATTATTAATATAAGTAGACGAACTTGTACTTTCTGTTTGTCCTGAAATCCCTATACTCTCTGCATTACCTCTTAGTTTACTAATTGTCTCTTTTGCCGTTTTGGAAGTTTCTTTAGCAAGGCTATTTATACTAGCAATCATAGTTCCAAATAGAGTATTTACTAAATCTTCTGATTTATTTTCTGCATCTTCACTCTTATCTATAGTTTCTTGAATTGATTCTTTAACTCCCTCAATATCCCTCTTCTTATCTGGAAGATTATCTATTATTGTTGTTAAATTAAACTTATTAACCCCTGGATAATCGCTTGGTATTTCTATTCTTGACAAACTATCAATAGCCTCTTGTATTCCTTTTTTGGCATTATCAATATTTCCTATACAGTCTTGCAGTTTTCCTATGTTTATTTTCATTATTTCACCTTCTTTAATACATTTTTTATTACTTAATATGCTCCATGATTTAAAGCATATAGTTGTGATTGTAAATTAGATAAATTGTTTTTTGCTGTTGTTAAATCACTTTCATATCCTCTTGCTAATCTTTGATGTTCTTGAAGTTTTTCATTAGCTGCATCTATACAGCCTTGTAAAAAGCTTGAATAACTATTCATACTTCCGCCTACTTCTAATAATCTTTGTTTTTGTTCTGTATTATATTGAGATTCATATCCTTCATTATAATCATCTTTTGCATTACTCAAATATTTGGCACTATCATCTATTGGTCCTTTAGCCCCACTCATTTTTTCTATCATATTAGAATACTTTTTTATTATTTCAATTTGTTCATCAAGTTTGCTTTGAATATTCCTTACATTAGTCGAAGCTGTTGCTATAGCCGAATTTAATCTTGACCTTTCTGCCGCTATCCTTGCTTGTGTATTATTTTCCAAACCACTTACCTCCTATATTTTAAAATTTTAATAATTTATAATAAGATATTATTAAATTAGTAACTTTTTTATATTATTAAATTTACAATTCGTTTATTTTCTAAAATTCAAAAATTGTAAACTCTTTTAAAAAACTACTACTGTTGTTTCTATTGGTACATTGTCATATATCCATTTAGCATTTTCTGTAGATAATCTAGTACATCCATAAGATTGAAAACTAGGAATCCCTGTATATCCTTCATGAAATCCTTGTCCAAAATCTGTTCCATCTGGTTTATAATATGGTATAAAACAAGTCCACCAATCATCTGGTCCATCATGAGCAGATTTATGATCTACTTTAAATGTTCCTGTAAAAGTATGCGATTCTGGTATTCCTTCAATACCCTTTCTTCCTGTTCCACAGTCATATGTTTTTGCTACTCTCCAGTCTCCGTCAAGATTCACAAGTACTGTTGTTTTAAAATTATCTCTATCAACTGTACAAAACCAACCCGTACTACTTCCTGTTTCTCTTGCTTTTTGTCTCATTTCTTCTAAATATTTCTCATCACTAGACCAATTCGTCCCACCTGCTCCTAATCCTGCATAAATTTCTCCTGTCTCAATATTAATAAATACATCTTTCCCATCTATTCTTTCAGCCTTTATTAATTGTCTTCCTGTACCAGATTCATAAAATTTTACTTGACTTTTTTTATCATTTATCAAATTTATCATATTATTATTAAAAAGTATACTTTTAAATAGTGATTCTATAAGCTCTAATGAATTTTCATCAGCCATTTCAACTTTTTCAATTAATTCTCGAATACTTTCTCCTGATTTTTTTAAATTTTCGATAATTTCATCTAGATAATCTTTTACATTGTTAATTTTAGTTTTATATTCACCAGGATAATCATCTGGAATCTGAATACTATTAATATAACCATAAGCATAATTAAATTTCACTCGCGAATTTTTTATAGTTGCTATACTTGTTATCAATTTTTCTATATCTACTTCCATTTTTTCACCAACTCTAAATTTTATTCTTAATATCTTGTACTATTTAATGCATATAATTGTGTATTAAGTGATTGTAATTCTGATTTTTTCGCATTTAAACTATTATTTAATGTTTCAAGATTTTTTTGATGTTCTTTTAATTTTCTATTTGCTTCATCTAAACAAGATGATAAACTATTATCACATTCATTTGCTTGCACTGATGATGCTTCTAAAATTCCTGTTATATTTACACTATAAGCTGACTTATATCCGTATTTAAACTCTTCTGTTCCTGTTTTCAAGTCTTTTTCTCCTCTAGAAACATAATCTTTTATGTTTATTAGTCTATCAATTAAATTAGTATACTGTCTTATTATTTTTTCTTCTTCAGATATTTGTGCCTTTATATTATTAATTTCTAAAGTAGTTGATCTTATACTTGCATTTATTCTTGCTTTATTTCTTTCTGCCTGCAGTTCTTCACTATTATAGTTTGGCATATAAAATCCTCCTTTTATTTATTAAATTAAAACTATTTCTGTACCATTTTTTATATTATTATCTTTTACACTAGAATTTATATTATAAGCTTTTGCTGTACTCTTATCATACAATGTTGGCATAGATTTCGGATTATAAATTCCTCCACTAAATTCATTAATAGCTTTTACTAATAATATGATTACTTTTGATACATTTCTACTTATTGGAAGCCAAACATCGAATTGCATTTCCAAAATTGGAACATATAATTTCACTAAAACTTTATTCATCATCATCACCACTATCTTTCATACCTAGAAGTTTAGCCATATATGCTTCTCCCTGCTTTATTACATATCCATAACTAGGTCCACAATTATTAACGGCTTGTCTCCTATCTGAGTTAATTGTTATTAAATATTGATTGTTTATTCCATTTCCTACCCAAATAGCATTGTCTTTTGAAATATAATTTTTGAACCATTCATCATATTCATGATTTTTTATCTTAGTAACATTATCAACAATTATTACATTACTATTTTTTCTTTCCTCTAATCTTTTTAAAGAATCATAAAAATCACTACTTAATTCAAATTTATTACAAAACTTATCTAATCCTATAATAACACATATTATTTGTTCGTTTTCACTCGCTGTACTAGCACTAAGAATAAAATTTAAATATTCTTGTACAATATTACCCTTTCCATTTTCATTTTCTCTCTCAGCATCAAAAATAGATACCTTCACATTTTTTATTAAATTGATTTCTTCTATCATATTATATACAAATTGTGCTGCTATTTCTATATCTCTAGCTGTTACCATGTTAATAAAATCTTTTTTAAAATTGTAAGTGCAAACCTTTAAATTTCTATCAAAGATTCCAACTGGTAAACTTGATAAATCTTTTATATTTTTATTTATGTCTTTTATTCCTACAACTTCCGGTAAGACAGGAATCTCTTTTGCCTTTGTTTTTATATTTGCCTTTAACTCCTCTATCTTTTCTTTTACAAAACTATTATATTCATCTGCTTTACAAACCTTTGCTGTTTGGCATTCGTAAATTTCATCATCTATACTAACTAGTCCTCTACCAAAGATGTTAGAAGGTCTCTTTTTACCAACTTTTTCAAATATATTATAATAGTCATTATCTGCGTTTAATTGTAACGCTATTCTGTTCTTAAAGTTTTGTGATAATCTATATCTCATGCTGTTAAACAAACTAACTGTTACAACAAATATTATTCCACATTTTGTAGCCTCTCTAGTCAATGTTAATAATGTATCTTCATACTTATCTTCATATACTTCAGCAAAAGCTTCATAGTTATTTATAGCTATTATAATAGCTGGTAATGGATTTTTACCATTTTTAAGGTATAATTCATAATCACCATTATAATCTAATAAAATATCCCTTCTTCTTCTTATTTCTTCTTGAATCATATCAAAAAATCTACCTATCTTCTCTGAATCATTTATAAGTACAACATCTCCTACTTGTGGAGCTCCATTATATATTTTTAGTGCCTCTGTCCCAAAATCGAAGATATATAATTCTACTTTATCTGTATCATATGTTGCTATTAAATCATATATCATTGTACTTAACAATGTTTCTTTTCCACTTTCTGCATTTCCATAGATGATAGTATTACCATCTTTCATAAAATCAAGTTTTACAATACCTTGTTTTTGATTAAATGGATCATCGTATTCTCCTATTATAGCACTTATTTCTTCTGGTTCTCTTTCTTTTATGTGATATTTTCTCTTTAAATTACTAACAAATATATCTTCTGGAATGTTATCAAGCCATAAATTTTCTTCTTTTATATTATTCTGCTCTGCTATTTCACACATATATCTTACTATATTTGTTAATTGTTCTCCTTGATTACTTACAACTTTTTGGTTTGTTGTATCATCTACTTGTTTTATTACAGTTCCTGTATTAGATATAAATTGTATTGATTTATCTATTTTTTTCTCCGTAAGATCAGATGGTATATATGCCGCTCCTGACCATGCTGACTGTCCTAAAACAAAATATTCATCATTTCCAACTTGTAAGAAAAATTGTCCTGCCTTCTTTAAATTTGCTGCATCAGGTCTTTTTATTACATCAACACTATCTTCCCTATCTTGTACTTTTAAACATACTGCAAACTTACTATTACTACGAATTTGGTCATTTACTATTCCTGCTGGTTTCTGTGTTGCAAGTATTAAATGTACTCCTAAACTACGTCCTATTCTAGAAACGCTTATTAATTCATTCATAAAGTCTTCTTGTTGTTGTTTTAATTCTGCAAACTCATCACAGATAATTAATAAATGAGGAATTGGTTTTTTTACTATTCCTTGGTGATATAATCTCTGATATTTATATATATCAATAGTTCCTTCATCTGTCATATCTCTTGCTTCATTAAACATTACTTGTCTTCTTCTTAATTCACTCTGTATAGATACTAAAGATCTTTTAAGTCCATTAGTATCTATATTAGTAATAGTTCCTACTAAATGAGGTAACTTCATATTTCTTTTTTCAAATGCTCCTGCTAAACCTCCACCCTTATAATCAATTAATATAAAATTAACATCATCTGGGTGATAGTTTATAGCCAAAGATAATATATAAGTAATAATAAATTCACTCTTTCCTGAACCTGTACTTCCCGCAATTAATCCATGTGGTCCATGGAATTTCTCATGTATATCCAAAACAATTGGCATCCCTGATGCTTCTATTCCAACAGGGGCCTTCAATGATAACGTTGGGTCATGCCTATTCCATCTTTCTAATATATTTAATTGCTCTATTCTACCAACATCATACATTTCCAAGAAAGTATATGTGTTTGGTAATAAATTTCCTCCATTTTCTGTATATTTTATAGGAATATTTGATACTGCCTGACAAATCTTATCAAAAAAGAATATAACAGATGTATCAAATGTTATCTGTTTTTGGTTTGTAGAAGATAGTTCATTTTCAAATATCATTCCTGTTTTACTCTCTTTATCTATACTAATAAATGTTTTACATTCATTTGGTAATTGTAATAAATCATTAGTAATACATAAAATACTGAAACCTACATTCACTTTTGTTTTTAATATTTCTGTAATTATTTTTAAATTCTCTACTTTTTTATAATCATTTGTGATTATTAAATAATATGGTGCAAAAGATTTATAATCTTTATTTTCATATTGTAATCTATTTTGTAACACTTCTTCTAAATATTTTGAAATCTCATTCATTTCATCATAATCATATGCAAAAAATCTTATTTGTTTTGAATTATCCCAAACATGTGGTAACATTTTTACAAACTCTAAGTTGTCTTCTTCGTCTTCTTTTAGTAAGAAAACTAATTTTAGATCTTCGTAACTATGAAAAGCTACTAGTTGTATTATTAAACTTTTTATAAATCTCTCTACTTTTTCATTTCCTTGAGCAATTATTGCTGAAATATTTTTCTCTGCTAAAGACATTACTATTGGAGAAGATTTTAAAATTTTTGAATTATTTACAATATTATTTAAAATTTCAACTAAATTATCATCTTCCATTGTAAATTGTTCTTCAGGATATTGAATCTCAATATCTACTGGAACATCTCCAACCCCAAGTCGAACAGTTAAAAAATCATAATCATCTATTTTTCTCTCCCATAAACGAGCACCTTTATTTAAAATTATTTGTGTACATTCTTCTGGAGATGGATAATTCTCAAAAAGAATTTCTTTTTGTTTGTTTATTATTTCATTGATTATATCACTTTTTGAATTTAAATATTTCTTATATCTATCTTGACGTTTTTCCTCATATTTTCTTTTCTTTCTTTTACTCCACTTATTGGTCAAAACAGGAAATAATACCATACTTATTAACATCGCAACAGCTACAACTAATGATGTTACCATTTGAGTAGTTGAAGATGTCCCGTTGACTTGCCCATTTATAGCATTAAATATAGATACTATCATTATAATTCCCATAGATAAAGATGATCCCATAGCTAAAATAAGTGGCATTTCACTATCATCTTGCAAGTGAGGTGGTGCATCTATTTTTACTTTTTCGTGTTCTATAACGTTTGTTATTCTTGGAGCTCTTGAAAAATATTCATCTTCTGAATACATTTCTTCGTCAGGTTCTTCTGAATCTATAATAGTGTTTACTTTAATATTATCTAACCTAAACATTTCTTTGCTACACGTTACTTTTTTTTGTGGATTATTAATAAAGATACTCATACCCATTATTATTATCTTTAAACCCATCATAAATATTACGTCCCCATTAGACAATATAGTATCTTTTTTTACTGGTTTATTATTGACGAATGTCCCAAATTGATTATCAAAATTCTTTATCATCCATCTTCCTTCATATTGGAAAATTTGAGCTTGTGTATTAGCCATCATTTTATTTGTATAAACAATTTGATTATGGACTCCTTTTCCTATATATATATCTGCTTTTTTCCTAATGTCTAAATGAATCAAATTATCTTCATAAGTAGGTGAACAATATAAAATGAATAACTCTTCTGTTCCTCTAAAACGTATTCCATACATTTCATATTCTTCTAAAACTACGCTTTCTCCAATCTGTTTTTCATTTTTTCGCATGTTGTTTTTTTCTCTGTCGATAATTTTAAAGTCCATAACTTCTACAACATTACTATTAATTATCTGCCATTCACCATCAATCCCTTGAATATTAATTAGTTTTCTTCCTTTTTCGCCTTCTCTATCACTTAGCCAATAATTTCCTACAGCTACTTGTGGTAATGACAGTTTATACATAAGATTTTTTCCTAATAGTGTTACAACCACTTAACATCCACCTCTGCATTTATTATTTCTAACAAAGTTTTATATAAATTTATTATAAAAAAATATAATTATACTCAATATTAATATACACAATCTATATTATAGTGTCAATAAAAAAACGTTTTACAAATTTGTTACAAAATATAATAAATAAGTCTGTTTTTTCTATTTCCCTAACTGTATTATGACATTAAAACTCAAAATAAAAAGTTGATATTTTTATTTTTAAATATCAACTTCATTTATTTTATTCTTTTTTATCTTTATTTTTTTCCACAACTTCTTTTGATTTTTTTATCAATTCATCTAAACTCTTCTTAAATTTTTTCTCTTCTTCATCATCTGCTAATCCCAAATGATATACCTTTTCTATTTGATCATGATTAAATAAACATGTTTGATTTGATGATAAGAACCCTTCTGGATACATACATCCACTATAATCCCACATTTTGGTTCTGTCTCTTCCTTCCATTGCACAAAATCCTGTAATCATTACTCTCTTTTTTCCACCTTTTAACATTACTACTGTTCCTATTGGTAAAAACCTCTTTCCTACTTTTTCCATTATCTTTCCTCCTCTTCTCTTTCTTTATTTCTTTTTCTTATAGAAAACTCATTGTACCTAAAAATATATATCGGTCCAGATATATTTTTTTCTATATTTTCTTTTATCTCACCAATTAATTGGGTTAAAAAATTTTTTTGTCTATTATGTAACTCATCCCATTTATCATCTGTTAATCCATTTCTTGCAAATTCATCATATCTTACTCCTATTACTACTCCATTATTTTTTGCCATATAGCCACTGCTTGGGCCAAAAAACGTGGTACATTCTTCACCGTTTCCTAATACATCTTCAAAAATAACCTTTTGATATGTTTTTTCTATCATTAATCTTGATTCATCATCTAAATCATAATTATCTAGTTCTAATTTTCTTCTTAAAAAATTTAATTCTTCATCATTTAGTCTTTCTACATATAAATTATTTCTTAAATAAAAATAATCTAAGTACTCTGATGAAAAATATTGATATAAGTCCATATCTTTTTCTTTATTTGCACAAAAATTTAATCCACTACTTTTTATTCTTTCATCATACTCTTTTAAGTTTAGTTTTTCTATCATATATTCTGTAAAAAGTTTTCTATATATTGAGTACAGTCCAATATATTCATCTTCAGTTATATTATTAAGTTTTCTGTCAGGATTTAATGAATCCAATTCTTCTTTTTTTATAATATTTTTTTTCAAAATTATACCTCCAAATTTTGTATATCTATTTAATACTAATGCTATCACTTATAAAACTAAATTGTGAATTATTTATTAAGTCGTCAAAACTTACAAAGCATTTTATTCCCCAACTTGATACTATAAGTCCGTCATCAGTAACATCTATAATTTTAACCCAGTGTCCTCCTCTTACGTTACTTACAATTGCTCCTGTTTCAGCATTTTCAAAACGTATTGGAATATTAGGATCATTTGGACCAAATCCAACACTAAGAATTTCTCCATTATCTATTCTTCCTTTTAAGTCATTTATTATATTTTCCTTACTTCCAAAATTAGTATAATTCAAAATTTCATTAGATTCACATTGTATATTATCTGTTTTAGAGGCAAGATAATCTGATAATTCCTCCCAACTACTACCTCTTTGCATAACCATAGATATTTGTCCATCATCCATTCTTATAGCATCTTCATTAATTACTGCATTTCCATTTTCATCAAGTTTTATCAAAACTGCTCCTTCACCTTGTGTATTTCCCCAATAATATAAATCTGCTAATAATTCAGCATCATTTAGTTCCCATACACCATTTGCATTTTTTTTATATAAGGGGAAACCAAATATCTCTTCAAATTTTTCTGGCATATCTTTAAAATAATCACATATAACATTAGCTGTTCTTGCATATGGGCATGCCCCTACCGCATCAACTATCTGCATAAATCTTTCACTATCATATGCAGAAAATCCGTACTCTTTCATGAGTTTATTTTTTATCTCTTGATATGCTACTGGATCTCTTTGTTCTAATGTAGTAAATAATCCTTGGTCTACACCATATTTTCCATTTCCTTTAGATAAATATTCAAAAGTACTATCCATGTCCATATTTTTAAATATATTACTGATTTCTTGTGTATTTAAAGTGTTCAAATAACTTCCAATATCTAGATTAGGTATATCTTCTAAATTTATTTTATTATTAAAATAATCTTCCATAATTAAATTTCTAATACTAGTTGCCGTATTTTCATCCAAGTTATCTAACAATCCTGTTCTATTTATTGAATCGATTCCATTCGCTATCTTTTTCCTTACTTGATCAGAAATATTTCCGCTTTGATTTCCATACAAATATTTTGCTGCTTCATCTATCTGGGACTCTCTATTTATCAATATTTCTGATATATATTTATTCAATTGAGTATCATTCATATTATTAATATTATTGTTACTACTATCTCTTTCTAGTAATTCCTGTACTCTCTTCTTTGTTGAATCATCTAAGCTATCAAATGATTGCAAACTATTTAATCTATCTTCTAAGCTATTAGTTCTATGTATATTCACTGCTTCTCCTGCTGCTGAAAGTCCTAATGCAATTAAGAAATCTTGTCCTACAGCTTCCCAGCCTCCTATTTCTTCTAATGCTTCATCAAAGCTTTTTCCTGAGGACATTGAATCTAATAAAGCTCTAAGTGGTTTATCTGCTCCACCTGTAAGACTATCTAATACCACTCTCGTTCCGCCATTTGCAAACATATTACCAGAAAGATTTAGTCCTGCTATTTTTGAACCTAACCACCATTGCAATCCTTCTGAAAGTCCTGCTATTCCTGCTACTCTTACTCCTTCTAACCAGTTATCAAAATTTCTCCAATCTTCTGGCATTTCTCTTATCTGCATAATTAATTCATAGTCTTCCTGGATTATTAATCCGTCT
Organism: uncultured Clostridia bacterium; assembly: GCA_944392605.1. GTDB lineage: Bacteria > Bacillota > Clostridia > TANB77 > CAG-508 > CAG-269. The sequence goes on along the minus strand of CALXXE010000002.1, from coordinate 34,609 downwards.
TTATAAAGTTGTTCAAGTTCTCTTATGTCTTCATCGCTCAAACTTCTTATAGCAACAATATTCTGATATTCTTCTTTTGAAATTTGTCCATTTTGATACATTTCCTCTATTCCTACCATTGAAGAATCTCTCATTCCTCCCCATGAAGTTTCTAACATTTGTCCAAATGCTGCTCCTCCACCTATCGTTGCTGACGTAGCTGCAAAACCGACTCCAAATATTCCACCTGTAAGATACGTTAGAGCAAGAATACCAAGGATTTCAGTTACCCCTGATACCATTCCAAGGAGTTGACTATCTGATTTGAACCATTCATGTGCATTTTCGTCTAACCATTGACCAATTGCATTATTTTGATAAAAATCTCTATATGCATTTTCCACATGATCTTCTGCTATAAATCCCATTACTCCTGACCACATCTTACCTGTTAATGACTCCCAATTACTTGTATCTCCCATAAACATACTTCCTAGATATGATAAGCCATCCCAAGCTCCTGTAAAAACAGTTGCTGTTCCTGTGTTAAGAAAAACAATTACATCAAATAAAGACTCACCTAATCCTACAACTCCCTTAAAAACTGCTCCTAGTGTATTTATTACAGATGCAAAGACGCATTCACCCAAATCTATAATGTCTCCCAAAATTGTATTTTCACATAAATAACTCCAGACATTTGATATAGCTGCACCCGCATCATCAATCATTACTGGCAAATCATTTTGAAAAAAGTTAATAACATTTCCTCCCCAATCACATGCTGTATCCCATGCGCCAGAAAGAAATGATAAAAAATCGTTTCCTATGTTTGATGCTGTTTCAGCTGCCATTTCAACTCCGTTCATTAAAAAGTTTCCAAAATCAGTTACAGCTGGTCCTACCGTATCCAATACATCCCCAAGAAAATTAAAAAAATCTACTACTGGATTACTCTCTTCTTCTTTATTGCTAGTAGTAGCTGATATATTTTTTAATGCTTCACTAAAATTTAAGCCATCTAATAATCCTGAAATATCATTTAATAAATTACTATTACTATTTTCAGCCACACTAAAATTACTTATTGCATTTTCAAGCCATCTTTCATTTGCACTTACTCTACTATGGATATTTGAAATTGTTCCTGGCATGCCTCTTAATGTTGAAGCATAAGAAAAATCGCTAGGAATTGTCATAGAATAAAAAACATCTTGAGCTCTTTGCAAATATTTCATTGTATTCTTCATTGCTAGTTTTACATTACTCTCTAGTCCATCTAAATTTATAGATAGCATTCTTTAGTTCCTCCTAATTTTTATTTTTCTCCTCTTGTAATTCTCTATTTTTTCTTAATACTTCATCCTGTTTTCCTTGTATTTGATTTCCTATTGATGTTATTCTTCTATTTGACTCTGCTAATATTTGATCTCTCAATTTACTTATTAATGCATTTATATCATCAGCTGCTACTCTCAATTCCTCTACTTTTTTATTCGCTGCTTCACTACTATAGTTTTGTGACAACTGATTTCTTGCATTCACTATATAGTTATATGCTGTTGATAACTCTGTTATTGCTTGATTTATTTGGTTATTCATATTTTGATAGTTTGTCCTTGAGTTTCCTAATCCTCTTATTTGACTATTCAAACTATTTATATCACTTTGTATCTCATATACACTCAATTTTCTTTCTCCTCTTTTTTACTTATTTGCATAATATACTAACAATTTCATATTGTCAATAATTTATTTAGATGTTCTTTAAAATTGATCTAAAAAAAGTTACTGTTCAGACTAGATAAAATTTATTAATTTGGTCAGCGTAGTTAATCTCTAAAATTTTATTAAAGAGTCTTAAATTAGATTTTCATAAGAAAAATACTTCAAGTCTGAACAGTAACTAAAAAAGAACTTAAATATTAGAAAAATATTTAAGTTCTTTTTCTTAGTACTTTTATCTTTAAATTTTTGCAATGTTTTATCATTTTTTATAAAAAGCCATTTAAAATATTTTTTTACACATCCTACTATTGTACAGTATTTGCTGTTTCTGCTGATTGAACATCTTCTTGTGCTTGGTTCATTAATTGTGTAAATTGTGTTTCAATATCATTAAAAGCAGTTACTATTTCATTTTTTAATTTTTGGAATTTTGCTGCAAATGCCTCTGAAGCCTCACTTTGCCATTGTACTTGTGAATATGTTGCTTCTATTGCACTCATTTTTTCTACTGCATTTTTAAAGTTTGTTGATACTTTTGATTGTGTTGAACTTACTTCACTTGTTAAGAATTTCATTCCTACATCATTTGATATAGTTAAGTTTGAAATTTTCTTTGGTGCTGTATTATTTGCACTTGTTACATTTGATCCTTTGTCTGCTTGTGAATAGTTATTTGCTACTGTCTCTAATGCAAATGGTATATCCCCAACAACTAATTGTAACATTTCATTTATTTGAGGAATTATATTATTAAAAGATTTAACTAGTTCATTATATCTTTTTCCATACCATGCATTATGCATATCTGCTATACTTTGATATGCTGTTGTTAATTCTGTATTCAACTCCTCTCCTTGTGATCTCATTTGTTGTGCTTTTCCTGGTATTGCCTCGTAATCAACTTCCATAATTCTTGCCATTTTTATTACCTCCTTTTTACTTATTTCCATAATATACTAGCAAAGTCTACTTGTCAATATTTTCTTAATATATTTTTTTCAAATTTGACTATAATTATTCATTTTAAAAAAGACTTAAATTTTTAACATGATATTTAAGTCTTTTTTTACTATTTTTCTTTTTTATAACTATCAATTGCTCTTTTTATTGCTTCTTGTTCTTCTTCTGAAAGTGTGTATTTAGATTTACCATTTTCTATTGGTTTAGCATATATATTAGACATTTCCCTTGAATAAATACCATTAAATACAACACCGTCATCATGTTCATCAAGCAAAGCAAGAGTAAAACTTAAATCACTTCCTGTATCTTGAAAAGCACTATACCTTAATATTCCAACCTTTTGAATGCACCCTTCTAAATCTTTATCTAATCCGTTAATTTGGTTCAAAATATCTGCGTTTTGTTTTTCCACTCTTTCCACTCTATACATATAATTTTCTAAGTCTTCTTGTATATCCTTTCCTTCTCCAAGCTTTACCATGAACTTTTTATATCTTTTATTTAAACCTATAACTTTTCCAAGTAATATTATAAATGCTAATAATAGAATAATTATTATACCAAATAATATATATATAACATTATTCATTCCTAATGATTGTATTAAATTTTCCATGTTATCACCTTTTCTCTATTCATTATTGCTTATTAATCCTAAAATTCTTTCCAAATCATCATTAGAAGTATATTCTATAATAATTTTTCCACGTCTTTTTCCTGGATCTAATTTTACTTTAGAACCAAAAAATCCTTGAAATGTATCTTCTATGTTTTTATATAAAATATGTCTTCTATTTTCTTCTTCTTTTGACATTTTAACTTTTGCTTTGTTCTCCATCTGTCTTACTGTAGTACCTCTTTCCAACATATGAACAGCTGCTATATATTGTTTTTCTGGGTCTGTTATAGCAAGTAATGCCTTACAATGTCCTTCTGTTATTTTTCCCTCTCTTACCATTTCTAAAACCCTTGAGTCCAAATTCAAAACTCTTGTCCAGTTAGCTATAGTACTTCTAGCTTTTCCTAACTTTTGAGCAACTTCTTCTTGAGACATACCATAATTATCCATTAAAGTTTTTATTCCAGTTGCTTTCTCAATAGGATTTAAATCCTCTCTTTGCATATTTTCTATTAGAGAAATTTCTGCATTAATTTTTTCGTCATCTTCTCTTATAATTGCAGGTATCTCCTTTAAACCTGCAATTTTAGAAGCTCTCCATCTTCTTTCTCCAGCTACAATACTATAATAATCATCTTTTTTAGTTACAACAATTGGTTGTATTAACCCATATTCTTTAATTGAGCTAGCTAATTCTTCTAATGCATCTTGATCGAATCTTTTTCTTGCTTGTTCTCTGTTTGGTTCAACTTCCGTTATTTTCAAATTTTTTAATGTGTCATTCTCTCGTGGTTGTTCTTCTTCTGGAACTGGGCCAAATAAAGCATCTAGTCCTTTTCCTAAACCTGTCATCTTTGCCATTTTATTTATTCCCCCTTAAAATATTTTATTCTTGCATATGTTTTGCTTTCTTTTCTTCCTCATTATTTTTTAAAAACTCTTTTGCAAATTTTATATAACTTTTTGCTCCTTTAGAACGAGGATCATATTCAGTAATTGGCATTCCATAACTTGGAGCTTCACTCAATCTTACATTTCTTGGTATAACCGTTTTATATACTTTGTTTTCAAAATATTTCTTCACTTCTTTTACTACCTGATTAGAAAGATTTGTTCTTATATCATACATTGTAAGTAACGCTCCTTCTATTCGTATATCCTTATTTAAATGTTTTTTTACCAAATTTATAGTATTCAATAATTGTCCCAAACCCTCTAATGCAAAATATTCACATTGTACTGGTATCAATACACTATCTGATGCTGTAAATGCATTTAATGTAACTAATCCTAAAGAAGGAGGACAATCTATTAAAATATAATCAAATTTTTCTTTAATTATGTCAACTTTCTCTTTTAATCTTTGCTCTCTAGACATCATTGATACAAGTTCCACTTCAGCCCCGGCTAAGTCCATATTAGCTGGACACACTTTTAAATTTTTAATTATTGTTTTTTGCATTGCATCTTCAAGCTCTGTATCATTAACAAGTATGTCATAAGTAGAAGGCTCAAGATCTTTATCTAATCCCAAACCACTTGTTGCATTCCCCTGAGGGTCTGCATCTATTAATAATACTTTTTTTCCTCTTTTAGCTAATATAGTCGCTAAATTTACTGTAGTTGTAGTTTTTCCTACACCACCTTTTTGATTTGCTACCGATATAATTTTACCCAATTTAAAAGCCTCCATTTTTAGTTAATATTTATAAATACGTTTCAAATTTTTCACACTACAATTGTATATAAAGATAAAAAAAAAGTCAATAAAATTTAAACAATTTCTTGACTTTTTTCTAAATTTTTTATTTCGTTTTTTATTGTTTTATACAATAGGCTCTTTAGCTGGTGTTCCTGGTTTTCTTGGGAACTTTCCAGGTGTATCTTTCACTTTTTTTATTATTACTATACTTCTTCCTAAATCACTTTGAGGTAAATTGAACACATCCTTTTTCACAACTTTTCCACCTAGTGTTATAATTGCTTTTTTAGCAATATTAATTTCTTCATCAATATCTGGGCCCTTCATGCAAATACACTTTCCACCAACTTTAACAAAAGGTAATAAGTATTCAGATAAAGTAGCAAGATTAGCTACTGCTCTTGATGTAGCTATATCAAACTGTTCTCTATATTTTTTATTTTTTCCTAACTCCTCTGCTCTTGTGTGTATTGTTTCTATACTATCCAATTTCAAAGTGTCTATCACTTCATTTAGAAAATTTAGTCTCTTATTTAATGAATCTGCAAGGACAATTTTCAAATCATTTCTATATATTTTTAAAGGTATACCTGGAAAACCTGCTCCCGTTCCCATATCTATTAACTCAGAATTTTCTTCTATATACTTAGCAATAGTTAAACAATCAATAAAATGTTTAAGAATCATTTCTTCTGGTTTTATTATTGATGTCAAATTTATTTTTTCATTCCAATCGATTAATAGATTCATATAAATGTAAAATTTTTTTATTTGTTCTTCATCCAACTTTATATTTAAATCTTTTAAATATTTATTAAATATTTCATTAAATTCTTTGATATCCATTATTAATTTTTTCCTTCCTCTTTTCGTTGTTGTAAGTAAACAAGCAAAACTGATACATCTGCTGGAGAAACTCCTGATATTCTTGATGCTTGTCCTATAGAACGTGGCTTGAATCTATTTAATTTTTGTCTTCCTTCTAAACTAATTCCTTTTAAGGTTTCATAATCTATACTTTCTGGTAGCAATTTCATTTCTAATTTCTTAAATTTTTCTACTTGCGCTTCTTGTAGTTTAATATATCCTTCATATTTTATTTGTATTTCTACTTCTTCTTTCTCTTGCCTTGAAAGCTTTGGTCTTTCTGAATCTATTTTTTCTAGCATTTCATATGTCAATTCTGTACGTTTTAATAATTCACTCATCTTTGTACCGTTAGTTAATATAGATGTGCCAGCTTTTTCTAGTAATTCATTTACATTTTCTTCCGGCTTTACTACTAATTTCTTTAATCTTTCAACTTCTTTTTCTATATTTTCTTTTTTCTTCAAAAATTTTTCATATCTTTCATCAGATATTAATCCTACTTCATGTCCTATTGGTGTTAATCTTAAATCAGCATTGTCTTGTCTCAAAAGAAGTCTATATTCGGCTCTAGAAGTCATCATTCTATATGGTTCATTTGTTCCTTTCGTAACAATATCATCTATAAGTACTCCTATATATGCTTGACTTCTATCTAAAATTATTGGTTCTTTATTATCTAGCTTTCTCGCAGCATTTATTCCAGCTATTAATCCTTGGCAAGCTGCTTCTTCATATCCAGATGTTCCATTTATTTGCCCTGCCATAAATAATCCACTAATTCCTTTATATTCTAATGATAAGTTTAAGTTAGATGGATCAATACAATCGTATTCAATAGCATATGCAGGTCTTGTAAATTCTGCATGTTCTAAGCCAGGTATAGTATGATATAAAGCTATTTGAACATCTTCTGGTAACGAAGAACTCATCCCTTGTATATACATTTCTTCAGTATCTAAACCAACAGGCTCAACAAAAGCCTGATGTCTCGGTTTATCACTAAACCTTACAACTTTATCTTCTATAGATGGACAATATCTAGGTCCCGTACCTTCTATTGTTCCTGCAAATAATGGTGAACGGTCTAGGTTTTTTCTTATTATTTCATGTGTTTTTTCGTTCGTATATGTTAAATAACAATCTACTTGTTTAAAATCTTTTGGTTCATCTTCAAAGGAAAACGCTTCTACACCTTCATCTCCTTTTTGAACTTCCATTTTACTAAAATCTATACTTCTTCTATTTATTCTTGCTGGAGTTCCTGTTTTAAATCTTATCAAGTTAATTCCTAGCTCTTTTAAACAATCAGATAATTTATTTGCTGCAGCTACTCCATCTGGTCCACTTTCTTTAGAATATTCTCCTATAAATATTTTACCCTTTAAATAAGTTCCTGTTGCAACAATTATTGTTTTAACTAAATAGATTGCACCTAAGTCTGTTTCTATTCCTTTTACCTTTCCATCTTCTACAAAAATCTTGGTAATTTCGGCTTGTTTTACTTCTAGGTTAACTTGTTTTTCTAATGTATGCTTCATCTCTGCCTGATATTTTTTTCTGTCTGCCTGTGCTCTTAATGAATGTACAGCTGGTCCTTTAGATGTATTTAACATTTTTATTTGTATCATTGTTTTATCTATATTCTTTCCCATCTCTCCACCTAGAGCATCTATTTCTCTTACTAGATGTCCTTTAGAACTTCCACCTATATGTGGATTACATGGCATATTAGCTATTGCATCTAAACTAATAGAAAATATTAATGTCTTTTTTCCAAGTCTAGCTGATGCCAACGCTGCTTCGCACCCAGCATGTCCAGCACCTATTACTGCCACATCATATTCTCCTGCAAAATATTCTCCTTTTTTCAATTTCATTTATATTCTTCCTTTCAAATTCTTTAAAATGTTCCTCAACTTTATATCTAATGTTTCCGTTGAAGGTGTAATGTTCCCAGAGTTTTCAATTCCTTGTGAAACAGAAATTATATTTTTATAAGTTACACTGTAAAAATTAACAAATAAGTTATATTATAACCTATTTTATATTTTTTCATTGGTATATTTTTGTGTTATTTATTGCTTTGTCGAATTTTGTCGAATTGTTTTGTTAATATTTACTTATTTTGTTTTTTTTATGTTAAATTACGTTTGTTTGTTTTCTTCGATTTTGTTTTTACATTATAACAAAATTTAGACGCTTCGATTATAATTCTTTTGCCTATGAATTCACATCAGAATAAATTTTGATTGTTTTTTGTTGTTCTTTAGTAAAATTACTTCTTTAAAATGTAAAAATGTCTTATTTTCGATTCTCGTTTGTTTTATTTTCCTAAACAGAATTTAGAGAAAATTTCATCAATTATATCATCAGTTACAACTTCACCTGTAATATTTCCTAAATCTTCTAAAATATCTTTAATAAATATTGCTATTATATCTAAAGGCATTTTTTCTTCTAAAGTTTCTCTTGCCTTTTTTACACTTTCTATTGCTTTATCTATTAAATTTTTATGTCTTATATTAGTAATAACTACCTCTTGGTCTAAATTAATCTCATTTAAATCAAATAATCTACTTATTTCATCATAAATGTCTTCAATTCCGGTTTTGTTTAAAGCAGAAATTTTGATTATTGAAGAACTTACATTTGTTAATCTCTTATCGTTTTCGTCGATTTTTTGATTTAAATCGTTTTTATTTAAAATAATTATCGTCTTTTTATTTTTTATTAAATCTAATATTTCTAAATCCTCTTTTGTCAAGTCCTCTGATGCATCAAATATAGCAATTACAAGATCTGCTTCTTTTGTCATTTCTCTTGATTTTTCAATTCCTATCTTCTCTACTTCATCTTTTGCATCTCTTATTCCTGCTGTATCAACTAATTTTAAAGGTATACCATTTACCGTTACAAATTCTTCTATTGTATCCCTTGTTGTTCCTTCATACTGCGTTACAATAGCCCTATCTTCTTTTAAAATAGCATTTAAAAGTGAAGATTTTCCAGCATTAGGTCTTCCTACAATAACAGTTTTTATTCCTTCTTTTATTATTTTTCCGTTATCAAAGCTTTTTTCAAGTTTTTCTAATTTTTCTTGTACACTATCTAACATATCTGAAATTTGCTTATTTGTTACATCAGGAGTATCGTATTCTGGATAATCTATAGATACTTCTATATTCGTCATTACATTCATTATTTCTTTCTTTATTTCTGTTATTTTCTTAGATAAAAAGCCTTCCAATTGCTTTATACCTGTTTTTGCCTCACGCTCTGATTTTGCATTTATTACGTCTATAACTGACTCTGCTTGTAACAAATCTATTCTTCCATTTAAGAAAGCTCTTTTCGTGAACTCTCCCGGTTCCGCAAGGTCTGCACCGTTTTTTAAACATAACTCTAATATCTTTTTAACAACTATATTTCCTCCATGTGAATTTATTTCACACATGTTTTCTGTTGTATAACTTTTAGGTGCTTTAAAGTAAGAAACCAATACTTCATCTACTACATTTCCATCATTATCAACGATATTTCCGTATTTAATTGTATATCCTTTTATATCTTCTATCGGCTTTTTGTTCTTTTGAACAAATATTTTATCTAATACATTAAAACATTTTTCTCCACTCATTCTTATTATCCCAATTCCTCCAATTCCGAGGAGCCGTAGATATTGACGCTATTGTGCTCATATTATTCTCCTTTACCTTTTAGTTTATATTTATTATTTTATTTATAACATATATAATAAAATATTGCAAATAAAAAATACTTTTTAATAAAAAAAGTCAAAGATAGAATTTACATTTCATTTGTAAAATCTGACCTTTGACCTCCGATTTTATATTATTAAATTATTTTTTTAAAGAAACAACTATTCTTCTATAAGGTTCTTCACCGATACTATTTGTCTCAACTTTACTATTACCTTGTAACTCACTATGAATTATTTTTCTTTCATATGCTTGCATAGGTTCTAGTTTAACAGACTTTCCGGTTTTTATAACTGTTTTAGCAACTTTTTCAGCTAACTCTTCTAATGTTTTTTCTCTTTTTGCCTTATATCCTTCTATATCAAGGATAACTCTAACTCTATTATCTATACCTTTTCCAGCAACTGCTGTTAATATATTTTGCATAGCATATAAAGTTTCTCCCCTATATCCTATCAGAAATCCTAAATTAGGACTATTTAAATCGACATATATAGCATCTTTTTCTTTTCTTATAGAGTATCTTGTATCTTCTGGTAATTCTTTTTTTAGTTCTTGTAAAAAGTTTTCCAAATTATCTGATGCTTTAGCTTGCTCCTCTTCTGTTAAAACAATTTCTTTTTTAGGTTTTATTTCTTTTTCTTCTACACTTTCCTTTAATGTCATTTCTACTTTTACTACTCTTGGTGCTAAAATACTAAAAAAGCTTCTTTTATCTTCATTTTCTAAAACCTTTATTTCTACTTTTTTTCTGCTAACATTTAACTCTTTTAGCCCTTTTTCTATGGCTTCGTTTGTTGTTCTTCCTTCAGAAATAATTGTTTTTGCCATTTTTATGTTCCTCCCTTTAAGTTTTTATTACTTTATCTAAAATTAATCTTTCTGCAATCATAAGTATATTGCTTATTAACCAATATAAAGCAAGTCCTAAAGGTGCTATAAATGCAATTGATATAGACATAATCGGCATCATCCAAGACATCATCTTGTTGGTTTGCATTACAGCATCCATCTCGTTGTTTTCTTCTTGAGGTACTAGCTCTTTTCCTGTAGTTCCATCTATTTTTACTTCCTTTTCTTCTTTCTGTTGTTTAGCTTTCTTATTTTGCATTGCTGTTGTCATTCTTATAGAAACAAAAGAAGATAAAATGTATAATACAGGGATAATGTATACTGTATAATCTGTCATATTTTGTTGTGGTATTTTACTTAAATCTAGTCCTAAGAAGTTCATTTGTATATTTAATCTATCAACATTTTGATCCTCAGGATTATTCTCTTTTAACCATTCATGTTCTCTTATAAGATCTATTTCAGGATAAACTTGACTTACGGATTTACCATTTTCCTGCAATTGTTGTACATAATGATTTATATTATCTTGTGGTATTTTCTCCATAAATGTTAATGGACTTCTTACTAAATAGAATACTGATAATAACAAAAGTAATTGAACTATTGCTGTTAGACAACCACTAAAAGGACTCATATTTTCTGTTTTATATAAATTCATCATTTCTTGATTCATTTTTTCTGGGTCACTTTTATATTTAAATTGGATTACTTTCATTTTTTCTTGTAATTCTGTACTCTTTTTTAATGTTCTTTGTTGCTTTATTGAAAGTGGTAGCAAAATTAATTTTATTATTACTGTAAATAAAATAATCGCTATACCATAGTTATTTACCAGCTGATACAAAAACTGTAATAAATAACCAAAAATATTAGCAAAGAATTCAAACATTTATTATTTTCCCCCTAGTTACTTATTTTAATGGGTCATATCCTCCTTTTGAAAAAGGATTACATCTTAAAATTCTCCAAATTCCAAGGCATATTCCCTTTCCTGCTCCATACTTTTCTATTGCTTGTTTAGTATATTCAGAGCAAGTCGGATAAAATTTGCAATTAATATTCTTGCTTTTCAACCATGTTGAAATATGTTTTTGATATTGCTCTATAAGCCATATCAGTACTTTTTTCATTCTTTTTCCTCGATTAAAATTCCTGCTTTATCAAATATTTTATCAATATCTCTTTTTATATTTCTATAATTTGCATTTTTTATATCTATCTTCTTTTTCCATAAAAAAACTATAGAATTTCCTGTACTTATATTAGATTCTATATTTTTATAGCTTTCCCTTATTAATCTTTTTATATGATTTCTTTTTGTTGCTTTAGCAATCTTTGTACCTATAGCAATTCCTAAAAGATTTTCATTTTCCAAATTATTTTTCCTAATGAAAGCCTCTATATAAGATCCCGAATAATATTTTCCTTTTGATAAAACATTTTTAAATTCATAATTTTTTTTTAACATCTTTGTTTTTTTCATTATTGATTCTTCCATTCTAAAATAAGGTAGAATTAATGAAAAAAGCTTAAAAAATCTAATTATATTTGGTAAAAGGCTCGCAAAGTTTGCGGCCTTACACAAAATAATTAAATTAAGCAGTTAATTTTTTTCTACCTTTTTGTCTTCTAGCTTTTAATACGTTTCTACCAGATTTTGTTTTCATTCTTTTCATAAATCCATGTTCTTTCTTTTCTTGTCTGTTTTTTGGTTGATATGTTCTTTTCATCTCTTAGCACCTCCTACTGTTTTTTATAACAATCCCGTTTAAGGGAATATTTTCAAATTTGCAAAATAACAAGTATATCGATTATACATTACTAAAACCATAAATGTCAAGGATTTTTAGGAAATTTTTTATGTTTTTTTGTAATACAATTGTAATAATTATAGAGTTTTCCACAGTTTTTTAAACATTTATCCACAATAAAAAATTTTTTTCCACAATTTTATTGACTTATTGTACTTAAATTTGTTATTATGTGTAAAGTAAAAAAATAAGTGAATTTTTTGTTGATATTACTTGAATTTTTGTTCGCATAAATTCTCCTTTTTTTTACAAAAGCATTACAAACTTATCAACAGTTGTGGATAACTTTGTGGATAATTTTTTAGAAAGGATGATTTTAATGGCTATCGAAAAAGAAGAATTAATTGCAAAAATAAAAGAACTGTTAAAACCTGAAGTCACTAAAATATCTTATGATACCTGGATTATGCCATTAGATATTAGAAGTATAGAGGGAAACCATATAGTTTTTACAGCTAATTCTGAATTTCAAAAAGATTTTATTGAAAACAAGTATAAAAGTCTTATTTTTAACACCTTAAGATATATAACAAATAAAGAATGGACTTTTTCAGTTGTTGATTTATCAAAAGAAAATAGTGATAATGATTCAAAAGATATTATTACAAACAACAATCCAGATGTTTCTTTAGCAGAAATTGAAATAAACAAATCAACACTAAATCCTAAATATACATTTGATACCTTTGTTGTCGGAAATAATAATAGGTTTGCACATGCTGCAGCATTAGCAGTAGGAAATGAACCAGCTAAATCATATAATCCTTTATTTCTATATGGAGGCGTAGGTTTAGGAAAAACACACTTAATGCATGCAATAGGAAATAGAATATTAGAAAATAATCCAACTTCAAATGTTTTATATGTTACTTCTGAAAAATTTACAAATCAACTTATTAATGCAATAAAGGATAACAAAAATGAATTTTTCAGAAATAAATATAGAAATATAGATGTTTTACTTATTGATGATATTCAATTTATAGCAGGGAAAGAAAGAGTTCAAGAAGAGTTTTTCCATACTTTTAATTCTCTATATGAAGAAGGAAAACAAATTATTATTTCTAGTGATAAACCTCCTAGAGACATTCAATTTTTAGAAGATAGGCTAAAATCAAGATTTGAATGGGGACTACTTGCAGACATATCTTGTCCTGACTATGAAACACGTTTAGCTATATTAAGAAAAAAAGCACAAGATGAAAATATTGTAATTGAAGATTTTATTCTTTCAGATATAGCAAACAAAATAGATTCAAACATCAGAGAATTAGAAGGTGTATTTAATAAAATAGTTGCAAGAGCTTCTCTTACACATAGTCCAATTACTATTGAATTAGCTGAAAATATCATAAACGAATTTAAATATGAAAGCGAAAAAGTTATTTCATCCGATTTTATCAAAGAAACTGTTGCAAAATATTTTAGTATCAGTAAAGATGATTTGGCAGGAAATAAAAGATCTAATGATATAGCTTTTCCAAGACAAATAGCAATGTACCTTTGTAGAGAAGTTGCTAGCATGTCATATCCTCAAATAGGTACTGATTTTGGTGGAAGAGACCACTCAACAGTAATGCATGCTTGTAGAAAAATTGAAAAAGAAGTAAAAGAAAAAAATAATACAAAGTTAATTGTGGATAGTGTGAAAAACATAATCATAAATGGTAAACAATAGATGTTGAAAAGAAAAGAAAATTTTTTTAAAATTTATGTTTGGAAAAATTATTGTTTGGAAAAAATAAATCTTTCTTTTCTTACGGAACAAATACATTCGTTATCCACAAGCAATTGTTAATAATCTGTTTAAAAACTGTGAATATCTCAATTTTACACAATTGAAATTTTAGACTGTGGATTATTCGACAAGTTTTCCACTGAGTTATAAACATCATTTTTCTTAGGGATATCAATTATCAACATAGTTTTCCACAGTTTCCACAGTGCCTAATACTATTACTACTAATAAATATTATTTAAATATAAAATATATAAAGGAGGAAGTTAAAATGAAAATTGTTTGTTACAAAGACAAAATTATTAAAGCAATAAATTCCGTAGTAAAAGGAGTAGCTTCTAAAACTACTATGCCAATACTAGAAGGAATTCTTATTCAAACTAATGATAATGAAATAAAGTTAACAACATATGATTTAGAAATTGGAATAGAATATGTAATGGATTGTGAAGTACAAGAACAAGGAAGTACAGTTGTAAATGCTATAATGTTTAGTGAAATTATAAGAAAATTACCAGATACAGAAATTTATATTTCTGTAAACGACAAAAATTTATTAGAAATAGAATGTGAAGGATCATTATATAAATTAGCAACTATGAATCCAGATGAATTTCCGGAACTTCCAAAAATAGAAATTGAAAATTCAATAGAAGTAGAACAAAACACTTTAAAAAATATGATTAGAAAAACAATATTTGCAGTTAGTACAGAAGAAAGTAGACCAATTTTTACAGGATGTTTATTTGAAATAAAAAATAACAAATTAAATGTTGTTGCTGTTGATGGTTTTAGATTAGCCTTAAGAAGTATATATTTAAATAAACAAACAAATGATTTTAGTGCAGTAATACCAGGAAAAACTTTAAATGAAGTAAACAAAATTATTTCTGATTCTTTTGAACCAGTCAAAATTGGTGTGGCAAAGAATCAAGCATTATTTGAAATGGATAATTGTAAAGTTGTTACAAGAATATTAGATGGAGAATTTTTAAATTATAAAAATGTTATCCCAAGTAATTGGGAAACAAGAATGAGAGTTAATAAAAATAGTTTACAAAATAGTTTTGAAAGAATTAGTTTAATTTCAGCATCAAGTGTTGAAAAAGAGAAGAAATATCCAGTAAAAGTTCAAGTTGATATAGGAAAAGTTATTATTTCTTGTACTAACCAAACTGGAGATGCAAAAGAAGAATTATATGTTTCAACTGAAGGAAAAAATTTAGAAGCAGGATTTAATCCAAAATATTTCTTAGATAGCTTAAAAGCTATTGATGATGAAGAAGTTTATGTTGAATTTGGTAGTAGTATATCACCATGTTTAATAAAATCTGTTGACAACAATGATTATACATATATGATTTTACCAATTAGATTAAAAGAATAGAAAATAAAAAGCTAGGGAAGAGGTAGTTATAAAGACTATCTCTTTTTTAGTTATCCACAGTTAGAACACAAAATGTGGATAACTGATGTTTATAAAAACAGAAGAAAAGAGGAGCAAAAAATAGGAAAAAATAGATAAAAAAAGATTATAGCATAATTTTCAAAAAATATAAAAATCGTAGATACATGTGGATAACTTTAATAGAAAAAATAATTATAAAAAAAGAATAAATTAGAAAAAAATTAAAAAAAATAGAAAAAGAGAGAAAAACGGAGATAATGATATATGTGGAAAAATATAGATATGAAAAAATTAGAAAAAATTAGAAAGAAATAGTATAAATTAGAAAAATAGAGATAAATATAAATAAATGATATTGTGGAAAATATGTTGATAAATAATATTAAAGAAAACAAGAGAATAAATTAGTAAAAAAAAGAAAAAATTAGATATAAAGAAATTTTAACGAAAAAATGGAATGTGCATAACTTGTTTTTTTAAAATTTCTATCTATATATATATTATATAAAGATAGAATATTGAAATAGAACAAATAAAAAAGAAAAAAATAGATAAAAAAAGAATAAATTAGAAAGAAAGAGAAAATAAAAGTTTTGAAAAAATGACCTTCTAAAATCCAAAATAAGCCATTTTATTTTTTTTATTATATAATTTCATATAATTTAAAAGTAATAAAAAATAAAAAAAAGGGAAGCCATGAAATGTCAGCTTTTTGCCAGTTTTTGCTATAATAATATATATAAAAATATAAGTTAAAATCAAAAATAAGCTAATTTTATTATTTAAAAATAATTTTCGGCAACAAATTAATAATAGAAAAAATTAGAATAATGGAGGAAATATGAGTTGTGAAAAATTAAAGATTTAATTAATATAATTTATAAAAAATAAAATTAAATAAAAATAAATTAGAAAAATAAATAAAAGAATTAATTATAAATAATAGAATGAATAAAAAATAATTATTTTAAAAATAAAATAATAAAAGGAAATTAGATAAATATAAATAGAAAAAAATAAATAAAATAAATAGAAAAATCAATTATAAATAATAGAACGAATAAAAAATAATTATACTAAAAATAAAATAAATAAAATTAAATTAAAAAAATAAATAAAAATTAAATAAAAAAAGTATTTTTTGGAAATAAAAAAGAGATAAATAAGAGACTAAACAAAGTAATGAAAATTAGAATTTTATAATAAAAAAGTAATGAGAAACTAGGCATTGAACGAGAAGAGAATTTTAGTAAAAATAAAAAAATAAGTAGCAAAGAGAAAAAATAAGTTAACATATAGTAAAAGAAAAATAAGTTTTTTATAAAAATTAAGATAATTTATAATAGAATTTTAAGATAAAAAAATAGAGAATTAAGATATAGATAAAACAAAAAAATCAAAATTAAATAGAATAGTAATTAATTATTTAATTTAATAAACATTTTTAATTAAATTAAAAAATAAAATAATAAAATAAATTATTAAAAAATAAGTTAATTAAAAAAATAATAATTATTATAAAAAAATAAATTTTCTAAATTAATAAAAAACAAATATAAAATATTAAAAGTTATTTTTTTGAAACAAAAAATAAAGTAAATAAAAGAATAAAAATAGTAGTGAAAAATAAAATTTAATAAATAGAATAAGTGATAAACGGTTAGGCTTTAAACGAAAAGTGAATTTTTATAAATTAAAAAATTAAGTATTAAAAAGGGAAAGATAAGTTTACATATAGTTAAAAAAACAAAAATTTTATTATGAAAATTTAGATAATATATAATGCATTTTTTAAAAAATTAGAAATATAAAAATAAAAAACAATCTTTATAAAATTATATAAAAATTAATTATTAAAAAAATACAATTAATTAAATAAAAAATAAAATAATAAAAATAATTAAAAAAATAATTAAATAAATAATTAAATATAAAATAAAATAATTTTATAAAATTATTTTAAAGTTTAATAGAAAATATAAAAAGTTGTTTTTTTTGAAGTACAAAAAGATATAAAAAAAGCATTGAAAAAATAAAATTTAAAGGAAATAAAAATAATAAAATGCTAGGCGTCAAGCTAAAAGAAAAAAGTAGTATAAGGAAAAGCCTTGATGCAAAGTTAGTTTACATATATAAATAATAGGTAGTATTATTTAATAATTTATAATATAAATTATATAAGTATTAATAAAAACAAATAAAAGTCGGCACGTTAAAATCAAAAATAAGCCGTTTTATTTTTTAATCAATATAATTTTATAGAAAAAAATAAAAAAATAATTGATTAATTTAAAAAAATAAAATATAATAAGAAATAAAGTTGTACACAAATGGAGATTAATATGTGGATAAGGAAAGTAAAAATCAAGAATTTTAGAAATTATGAAGAGCAAGAAATTGAATTAGAAAAAAACGTAAATGTATTTTATGGAGAAAATGCACAAGGAAAAACTAATATAGTAGAAGCAATTTTTTTGTGTAGTATGGGTAAATCTTTTAGAGCAAAACAAGATAAAGAAATGATTAAATTGGATTCTCAAAATGCAGTTATTGAAGTTGAGTTTCAAAAAATAGATAGAGATGGAAAAATAAAAATACAATTAGGTAATAAAAAGATTGTATATGTAAATGGTATAAAAATAAAAAAACTAAGTGAACTTTTAGGAAATCTAAATGTTGTAATGTTTAATCCAGATGATATAAATATTCTTAAAGGGGGACCTCAAAACAGAAGAAGATTTTTAGACATTATGATAAGTCAATTAAAGCCGAATTATATGCACACTTTAAGTTTGTATTCAAAAACAATAGAACAAAGAAATAATTATTTAAGACAAATAAGAGAGGAACAGAAACCAGAAAATATGTTAGATATTTGGGATGATGAATTATCAGGGTATGCAGTTATTATTAGTAAATATAGAAAAGAATTTATGGAAAAAGTAAGAAGTAAAATAAAAAAGATTCATTCTGAGATTACAGATAATAAAGAAAATATTGAAATAGAATATTTAACAGAATGTGATGATAGAGAAAAATATTTAAATTTATTAAAGCAAAGAAGAAAATTAGATATTATTAAAGGGTATACAACAAAAGGAATACATAGAGATGATTTTATGATATATATAAATGATAAACAATTAAATGTCTACGGATCTCAAGGACAGCATAGGACAGCAATGTTATCTTTAAAATTGTCAGAAGTAAATATAGTAGAAGACGAAATTGGAGAAAAACCTATTTTATTATTAGATGATTTTATGTCTGAGTTAGATCAAAAAAGAAGGAATCATTTTCTAGAAAAAATAGACGATACACAAGTAATTATAACTTGTACTGATAAAATTGATATTGAAAATAAAAAAATTTTAATATATAATGTTAAAGACGGAAAAGTATATGGAGGAGGAATTTAAATGGAAAAATATAAACATAAATATGGAGCAGAACAAATACAAGTATTGGAGGGGCTTGAAGCTGTAAGAAAGAGACCAGGAATGTATATCGGAAGTACATCTGTGAGAGGTCTTCACCACTGTGTATATGAAATTGTAGATAATGGAGTAGATGAAGCTTTAGCAGGATATTGTACAGAAATAAATGTAGTTATAGAAAAAGATAATGTTATAAGTGTAACAGATAATGGTAGGGGAATACCTGTTGAAATACATCCAAAGACGCATATATCTACAGCAGAAACTGTATATACAGTTTTACATGCTGGAGGAAAATTTGGGGGAGATAGTGGATATAAGGTATCAGGAGGACTTCATGGAGTTGGTGCTTCTGTTGTAAATGCTTTATCTACATGGACGGAAGTTACTATTAAAAGAGATGGCGGACTATATCAAATGTATTTTGAAAAAGGTAAAACAGTAAGAAAGTTAGAAAGAATAGGAGATGCAGAGGGAACAGGAACAAAAGTTAGATTTTTAGCTGATGATACTATTTTTGAAAGTTTAGATTATGAATATGAAACATTAGAAAAAAGAATGAGAGAAATGGCCTTCTTAACAAAAGGTTTAAAAATAACATTAGAAGATCAAAGAGAAGAAACTCCTAAGAGAGCAGAATTTTGTTATGAAGGCGGACTAATTTCATTTGTAGAATACTTAAATAAAAATAAAGAAAAATTACATAAGACTCCAATTTATATTGAGAAAAGTGGAGAAGTTCCTGTTGAAATAGCAATTCAATATACAACAAGTTACTCTGAGAATATACATACTTTTGTAAATAATATAAATACTATAGAAGGTGGAACACACTTAGAGGGATTTAAGAGAGCTTTAACTAAAGTATTTAATGATTATGCAAGAAGTCATAATATATTAAAAGAAAAAGATAATAATCTTCAAGGTGAAGATATAAGAGAAGGGATTACAGCTGTAGTTTCTGTAAAAGTAAAAGAACCTCAATTTGAGGGACAAACTAAGACAAAATTAGGTAATAGTGAAGTAACTGGTGTGGTTCAAAGTATGGTAAATGAAGCTTTATCAACATTCTTAGAAGAAAATCCTAATGTAGCAAAAGCAATACTAGAGAAATGCATAAGTGCTTCAAGAGCGAGAGAGGCAGCAAGAAAAGCTAGGGAATTAGTGAGAAAGAAGAACTCTCTAGAGACATCTACGTTACCAGGGAAATTAGCAGATTGTAGTAGTAAGAATCCCGATGAATGTGAAGTATATATCGTTGAAGGAGACTCAGCAGGAGGAAGTGCAAAACAAGGAAGAGACAGAAAATTCCAAGCAATACTTCCTTTATGGGGTAAAATGTTAAATGTAGAAAAAGCAAGAGCAGATAAAATATATGGTAATGATAAACTAAATCCAGTTATATTGGCTATTGGTGCAGGAATAGGAGCAGATTTTGATATTACTAAAATAAGATATGGAAAAGTAATTATAATGGCAGATGCCGATGTTGATGGTGCACATATTAGAACTTTATTACTAACATTTTTCTTTAGATATATGAGACCATTAATTGAAAATGGAAATGTATATTTAGCACAACCACCACTATATAAGATTTCTAAAAAAGGGATGGAAGATATATATTGTTATACAGATGAAGAACTAGACCAAAAATATAAGGATTTAGAAGAAAAAGGAATATCAAGAGATCAGTTAGGATTACAAAGATATAAAGGTTTAGGAGAAATGAATCCAGAACAATTATGGGATACGACAATGGATCCAGAAAAAAGAATATTAGTAAAAGTTACTATGGAAGATGCTATGAAAGCAGATGAAATATTTTCTTTATTAATGGGGGATGAAGTAGAACCAAGAAGAGAATTTATACAAGCAAATGCTAAATATGTTAAAAATCTAGATATATAATAAAATAATAAAAGGTAGATAAAATTAATTATCTACCTTTTATCTATAAAGCCAATAATGATCTCTACTAAAACTAATATATCTAATATTAAAACCTAATATATATTACTATATAACTAAGCCTTGATACCACATATATTAATCCTTTGCTCGACTATTAATACACCATAAGTAACTATATTCATCCTAAAACTTAGGACTAGTAATAACTACTAAAAAATATTAGATATAAAAATAATCTTAGCTCGAATTTATTACCTATTATTTGACCATATATAAAAAAATAAATTATAGATATAAAATATAAATTAAAAAATATAGCCTACAAACAAATAATAAATTCTTATCGCCGACATATTATAATCTATAAAAATAAACTATAATACATCTTTGCTCGAATATTAATAAACAAAATATCATCTATTAATACTCTTCGCTCAACTATTATTGACCTTATAATAGTATTATGTTCAAAATTAAAAATATTATTCAAAACAATTTAAAATTTATTTAAAAATATCGTTTGTCGAATTTTGTCGATGAAAAGTTCTTGACAAATAATAAAAAGGATTGTAAAATGCTTTTTAATCGGAGGTGATAAAAATCAAACAATTAACTGTTCAAGAATGGTTACCTATAGATAAGATTTATAATTATCGGATTTGTTAAATTAAAAAATAATAAAATAATTAAAATTTTAAAAGTCAATCCAATTAATTATAATTTAAAGTCAGATTTAGAAAAAGAGTCAATTTTAAATTCTTATAAAATTTTTTTAAAAACATGCAATTTTAATATTCAAATATTAATTCAAAGTAGCAAAGAAGATTTAACTCATCATATTAAAAATATCAAAAATAATATTTCCAAAAAAGAAAATAAACATTTAGAAAAAATTGCAGAGAATTACATTAATTATATTCAACAAATTAATTTAACTAGAAAATCATCATCTAAAGATTTTTATATTATTTTATCAGATACAATAAACAAAAAGATGAATATTTTTGAATCAGAGGAGATAATAAAAAATAATCTAAAAGATAAATATTTTAAAGTCAAAGAATGTTTGGCTCGTTCAGGAAATTTAGTTTCAGAATTATCTACGTCAAAAGAAGTTGAAAATTTATTTTTTTCTTTATTAAATACCAGAAAGAATTTAAATAATAAATTAATTAAAATAAAATAATAAAAAATAATTAATTAATAAAATAAATAATAATAAATAAATTAAAAATAATTAATTAAAAAAAACAATAAGAAATAAATAATTAAAAAATAAATTAAATAAGAAAATTAATTAATAAAATAGATAAATAAATAATTTTAAATAAATTAATTGAATAAAAAATTAATAAAAATAAAAAAGAAGCAAGTTTTGTTAGGCATTTAAAGAAAAGAAAGATTAGTGCGAAAAATAAAATTTATTAATAAAAGTAGAAAAGAAAGTTTACATATAATGAAAAATTAAGATTACTTTTCACTAAAAAAATAATGATACGTTCTTATATTTTTTAAAAGAAAATTAAATGAAATAATATTTTATAATAAAAGTTCAAAAATTAATTAAATAAATAAAAAATTAAAATAATAAATTAAATAGAAAATAATTAAATAATAATAAATTAATTAGAAAATAATGGACTAAATAATAAAAAAATAAATTAATTTAAAAATAATTAATCAAATAATAAAAAAAAAATTAATAAAAAAATTAATAAAAAAATTAATTAAAATAATAAAATAATTTTAATAAAAAAATTTATAAGAAAAAGATGAATTAATTTATTTTAGAAATATTATTGAAATTATAAAAAATAATAAAAGTAGCAAAAAATATTAATAAAACAATGGAAGTTTTGCTAGGCTTTTAAAGAGCAGAAGAAATGAAGGGAAAAATAAAGTTGGGCAAATAAGACAAAAGAAAAAGTTTACATATAATAGTTGATTGAAAGTATTTTTTCATTCAATTAGGAAATGATTTTAATAAAACTTATTAAGAAAAAAAGAAAATATATTTTAAAAAATAAAAAATTTTTAAAATATATAATTAATAAAAAATAATTAATTAATAAAATAAGTAATAATAAATAAACTAATAAAAAATAATTAAATAAAAATAATTAAATAAAAAATAATTAAATAAAAATAACTAAATAAAAAATAAATTAAATAAAAATAATTAAATAAAAAATAAATTAATAAAAATAAATTAATAAAAAATAATTAAATAAAAAACAAATTAATTAAAATAATTTTAATAAAAAAATATTTATAAGAAAGAAGTGTACTAATTTATTTTATAAACATTAGTTAAATTATATAAAATGAAAGAAAAGTTAACAAATAATATTAATAAAGAAATGAAATTTTGTTAGGCATTTAAAGAAAAGGAGGGATGAAAAGAAAAATAAAATTTGGAAATAAATACAAAATAAGAAGTTTACATATAATGGATAATAAAAAATATTTTTCCACCAATTAGTAGCATCATTTTAGAAACTTTATTGAGAAAAAATAGAACAAATATAATAAAAAAATAAAAATTAAAAGATATATTAAATCGCCAAAAATAGAAAATTGAAAAACAAATAAGATAAAAAAATAATTAATTAAAAAATTAATTTAAATAAATAATAATAAAATTATTTTTTAAAATAAAAATTATAGGAGGAAAAATTGATAAAAGAGAAAATAAAAAATATATTTAATAAAAATGAAAAAGAGACTAAAGATAATTTTTTTGAAGGAACAATAGATAAAAAAGATAATATTTCACCCGCTTATATAAATATGCAAAATCCTAAATATTTAGAAATTGATAATTTATATTATGGCGGTTTAATAGTAGTAGATTATTATAGAGAACAAACAGACATTATATTAAAGAATTTAATAGAAACTAATATTAATATGAATATTTCTGCTTTTTATGAAAAACAAGATTCATTTAAAACTATAAAAGATTTAACTTATCATATAGGTAATGTAGGAGTAGAATTAAAAGAGAGTAATCAAAATAGAGAAGATATTGATATAGCAGCTTTTACATATAATGATGCTAAATATATAAGAAAGGAAATACAAGTGAACAATGAAGATATATATTATTTATATATCTATATAAGTATATATGCGGATAGTACAAAAGAATTGGAATACTATTTAAATAAAATAGAAGGTATTGCACAAAGTAAAGGTATGCAAACAAGAAGAGCTAACTTTAGGCAAGAAGAATTATTTTTATCTTGTTTACCAATAATGGAAAATAATAATAGTATAAAAGAGGCAGCAAAAAGAAATGTTTTAACTTCTGGACTACTTGCTACATATCCTTTTATATCATCTACTATATTTGACAAAGATGGAATTTTTATAGGAACTAACATATACAATAATTCTTTAGTTTTTATTGATAGATATAATAATCAGAAATATAAAAATGCAAATATATGTATATTTGGTACAAGTGGAGCTGGTAAATCTTTTTATACAAAATTACTAATATTAAGATATAAGTTATTGGGAATTAGCCAATATATAATAGATCCAGAAAGAGAATACAATCATTTATGTAATAGTTTAAATGGAACACAAATAAAAATAGGTCCAAATTCAAATACATATATAAATGTTTTAGAAATAAGAAAAGAAAGCTTAGAAGAAGGAGAGAGTGGATATTTAGCAACTAAGATAGGGAAGCTTATAGGATTTTTTAATCTAATATTTGGTGAATTAAACGAAGAAGAAAAAGCTTTAATAGAAGAAAAACTAATTGATACATATAAAACTAAAGATATAAACTTTGATGACAAAAGTCTATATAAGGAAATAAGAAAAAATAAAAAAGTAATTAAGATATTTAAAGATCCTTCAGATATGCCAATACTAGAAGATTTATATAATATTTTAGGACAAGATGAAAAAACTAAAAAATTTCAAATAAAACTGATTCCTTTTGTAAAAGGTTCTATGAAGTTTTTTAATAATATATCAAACATAAAATTAAATAATGAATTAATAATTGCAGATATATATGATTTAGGAGAAGAAAACTTAAAGTATGGTATGTATCTATTTACTGAAATCTTTTGGGATAAGATTAAAGAAAATAGAAATGAGAAAAAAGCAATATACTTAGATGAAATTTGGAGATTAATAGGTGTAACTTCAAATAAGGAAGTTGCAAGTTTTATTTATAAGATATTTAAAACTATTAGAAAGTATGGTGGCAGTGGAGTAGCTATTACACAGGATATATCAGATATATTCAGTTTGGAGAATGGAACTTATGGAAAAAGTATTTTAAATAATTCTAGTATAAAAACATTTTTCGCATTAGAAGAAGAAAATATAAAAATATTATCAGAATTTACTAATTTATCAGAAAAAGAAAAAGTAGAAATTAAATCATTAAAAAGAGGGGAATGTTTAATGTTTGTTGGAGATGACCATATATTAACAAAAATAGACTGTTCTGAATTAGAAAGAGAAATAGTGGAAGGGAGAGAAGGACAACGAAAAAAATAATTTTAGCAATTAATAATAATAAATTAGAAAAAAAGATAAAAGAAAATAATACTATAGAAATAGTAAGCAATAATTTACAATATAGGGAGGCAATTTTAGAAGTACTTGAAAGAAATAGAAATATTGATTTCATTTTAATTAATGAAGGACTACCAGGAATAATTAGTATAGAAGAATTAATAAAAAAAATAAAAATAATAAATAATAAAATTAATATAATTATTTTTTTAGAAAAAGAAAATATTAATAAAATAAATAATTTAAATAATTTAAATATAAATAATATTTATATAAATAGAAAAATAGATATAAATAAAATAATTAATTTAATTATTCAAAATAATAATAAAATAAAAGACAAAAAAACAAAAGAAAAAATAAATAATAAAATAAGTAGTAAAAATAATAAATTAATTAAAATAGATAATTTAAAAAATATTAAATTAAATAAAATAGAAAGTAATATTAATTTAAATAATAAATATAATAAAAAAAATAAGTTAATTACTATAATGGGAAAAAGAAAATCAGGAAAAAGCACAATAATAAATTTATTATTAATTTATTTATTAGAAAAAAATAAAAAAATATTATTAATTAATTTAAACAAAAGATTAGAAAATAATTATTTAATTTTATTTGGAAAAAAATATTATAAAATTAAAAACAATTATTTTAATAAAAATAAATTAATAAATAATAAAATAAATAA
This sequence comes from uncultured Clostridia bacterium, assembly GCA_944392605.1. Taxonomy (GTDB): domain Bacteria; phylum Bacillota; class Clostridia; order TANB77; family CAG-508; genus CAG-269. Next base: position 8,627 of record CALXXE010000002.1, on the reverse strand, counting down.
AAATAATATTTTTTTAAAATCAGAAATTAAAATAAATAATAATTTATTCTTTTTAAATAATTTCCAAAAAATAATTCAAGAAAATAATTATAAAAATATATTAAAATTTTTTAAAAAGTATTATACAAAAAAGTTTGAATATATTTTAATCGACATTGGAAATAATGCAGATAGGAGAACAAAGCAGAAAATAATGAAAATAAGTGATAAAAACATTAGAGTTATGACAGATGATTTGTTAGGCATTAAAGAGATCGAAGAATTAAAATTAAATATAAACAAAGAAGATTCTAATAAAGAAAACAGTTTACATATAATACTTAATAAATATTATTTTAATTCAATTAGTTGTTCTATTTTTAAAAATTTTGTTAATAAAAAAATAAAATTTAGTACGATTTTTTATAATAAAAAGTTCAAAAATTTCCAAAATAAAATTTTAAAAAATAAAAAAATTAAATTAAATATATTTTTAAAAAATAAAATAAAAAATATTTTAAATTAAAAATAAATAAAATAAAAAAATATAAATAATTAAATTAATTTAATAAAAAAATAAATTAATTATTTTAATTAAATAAAAAATATTTAATAATTGTAAAAAATTAATTATCTAATTAATAAAAAATAATTTAAAAAAATAATTAAAAAAAATAATCAATAAATAATTAATTAAATTAAAAATAATTTATAAAAAATTAAATTAATATTAAAAAAAATAAGAAATTTTATATCTAAAATTTTTTTATAAAATTATGATGATTATTTAATTGAATATAAAAACAATGTAAAAAATTTAATGTAATACTAAATTTGAAGTAAAAAACATAATAAATAAATCAGAAAAAATATTAGGCATTAAAGAGTTTGCACAAATAAAATAAAAAAGTAATTTGATAGATTCAAAAGGCAAAAAAAGTTTACATATAACTGCTTAAATATATCATATTTATTATAGTATTATTAGTAAATTTTATAAGAAAAAATAAAATTTTATTTTTAACAAAAAGGTTTTAGATATTTAAAAAATAAATTTAAAAGGAAAATAAAAAAATAAATTAAATGTATCTAAAAAATAAAATAAAATATTTAAAACTAAATAAATAAAATTAATTTAAAAAGATAAATAATAATAAAAAATAATTAATTAATAAATTAAATAATTTTTATTTTATTAAAAAATATCAAAAAATATTAAAATAATTTTAAATAATATAAAATAAAAAATTAAATAAATAATAAATTAGAAACAAATTAAAAATATTTGTTAAAAATTAATTTTAAATAACTTAAAAAATTATATGAAAAATTATTATTACATTTTAGTTTTATAAAGAACAAGATAAAAAAATCAATATAATATAGAAATAATAAAGTAAAAAGAGAAAAAATGTCAATTTAAAATGAAAAATCATTAGGCATTAAAAGGTTTGAGCAATTAAATTAAAAAGATTATTTAACAAATTAAAATCTAAAAAATTGTTTACATATAGTAGTAATAGAAACTTATTTAATTTATTTGATAGAGATATTTTTTTTATTTTCATAAACCTGAAAATAGAATTTTGAATCATATTATAATAAAAATTTATAAAAATAAAATTAATTAAATATATAAAAAATAAAAAGAATTATTTCAAATTTAAATAAAACAATTAATAATAAAATAATTTTATTATAAAAAAATAAATATTTTAATATAATAAAGAATATTTAATAAGTTAATAAATTATTAAATAAAATAATTTATTAAAAAATAAAAAATTGTTTATTTAAAATTTAATTAATATAAAGTTAAATAAAAATAGAATACTTAAAATTATATTATATTTTTTAAACGATTATAAAAAATAAAATCAAATGGAGAAAATGCAATAAATATTATTGGAAAAACATTAGGCATAAAATAGATTCAGCAAATTAATAAAAATAAAAAAGAACAAGAAAATTAGTTAACATATAATGATTTATAAATAACATTTTTGTTTAATTAATAAAGGTTAATTTTGTAAGAAAGAAAAAAGTTAATTTAATATTTATAATGAAATTTATAAATACTAAAAATAAAATTAATTAAATATAAAAATAAAAAGAATTATTTTAAATTAAAATAATTAATAATAAAATTATTTTATTACAAAAAATAATCAAAAAATAATTAATAAAAAATATTTAGTAATTAATAAATAAAAAGTAATTATTAAAAATATTTAAGTAATTATTAAATAAAAAATTTATTAAAAAATAAAAATAATTAATTAATAGAAAAATATTAAAATTAATTTTATTAATAAAAAATAAATAAAAATTATTTTATAAAAAATTAATTTATATAAAAAATATTTTATTGGTTTTTAAAATTAATATTGTATTTTTATCTGATATAAAAGCGAAGAATAAATATAGATAAACAATAAAATTATGGTGTAAATCATAATAAATTAATTTAATAAATTGTTAGGTATTAAGGCATTTCATAAATTAATATAAAAATAAAAATTTATGAAATGAAATAATAAAAAAGGTTTACATATAATGGCTTGAAAGGACAATTTTTTATCAAATTAAATAGAACATTCTAGAAAACTTTTTAGTAAAAAAGAAAATATATTAAAAAATATTTAAATTAAAATTAAATTAAAAAAAATATAAATAATTTATTTATAAAAAACATTTTAAATTAATTTTATTTATAAAAATAATAAAAAAAGAAAAGGAGAAAAAATATGGAAATAGAAAATTTAGAAAAAAATAATAATTTAGAAATAGAAAATAATTTAAATGTAGAAAATGAGCAAAAAGGATTCTTAGAATCTACTTTAGGAAAAACGATTAATGCAGCAGTGGATATTGGTGTTAGAGCTTTATTACCTGATTTTATAGATGAACAAATAATTAATATAAAAGATAATTTATTAGAATATGGACTAAAAGATGGAATAACTAAAACTATTGATGATGCAATTGATTTAGGAAAAAGTGCTATAGGTATTTTTACAGGAGACTTTGAAAATGTATCTCAAATGCAAAGTGCAGTTCAAAATGGTGGTTTAATTGATGGTGTTTCTAATTTATTAGATGTAGTAGTAGATAAAGTAAGTGATGCTGGTTTAATTAGTAATAATGTAGCAGAAACAATTAAACAGGGAAAAGACGTTATTTTAAATAATGTAGAGAGTAATATAGAAAATACATTTAGTAAACAATATGAAGCTATAGAAAATGTAGATAATTATATTAGTAGTTGGAAAGAAAGTTTTGAAAAACAAGATTTTAATAGTATGGAAAAAGAGTATCAAAAATTAGAAAAACAAATGCAAGATATTGCACCTATTACTAAAACAATAGAAGAAGCTAAAACTATAGAGGTATTACATAATTTAATTAAAAATAATGGACAAGACTTTAATTTAACTAATGAACAATTAGAATTAGTAGAAAAAATAAAATAACCTGCCCCTTTTTATTTATTCATTTGATATTAATATATAATAGATATTATAATTAAATAAAAAAAGGTGAAGATAACTGATGGATATGATATAGTTTTCGATTATATTATTAATAGAGAAAAAGAGATAAAGAAAAACCAAAAGAATAGCGAAGGAATATAGAGTAGAAATACTTTTAGATGACTTTAAAAATCAAGGATTAAAAAAGAAATCTATATTTGATACATCAAACATAGATGTTAAAGAAATAATAAAATCATATTAGATAATAATAGATTTATTTTATAATATTAGATTATTTACACTTTTGCGCATAGAATTATTTTGTGTCAAAAGTGTTTTTTTATTATTATAAAATAAAGGAAAAAAATGAATGTAAAAACGAAAAAATACCTTACGGAATAAGGAATTTCTTGTCAAAATTACTTGCAAATTTCATCTGGTTTTAGTATAATACAAATGTATAAAAATACGAGGAAAAGAGGGAAAACAATATGGAAGAAACACCAAAAAGAAATGACGGAAAAATAATTGAAAGAGACATCGAAAAAGAAATGAGAACAGCATACATTGACTATGCAATGAGTGTTATTGTATCACGTGCACTTCCAGATGCAAGAGATGGTTTAAAACCTGTACATAGGAGAATTTTATATGCTATGTATGAAGATGGAATAACATCAGATAAACCATATAGGAAAAGTGCTAATACAGTAGGATCTGTTTTGGGAAGATACCATCCACATGGAGACAGCTCAGTATATGATGCAATGGTTAGAATGGCGCAAGACTTCTCAATGAGATATCCTTTAATAGATGGACATGGAAACTTTGGTTCTGTTGACGGTGATGGAGCAGCAGCTATGAGGTATACAGAAGCGAGAATGTCAAAAATAGCATCATATATGATGACAGATATTGAAAAAAATACTGTAGACTTTATGCCAAACTATGACGATAGATTACAAGAACCAACAGTATTACCAGCAAGAGTACCAGCATTACTTGTAAATGGTTCTTCAGGAATAGCTGTAGGTATGGCAACAAACATACCACCACATAACTTAACGGAAGTTATAAACGGTATTATAAAAATAATAGATGAAGATGAAGTTACTGATGAAGACTTAATGAGTGTTATAAAGGGACCAGATTTCCCAACAGAGGGGCTTATTTTAGGACGTGAAGGAATTAAACAAGCATATAAAACAGGAAAAGGAAAGATAACACTTAGAGCAGAAACAAATATAGAAGAAATGAGTGGAAATAGACAAAGAATTATAGTTTCATCTTTACCATATCAAGTAAATAAAGCGAACTTAATTAAAGCAATATCAGATTTATCTAAAGAAAAGAAAATAGAAGGAATTTCTGAATGTAGAGATGAGTCAGATAGAAAAGAAAAGGTAAGAGTTGTAATTGAGTTAAAGAGAGATACAAATGCACAAGTTGTATTAAATCAATTATTTAAACATACACAAATGCAAACTACATTTGGTATCATAATGCTTGCATTAGTAAATGGAGAACCAAAGATATTAACATTAAGACAAGCATTAGATTGTTATATAGAACATAGAAAAGAAGTTATAACAAGAAGAACTCAGTTTGACTTAGATAAAGCATTAGCAAGAGCTCATATATTAGAAGGATTAAGAATAGCTATAGATAACATTGACGAGGTAATACAAATAATTCGTTCTTCATATGATGACGCAAAGGAAAAATTAATGGATAGATTTGGATTATCAGATGTACAAGCACAAGCAATTCTAGATATGAGATTAAAAACTCTATCAGGCTTACAACGTGAGAAGATAGAAGAAGAATATAAACAATTAATGGAGTTAATTGAACATTTAAGAGCAATACTTGGAAGTGAAAAGCTATTATTTGATGTAATGAAAGAAGAATTAATCGAAATAAGAGATAAATTTGGAGATGAAAGAAAAACAAAAATAGTAGCATCAGAAGCAGAAATAGAAGTAGAGGACTTAATAAAAGAAGAAGAGTGTGTAGTTGCTTTAACACATTATGGATATATTAAAAGAATGCCGATAGATACTTATAGAAGCCAAAAAAGAGGTGGAAAAGGTATAACAGGTATGGCAACAAGAGAAAATGATTTTGTAAAAGAAATCTTCATAGCATCAACACATGATACTATTTTATTCTTCTCAAATAAAGGAAAGCTTTATAAATTAAGAGGATATGAAGTGCCAGAAGCAGGAAGAACAGCAAAAGGAACAGCAATAGTTAACTTATTAAGTTTAGATCCAGGAGAAAAAGTATCTGCAGTAATACCATTACAAAACTTTGCAGAAGGAAAATATCTACTTATGGCAACAAAGAATGGATTAATTAAGAAAACAGCACTAAAAGAATATGATACAACAAGAAGAACAGGTTTACAAGGAATAACTCTAAAAGATGATGATGAATTAATAGGAGTTAGATTAACAGACGGAGAAGATAATGTTGCATTAGTTACAAAAAACGGATTATGTATTACATTTGATGAAAAAGAAGTAAGACCAATAGGTAGAGTATCACAAGGTGTTATAGGAATTAGACTAGATGAAGATGATGAAGTAATTGGTATGGAATCTGTAATAAATGGAGGAAAAGCTACACTACTTGCAATTACTGAAAATGGATTTGGAAAGAGAACAGAACTTGATGAATATAGAGTACAAAAAAGAGGAGGAAGAGGAGTAATCACATATAAGATTACACCAAAGACAGGGAAATTAATAGGAGTAAGAATTGCAACTGAAGATGATGATGTAATGCTTGTTACAGATACAGGAACAATTATAAGACTAGAAGTAAAAGATATAAGTATTCTAGGAAGATCAACACAAGGTGTTACATTAATGAGAACTAGTGATGGTGGAAAAGTAGTAGGAATGGAAATATTAACGCCAGAACAAGAAGGTTTAGGAGATATTTTATAAGTTAATATAAAAATAGCCCCATAATGTTTATACAATATGGGGTTTGTTTATTTTATAAATCTTAAATCATCTCCAAAGAAATAATAAATATCATAATATCCTGCAATTCTTGAGCCTATTCTTTCTTCATAATTATTAAATATATCATTAATATTTAAATTAGTAGAAATTATAGTTTTTGTTATTTTATTGTTTAAATTTAAAATTCTTGTATTTAGAATAGTAAATAATTCACTAAGCTTCATACTATTTAAACTTTCTGTGCCTAAATCGTCAATAATTAAAAGGTCAACATTTAAAACAGAATTATAAATATTATTTTCAACATTTTTATTACGACTTAGTTTGTAATCTATTACGCTCTCAAGTAATACAGGAGCTGTTTGATAAAGGACAGTCTTCCCCTTTTTTAACAATTCAGAAGCTATACAATTTGACATAAAAGTCTTACCGTAAACCAGTATTACCTGTAAAAAGCAAATTTTTATAATTTGGATTATCAAAATTTTCTACAAATTCAATACATTTATCTTTAATATTTAAAATATTCTTCCTAGGAGATATATTAAATCTATATTTAGCAACATCAACTTCATCAGAGAAAATATTAGGGTTAAATGTTGAAAAGTTCTCTTTGTCTAAATTAGACATATTAGATTTATTAAAAGAATAATCAAGTAATTTTTGTTTTAAACAACTACACATAGTTGTTCTATAGTTATTATCAGTAATATATCCAGTATCATTACAAAGGATACATTCATAATGAGGTTTTAAATAATCAGAAGGAATATTTAATTCTTTCAGAATATTTTCTTTTTCTTGTTTTAAAATAGCAACTTTGCGTTCTAGTTCTTTCTGTTCTTCTAACTGATTTCCATTCTTTAAAATATTTTTAGCAGTATTAATTGCAAAACTATTTAATTCATCTTCGATATCTTTCAATTTAGGAAATTTTTTATATAAATCGTCTTTTCTCTTTTCACTATCAAGTTCTGCCATTAATTTCTTATTTTCATATTCTTTTAATAAGGAATTTAAAAGTTCATTTGCCATTTAAGCCTCCTTGTTATCAACGTTTACGTTGTTATTTGCATAAAGAAAATCTAAGTTGTTATATTTACGTTGTTCATAATTTGTTTTCTTTACATTTGCTTTTAATGCTTTAGTATCTTTTTCTTGCTTTTTCCTTTGTTCTAGAAATGCATTTACTTGATCAGGAGTTTTTAGACCCCTTTCGTGCCAATCAGTAATGACTTTATTAATATATTCAAAAGTAGGGTTTTGTTTAAAGACAGTTCTCTTTAAAGCCAACTCAATAACATTCATATCATAGCCAAAATTAGTAACCCAATTTTCAATATAAGCTTCTTCGTATTGAGTTAAACCATTATATTTTCCAAGTTTCTTAGCAACAGATTTTTTAATCTTATTTAAAGATTCTTGTTGTTGATAATAAACATCTAAATCATTCCATGTTTTAACTTTATTAGAAGCCCAAGCTTCAGCTACTGTTTGAACATAGTTCCTATGTAATGCACTACGTTTATAGCAATAATCAAATAAAGCAATCATAACTTGTTCATCAAAGCCATATTTTCTAAACCATAGGTCAATATCATTATACCATGATGGTCCCATGATTCCTTGAAAATACATATTATTTATGTGTTCAATTGCTTTGGATCTAGATTTATTTTTAGCAGTTTGCTCAACTTTTTCTTTGGAAAGACTAAGATTAGGAGTATATAAATTATGAAGGGTTGTTTCTTGTAAATCTACTATAATATATCCAGTAGTTTTTTTAGTTATAAGTCCATGTTCTTCTAAAAATTTTGTTCCATCATTAATAGTCTTTAAAGGAATATTTAATTTTTTAGATAAATCATTTAATTTAACATCTTTATTATATTTAGATAAAAATATTAAATATAGATATATTTTTAAATAATCACCAGGTAATTCAGATAAATGTTCTGCAAAAAATATATCTGGAATTGATGTTTCAGAAAATAAAAGTTGTTTTTCATTTTGTTCTAATTTCATTAAAAATCTCCCCTAATCTATTTATAAGTTTGTACATCAAATTATAACTTTTTTAGACAAAAAATTCAAGTTAATTTTTTATAATTCTTACCATAAAATGTTGTTGTGTCAATGATGTGAAACAAAATTATATAAAAATTTATTCTATATAACTAAATTGCACAATTAACCA
>CALXXE010000001.1 GCA_944392605.1 uncultured Clostridia bacterium | reverse complement strand
TAAAACACATAGATATATGTTTCTATTACTATTTTACTATGTTTTGGCGAAAAAGTAAAGAAATTTAAGGAAATGGACAGGATAAAGACATGAAAAAAATTTTCAAAGTTCTAAAATAATATAAAAATCAATAAAAACCAGTTCCCAATATATAAAAATTACGATATAATATCTTTGAAATGGAGCAAAAGAAAAAATGGAAATTAAAGAAATAGAAATATCAAAATTAAAAGAGTTAAAGGAAAAATCAAAGATGTTAAAAGATGAAAGACAAAAAGGAAAAGTAGTATATAAAATATGGGATATCGTTGTTGTTGTGATATTAGCGGTTTTAGCAGACTGTAATGAATGGGATGAAATAGAAGATTATGCAAAAGAACAAAAAGACTTTTTAAAGAAGTTTTTAAAATTAACAGGAGGAATCCCATCAGCTAAAACATATGAAAGAGTCATAAGTTTAATAGATTGTCAAGAGTTAAATAAAATATTTGTAGATTTTGTAAAAAGTATCCAATTTATGGACAATAAATTTTTTAAAGATATATTATCATTTGATGGAAAGGTTGATACTGGAAGTTCAAGAAAAAAAGGATATATTGTAGAAGAAACAAAGCCACTAAATGTCTTAAATGTATATTCGGATAAATTACAAATGTGTATAGAACAAGAAATGATAGAAGAAAAAACAAATGAAATAACAGCAATACCAGAAGTGATAAAAAGATTAAATTTAAAAAATGTAATATGTACGTGGGATGCATTAAATACACAGAAAGAAAATGTAAAAGCAGTAAGAGCCAAAGGTGGAGATTACTGTGTAGCATTAAAGGCAAATCAACCAAATTTTTACAAAGATGTAGCAGATTACTTTGACGAAGATAGACTAATGATAATAAAGTCAGGTTATGAAGGTGGATATCAATTAACAAGGGAGAAAAATCATGAAGCAGTAATAACATATGAATATTATCAAACAGAAAAAATAAATTGGTATGCAGAAAAAGAATTATGGGATGGACTAAAAAGTATTGGGTTAGTAAAGAAAACTATTGAAAAATCAGATGGAACAAAGGTTGAAGAAAAACGCTATTACATATCAAGTTTGTTATTAAATATAAATGTATTTTCATATGCGATAAGGACACATTGGAATGTAGAAAATAAATTACATTGGCATATGGACTTTACCTTTAAGTGTGATGATAATACAACAATGAATAAAAAAGCATTATATAATTTACAAATTATAAAGAAATTTTGTTTAACAATATTGAATGAAGTAAAAAAAATACAAAATAGAAGTTTAAAGAGAATAAGGAAAAGTATTTCAAGAAATGTAGAAAAAGAGACAGTTGAGATATTCAAAATACTACGTAATTTTGATACATCAACCATCTCTAAAGCTAGATAATTCAATGGGTATAGACATTAGAAAAATTTTTTCATGTCTTTATCCTGGGAAATGGAGGAAAATATGGCAGAGAGAAGAATGTTTGCAAAAACAATAATAGATAGTGATGTATTTTTAGATATGCCACATTCGACACAATTGCTATACTTCCATCTTTCTATGAGAGCTGACGATGATGGATTTATAAATAATCCTAAAAATATAATGCGATTAGCATCTTGTAAAGAAGATGATCTTAAATTACTAATTGCAAAACAATTTATACTTCCATTTGAAAGTGGAATTGTAGTGATTAAACATTGGAAAATACATAATTATATAAGAAGTGATAGATATAAGGAAACTAAATATTTACAAGAAAAAGCACAATTATTATTAGAAGAAAATAACTCTTATACTTTAAATACTAATATTGGTATACCAATGGTAGACCAAACGGATACACAGGTAAGGTTAGGTAAGAATAGATTAGAGTTAGATAAGAGTAATATAGATAATACAAATGCATCTAATAATTCTGATGAAAAGAAAGCGAAAAATATTAAACACAAATACGGAGAATATAAACATGTAATGCTAAAAGATGAAGAATTGAAAAAACTACAAGATGAATATTCAAATTACCAAGAACTTATAACATATTTAGATGAATATATAGAAATGAAAGGTTATAAAGCTAAAAATCATTATCTTGCTATAAAAAAATGGGTAGTAAGTGCTGTAGAACAAAATAAAATCAGAGGAGGTACTTATGGAACATGTGGAGGAATTGCTAAAAAGAATGAATTTACAGAAAAAAATGGAAAACTCTACGATAGTATCGGCAACGAAATCATCTAAATGCAGTATATGTGATGGAATAGGATGGATATATGAATTAAATGAATATCCTCATAGATGTACATGTATTAATGATTATTTGGCAGAAAAGAAGAATGAAAAAATAAAGGAATTATTTAGTGAGGCATATTCAGATTATACATTTGATAATTTTAAAATTGAGGATGAATATCAAAAAAGAATGAAACAAAAGGCAGTAGAATTTGTAAAAGCAAAAGGTATTAATTCAATTCTTCTATTAGGACAAAGTGGAAGCGGAAAAACTCATCTAGCAGTTTCAATAGCAAAGGTATTATTAGATAGAGGTGCTTGGATAGAATTAATGCCTTATACTGAAGATATGATTTATATAAAACAAAATATGATAGAGAAAGAACAATATCAGAAGAAAATGTATAAATATAAAAATTGTAATTATCTAATAATAGATGACTTTTTAAAAAATACTGTAAGAGGAAATACAGTAAATGAAAAAGACTTCGGTATTATATATGAAATAATAGATTACAGATACAAATATAAAAAACCTGTTATTATAACAAGTGAATATTTTATAGATCATATGTTTAAATTAAATGAATCAATTGCAGGAAGATTAAAAGAGATGGTAACGCAAAATGGATATAACTTTTTAGTTCAAATTAGCAACAAGGAAGGCAGAAATTATAGAATGAGAGGAATGGAAAAAATATGATTGAATTAAAAAGAAATCAAATAATCCAAACTCGTAACGGAAGAAATTATATTATAAAAAATATATTGCCTAGAGAAGGAGGAGTAATAGCAAAAGATGAAAACAAATACGAGTTTTTCATAAGATTCAGAGATTTTAAAGTAATAGTAGATGTCGATATGGAAGAAGGTGGATAAAATGAACTTTGTAGAACCTATTAGAGATATTGAGATAATTCAAAAAATAGCATCGAACTTAAAGAAACAAAATGAGCGAGATTATATGATGTTCTGCTTTGGAATTTATACAGGATTAAGAATATCAGACATTCTTAAATTTAGGATAAAAGATGTTAAAGGAAAAAGAGGTTATAATATTCGAGAAACAAAAACTGGCAAGCAAAAGTCATATGATTGGAATCCTGCATTAAAAAAAGAACTTGATAAATATATAGAAACAAAAGATGAAAGAGAATACTTATTTCCATCTAGACAAGGAAATAAGCCTATTACAAGACAAAGAGCATATCAGATATTAAAAAAAGCATGTGAAGTAGAAGGAATATCAAATATTGGTACACATACTCTTCGTAAGACATTTGGATATCATACTTATCAAAATACAAAAGATTTAGGATTACTAATGGATATGTTTAATCATGCAAGTGAAATTATAACAATGAAATATATAGGTCTAACACAAGAGATGGGAAATAAAGCTATAAAAAAATTAAAATATTTTTAAAAAATAATATCAGTTTTACAAAAAAAAGTTTTGTAAACTGTAAAATTCATAATAAATAAAAGTATTGATAATATAAGCATTTAAGAAAATGCCACAGTTTAACAAAATGTAAGATATGTAAAACTAGAAAGGAAAGATATGAATATAAAAAGGGCATTAGAAAATTATAATAATTATAATGTTAGAATTGCAGTAATAGAAATTGAGCTTTTTAGATTAAAACAAGAAGAGGCATCATTGAAAAGTGCTAAACTAGATGGTATGCCAAGAGCAACAGGATTTACTGAATCTAGTATAGAAAATGAAATTATAAATAAATTAACTAGAATAGAAGAACTAGAAACAGAAAGACAACAGTTAAACCTTGAAATATCAATAATAGACAAGCTAATCTTAACACTAAAGAAAAACACACAGGATATTGTAAACATGAGGTATAAAGAAAAAGTAACAATTGAGTATATAGCAGATAAAAAAGGAAGAACATATAGGGCAATCACTAGTATTCTTGGAAAAGCAATATCAGATATGCAAGAAGAATATAGTAAAAATTGTAAAAATTCAATATAATACAAATAAAAAAATCATTACAGTATTGTAGTGATTTTTTTGATAAAGGGTTTTATTATTTGCAAATTTATGCTAATATAGTAATAGAAAATAATTTGAAAGTGTGATTTATTATGAATATTTTTAAATCAAATATAGAAAAATTAAAAAAAATAATAAATAACAATAAAAGTGAGTCAAAAGAATCAAAAATTGATCAAGCAAAAAAACAGGAAGAAGAAAAAAACAAAGAAATAAAAGAAAAGAAAGTAAGAATAATTGATGAAAATAATCAAGAGCAAGAAGTAAAACAATTTTGTCAACATATAACTCAAAATAACATGGTTTTACTTGCAGAAAATGAGTATGAACAAGCAAATAAAATATACCATACTTACTTGGATTGTTATGAGGATTGGTCTGATACTTTAAAAGCAAAATTTCAAGGGTGGAAAGTTAAAGATAAAAGAAAATTAGAAAATTATAAAAAATGTGCAAGATGCCAAGAGAGAGAATATAAAGAATCACATCCAAATGCTAAAATAACTGGTTATAGTTTTCATTATTATTACGAAGACTTATAATGATTAAGGATTAGTATTTAATATAAGATAGTAATTATTTGTTTAGATAGGAGATTTAAGATATGTCTAATGAGAATAAAAAAGACTTTAATGCAATGATGAAAAATAATAAAGATATGCCAAAAATGCAAATGATTGAAGATGAAAAAACAATAAAAAAATATGGTGGAACTAAAATGTTTTTTGCACCACCACTTTACTATGATGAATTAATGAAAAAGGTACCAAAAGGAAAATTGATAACAGTTAGTCAAATGAGAGATTATCTTGCAAAACAAAATAATGCTGATTTTACTGACCCAATGACAGCGGGTATATTCATAAATATAGTTGCTTGGGCTAGTTATCAAAGAAATGAAGATATTACACCTTATTGGAGAACATTAAAATCAGATGGCGAATTAAATGTTAAATATCCAGAGGCAATAGAACTACAAAAAAGATTACTTGAAGAAGAAGGACATACTATCATTTCAAAAGGAACAAAAAATATAAAATACTATGTTAAAGATTTTGAAAAAGATTTGATAGAATTATAATAACTTGAAAGTGAGAAATATTATGAAATATATAGCATTATTGAGAGGAATAAATATTAGTGGCAAAAATAAAATTGCGATGAGTGATTTAAAAAAAGAATTTTTTACTTTGGGACATAAAGAAGTAATTACTTATCTAAACAGTGGCAATGTTGTTTTTGAAAGTGATATAGACGATAAAAATGTAATTAAAAATAATATACAAGCAATGATAAAAGATAAATTTGATTTTGACATACCAACTTATATTATTACTTCACAAGAATTAGAAGAATTGCTAAGTCATAGTCCAGAGTGGTGGGGAAAAGACAATGAGGAGATATATGATAATATAATATTTATTATTCCACCAACTACTTATAATGAAGTATTTGATACAATAGGCTCTCCTAACGAATACGAAAAAATACAAGAATATAAAAATAATATTTTCTGGTCTTTTGATTTAAAAAATTATAGAAAATCTAATTGGTGGAGCAAAACAGCAAGTACAGAAATAAGTGATAAGATTACTATAAGAACTGCTAATACTATGAAAAAAATATTAGAAATATGCAAAAAATAAATTACAATATATAAGTATGGTAAAAATAGTAATTTATATAAAAGATTGGAGTAAAACTATGAAGCAAATATTTGAAAAAAACGAAACTTTATTTTGCATATTATTAATTTTATTGTATGTGATTATCAATTCATATTGTATGCAAAATTTTGGATTAACTGATTATAGAAGTGCAATTATTAATACTATTTTTTCTATTTTTTTAATTGTGCTTATGATTATTTTAAAAAGAACAAAATACTATGGTCTTACAAAAGTTAGAAATTCAAAAAAATATTTATTCTTCATTCCATTAATCTTAATAGCAACTGTAAACTTGTGGAATGGAATTAATATTAATAATAGGACAAATGAAATTATATTTTATATATTAACTATGATAAATGTTGGATTTATTGAAGAAATAATATTTAGAGGATTTTTGTTTAAAATGATGGAAAAAGATAATATTAAAAGTGCCATAATAGTAGGTGCTTTAACATTTGGTATTGGACATATAATTAATTTGTTTAATGGTGCAGATATTATTCCAACATTAATGCAAGTATGTTATGCAACTGCTATTGGATACTTATTTGTTATTATATTTTATAAAAGCAAGTCATTAATTCCTTGCATAATAACACACTCAGTT
Organism: uncultured Clostridia bacterium; assembly: GCA_944392605.1. Classification (GTDB taxonomy): domain Bacteria; phylum Bacillota; class Clostridia; order TANB77; family CAG-508; genus CAG-269. The sequence goes on along the minus strand of CALXXE010000001.1, from coordinate 225,895 downwards.
ACTAATTCTCTAGCAATATTTAATGTTGAAAACACCATATTAACATATATTGTTCCAATATTTTTAATAGTTGTATCAATTAGCTATGCAATTTATATAAATAAAATCGTTAAGGATTAACACAAATTACAATTTAGTGATTTGTTAAGCAAATAGTAATTTATAGGGAGGATTACTTATGAATAAAGGAAAAACTGGAATATTATTAATAATATTAGGAAATATATTGTACTTGGCTTATACATTCTTTTGTGGTAATGAAGTTACACCATTTAGTGAATTTAGTTCAGGTCTGCTATTAGGTTTGTCAATAGGAATTAATCTAACAGGAATAATATTATTGGTATTATATATTTCAAAAAATGAAAAAAATAAATGATTATATATAAAAGTAAGGAGGTAAAAAAATGTATAAAACTGTTGTTATAGAGTATTCTCCAAAGGCAGATGATATGGCACAAAAAGTAGAAGAAAAAGCAAATGAAATGTTAGAAAATGGCTATGAGTTAGTTACAATGTCAATTACAGGAACAGCAAAAGCAATTCTAATATTTAAAAAGTAAATAAAAAAATAAAGGAGTTTCTATGAATAGTATTATAATATATGGTTCTCATTATGGAACAACAAAACAATATGCAGAAGAACTTTCAAAAAGAACTAATATAAAAGCAATTTCTTTTAAAAAATTTAATCAACAAATAAATGATTATGATAATATTATTTATTTAGGTGCTTTGTATGCTGGTGGAGTATTAGGAATGTCAAAAACACTAAAAAAATTAAATAATATTTCAAACAAAAAGATTATTATTGCAACAGTTGGGCTTTCAGATCCAGCGGATGAAGTGAATAAAAATAATATAAGGAATAGTATAAAAAATCAGATACCAAAAGAAGTTTTTGAAAGAGCAAAAATCTTTCATTTAAGAGGTGGAATAGATTATTCAAAATTAAACTTTGTCCATAAAACTATGATGAAATTGCTTTATAATGCAGTTAAGAATTTACCAGAAGAAAAGCAAACAGCTGAAAATAGAGCAATGATAGAAACTTATAACAAAATAGTTAATTTTATTGACTTTTCTAGGTTAGACAAGATAATTAATGAAATATAAAAGTCGAATATAAATTATAATTTATAGTGCAGAGTCAAATAAGAATATTTAGTGCATAATGATAATAAATTTAAAGATATTATTAAAAGATAAACAAAGAAAAACAAAAATTACCTAAAAATTGCCTAGATATTACCTAGAATTATTTAATATATAATGTTAAAATATATAATAGCAATAAATAACAAAGCAGTCATTTCAAAAGAGGTGGCTGTATTTTTTATGCAGAAAAGGAGATCTGACATGCTTAAGAGTTGTAATAGGTGTGGTGGCATTCATGATATTAATGCTACATGTAATAAAGGCAGAAATTTTAAAAAGAAGGACTCACAAGCAAGCAGATTTAGGGATGAATATAGTTGGAAACAAAAACGAAAGCAAATAAAAGAAAGGGATAAATATTTGTGTAAAGTATGCAGAGCTGATATATTTCACACTACATATTTATACAATTACAGTAAAATAGAGGTACACCACATAATTTCGTTAGAACAGGATTACAGCAAGAGATTAGAAGATGATAATTTAATAACTTTATGCTCTTATCATCATCACCTTGCGGAAATAGGAAAGATACCAGTCAATATTCTTCAAATGTTAACTGCAGAAGAAGTCGATTTCAAAAAAGTGAAAATTGAGGCGGAGAAACTGATCCCCCCTGCCAAAAATGGAAAAAAATGAAATTGAAAAGTCCACCCCACCGCTCCCAACAAAACACACCAAAAAAAATTTTCCATGTATTTTTTGGAAAATAAAACAGGAAAGTATTGATTTATAACAATTTTTTATTTTGAGTTTTACACAATTTTTTGATATAAAGGAAGGTAAAATTATGAGAAGATATGAAAATGTAGAAATAGAAAAATTGAAACCATATAAAAATAATGCAAGGACACATTCAGATGAACAAATAGAAAAAATAGCTAAATCCATGAAGGAATTTGGATTTATTAATCCTGTATTGGTAGATGGAAATCTAAATGTTATAGCAGGACATGGTAGAATATTAGGTGCAAAAAAACTTGGAATGAAAGAAGTGCCTTGTTTGTTTATTGAAGATTTAACAGAAGAACAAAAACGAGCATATATAATTGCAGATAATAGATTGGCAGAAGATGCGGGGTGGGATAAAGAATTATTAAAAATAGAACTAGAAGATTTAAAAAATATGAATTTTGACATTACACTTACAGGATTCGAATTGGAAGATTTTGATTTTAGTATGGATGAAACAGAAGTTATAGAAGATGAATTTGATGAGACTGTACCAGAGGAACCTACATCGAAAAAAGGCGAAATTTATAAACTAGGTAAGCACTTCCTAATGTGTGGAGATAGTACAGATATAAACGATGTAGAAAAACTTATGAACGGAGTAAAAGCAGATATGTTATTAACAGACCCTCCATACAATGTTGATTATGAAGGTGGTACTGGATTAACAATTCAAAATGATAATATGGATGATGAGACATTCAGAGAGTTCTTAAGAGTGTCTTTTTTTAATGCTAATTCTGTAATGAAAGAAGGGGCTGTATTTTATATATGGCATGCTGATTCAGAGGGATATAATTTTAGGGGTGCATGTCATGATATAGGTTGGAAAGTAAGACAATGCCTGATTTGGTGTAAGAATACATTAGTAATGGGGAGACAAGATTATCATTGGAAACATGAACCTTGTCTATATGGATGGAAAGAAGGTGCAAGTCATTTATGGGCTAGCGACAGAAAGCAAACAACAGTTCTTGAATTTGATAGACCAAGTGTAAGCAAAGAACATCCAACAATGAAACCAGTAGGATTATTTGATTATTTAATAAAAAATAATACAAAGAAAGATGACATCGTTTTAGATTTATTTGCAGGAAGTGGTACATCAATAATTGCTTGTGAGCAGAATGGAAGAATTGCATATTCAATGGAACTTGATCCAAAATATGTAGATGTCATTATTTCTAGATGGGAAAAATTGACTGGACAACAGGCAGAAAGGATAGAAAATGGAAAATAAAATAATGAAAGTGTATTCTAATGAAATAGTATTTAGAGGTCATCCTGATAAAGTGTGTGATCAAATTAGTGATGCAATATTAGATGAATGCTTAAAACAGGATAAGCAAAGCAGATGTGGAATTGAAGTTGCAGGTGGCAAAGGAAAAATCTTTATAACAGGAGAACTAAGTACAAAGGCAAAAATAAATGTGCAAGAAATAGCAAAGAGAGTATTAAGAGATGTTGGATATAACGCAGAATATGAAATAATAAATAATATAGGAGTACAAAGCGAAGATATAGCACTAGGAACAAATGAAATTGTTGGCGGTGCAGGGGATAATGGGATGATGTTTGGATTTGCTTGTAATGACACTATTAATTTATTGCCAACTGCAATGGTTATATTGCAAGAATTTAGTATGAAGTATGATGAATTGAGAAAGTCAAATACACACTTTTTATCAGATGGAAAGGCACAAATAACAGGGTATTATGATAATGCAATGAAATTACAAAGAATAAAAACTTTTACTATCTGTTATCAAAATACAGAGAAAGAAAGAAGTGTAACGGATGAAATTATAAAGTTAATTGCAACTGAAATTTGTAGTAAATATAAGATTGAAATAGAACAATTTTTAATAAATCCTACAGGAAAATTTCAAATTGGAGGATTTGAGGCTGACAGTGGTTTAACTGGTAGAAAAATTGTAGTTGATACATATCATTCATTTGCAAAAGTTGGTGGTGGAGCATTTAGTGGTAAAGACCCAAGCAAAGTAGATCGTAGTGGTGCTTATAAATCAAGAGAAATAGCAAAAGAAATTTTGAAACAAAATGCTCTAGAATGGTGTCAGGTACAACTAAGTTATGCAATTGGTATAGCAGAACCACTAGCAATATACATTGAATCAAATAAAGGGAGTCATATTATAAATAAAGACAGTAAATATTATGAAGAATGTAAACCACAAAATATAATAAGAGATTTAAATCTAAAAGATATTTGCTATGAGGAAAGAGCACGATATGGACATTTTCTAAATTAATAATAAATATATAAAAGAGTAATAGGGCTCTTTTTTCTTTTGGAAAGAGGTGGAATATGGCAAAATTAAGTCTAGCTGAGCAAGCACAGGAAATATTAAGGATTGCAGAAAAACATGGAGTAGAACAAAACTTTTTCTTTATCACAACTTTTAAAAGATATCAGGTACAAATACAAATTGCAAATGATTTGGAAAAGAAAATAAAAGAAGATGGAGTGCTTGTAAAAAAAGAATATGTAAAAGGTAGAGAGAATGTTTATTCACATCCTGCAATTAGAGATTATAACAGAACTACGGATAGTGCAAATAAAACAGTGTCCACACTTATTAAGATTATTATGGCATTAAGAAATGGTACAGATGATAATAAGGAAGATGATCCACTCCTTAAAATATTAAGAGGCGAATCGTTATAAATAACAAAGCATATAAGTATGCACAAAATGTAGTTCAAGGAAGTATCACAGCACCTAAATATGTAAAAAAACAATGTATTGATTTTTTGAAAATAGCAGATGGTAAAAGTGATAAATATTGCATAAATGAAATGAAAGTGCTACAAATAGAACAATTGTTGAAGTTACTAATAATGCCAAGAGGACTGAAAGCAGGTCAAAATTTGTATGAATGTTCCTGTAATTATCAATGGCTTTTTTATATTTCTGTTCTTTGTATTGTATATAAGGACAATCCTAATAAGAGAAGATATGAAACAGCCATATTAGAAATTGCAAGAAAAAATTTCAAGACATATACAATAGCGACAATATTTATTTTATTATTTTTAATAGAACCAAAGTTTTCGAAGTTATATTCTGTAGCACCAGACGGAAGTTTATCTCGTGAAGTGAAAACAGCAATAGAGGAAACATTAAAATCAAGTCCATTAATTTATCAACATGGAAATACAAAAAGATTTAAAATCTTAAGAGATTATATACAATGTAATTTAACAGAAAGTAAATACTTTCCATTAAATTATAGTAGTTCAAGGTTAGATGGTAAACTTCCTAATGTATTCTTAGCAGATGAAGTAGGAGCACTTCCAAATTCTTATGCAATAGAGTCAATGAGGTCAGGTCAATTAAATATACTTAATAAATTGGGATGTATTATATCTACAAAATATCCATCAATTGATAACCCTTTTGAACCTGAAGTAAATTATGCTAAAAGAGTATTAGATGGATTAGAAGATGACGAAACAGTATTCGCATTACTATATGAACCTGATGACATACAAAATTGGACTAACAATGATGATGTATTAAAACATTCAAATCCAGTAGCTTTAGAAATATCTGAAATATGGGAAGATTTAATAAAAAAGCGTACAAAAGCAATAGCAATGGAAAATACTAGAGAGAACTTTCTTACAAAACATTGTAATATTATTTATAAAGGTGCAGGCACAGAAAGTTTTGTAGATATTAATAGTGTACTTGCCTGTAGAACTGACAAGATAGACTGGACAGGCAGAAATGTATATATTGGGGTGGATCTGTCAATGACAAATGATAACTGTGCAGTTGCTATGTCATCAGAAGATGACGATATAATACTTGCAGATGTGATTGCTTTTATTCCTGAAGATAGAATTGAAGAAAAAAATAGGTTTGAAAAAATTAATTATTATGATTTTATAAAACAATTAAAATGTATTGCATGTGGAAGTAAAACTGTAGATTATAAAGTTATAGAAGATTTTGTATTTTCAATAGAAGAAAAATATAAAGTGACTATTATGGCAATAGGATATGATAGATACAATGCCTTATCATCTGCACAAAAGTGGGATACAAAATACAATACGGTACAAATAAGACAGCACTCTGACACTCTTCATGCACCAACTAAATTGTTGTATGAAAAAATAGTAAATAATCAATTTAGATACGAAAATAACAAATTATTAGAAATTAATTTTGAAAATGCAAGATGCACATTTGATACAAATATGAACAGATATGTTACTAAAAAGAAAAGCAACGGAAAAGTGGATATGGTTGTAGCACTAATTAATAGCATCTATTTATTACAGCAAGATTGTTTGTTAAATGATTCAGGATTTTTTATTCAATTTTAATAAAGAATATGGTATAATTTTTCTAATTGGGAGGAATAAAAAAGTGAATTACATACATTATGGAAGTAATAAATTTGATATAAAAATTTTCAAGAAAATTAAAAATAGACCCAAATTTGTAAAACCTGAAGGTGGTTTATGGGCAAGCAGAGTAGAAACAGAACATGGTTGGAAAGATTGGTGCATAACTAATGGATATGAAGATGAATTAAAAGACTATTTTATTTTTTCATTGACTAATGATGCAAAAATTCTAACTATTAGCAATTGTGAACATTTGAAAGATTTGCCTAAAAGCTGTGAAAGTTGTTATGATTTTTTAGACTTTGAGGAATTATCAAAGAAATATGATGCAATTGAAGTTTGGATAAGCAAAGATAGTAATTTATATTTTGAGTTATATGGTTGGGATTGTGATTCAATATTGATTATGAATCCTAAAATCATAATATCTAAATAATAAATGTTAATAAAGCACTTACTGTAAAGGTAAGTGTTTTTTGAATGGGAGGTGATGACATTTGAGATTGTTAGAAAAATTGAATATTTTTAAAAAGCGAGAGGAGTCCACAACAGAAACAACAGAGAATGTATCAAATTATATAAGTGATGGACTCCTTCGAGCATTAATTAATGATACTCCAATTACGAAAGAACAAGCATTGTCACTTCCAATTGTTTCTTCAGCAGTAGATTTGATTAGTAATATTATAGCAATGCTACCAATTTACTTATATAAGGAAGAGGTAACAGATGAAGGCAAAAGGCAGATAGAACAGATAAACAATGACAATAGAGTATTCTTATTAAATAACGAAACTGGAGATACATTAGATAGTTTTCAATTGAAAAAGGCAATGATACAAGATTACTTACTGGACAAAGGTGGATATGCTTTTATAAAAAAACAAGGAACAAAATATATAAGTATTCATTATGTTGATGCAAGGTATATTGGATATAAAAAGAATACTGATCCAATTTTTAAAGATGGACAATATTTAATTATGGGTAGACCATATGAATTATATGATTTCATTGCTCTGCTACGCAATACAAAGGATGGTATAACAGGTATAGGAGTAATTGAAGAAGTATCAAAAGCAATAGAAACAGCCTATCAGAATATTTTATTTGAATTAAATATTGTAAAAAAAGGTGGAGTAAAAAAGGGATTTCTAACTGCAGAAAAGAAACTTGGAGAAGCGGAAATGGAAACATTAAGAAACTCTTGGAAAAGGTTATATTCAGATAACTCTGAAAATGTTATGGTGTTAAATAACGGAACAAAGTTTCAAGAGGCAAGTTCGACAGGTGTAGAGTTACAGTTAAATGAAAGAAAAAAGACATTAAATGAAGAAATTAATACGATTTTTCATATCCACGATGATTATAGTTTGTTTATAAAAGAGGCAATAATGCCAATTATAAAGGCTTTTGAAACAGCACTAAATAGAAATTTTTTACTAGAAGAGGAAAAAGAGCATTTATATTTTGCTTTTGACACAAGAGAAATTACAAAGGGAGATATAAAGGCAAGATATGAGGCTTACAAACTTGCACATGATACTGGATTTATAACAAACAATGAAATAAGATATTTTGAAGATATGGATCAAATAGATGGATTGGATACTATTTCATTCAATCTTGCACAAGTAATATATGACACAAAGACCAAACAATATTATGTGCCAAATACAGGATCTGTATTTAGTACACTAGATGATGCAATAAAAAATACGAAAGGCGGTGAGGAAAGTAATGAAAATACAAATCAGGAATGAAACAGCAACTATTGAAGGATATGTGAATGCAGTAGAGCGATTTTCAAAAGTTCTGTATGATACTAGAGGAAAATTTATAGAAAAAATTATGCCTAATGCATTTGCAAAAGCACTTGAAAAAAATAGTGATGTCCTTGCTTTATTGAATCATGACTATGATAGAGTAATTGCTAGAACTGGAGACGGAACAGCTACACTTTATGAAGACAATATTGGATTACATGCTAAAATTGAAGTATCAGATAAAGAATTAATTGAAAAAGCAAAAGAGGGAAAATTACAAGGGTGGTCATTTGGATTTAGATCAATTAAGGAAGATCGCAATAAAAATAAAGATGGACTAGAAGAAAGAACTATCAGGGAATTAGAGTTATTTGAGGTTTCTGTATTGGATGATAAAAAAAATCCTGCATATTATGGTACAAGCATAGAAATGAGGGATGATGAAACATTTGTGATTGAATACAGAGAAGGCGTTGAAGAAAAAACAAACATAATAATGGATAATAAATTAACTGATAAAAAAGAAAAAAAGTCAAACTTATACAAATATGCAAATAGACTCAATGAAATTAAATTAAAAACAATAAAATCAACAGCTGAATAAGGCTGTTTTTTTATATATTAAAAAAATGGAGGTAAAGATTATGTATTTAAAAAAATTACAAGAAAAAAGAGCTAAGGCTCAAGAAAAAATGGAAGGTTTAGTAAATAAGGCAAAAGCTGAAGAAAGAGAATTTACAGAAGAAGAAATGGCAGAATTTGAAGAGTTAGAAAAAACTATAAAATCAATTATTGAAACTATTGAGAAAATAAAAGAAGGTCGTAAACTAACAGAAGAAAAAGAACCAGAAACTGAAGAAGAAGAAAAAACTAAAAAGGAAGAAGAAATAGAGCAAAGGGCACTTGCAGAAGAAAAAGCATTTGAAAATTACCTTAGAGGAAAAGTCGAAGAAAGAGCAGATGTAAATCTTACAGCAACTGAAAATGGTGCTGTAATTCCATCAAGTATTGCTGATAAAATTATATCAAAAGTTGTAGAAATATGTCCTATTTATCAGTTAGCAGAAAGATATAATGTAAATGGAACTTTAACAATTCCACTTTATGATGAATCAACACAAAGTATCACTTGTGCTTATGCGACAGAATTTACTGATTTAGAAAGTACATCAGGAAAATTTACAAATATAAGTTTAAGTGGATATTTAGCAGGTGCATTAACAAAAGTATCAAAATCATTAATAAATAATTCAAAGTTTGATATTGTAACATTTGTAGTAAATAAAATGGCAGAAAGTATATCAAAATTTATTGAAAAAGAACTACTAATTGGAACAGATAATAAAATTACAGGTTTAAGAGGTGTAACACAACAAATAACTGCAAATAGTCAAACATCAATAACAGCAGATAATTTAATAGACACTCAAGATGAAGTACCTGACCTACATCAAGCAAATGCAATATGGATTATGAATAAAACTACAAGAAATAGTATCAGAAAATTAAAAGATACAGAAGGAAATTACTTATTAAATAGAGACTTAAGTTCTAAATGGGGTTATACATTACTTGGAAAGGATGTTTATACATCAGACAATATGCCAAAAATTAGTGCTGGAAATACAGTTGTATATTATGGAGATATGACAGGTTTAGCTGTAAAAGTTGGGGAAGATATAAACATAGAAGTATTAAGAGAAAAGTTTGCTACTCAACATGCAGTTGGAGTCGTAGGATATATAGAAATAGACAGTAAAGTACAAGATGTACAAAAATTATCTAAATTAGTAATGGCATCAGCAAGTGGAAGTCAAGGAACAGAATAAGAGGTGTTTAAAATATGGCAGATATAACAAAAGTGAGTGAAATAACAAAAGAACACATAGCTGAATATATACACTTAACAGAACCTACAGAAAAAGAATTGAAAGAATTAGATATGTTTTTAGAAGTAAGTAAGAGTTATATTAAAAGTTATACAGGTCAAAAAGATTTGGATATATACCCTGATTTTATAATTGCGGTATATATCCTCTGCCAAGATATGTATGACAACAGAGCTTTATATATTGAGAAAGGGAGCATAAACAATACAGTAATCACTATTTTAGATATGCATTCGGTAAATTTATTATGATTAATGCAGGAAAATATAATAAAAAAATAACAATTGTAAAAATAGATGAGGAGGTTGACAAGGCAGGATTTAAAGTACCTCCTGTAGAAACTGTAATATTTAATACATGGGCATCTGTAAAAACTACAAAAGGTTATACCTTAATACAAAATAACTCAGACTTTGAAAAGGCATATACTAATTTCACGATTAGATTTCCAAATGTGGAGATAACTCGTGATATGTTTGTTAAATATGCTAAAAAAATATATTCTATTGAATATCTAAATAATATTGATGAAAAAGGTATAGAATTAGAAATTCAAGCAAAGGTGGTAAAAAAATAATGGCAAAGTTCACAGAAGAATTACCAGTAGAATTGATAAGGCAATTTGAAGAATTGAATCTTGGAGCAACAGATATGATGAAAAAAATGACAGAGGCAGGAGCAAAAGTTGTATATACTAATGTGAAATCAAACTTAAAAAAAGTATTAAATAGAAGAACAGGAGACTTGGAAAAGTCTCTTATTATTACAAGACCATATAAAAATAGTAAAGAAGAAATAGCAACTAAAGTAGGCTTTTATGGTTATGATAGAAATGGAATACCAAATCCATTAAAAGCAATGGCTAGAGAATATGGAACATCTAATGGAGAGGCTAAAAAACCATTTTTGAGACCTGCTTTTAAAAAGAAAACAGAAATAGAACAGGCAATGCAAAGTGTACAAGATGAATATTTGCCAAAGGAGTAAGTTATGAATGAGGAAATAGAAAAGATATTTGAAAATTTTATAGTAGATGGAGTTAATATTCCAATTGGATTTATAAAATACTTTGGAAAAGAAGAAACATACCTTACATATCAAAGTGCAGGTAATGATCCTTCGATGGCTAGTGATGATCAGATAAAGTACAGTGAAGATACAATTGATATAGATATTTACACAAAAGGTAATTACTTAAATATTATGAAAGAAATAAAAAATAAAATGTTAGCGAATGATTATGTATGGGATGGAGATAGTCCTGATATGTACGAACAAGACACAGGATATTACCATAAAACGATATCATTTGTTAAAGAAAGGGTGGTATAATATGGCACAGATAGGTTTAAGACATTTTAAATATTCTCCAATAGGTACTGATGGAGGATATACAGGAGCAAAGAAACTTGCAGGAGCAATAGAAAGTACAGCAAGTTTAGATATAGCTGAAGCGGAGCTATATTCGGATGATGAATTAACAGAGAAAGCACAAGAATTTACAAAAGGTACATTAACATTAACAGTTGATGAAGACAGTGATTCTGTATTTGCACCTCTTTTAGGTCATTCAAAAGATGAGGAAACAGGAGAAGTAATAAAAACAACAGAAGATGTTGCACCTTTTGTAGGATTTGGAAGAGTATTAGTAAAACTTGTAAATAATGTTAAAAAATACAAAGCAGAGTTTTTTCCAAAAGTTCAATTCAAACCATTTGTAACTGATGGAAAAAGTAAAGCAGATAGCATTGAGTTTCAAACTCCAACAGTTGAAGGAACAATATTTTCAAAGGCGGAAACTATAGACAATAAAGTAAAAATGGTATGGGAAAAACATCAGACTTTTGACACTGATGCAGAGGCACAAGCATATCTTGATAATTTAATGAAAGCAACAACACAAGGTGGACAAACAAGTGGAACTGAAAATAGTAATGAAGGAGGAGAACAAACATAATGAAAAATAAAATTACATATTTAACAATGAGTGACGGAACAAAGTATCCATTAATATTCACTTTAAATGTAATGGAAGAAATACAGGAAAAGTATGGTTCTTTAGAAAAATGGATGGATTTAATAAAAGCAAAAGAACCAAACATAAAAGCATTAAAATTTGGACTTGGTAGTATGTTGAATGAAGGTCTGGAAATTGAAAATGAAACGGCAGAGGTAAAAAGAGAATTGTTAGACCAAAAAAAAGTAGGAAGAATTATAACTGAATTAGGAATGACAGCGGTTGCAGGCAAGATTGGAGAAAATGTAGTTGCATCTACAAAGATAGATGATCAAAAAAACGAATAATCCACGAGGAAGATGAAACAATAGTTGATTTCTCGTGGCTTTTATATATTGGTCATTGCTTATTAGGTTTTGATGAAAAAGCTGTAGGTCATATGACATTTGCTCAATTATTAAAGTTATATAATCATTATAAAAATGATTATGATTTCAAACTTAAACATATATCTTATGCAGAGTTAGAAAGAAAAATAATGGAAAGCGAAGAATGGATACCAGACTAATATACTACAATATATAACAAAATTTGAAAAAAGACTTGAATTTGTAAATAAAATCTGCTAAAATGAATATAATAAGAATGACATCAAGTTTATACAATAAATGTTTTTCGCTAATCAACATGCGAACCATAAAAAGGTTGATTTATAAATGTTTTTCGCTAACTGGTGTGCGAACCATAAAAAGACCAGTTCATAAATGTTTATAAGACCTTGCTTTTTGAAAGGCAAGGTCATAATTTTTAGGAGTAAAAAACATGGAAATACAAGCAGGTCATTTTTATTTTATAAAAGATGAATTTTTTGAAAAAATAAAAGATAAAGAATTAATGGTTAATAAGGAAAACGGACATATGAGACCTTGTTATTATTGTTTTAAAGACAATAGAAATAATGGCTTATACTGGTTTATTCCTGTAAGTAGTAAATTAGAAAAATATCAGGCTATATATGATAAAAAACTAGCAAGATATAAAAGAGTGGATACGATAGTTTTTGGATACATATATGGAAGAAAGAGTGCTTTTCTAATTCAAAATATGTTTCCTACAACAATGGAATACATAAAAGAAGAATATATAAAGCAAAATAAGAAAGTAACTATAAATGACGATTTAAAAAATGAAATAAATAAAAAGGCAAACAGAGTATTGGAGTTAGTAAAGGCAGGCAACAAACATTTAGTATTTCCAGATATAATAAACATAGAAAAAATATTATTAAATAAATAAAAATAGAAAAAGCAGGTTATATACCTGTTTTTTTAGTGCTTAAAAAGGAGGCAAAATGGAAAAAATAAAATGTCCAGTATGTAATAATACTCTGATATTTGTAGATCACATACTGGGAGAAATAAAATGTCAGAGATGTAAAAAAATAATTAGAATTGATAAAGAATCGAGTGAGGAACACGCACATACAGAAGTGAAGTAGTTACCTGATACCTATCTTTTTGTAAAGGTAGGTGTAATAAATGGCAGGATCATTTGGTGGAAGTGTTAAATTAACAGGAGAAAGTGAATATAGAAGAGCGTTACAACAAATAACAAGTGAATTAAAAGTAATGTCATCACAAATGCAAATTGTAACAGCAACTTATGGAAAAAATGATACTTCTGTGGAAGGATTAACTGCTAGGAATAAAGTATTAAATGAGCAAATTGAAACACAAAAACAAAAGGTAGATACTTTAAAACAAGCATTAGAAAGTTCACAAGCACAATATGGGGAAAATAGTAATAAAACATTAGATTGGCAAACAAAACTAAATAAAGCTGAGGCTGAACTTATCAATATGAATAAGGAAGTAGAGCAAAATGAAAAGACTATGAAAGAGTCAGGAAATGCTTCAAATGAAAATTCAAAAAATATGGATAAGTTTAGTGATAGCACAGATAATGCAGGAAAACATGCGTTGTCATTAGGCGATATTATAAAAGCTAATCTTGTCAGTGAGGCAATTATTGGAGGAATAAAATCACTATCAAATGCTGTAGTAGGAATGGGTAAATCATTTGTTGGTGCGGTGGCTGATGGTGTTAATTATAATTCAATGATTGAAGATTACACTATGAGTTTTCAAACAATGACAGGGTCGGCAGATGAAGCCCAACAAATGATGAATGAAATCAAACAGACAGCAAAAGAAACACCATTCGAAATAGAAGGAATGGCAGATACAGTAAAACAAATGATGTCTTATGGAATAGAAGGGCAAAAATCCATTGAATTAACAAAATTACTTGGAGATGTATCTCAAGGTAACATGGAAAAAATGAACTCTCTAGGCTATGCAATGGGACAAATATCTAGTGCAGGAAAATTGAATGGTCAAGATTTGAGACAATTAATTGATGCAGGATTTAACCCTTTAGAAGAAATCAGTAGTAGAACTGGCGAAAGTATGCAGAGTCTACAAGATAAGATGAGTAAAGGCGAAATCACATATCAAATGGTAGAAGATAGCTTAAGAGCAATCACAGGCGAAGGAGGTCGCTTTGAAAATGCGATGATCAATGCCTCAAAAACATTTAGTGGACAGACAGATATGATGAAAGAGGGATGGTCAAATCTTACTGGAATTCTTGCATCAGGAATAACAAATGTACTTTCTCAAAATATAATGCCAGCAATAAACAGTGTATTAGATAGTGGTACAAATTTACTTCAAGCAGTATTAGGTGGAGATGAAACACAAATTGAAGAGGCTAGAACAAAATTAGTAGAAGATATAACATCGTTAGTTCAGAGTGCAACAGAACAATTACCTACAATATTAGGAACATTTGGCACGATAATTCAAAATATTTTACCAGTTTTACAACAAGCATTACCTCAAATATTACAATTAGCTCTTCAGATAATACCAAATATAGTAAATGGAATATTAACTACTCTGCCATCATTAATGCCTGTAGTATTAAATATAATCACAACATTAGTAAATTTAATAATACAAAATTTACCTATGATACTACAAGCAGGAATTGATATTTTATTACAGCTTATTCAAGGAATAACACAGACACTACCTACATTGATTCCAACAATAGTTAATGCGGTTATTTTAATTGTACAAACATTAATTGACAATATTGGATTAATTATTGATGCAGGAATTGATATTATATTTGCATTAATAGATGGAATTATAAATGCTCTACCACAGTTAATAAGTAATATTCCTGTTATTATAGATAAATTAATTGTTGCAATTACTAATAATCTGCCTAAAATTATACAGGCAGGTATTACTCTTATAATTAAATTAGCGGAAGGTTTAATAAAGGCAATTCCTCAATTAGTATCGCAAATACCACAGATTATTTCTGCTATTGTTAATGGTTTACTTAATGGATTAGGACAGTTAGCAGATGTAGGTTTGAATTTAGTAAAAGGTTTATGGAATGGAATTTCTAATGCTACTAGCTGGATATTAGACAAAATTAAGGGATTTGGGCAATCTGTATTAAATGGGATCAAATCTTTCTTTGGTATTCAATCACCATCTACACTGTTTAGAGATGAAATTGGTAAAAATCTAGCATTGGGTGTAGGACTGGGATTTGAAGACGGAATGGATGAGGTAGTAAAAGAGATGCAAGATGCATTACCAACTGATTTTGATACTAATGCGAATATGAGTATAAATAACAAACAAGTATTAGAAAGCATACCAAACAATAATATATCATTTGCAAATATGTTTAATGAATTTTTATCAAGATTTGAAAAAATTTATACAGTTCCTAATATTACAATAAACACAAATGATTTAAATCAGGAAAAATTAGATTTAATATTTAGAGATATAGATAGACGATTCGGTCTTTCATATAACTAAATGGAAAGGAGAGTGTAGATGCCAAGAAGATTTGCAATAGTAAATGAAAAAGGGCAAGAGTTCTTACTGGATGATCTAAAAAACTATGCTTTTCTAACTTCGCCAAGTGGATTAGGGTACAGTTACGATACAGAATATCAGAATATAGGAGATGTGTTTATAGAAGATATTAGAAAACGAAATCAAGGAAGTATGACAGCAGACCTAAACTTTAGAAATTATGATAATTATAATAATTTTGTGAATTTTATAGAATTATCAGAGAGTATTTCTTTATCATATGAAATACCATTTAACATAAAACCATTAAGAAAATTTTATATAGATGTTAATATTCAAAGTCTCGGAAAAAGTGAAAAGCAAAAAAGTGGAATAATTACAGAAGGAGTTGTTTTAGAATATAAAAGTTTATGGTATGAAAAACAAGAAACTATATTTAAAATAGAGGCAAAGGATAGAGAAGTAAGATGGAATTTTAGATGGGCTAGTAGATTTAGCTCATATGATATGAGAAATATTATATTCAATAATGAGGGGCATGTTGATGCACCGTTTAAAGTGGAAATAGAGGGTACAGCAATTAATCCTGAAATAGCAATTTATAGTAATGGGATTCTAATAAATAATCTACAAATACCAATTACAATAAATCAGAATGAAAAGTTGTTATATTCAAGTTTGGAAAATGAAATATACATACTAAAGCAAAATACAGATGGTACAACAACTAATTTATTCGACCTAGATTACATTGACATTCAAAAACAAAACATATTCAGATTAAAAAGAGGCATTAGTGAAATTAGATTACAAGCTGAAAATGATATAGTCAATGCAAGAGTAATAATATATCCTAGATATAAGGTGGTGTAAAATGAATATAGCATATTTTCTTGATCAAAATGATTTCACATTAAAAGATGTAGTAGAATTGCAAGATGTAAAAATAATTATAGATGAGGAAACAAATAAAAATACTGAAATATCAGTAGTAAAAAAATTAAACTCTATAAAGGGAGATATTATTTGCATAAAAGAAGATAATGATATTACATATTTAGGTGTTATAAGTAGTCCTATAAATGAAAATGGGAGCAACAAATATACTCTTACAGCTAAATATATAACAAACTTATTTGACAGAGCTATATTTTTAGAAAATGAACAACTGATAAAAAATGTAGGAATTGAAGATTTTATAAAGTATACAATAGAAAATCAATTTACAAATACTGCAGATACATTATTGAATAAATCATATATTGAAGTGGAGGTTCTTACACATACACCAATACAAAAAAGTGTAACAACAGATAATGGAGTATATAATTTTCATACCTATATTAATAATGCCACTCAATTGTATGGCATTACCTATGAATTTAATATAGAAGGAAAAAAACTAAAGATTAAAATAAAAAAAGAAACAGAAAAACAAGCAATATTTGACACAACGATAAGCGATATTGTTGATTATTTAGAAGTGTTTGAAGAAAATTATACAGCAAAAGTAAATGTAAAATCAGAAAGTGGAAGTATTTATACTTTATATTTATTAAATGATAAGACTACGACAACAGACATGAATAATGCAAATAGAGTCTTAGGAGAAGTAGAAAATAGATATGTACAAGAGGATTCGGATTTGCAACAAACAGCATTAGATGTAATGGCAGGAAATAGGTATAGTCATCTGATACAGTTTAAAATAAATAGATTTTCAAAAATATTTGATGTATCTAGTCTGAAAATAGGAATGCCTTTTAAAATGAAAAGTAAGGAAGGTATTATATATGACACTTATTTAAGTTGTATATCAAGACAATTAAATTCGAACTTTGTAGAATTAAAATTTGGAAGTATAAGAATAGACTTTATAGATAGATTAAATCAAGAAAGGACGGTGTATTAATTGATACTAGGGCAAACTTATGATGAACAATTATTTAAAAGTGATATGTTTAGACTATTTATAAATACATTTGCAGATGGAGAAAACGGAATAATAAATGATTACAAGCAAAGCTGTAACTTAAGTAATACAACGAGTACCATTACCATATCGGATGGTGCTTTTTTATTGCAAGGAGGAATAATACAAGTACAAGGAAATGAAACGATTACTGTGGATTTGGATAACTCATATTGTATTTTAGCATTTGAAATAGATCTATCACAAGAAAATACAGAAACAGAGTTTAATCAAGGAAAATTTAAAATAATAAAAGGAACAACAACAGAATATCCAACTCTACAGCAGGATGATATTGTAAATAACTCAACAGGAATTTATCAGATGGAATTTGCAAGATTTATAGCATCAGGTAGTGGTATTACAGGTTTTACAGATAAAAGAACATTTATAGATTTTACAACAATATTTGAAAATATAAATACACAAGTACAAGCTCTAATAGAAGAATTAGAAGAACAGATTCAGCAGGCAGGTAATTTACCGATTGATGAAAATGAATACAATTCTAATGATAGTGACGGAAATACATTTAATATAAAATTTAGGCGACAAGGTAGCATTGTTTCACTTCATATCACTGCTACTTTATTATCAGGAGCTTTTGGACAAAGAATTGCAGGACAATTAGGCTTTACAGATGGCACTGTGCCAGAAAAATATAGACCACGAGAAATTATAAGAAGTAAAGAAAACTATGCTATTAATTCAGGAGCATCAATGCAAATTCTTGCATATTTATCAGTACTTGCAAACACAAATAATTCATTTGTTATACAGTACAATAATATAGATACGCAAACACAATATTTAGAGATAAATTTAATGTATTTTGGTAAGGAGGTATAGATATATATGAAAACTTTATTCAATTTTTTTACAGGAACATTATTGACAGCGATAGTGTATTTTTTAGGTGGATGGGATATGGCAATACAAGTGCTACTAGTCATGATTGTATTAGATTATATTACAGGAATTTTAAAAGCTATATTTAATAAAGAAATTAATAGTTATGTAGGAGTTAAAGGAATTATAAAGAAAGTTGGATATCTAATAATTGTGGGGGTATCGGTTATGTTAGACAGACTTATGGGAGATACTGGAGCGGTACGCAATATCGTTATATATTTCTTTGTGGCAAATGAAGGTATAAGTATTGTAGAAAATTGGGTTGCTATGGGATTGCCTATGCCACAAGTGGTTATTGATACATTAGAACAAATAAAAAAGAAAGGAGATCAAAAATAATATGGAAATTAAAGGTATAGATGTGAGCACACATCAAGGAATAATAGATTGGGAAAAAGTAAAGGCAGATGGGATACAATTTGCATTAATAAGAGCAAGCTATGGTACAAAATCAGTAGATGCTCAATTTAAAAGAAATGCAGATGAATGCACAAGATTAAATATTCCATTTGGAGCATATTTATACAGCTATGCAAGAAATACAGAAGAGGCGAAAAATGAAGTGCAAAATTTTATAAATGCAATTAAACCTTATAAACTAAGTTATCCTGCAATAATAGATATGGAAGATGCTGATTCATATAAAAGTAAAAATGGCGTTTCTTATGCTACCTGTATCGATATTTGTGAAGTGGAATGTATAGCATTAGAGCAAGCAGGATATTATGCAATGATATATGCCAATTTAGACTGGTTAAATAATAAAATAAATAGTTCAAGACTTGATAGATTTGATAAATGGGTAGCACAATGGAATAGTAGCTGTAATTATAGTAAGCCTTATGGAATATGGCAATATACATCAAGTGGTAAAGTAGAAGGAATAAATGGAAATGTCGATATGAACAAATCATATAAGGATTATCCAAGTATAATAGCAGGAATGAAATCTAATAATACAAGTGCTGAAGTAACTCAAAAAAGCATAGAAGAACTAGCAAATGAAGTTATAAATGGAAAATGGGGAGTAGGCGAAGATCGTAAAAATAGGCTTACAGAGGCAGGATATAATTATGATACAGTCCAAGCAAAAGTGAATGAACTGATGGGAGCAACTAAAAAAAGTATAGAAGAACTGGCAAATGAAGTCATAAATGGAAAATGGGGAGTAGGCGAAGATCGTAAAAAAAGACTCACTGAGGCAGGATATGATTATGATACAGTCCAAGCAAAAGTAAATGAAAAGATGGGAGTAAATAATTCTTCGTCTGAAATTACTTATACTGTTAAAAAAGGAGATACTTTATCAAGTATAGCAAGTAAATATAATACAACTTGGCAAAAAATATATGAAAAGAATAAAAGTGCAATTGGTAGTAATCCTAATTTGATACATGCTGGACTAAAATTAAAAATTTAAAGAATTTATGTAAGGTATTAGATAAAATAATCTAGTACCTTTATTTTTTTGTCTATAATCCAATTCTCGCAAGAATATTATGCATAAAAGTATGGACTTGAGTGAAGTAAGTTCAAACTTTTAATCATAATTTGAATATTTATATTGTATTTACATTAAAAAATCAAATTTTAATGTAATAATCTTTCCATAGAAGCGGTAGAAAGACCTTTGTTTTGATGATTTAAATATATATAATTTTGTTTTTATTGGCGAGATATAAAACAAATATTGTTTATAATTTGAATCATCGTTTCTATTGTGTTTTATATTAGCATAGAATTTGCTATATATCAAGCAATATTGATTTATATTGTAGAATTATGTAAGTTAAAAAATAGATTTAAAATTTATGAATTTGCATTGATTTTTTTTTATAAATAATATATAATCTTTAAAGAGCATAGAAAAAATAATAATATTTATATAGTATTTTCAAGGCACTTTCAAAGCTGTTCAAACTATTTTCACACGACCGTACAACGACCGTACATAGAAAAAATGAAAATCTGGTAGTGTTGACAACAGCGGACTTACAGGGAATTATTTTTTAAAAGAACAGGGCTTGGGGAGCCATAAAGATAGCAGATAAGAAATTATCTGTTATTTTTTTGTTTGTTCGCTAGTTTTTATATCTAAAATTATATATAATCTAACTAAGGATGTGAAAATAAATGAAGCAAATTTGTGAAATATGTAATAAACAATTTGAAACTAATAGTTGGGCTAGAATATATTGCTATGATTGTAGTGGAGAATCAACAAGAAGTGATAATAATACAAGAAAACATCAAAAAACGATATTAAGAAGAAGTATGAAATTACAAGCAATAAAGTTATTAGGTGGAAAATGTAGTATTTGTGGATACGATAGATGTGTAGATGCCTTAGAATTTCATCATACTAATCCAGATGTAAAAGAATTTAAACTAGGTTCGGGGAATACAATGTCATGGAAAGATTATAGAAAAGAAGCTCTAAAATGTATTTTAGTTTGTTCAAATTGTCACAAGGAGATACATAGTAAATTGGGATATAAAAATTATTAAGAAAGAAAAAGTAATATTTATAGTAATAAAAGATAGGAAGGTATAGTATGAAAACAGAGTATGAAATTAGAATATTAGAAATAAATAAGGAAAATATTATAAGGAAAATAGAAAGTTTAGGTGCAATAAAAAAAGGAGAATATAATCAGAAGAGATATGTATATGATTTAAAGCCTATACAAAAAAATAGATGGATACGTTTAAGGACAAATGGAACAGAAACTACTATGACATATAAAGATATAGAAAGTAATACAATAGACGGAACAAAAGAAGTAGAATTTAAAGTAGATAGTTTTGAGGTAGCAAATGAATTTTTAAATAAGATTGGTTTTATGCCAAGGAGTTATCAAGAAAATAAAAGGATACAATATACTTTAGATAATGTAGAAATAGATATTGATACTTGGCCTATGATACCAACATACTTAGAAATTGAAGGAAATAGTGAAGAAGAAGTAAATAATATGGTAAAAAAGTTAGGATTAAGTAATTTAAAAATCACGGTTTTAAATTGTGACGATATTTATAGAGAGTTTTACAATATTGATATTTCGAAGATAGAGGAATTAAAATTTTAAAGGAATTGTTTTTATGTAGCAAAAGAGATTATAAGATTTAAGGGTAGGTAATTTTATATGGAAAATAATTTGGAAGAATATTTAAAATTTGCAAAAGATATTGCAGATTATGCAGGAAAAATAATGATAAAATATTTTAATCAAGATAACGGCTCAAGTTATAAAGGAGACAAAACTATTGTAACTTTAGCAGACAAAGAAATAAATACATATTTAATAGAACAGGTTAAAGAAAAATATCCTAATCATTCAGTAGATGGAGAGGAAGAACAATTTGGAAAAAGTGATTATGTATGGGTTTGTGATCCGGTTGATGGAACAGCAATGTATGCTAGACATATACCTGTGGCTGTATTTTCACTTGCTTTAGTTATAAATGGAGAACCAAAAGTTGGAGTAGTTTTTGACCCATTTACTAATAGTTTATATACAGCTATAAAAGGAAACGGAGCATACAGAAACGGTAAGAAGATAGCAGTAAATGATTATGAGTTAGAAGATATAAGAACTCAATGTTATTGTGATTTATCTTCAAGAGATGAATATGAAATATCTAAAGTATTAGAAAATTTAAGAAAAAAAACAAGATTTGTTGATATTGGAAGTATTATAAGAGCTAGTATGTGTGTTGCAACAGCAGACTTTGTTTTGGCTATATTTACAGGTGCAAAACATAAAAATTGTGATATTGCAGCAGTAAAAGTTATAGTAGAAGAAGCAGGGGGACTTGTTACAGATTTATTTGGAAAGGAACAAAGATATGATGAGAGTGTAAAAGGAGCAGTTATTAGTAATGGAAAGGTGCATAATGAAGTAATTGGGATTATAAAAAAATATTTAATAGATAAATCAAATAATTAAAGTACATAGTTGGCTCCTCGTGTTGGACTCGAACTGGCGACCTATTGGTTAGTTGAAAATTAATTATTTAAAGCAGAAAGAGTTGTTAAGACATATTAAACTAAATAATAAAAATTAATTGACAAATTAAAAGTACCTTGCTATAATAATAAAGATTTACAAATAAATACATAATAGCAGGAGTTGATTTCAAATGGATAAACAAGAAAAAAATAATAATTATAATAATCAGACTTTTGAAGATATTAAACATATTGATGAAAATGGAATTGAATATTGGAATGCTAGAGAATTACAAGTTGTTTTAAATTATAAAGAATGGAGAAAATTCGAAAATGTAATTAACAAAGCAAAAATGGCTTGTGAAAATACTGGTATTAGTATATTTGAACATTTTGTCGGCGTCGACAAGTTGTCAAAGCGTGCTAATAATGCTGAAGTTATGATTAAAGATTACAAATTAACTCGTTATGCTTGTTATTTAATTGCACAAAATGGAGATAGTAGAAAAAAAGTAATTGCTTTGGCGCAAACATATTTTGCAGTTCAAACTAGAAGACAAGAAATTAGTGAAAAAGAATACAGTCTATTAACAGAAGATGAGAAAAGACTTTATCAAAGAAGTTTAACCAGAAAAGGTAATTATTCACTTAATCAAACTGCTAGAAATGCTGGAGTTAAAAATTTTGATAGATTTCATAATTATGGATATAAAGGGTTATATAATGGAGAAACGGCAGATGATATAGCAAAAAGAAAAGGATTAAGATATAGAGAAGATATTTTAGATAATATGGGGAGTGATGAACTTATTGCAAATTTATTTAGAATATCACAAACAGAACAAAAATTAAAAAAAGATAATGTACAAACTGAGAAAGATGCAAATATAACTCACTATACTGTGGGAAAGAATATTAGAGAAGTAATTGCAAAAAATGGTGGTACAATGCCGGAAGATTTGCCAACTCCTAAGAAAAGTTTAAAACAATTAGAAAAAGAGAATAAAAAGAGCTTAAAGGTTAATAATTAGATTGTTATAGGCAGAGAATATCAACAATTAAATCTTTAATTTAAAAAATATTAGTCTTTTAAAGCAGAAAGAGTTGTTAAAGTATCTCCAAGTTGAGTAAAGAAGGCAGCTAAAATATCTATTTCTTCTTGTGATTTGTCTTTAGCAATCTCACAAGCAAGAAGAGAAATAAAATTAACAAAAGCACAAGAATTCATAAATATCACCTCTAAAGTATTATATGTAAAAATAACTTGTTAGTGAAAATAATTTTTATTAATAATTTATAATAAATAAGAAATACTACATATAGGTGTATGTAGTATGAAACAAAAAGAAATAATCGAGAAATGGAAGCAAGGACTGAGTAAAGATGTTCTTGCAAAAATATATAGAAGACAATACAATCAAGGAATAAAAGTAATAAGAGCAAGTGTGGAAAATAGACAAAAGGGAAGATTTATAACAAATTATGAGGCACTAGCATATGTTGAAAAAATAATTTATATCTATATAAAGAATGAAAGGTAAGTATATTACTTTTCATTCTTTTTTGTACTTAATAATTTCTTCATATTTATTTAAGAAAAAATAAATGGTATTTAAAAACTTACGGTGATAGAATAATAACAAATGAAAAAGAAGGAGGAGAAAAATGGAAGAATCAATTTTAAGTGTAGAAAACTTATATAAGAATTTTGGTAAAAAAGAAATTCTTAAAAATGTCTCTTTTGAGATAAATAGTGGTGACATATTAGGTTTTATTGGTCCTAACGGAGCCGGAAAAACAACAACTATAAAATTAATCTTAGGACTTCAAAGTATAACAAAAGGAAGAGTAGTAATAAATGGATTTGATGTAGAAAAACAATTTGAAAAAGCAATTGAAAAAGTAGGTGCAATAGTAGAGAATCCTGATTTATATATGTACTTAACAGGATATGAAAACTTACAATTAATGGCTAATTTATATAAGGGAATAGATAAGAAAAGAATAGATGAAGTGGTTAGACTTGTAAGGTTAGAAAACAGGATAAATGATAAAGTATCAAAATATTCATTAGGAATGAGGCAAAGATTAGGAATAGCACAAGCAATACTTCATAAACCAACATTATTAATATTAGATGAGCCAACAAACGGATTAGACCCAGAAGGAATAAAAGAAATGAGAGAACTTCTTTTGGAATTAGCAGAAAAAGAAGGGATGGGAATATTAATATCTAGTCATAACTTAGCCGAATTAGACAATTTAGTAAATAAGGTATGTATTATAAAAAATGGAGAGATAATCGAAACAAGTGGTATATCAGAAATAAAGAAAGAAGCGAAAGCAAATTATAAAGTATTTGAAATAGATGATACATCTAAGATAAAAGAAATACTTCCAGGAGCAATAATAATAGATAATAATAAATTCAAAATAGATGCAGTAAGAGAAGAAGTTCCAGAAATAGTAGAATTACTAGTAAATAGAAATGTTTCTATTTATGAAGTTAAGAAAGAAGAAAAATCACTAGAAGAAGCATTTTTTGAAAAGACAGGGGGGAATGTAATTGAGTAATTTAATAAAAAATGAATTAACGAAAATTTTCAAGAAAAAATCTATTTATATAATTTTATTTGTAACATTAGCATTTGTGATACTATCAAATTGTATGTATAAATATTTCTATAATAATGGAAGTTATTCATATTATAGTGAAAGTTATGTAGAATATGCAAGAGAAGCAATAAAAGGATTAGACCCTAATAAGACAAGTGATACAAAAATGTATATAGAATATAAAACAGTATTAGATGTATATGAAATGATGCAAGAATATGAAAATGATGCTTGGCAAATACAGATAATATCATCAAGGATAGAACCATATGTAAATGAAAGAAACACATATTTGTATGGAGCAGAAAAAGATGAGAACCAAGCCAACAAGATAAATGAACAAATAAATGAATTGACAGATAGGCTAAAAAATGATGATTGGAAATACTTCGCAAACGAAGAATTACAAACTGCAGAGCAAAAAGTAAAAGCACTAGAAGATGAGAAAAATAGTACAGATGATAAACAAAGATTAGAATCATTGGAATCAGAACTTGCAACAGCAAAAATTGATTTAGATGTTGCAAAATATAGAGTAGACGAAGATATAAAATATGGTTATGACTATATGAATGTAGCGTTAACAAATTACCAACAATATGGTTATACTATCGTTCAAATGGATAATTCAAATACAGAATTAACTTATCAAGAGAAAAAAGATTATAATGAAGCCATTGAAAATAAAGAAATAAGCAAATATATAATAGAAAATCACGTAGACGTAGAAAAAGTAAATGATTTAAGAGGAATATTATCAAGATTCTTTAATGAATTTGGGTTATTTATAATAGTTATTGTTGTTATGATAGCAGGAACAATAGTAAGTGAAGAATTCAATAAAGGAACAATAAAATTATTATTGGTAAAACCATATAGTAGAAATAAAATATTACTTTCTAAATTTATAACAGTATTAATAATTACGGTATTTGCAACTGTGGTTGTATTAGGTATGGAAATAATAGTTGGTGGCTTAATATTTGGATTTGATAGTTTGTCTGTCCCAGTAATAGTTTATAATTTTAATACAAATATGATACAAGAAATAAATGTATTTGCATATGTAGGAACTCAAGTACTAATGATAATTCCAAGTGTAATACTACTTGCAACATTATCATTTGCATTAAGTACAATATTTACAAATTCACCAGTTGCAATAGCATTACCTTTGCTTGGATATATGGGAGTGGCTGTAATAAATCAACTTGCAATGCAATATAATATAGGATTCTTAAGATATTTTGTAACATTAAATTGGGACTTTACACAATATCTATATGGTGGTATGCCTTTAATGGAAGGATCAACACCAGAATTCTCAGTGGTTATATGTTTACTATACTTCTTCAT
Organism: uncultured Clostridia bacterium; assembly: GCA_944392605.1. Classification (GTDB taxonomy): domain Bacteria; phylum Bacillota; class Clostridia; order TANB77; family CAG-508; genus CAG-269. The sequence continues at coordinate 199,294 of CALXXE010000001.1, read as the reverse complement.
AATGATGATACCAACATTTGCTATATTTAAAAAGAAAAATATAAAGAACATTTAGGGACGTTTCCTTTTGTCGGTTTTCCGACACTTTGGGACACATCTTATATAAAGATGTGTCCCCGATTTGTTGTTTTTTGGACAAAAGGAAACGTCCCCATTGAAAAAAACAGTAAAAAGTGATAAAGTAATGGCATAAGATAATAAAGAGGTGAAAAAAATGAAAGTAATATTAGTAAATGGAGGTCCACATAAGGAAGGATGTACAAATAGAGCATTAGAAGAGGTGAGTAAAACATTAGAAAATAATGGAATAGAAACAGAAATTTTCTGGATTGGAAATAAAGCTATTTCAGGTTGTTTAGCTTGTGGAGGATGTAGTAAAACTGGAAAATGCGTAATAGACGATAAAGTAAATGAATTCATTGATAAAGTAAAAGAATGCGATGGATTTATTTTTGGATGTCCAGTACATTTTGCATCTATGACAGGTGCGTTGTCTTCTTTTATGGATAGAGTGTTTTACGGAAGGGGAAACTTATTTGCAAATAAGGTGGCTGCAGGAGTGGTTAGTTGTAGAAGAGGTGGAGCAACAGCTACTTTTGATGAAATAAATAAGTATTTCTTTATAAGTAATATGATAGTAGTTGGTTCACAATATTGGAATATGGTACATGGAAATACTAAAGAACAAGTAGAAGAAGATGAAGAAGGACTTCAAACAATGAGAACACTTGGAAATAATATGGCTTGGATTATAAAATCAATAGAAGCAGGAAGAAAAGCCGGGATAAAATTACCAGAAAAAGAAGAATCTATAAGAACTAATTTTATAAGATAGGGTGAGCAAGATGCAAGAAGAAGCAAGAGAAGAAAATATAGGAATATTTGATTCAGGAATTGGAGGAGTAACTGTACTTAGAGAAATAATAAAAGTACTTCCAAATGAAAACTATATATATTATAGTGATTCAAAAAATAATCCATATGGAGATAAAACGAAAGAAGAAATAATAGAAAGATGTAAAGAAATATTTAGATTTTTATTAGAAAGAAAATGTAAAGCTGTTGTAATTGCATGTAATACAGCAAGTGCAGTTGCATCAAGTTATTTAAGAGAAAAGTATAAAAATATTCCGATAATTGCAATAGAGCCAGCATATAAAATGGTACATGATTATAGTTACGATAAAGAAACTTTAGTTATGGCAACTAAAGGAACAATAGAAAGTGAAAAATTTAATTTGTTATATCACAAATATGATAATCATAAAACGACACTTCTAGAATGTGTAGGTCTTGCCGATGTAATAGAAGAAGGTAATGAGGATAAAATAAAGAATTATTTAGAAAAGAACATTGGGGAATATAAAGGAAAAGTAGAAAATGTAGTTTTAGGATGTACTCATTATCCTTTAGTTCAAAAAGAAATTGGACAAGTATTAGGTAAAAATGTAAGATTTTTCAATGGAGCAAGTAGATTAGCAGTTCATTTAAAAGATGTATTGGAAGAAAAAAATTTGATAAGTGAGAAACAAGAGCAAGGAAAAATAGAATTTATCGACTCATTAGCTAAAAAAGAAAAAGAAGAAAGATTTTATAAATTTTTAAAGGAGGAAAAACTATGAAATTAAGAAAGATAGTGATAGGAATAATAATGTTCTTATTAATAACATTATTGTTTACTGTAAATAAAGTAGAAGCGGCAGATGTACCAGCAGGTATATCTGAAGAATTATCAGAACAATTACAGAATATGTCTAATGAAGATATATTAGAGATTTATGACCAAATAACTGAACAATATTCAAATGATGAAATTGCGGATATGATATTGGAAAATAAAGATCAAATTGCTGAAGAAGCGGGAATAAGTGAAAGTGTAATTAATGCAGGGGCAGATTTTATAAGAAATACTAATCAAGAAGCTGTAAGAGATATTTTAGAGAATGATGAAAGCATGAGTCAGATAAGAAAAACTCTGCAAGAAGGAGGAACGGCAAGCGAAGCAGTAGAAAATGCAATAAGCAATACAACAATTTCACAAAAGACAGGCTTGCTAGTAAAAATTTTACTTGCAAATAATATTGTAAAAACAATACTTTGGGTAATTTTAATATTATTTATTTATTGTACAATAACAAGATGTATAATATATAAGAAAGCAGGAAAGAATTGGTTTGCGGGAATAATCCCATTTTATAGACAAGTTACAATGTATAAAGTATGTGGTTTATCACCATTTTTAATGCTTCTTTGGTTAATTCCTATATTTGGTTGGATTGTAATGTTTATAATTGCTATTATGAAAAGAATATTATTGGCACAAAACTTTGGAAGAGGTGGATTATTTGGAATAGGAATATTAATACTTCCACCAATATTCTATTCAGTACTTGCATTTAATCCAAATATAGAATATGAAGGAGAAGAAGAGTAGTGAAAATATTAAAAAATAAACTAAAAAACGAATTAAATATTAGAACTGAAAAAAATTATCCAATTGAAGGTGTAGAATTTATTGATATTATGCCTTTAATAATACAAAAAGAAACTTTAAAAGAAGTAATTGATTTATTTGTAGAAGAAATAAGAAATAAAAATGTAGACTATATAATAGCTCCAGAAGCAAGAGGTTTTTTATTAGGTACAGCAGTAGCAGATAGATTAAATATTGGTTGTGTTCCAGTAAGGAAAAAAGGAAAATTACCACCTACAACTGTAGAAACAAAAATAGAATATGAAAAGGAATATGGAAAAGATATTGTAGAGCTTCCAAAACTAGTAAATACAACATATGAAAATAGAAATTTCTACATATTAGATGATATTTATGCAACTGGAAATACTATGGAAAAGATAAAAGAAACAATCGAAAGACTAGGAGGAAGAGTACTAGGAGAAGGTGTAATTCTAAATATTGTTGAATTAAACAATAATAAAGAAGTGTTTTCTTTAATAGATGTAAATGAAGAATAAGGAAGGCAAGAGCCTTCCTTTTATAAATATTTTTTTAGTTGTTCTACTGTGTTTTCTTGAAATTTAATAAATTTATTTAAAACACTTTTTACTTTTTCATCTGCATCAGGATTTTGATTTAGTAATTTTACACCTTCAATAATTCCCATATTTGTACCTTGTATCATCATTTCTGCTATCTTAGAATTACTTTTATCTGTCATAGTGTTCATTTCTACACCCATCCAACCCATAGCTCTTTGCATAGGATTTAATTCTTTAGGAAAATCATCATAGTTTGTAAGTTCATCATTTACCTCATTTAAAATTTTATTATATTCATCATATTGATATTTTAAGTCTTGTTTAAATCTATCATCTTGAACTTTTTCAGAAACATTGGAAATTGAATCCATTCCCATTTTAAGTCCTTTATTTAACTCGTTTAATATATAACGATTATTATCCATTAAAATTACCTCCAAAAAATATTTATAATATTAGTATTTACAAATCAAAAGAAAAATATTAAATAAAAAATGTATAAAATAAAATTTGTTTGGAAAAATTAATTTTAAAAGAAAGAGGAGGATTTTATGGAAAATTTAGTTAAAAATTTAAATTGTTTACTTTCTGACTTAAATGTATTTTACAGAAAGCTTCAAAATTATCATTGGAATGTAAAGGGAAAAAATTTCTTTACTATGCATGTAAAACTTGAGGAATATTATGATGAAATAAATGAAGAAATAGATGAAGTTGCAGAGCATATTTTAATGCTTAACAATGAACCTTTAGGAACTATGAAAGATTATCTTGATAATACTTGCATTGCAGAAGCTAAGAATGAGAAAATAGATGAATGTGAGGTTATAAAAAATATTATAGTAGATTATGGTACTTTACTTAAAAAAGTAACTGAAATAAAAGAAGAAGCAGAAACCCAAAAATGTTATGGGACTTCTAGTTTAATGGATAACTATATTTCTTTATACATGAAACATTTATGGATGTTGAATCAAACAGATAGTAAATAGAATAAAGAGTAAACTTAAAGTGGAATACTTTAGGTTTATTTTTTTGTTATTAATAAAAAATAAATATTCACAAAAAATTCACAAACAATTTTAGCACAAAGTATTGACAAGTGCTAAAAAGGGGTATAATATATAAAAAGGTTAGCAAACGAACTAAAAGAGTGCTAAAACTAACAATTGTAAAAGAGGTGAAAAAATTGTTAGATGATAGAAAAAAGAAAGTACTACAAGCAATAGTAGAAGAATATATAAACACAGCAGAACCAGTTAGTTCAAATGCTTTAACTAAAGCTCATGGTTTAAATTGTAGTAGTGCAACAATAAGAAATGAAATGGCAGAATTAGAAAAAAATGGTTACTTAGATAAAACACATACATCAAGTGGAAGAATACCTTCAGAAAAAGGATATAGGTACTATGTAGATGAACTAGTAAACGATAAAGATATAAGCTTAGAAGAAATAAAATATATAAGTGATAAATTAGAAACAAAAGTAAATGAAATAGAAGACTTAACTAAAATAGCAGCAAATACAATATCAGAAGTAACACATTATACTACAGTGTCAATTGGACCAAAAACAAATAAGCAACTAATAGAAGAAATAAAATTCGTATTATTAGGTTCAAGAATGATGATGGCAGTTATACTTACAGATACAGGGATGGTAAAAGAAACTATCATAAAATTTGATGAAGATATTACAGAGAAACAAGTAGAAACAATAAATTATATGTTCAATAAAAAATTAAAAGGACAGCCATTAGAAACTATAGATAGACCTTTAGAAGATTACTTATATGATGAAATGACATATAGTGTAAATGTTGTAAAACCTATAATAGAGCAAATAAAGAAAGTGCTTGAAGAAGATGATAAAATATACTTAGAAGGTGCAAATAAATCTTTTGATTTACCAGAATTTAATAGCTTAGAAGTAGCTAAAAATTTTGTAAATATTTTAGATACAAAAGATTTAGTAGCAGATATGTTAAATACAGGTTTTGCAGAAGATATCAAAGTATATATAGGTGATGAAAATGAGAAAGAACAGTTAAAAGATTTTAGTGTTGTAACATTTAAGCATAAGGTTAATGGTAAAGATTTAGGAACAATAGGAATTATAGGGCCAAAAAGAATGGATTATTCAAAAGTAATTTCTGTAATGAAATATATTAGTAAAAAATTAAATGAAAATGATAAAAAATAAAGAAAGAAGGGATAAGATGGCAGAAAAAGAAGAAAAAATGAAAAATGAAGAAGTAGAGGAAAAAGAAAATGAAAAAGTAGAATCAAAAGAAAATAAGAAAGAGAAGGAAATGGTACCTAAAGAAGATTATGACGCGTTAGATGATCATTTCAAAAGAATACTTGCAGAATTTGAAAATTTCAAGAAAAGAAGTAAGAAAGAAAGAGAGAGTTTATATAATATGGTATTATCAGATGTAGTAGAGTCAATACTACCAATACTAGACAACTTAGAAAATGCAGTAAAAGTAGAAACAAAAGATGAAAGTTACAAACAAGGAATAGAATTAGTACTAAAACAATTTAATGATGTATTGAAATCAAAAGGAGTAGAGGAAATAGAAGCGATTCGGTGAAACTTTTGATCCAGAATTACATGAAGCAGTAAGAAGTATACAAGATGAAGAAAAAGGTGAAAAAGAAATTGTTGAAGTATACAGAAAAGGGTACAAAATAGGAAACAAAGTAATAAGACATTCAATGGTGGCAGTAGCAAATTAAAAGGGGAATAAAAAATGATAGGAATATTATTTGATATAGTAATATTTTACATTATATATTGTGCTATGGATAAAGACATTGGATATTTAAAAAATGTACTTATATATACAATTGGAATGGAAATAGAATTATTTATAGTATTGTTATTTTCAGGATATATATCAATATTATTATTTTTACTAGTATTTGGAGCATATTTTGTACAAGGATTGATAGTAATATTTATAGTAAATAAATTAAATGAACATTATCTTTTTGAAAAGATACCTTTTATAATAGTTGCAGTAGCAGTAAATTTTATTGTTAAATATATCGCAGTAAGGATATTTGGAGGATTAGTTGCAATAGGACTATTATAAAATAATTTTTTAGTTATTAATTTTTTATACATAAAGCTTCGTTGATGGGGGTAGAGGCAAAAAAAATAAAAAAAACTGTTTTTTGACCCCGTCCCAAAAAACAGGAAAGAAAGGATGAACAAAAATGGGAAAAATTATAGGAATTGACTTAGGAACAACAAACTCATGTGTAGCAGTTATGGAAGGAGGAGAACCAGTAGTTATACCAAACGCAGAAGGAAATAGAACTACTCCATCAGTAGTTGCATTCTCAAAAAATGGTGAAAGACTAGTTGGACAAATTGCAAAACGTCAAGCAGTAACAAATCCAGAAAATACTGTTATATCAATAAAAAGAAAAATGGGAACAAATGAAAAAGTAGATATAGAAGGAGATAAATTCTCTCCACAAGAAATTTCAGCAATGATATTACAAAAATTAAAAGCAGATGCTGAAAATTATTTGGGACAAAAAGTAACTCAAGCAGTTATCACAGTACCAGCTTACTTTAGCGATAGCCAAAGACAAGCGACAAAAGATGCTGGAAAAATTGCAGGACTAGAAGTATTAAGAATTATAAATGAACCAACAGCAGCAGCACTTGCTTATGGTATGGATAAAGAACAAGACCAAAAAATCATGATTTATGATTTAGGTGGAGGAACATTTGATGTATCAATCCTAGATATTGGTGATGGTGTATTTGAAGTTTTAGCAACAAACGGTAACACACATTTAGGTGGTGACGATTTTGATGAAGCTATCATAAATTATTTAGTAGATGAATTCAAAAAATCAAATGGAATAGACTTAAAACAAGATAAAATGGCAATGCAAAGATTAAAAGAAGCAGCTGAAAAAGCTAAAATAGAATTATCAGGTGTTCAACAAACACAAATCAATTTACCATTCATTACAGCTGACGCAACAGGACCAAAACACTTAGATGTAACTTTAACAAGAGCTAAATTTGAAGAATTAATTCATGATTTAGTAGAAGCAACATCAGGACCTGTAAATCAAGCACTAAAAGATGCAGGTTTAACACCAAATGATATTCATAAAGTATTATTAGTTGGTGGATCTACAAGAGTTCCAGCAGTTCAAGAAGCAGTTAAAAGAATTACAGGAAAAGAAGCAGATAAAGGAATTAACCCTGATGAATGTGTTGCAATTGGTGCAGCTATTCAAGGTGGTGTTTTATCAGGAGATGTTAAAGACTTAGTATTATTAGATGTAACACCATTATCACTTGGTATTGAAACATATGGTGGAGTATTTACAAAATTAATCGAAAGAAACACAACAATACCAACAAAGAAATCACAAGTGTTCTCAACAGCAGCAGATGGTCAAACATCAGTTGAAATTCACGTATTACAAGGTGAACGTGAAATGGCAGCTTATAACAAAACATTAGGAAGATTCCAATTAACAGGAATTCCAGCAGCACCAAGAGGAGTACCACAAATCGAAGTTACATTTGATATAGATGCAAACGGTATAGTTCATGTATCAGCAAAAGATATGGCAACTGGAAATGAACAAAATGTAGCAATTACAGCTTCAACTAACCTTACAGATGAAGATATTGATAAAGCTGTTAAAGATGCAGAAGCACATGCTGAAGAAGATAAGAAGAGAAAAGAAGAAATCGAAGTTAAGAATAATGCAGAAAGCTTAGTATATAATAGTGAAAAAACATTAAAAGACTTAGGAGATAAAATTAGTGGAGAAGAAAAAGCTAAAGTTGAAACAGAAATAGATAATACTAAGAAAGCATTAGAGACAAACGATACAGCAAAAATTAAAGAAGCTACAGAAAAATTAACAAAAGTATTCTATGATATGTCAGAGCAATTATACAAAAGTGCAAATCCAAATGGAGCAGCTGGAGCAAATGATGCAGGAGAAGCTGGAACAGATGGACCAAAGACAGATGAAAATGGAAATGTATATGATGCAGACTATAAAGTAGAAGATGACAATAAAGACAATAAATAAAGTAAAAAAATAGGGAGGATTAGAGGTATTTCCTCTAATCTCCTTTATTACTTAAGGAGGAAAATAGATGGCAACGAAAAGAGACTATTATGAAGTATTAGGAGTAAATAAGAATGCAACAGAAGATGAGATAAAAAAAGCTTATCGTAAGCTTGCAAAAAAATATCATCCTGATGCAAATCCAGATAATAAAGAAGAAGCAGAAGCCAAATTTAAAGAAGTAAATGAAGCTTATGAAAACTTGTCAGACCCTCAAAAAAGAAAAATGTATGATCAATTTGGACATAATGGACCACAGGGATTTGGTGGGCAAGGTGGACCATTTGGTCAAGGAGGATATTATTCATATTCAAGTTCAGGATTTGATAACTTTGGTGATTTTGGTGATTTAGGAGATATCTTCTCATCAATTTTCGGAGGAGGCTTTGGAGGAGGAAGAACTTCTTCTAGTAAAAGAAACGGACCTTCTAAAGGTGCTGATTTAAATGTTAGAATGGAAATAACATTTGAACAAGCATATTCAGGAGTTGAAAAAGAAATTGTTATCACTAGAGATGAAGAATGTAATGTATGCCATGGAACTGGAGCAAAACCAGGAACATCTCCTATTAAATGTCCTACATGTCATGGAACAGGTCAAGTAACACAAGTACAAAATACTATTTTAGGTCAAATGCAAACAACAAGAACATGTTCTGCATGTCATGGAACAGGTGAAATTATAAATGAACCTTGTGAGAATTGCCGCGGAAAAGGAACTGTTAGAAAACAACCTAAGATAAAAGTAAAAATTCCTGCTGGAATTGATGACAATCAAACTGTAGTATTAAGAGGAGAAGGTGAGCCTGGTAAAAAAGGCGGCGCTAAAGGAGATTTATATATTACAGTAAAAGTAAAAAGACATAGTATATTTACAAGAAAAGGTAATAATGTATTATGTGAAATTCCAATAACAATAACACAAGCTACTTTAGGTGCAGAACTTGAAATACCAATGGTTGATGGAAGTAAAGAAAAATATAAAATACCTGAAGGAACACAAACAGGAAGCAAGTTTAATATTAGAAATAAAGGATTTAAGTCTATTAATTCTAATAGCACAGGAGATTTTATATTTACAGTTACAGTTCAAACACCTAAGAAATTATCAAAGGAACAAAGAGAATTATTAGTTAAGCTTGCACAAACTATGAATGAACAACCACCAGTAAAGAAAAGAGGATTATTTGGTTAAAAGAGTGTAGATATTCTACATTCTTTTTTTAAAAACTAAAAATATTACAAAAAAATTACAAGATTATTACAAAAACAGCACAAAAAAACAAAAAAAGATAAAATGATTGAAAAAATATTGTTAATAGTATATGATAAAATAGGAAATATGAATTTAGGAGTTGTAAAAAATGAAGAAAAAGATTTTAATTAGTATTTCTATTTTTATTTTTGTAGTAACTGGAGTAATATTTAATTATCCTAGAGCAATAGCCGTTACAGAAGATGTAAATATAGGCGATATAAATAGTGATGGATTTTATTATGAACAACTAACATCAGAACTAGCAAGAAGTATATATAATGGGATTTTAAGTGATGCATCGGGAACGGGAAAGTTTGTTGTTGATACAAATTTATCATTTAAAGTAGAAGGCGTTACTACAGAAAATCAGGATGACGAACTACAAGAATTATACGATGAAAAAATAAGTCCTGATTTGCATGACGCATTTTGTGCATTTATATTAGATCATCCGGAATATTATTGGATTAGATATAATGGAATAGATGGAACTATTACACCTGATTTCTTGTATAATATGAATGAGAAAACAATAAATATAACGCAACTAGACATGGAATTATATGTATTGCCTCAAGTTGAAAATAAAGCTGAATTTGAAACAAAGTTAAAAGAGGTAGCAAATTCTATAACAGGGGATAATGACTATGAAATTTTAGAGAATATCCATAATTATATAATTACTAATGTATCTAACAAATCTTTAAATGGTGAAGAGATACAACAAACAGCATATGGAGCTTTAATGAATAATAAAGCTAGTGATGAAGGTGCATCAAATCTATTTACATTATTATGTAGAGAAAAAGGAATAAATTCTGCTATAATTAGAGGAGATTATGTAGAAGGAGAAAACACAAAAATGCATCAATGGTCAGGAGTATATATAGAAGATAAATGGTATGCTGTGGATACAGATTTAGATAATATAGAAGATAGTAAAGATTTTTTCATGATAGGTAATAATACAAAAATAGGCGATAAAAATTTTTCAGAGATTCTTATTGCTAATATAAAACCGTATGATGAACAAAAAACCACTTTTAATGAACCTATATTAACTAATAATCAATATGAAAAATTTAAAGTAACAGTAGAATATAGTACAACGGAAACAACAAAAGCAGGAGTTTTCGTGACAATTTCAGCGAATAAAGAAATGAATCCAGTAGATGGATGGGAATTGTCAGAAGATAGGAAATATTTGCAAAAAGAATTTTTTGAAAACATAGAAGGAACTGTTACATTAACAAGTATATATGGCGAAAGAATAGATCAAGAAATAAGTATTAACAATATTGATAATTCACCTCCTAGTATAGAAGTAAAATATAGTAGTACAGATTTAGGAGCTACAGAAGTAATTGTAACGATAGTATCAGATAGAGAACTACAGGAATTAGAAGGGTGGAATTTATCGGAAGACAGGAAAACAATGACAAGAACATATAATGAAAATACAACAGAAACAGTAATAATAACAGATGTGCTTTCAAATGTTGTGCCAGTAGATATAGTTATTAATAATATAGTTAGTGGGGCCCCAGAATGCAAAGTAAGTTATTCAACTATAAATAGAACTAATGAAAATGTAGTAGTAACTATTACTTCAAATAGAGAAATGAAAGAATTAGATGGATGGTTATTATCAGAAGATAAAAAGACTTTTACTAAAGAATTTAGTGAAAATACAAGTGAAGATATAGAGTTGGAAGATATTTATGGAAATAAAACAAAAGCAGTCATAGAAATTAATAATATAGATAAAGAGAAACCAGAGCTAGAAATAACTTATAGTACAAAAGAACCAACAAATGAAAAGGTTAAAGTATATATAAAAGCAAACGAACAGATAAGTAAACCAGAAGGCTGGGAAATTTCTGCTGATGAATATACAATTAGTAAATATTATTTTGAAAACGAGTCAAGTACTATAAAGGTAGAAGATTTAGCAGGTAATGAAATAGAAGCAAATATAGAAATAAATAATATAGATAAAGAAAAACCAATATGTAATGTGGAATATGAAACAAATGATACTGAAGTAACTGTACATATTTTTACAAATGAAGAAATACAGCCAGTGGATGGTTGGAAAATGACAAAAGATAAAAAACAAATCACAAAAACATATACAGAAAATAAAAAAGAAGTAATAGACATAATAGATTTAGCAGGAAATATTACAGAAACACCAGTTGCAGTAACGACTATTGTAGATAAAGAAAATAATCAAACTCCATACAATGAAAAAGATGAATTCTTTAGTACAATAAAACAGTTACCTAATGCAGGAAAAGTAACTATTATATTTTTGATAGTTATTGCAATAGTAGCAGTTGTTATATTCTATTCTAAATATAAACAATATAGCAGGTACAATAAATATTTTAAAAAATAATTAAAATAAAGAAGGATGGAACTGTGAGAAAAAAAGAGATTTTATTAATTATATTAGGATTTTGTGCGATTCTTCTATGTATCAATTCAAAAGTGTATGCTAATGATGATATAGAATCAAATATAAAAATTCATATGTCTAGAGTTGTAAAAGATGGAGTGTATTATATAAGTTATGCACAAGATACAAATTATGTGCTTGATGTAACAGAAGGATCTTTAGATAATGGAGGAACTTTACAAATATTTCCTAAGAACAAAGATACGAATCAAAAGTTTTATATGCATTATGTAGGAAACGGATATTATCAAATAGAAAATATAGCATCAACCAAAACAATAGAGGTAAAAGATTCTTCTACAGAATCTGGAGCAGTTATACAGCAAAATGACAATAATAATTCTTCAGCTCAAAGATGGAAAATACGTAAAAATATAGATGGAACATATAATTTTATATCAGAATGTTCTGGAATGGCAATAGATGTAAAGGAAGGAAAAATTGAAAAAGAAACACCAATACAACAATTTACATATAATAATAATTATGCACAGCGATTTAAATTGGAAAGTACTGAAATTTTTGATGACTCTTTAAATAATGGAATTGTACTTATAAGAGCTAAGGGAGATAAAACAAAACAATTGGATATAACTGATTGCTCAGCAGATGAAGGAACAGAAGTACATTTATGGACTGATTCTCCAACGTTAGCACAACGTTTTGAAATAGAAAGAGTAGGAGAAAATGAAATAAGAATTCGTACAGCAGCATCTGGAGGATATTTAAAAGAAAGTGAAAACAAAATAGGAGCAAGTGTAATACAATCAGGTGATAGTACGACAAAACCGACAGATAGTGATACTTGGAAAGTAGAATATGATAATGGAATAGTATTTATAAATAAAGAGAGTGGATTAGCATTAACTATAAGTGGAGAATATGTAGATGGTGCAAAGATAGAAGTAAATACTAAATCAGATGATATAAAACAAAGATTTATAGTAAGACCTATAGATTTAATACCAACAGACTATTATAATATTACGTCAGCTTATGGAACTGTATTAGAGGTAGAAAATTCTGGAACAGCAATTGGAACAAATATAATAGTAGGTGCAAATAATGATCAAAATGGACAAGTATTTGAAGTGAAATATAAAGACGGAGGATATCAAATAAAATCACCTTTATCTGGATATGTTGTAGAAGTTGCGGGACAATCAGATGAGAGCGGAGCAAATGTTCAATTAGGAGATGATACAGATTCAATTTGGCAAAGATGGAAAGCTATAATTGCTGACGGAGGATATATAACATTTCAAAATTTAAAATCAGGATTAATGTTAAATGTACAAGATGGAAATAGTTCACCTGGTGCAAATGTTAATCAAGATACGCAAAATAATGGTGATTCTCAAAAATGGAAAATATCACAAACAGAACTATATTCTGATGAATATGTAAGAGTAAATAATGAATATTATTATTATGATACTTCTGGAAATCCAACTTTAATTGCAAGAAATCTAGGAGGATGGGACTTTACAGATTGGGATTATGTAATGAGAATGAGAAGTCAGGCAGAAGCGGATGGTTCACCAACTGATTGGTATGCAATAATAGATTGCGATAAACCTTGTAGAGATTTATTCTTCCATAGAGAAAATGGACAATGGGTGGCTGTTGCTGGATATTATGCAGTACAAGGATTTATTACTTTAGAAGGTGGTTCTAGGACAATACCAGGACTTCATCAAGTTGATCATAAATATGAATCAAGTATTGCAGGACCAGGATATATAACTAGTTTCTTCCCACATTGGATAAATGGTGTGGTAAGTCCAGAAACTGATGATGCTCAAGTTTTCCATGGCTCTTGGGATAGAGGTTCTTCAGGATATTCGACACATGGATGTTCAGCTCTAACATTAGAATATTCAAAATGGGTATACGAAAATATTCCATTAAATACAAATGTCAGAGTTATGGGAAATGCTACAGGTATACCATCTGGTGCGGATCCAGATATGCCATCTGATGTTCAGGTATATCCAATTCAAGATCCATTTGCATAAAAAGGAGAAAATAAAAATATGAAGTTACTATATAAAATAATTTTTATAATAATAATTTGCATTGTGTTTAATATATTTGTTTTTTTAGACGAATCTTATGCGGATACAGAAATATCTAGCAATAATATTAAAATTTCTATGTCCAGAGTTGTAAAAGATGGAGTATATTATATAAGTTGTGCACAAGATACAAATTATGTGCTTGATGTAAAAGAAGGATTTTTAGATAATGGAGGAACTTTACAAATATTCCCTAAGAACAAAGATACGAATCAAAAGTTTTATATACATTATGTAGGAAACGGATATTATCAAATAGAAAATATAGCATCAACAAAAACAATAGAGGTAAAAGATTCTTCTACAGAATCTGGAGCAGTTATACAGCAAAATGACAATAATAATTCTTCAGCTCAAAGATGGAAAATACGTAAAAATATAGATGGAACATATAATTTTATATCAGAATGTTCTGGAATGGCAATAGATGTAAAGGAAGGAAAAATTGAAAAAGAAACACCAATACAACAATTTACATATAATAATAATTATGCACAGCGATTTAAATTGGAAAGTACTGAAATTTTTGATGACTCTTTAAATAATGGAATTGTACTTATAAGAGCTAAGGGAGATAAAACAAAACAATTGGATATAACTGATTGCTCAGCAGATGAAGGAACAGAAGTACATTTATGGACTGATTCTCCAACGTTAGCACAACGTTTTGAAATAGAAAGAGTAGGAGAAAATGAAATAAGAATTCGTACAGCAGCATCTGGAGGATATTTAAAAGAAAGTGAAAACAAAATAGGAGCAAGTGTAATACAATCAGGTGATAGTACGACAAAACCGACAGATAGTGATACTTGGAAAGTAGAATATGATAATGGAATAGTATTTATAAATAAAGAGAGTGGATTAGCATTAACTATAAGTGGAGAATATGTAGATGGTGCAAATATAGAAGTAAATACTAAATCAGATGATGTAAAACAAAGATTTATAGTAAGACCTATAAACTTAATTTCAGATGGATATTATAATATAGAAACAGCGTATGGGACATTTATGGATGTTGATAATGCAGGAACTACTGCAGGAACGAATATAAAAGTATCAACAAAAAGTGAAGAAAATTCACAAATATTCGAAATAATATATGATAACAATACACGGTACTTATAAAATAAAATCACCAATATCGGGATTGGTTGTGGAAGTTGCAAATGGTTCAAAAGACGATGGAGCAAATATACAATTAGGAAATGATGATGATTCTATTTGGCAAAAATGGTTGGTAGAAATTAAAGACGGAGGATATGTTTCATTTAAGAATCGAAGTACAGACAAATATATAAGTGTAGAAAATGAAAATTCAGACAATGAAGCAAATGTAGAACAATATACTGGAAATAATACAGATACTCAATTATGGAAATTGACAGAAACAACATTTATTAGAGGATGGGTTCAAAATAATGGAAATTGGTATTGTTATGACCCAGAAACAGGAGAGCTTATAAAAAATACAACAAGAGTAGATCCAATGATGCAAGACCCAGCACAATACGGTTCTATATATGATTTTGATAGTGAAGGTAGAGCTTCTTGGCATTTGCCAACTGTAGATGATTTACCAGGAGGAACTGGACCTTCTGCACCTATACCAACATTAATAGGAGACCGTAGACAACGTGTACTTTTAGTAGCACTTTCTAGATTGGGATGTCCATATGAGTCAGGAAATGCACCAACGGGATTTGTATGTGATGGTTTAACTGCTTGGTCATATACAACGGCACTTGGTGATTGGTTTTACACAGGACCAGGTTCTAGAGAAGATTTACAAGATGCAAGTTGGCAATGGGATAAAATAAAAAAACGTAATGGAATAAAAAATGATATAAATGATTTTAAGCCAGGAGATTTAGTATTTTTTGGAAATCCTCAATTGACATATGGACCGGGACAATTAGATTATAATGGACCAGCATATCACGCAGGAATTTATTATAGTAACGGTGTAATGATTAATTCTACTTCAACTGTATCGCCAAGTGGTGTTTGTTTTATGAATGTAAGAGATTATTATTTATGGAATAAATTCCTAGGTGGAGGTTCACCATATGAAGCAGAAACATCGAGAGTAGAAATTCCTAGTTAAATAAATAGAAAAAGGAGTAGCATTTTATTAATAGCTATTTCTTTTTTTATTTGAGTTTTTTAAAATCATATGATAAAATATTGATAGCTTAAAGAAAAGGAATAAAAAAATGGGAATAAAATTTAAAATAATAATAAATGTAATAATAATAGTAGTTCTTCTTGTAGGTTTAACTATATCTTATTTTTTATTTTTAGATATAGAATCAAAAGAAACAAAAGAAATAAAAGAAAGCTGTAATGTAGAAGTAGAAAGATTTATGGGAAGAAAAATATTTATAATCAGACCAAAAGAAGAAGTAGAAGAAGAAAGAAGAATATTATACTTCCACGGTGGTTCATATATGGTAGAAATGAGTTCATACCACTGGAATTTTATTGAAAACTTAGTATTAGATACAAAAATGACAGTAATAATACCAGACTATCCACTAACCCCAAAATATAATTACAAAGATGTATATAATATGGTAGAACCATTATATAAGGAAATAGTGCAAAAAGTAAATACTGAGGATTTAATAGTAATGGGAGATTCGGCAGGAGGAGGATTAGCATTAGGATTACTTGAAAAAGTATCTGAGGAAGATATAGCAATGCCAAATAAAACAATATTAATATCACCTTGGCTAGATGTAAGATTAACTAATCCAGAAATAGATGAAGTTCAAAAGAAAGATAAAGAACTAAATAAGGAAGCATTAAAAGTGGCAGGAATAGCATATGCTGGAGATGATGGAATAGATAGTTATTTAGTAAATCCTATAGATGGAGATTTATCAAAATTAAGTAATATAACAATACTTACAGGAACAAGCGATATATTAAACCCTGATGTACATGTATTAGAAGAAAGAGGAAAAGAACAAGGGATTGATATTAATGTAAAAGAATATGAAGGTGCAGGACATATTTGGATAATAAATGAAAAAGGTGATAGAGAGTTAATTGATAAAGGTTATCAAGATTTAATAAATATGGTTAAAGATGAGACAAATTAGAACTGTTTTTAATGTCTCAAGGAAGGACTCTTTAAATATGAAAAGTAAAAAAGAACATAAACTATATTGGAGAAGATTGGATAATTCTGCTAAGATATTTCCAATAGCAGCAGGAAGAAAGTATAGTACTGTATTTAGATTATCAGCAGTTATGAAAGAAAAGGTAGAACCTAAAATATTATACAAAGCTGTGAATTTAGCGTTAGAGAAATATAAATCATTTAAAGTAAGGATGAAAGCAGGAGTTTTTTGGTATTATTTAGAATATAATCCTAAGAAACCAATTGTAGAAGAGGAAAAGGATTACCCTTGTAAATATATAGAGCCAAGAACTAATAATAATTACCTATTTAAAGTAACTTATTTTGAAAATAAAATAAATATAGATATATTCCATTCTTTAACCGATGGAAATAGTGGAAATACATTTTTTAAAGAAATAGTATATAATTATTTAGAACTACTACATAAAGATGAGCTTAAAGAAGAGAGAAGTACAAGGAAAATAGTAGAATATGATACAGAAGATAGTTACATGAAAAACTATGATAAAAGAGCTAAGGGAAATGCTTCATCTAAAAAAGCATATGTATTAAAAGGTAAGAAAATTGGCTTTGGTGGTATTTCTACAATACATGAAATAATAGACTTAGAAGCACTAAAAAAAGAGAGTAAAAAATATGAAGCTACTATTACACAATATTTAACAGCGGTTCTTATATATTCTATATATGAAGAAAATTATAAAAAATATAAATATAAAGGAAATAAACCAATTAAAGTATGTATACCAGTTAATTTGAAAAAATATTTTTCATCAAGGACAATGTCTAATTTCTTTTCATATATAACTTTAGAAGCGGAAATAAAAAGAGACAACTTGAATACTTTTGATAAAATATTAGAATTTGTAAAAAATGATTTTAAGAAGAGACTACAGGAAGAAGAAATAATAAAAACGATGTCCGCAAATGTAAAGCTTGGAAATAATTTTGCTATAAAGATAGTACCTTTAATTATAAAAAAGCTACTTGTAAGGTTAAGTTATATAGAGATTAGAAAATACACAACTATTACATATTCAAATATAGGAAGAGTTGGAATTATTGGTAAATATAAGGATTATATAGATTATTTCTTGATGCTTATTGCTCCAGAGCCTGTTGAAAAAATAAAATGTTCTAGTTGTACTTTTGAAAACAAGATGGTATTTACATTTACATCAATACTAAAAGATAATAGTATTGAAAAAAGATTTTATGAGTTCTTGAAAGAAAGAAAAATCAATGTAGAGATAGAAAGTAATGGTGTTTTAGATGATATATCCAAAGAAATTAAGTAGTAAAAAAGGAGATTTAATATTTAAGATATTTCTTATAAGTTCAATAATATTAGCACTTCTTTTAACACTGATAAATAAATTAACAACTCCTGAAGTTCCATGGGCTGCACTTACAAATGCAGGAATTGTATATGTATGGATTACAGTATTTTATTCAATTAAGAAAAATATAAATATAGCAGGACATGTACTAATTCAAGCAATTGCTATATCACTACTTACTGTGTTTATAGATTATAAATTAGGATTTGAAAAATGGTCAATAAATATATCTGTTCCTATAATAATTATGATAGCAAATGCTACGATGCTAATACTTACAATAGTAAGTCATAAAAAGTTTATTAAATATGCAATTTATCAATTAATTATAGTGCTATTTAGTATGATACCTGTAATATTAATAAGTGAAAATATTATAGAAAATAAGGTTCTTAGTATTGTAGCAAGCAGTATTTCTATTTTAAATTTAGTACTTACACTTTCACTATGTGCAAAAGATGTGAAAGCAGCAATTGTAAGAAAATTTCATATATAATAATTAAAAAGAAATTTTATGAGTTCTATTTCACAAAGATATAATACTTCTAAATTTTCTAGAGGTGATGAAAATGGAAACAGGTTTAATAGTTAGGAAAGAAACCAAGTTTGATAAGATAAGAAAAATATTAACTAGAATATTCTTTAAAGAAGAATATTTCTTAGAGATGCAATTAGAGGAGTTGTTACAAAGAAAGAGTGTGAATATTTCTAAAATAGTAATACCAAAGGAAATAGGAAAAAATAAGTGGAAAAAGAATGAAAATATGAGCAATAATATATAAAGCAAGGAAGGGATTAAGCTTGAAAAATATTAAAGATTATAACTTAGATGAATTAAAAGAAGAATTAGTAAGCATGGGAGAAAAGCCATTTAGAGCAGAGCAAATATTCAAATGGCTTTACCAAGAAAAAGTTAAGTCGTTTGATGAGATGACTAATATATCTTTAGAACTACGTGAAAAGTTAAAAGAAAATTATACAATGTGTAATTTTAATATATTAAAGAAACAAGTCTCTAAAGATGGAACTATTAAATATTTGTTTGATGTGTTAGATGGAAATGCAATAGAGACAGTCTTAATGAGTTATCACCATGGATATAGTATTTGTGTATCATCTCAAATTGGTTGTAAAATGGGGTGTAAGTTTTGTGCATCTACTGGAATAAATTTTATTAGAAATTTAAGTTCAGGTGAAATAGTAGAACAGATACTTGCAGTAGAACAAGATGAAAATCTTAGAATATCAAATGTAGTATTTATGGGAATAGGAGAACCTCTAGATAATTATGATAATGTAATAAATGCAATACATATATTAAATAATCAAAAAGGATTAAGTATAGGAGCAAGACATATTAGTATATCAACAAGTGGTTTAGTTCCTAAAATTTATAAATTAGCAGAAGAAAATATCCCTTGTACATTATCTATATCATTACATGCAACGACAAATGAAAAAAGAAGTAGTATGATGCCAGTAAATGATGCATATCCTATAGAAGAACTAATACAAGCATGTAAGGATTACATAGCGAAAACAAATAGAAGAATATCATTTGAATATGCATTAGCGAAAGATAATAATGATAACTTAGATGATGCAAAAGGATTAGTTAAGCTACTTAAAGGAATGCTTTGTCATGTGAATTTAATTCCTATTAATAAAATAGAAAATGGTTCATATACCAAAAGCTCAAATGAACATATAATGAAGTTTAGAGATTATTTAAATGACCATGGGATAGTTGCAACTATAAGAAGAGAATTAGGTTCAGATATAGATGCAGCTTGTGGTCAATTAAGAAGAAAGAATTTGAAACATTAAGGGGACGGGCCTTTTTTGTCTCAAAATAAAAAACAGTAAAATAAATATATTTTTATTTACTGTTTTTTTGTTGGAATATATTCAATTATATCAGTAATAGTACAATTAAAATAATCACAAAGTCTTGCAATAACGAAGATATCAAATCTAACTAATTCACCGGTCATTAATCTTTTTAATACTTTAAAATCTGTATTTGTATCTCTCATTACTTTGTTAATACTTATATTTTTTTCTTTTAAAATATCTTCTAATTTAAATAAATAATACCCATTCTCTATGTTAACTTTAACCATTTTTATCTCCTAAAATTAATAATTAAATTATATATTTTTAATAGGATACTTAACTATTGGCTATATAACCACTATAATAATTATGCACTGGTTATATAACTAGTATACAAAATATAGAAGGGAGATATACAAATGTTAAAATTAAGAAAAAACGAAGGAGAACAAGGAATAACACTTATAGCTTTAGTAATAACAATCATTGTACTCTTAATACTTGCAGGAGTATCAATTGCAATGTTAACAGGAGATAATGGAATATTAACACAAGCAAATAATGCAACTGTTCAACAATCACATGGCTCAGTAAGAGAAGGAATAGCACTTGCGTATAATGAATATCAAATAGAGATAAATACAGCAAGTAATACAAAATTAGCAAGTATAGAAATAGTTCAAATACAAGGAAAAGAAGAAAAAAGTTTAGCTACAACTTATACATCATTCCTAGACTTTTTATCAAAGAAAGGATATGCAGATGCAACAACGGGAATAATAAATGTAGAGGCATTAACGGGAAGTAAACAGGCATTAGGAAATGGAACAAATACAGATGTATACAAAGTTGAAGAAGAAAATGGAATGTATGTAGTAAATTATTATGATGAAGATAATCAAAAAGAAGAAATCTGGAATATAGTTAATAATGATAATGAAGGAGATAGTAGTAAGTATAGTGTTGAAGTTAAAATAATTGATTGGACTGATAATATAGTATTAAAAGATTTACAAAGTGATAATTGCACAACTTTTACAAATGCATATATAAATTGTAATGATGAAATAATAGATATAACTGCTTGTATAGAAACAGAAAATAATATGTCGACTATATCTAGTTGGGAGATAAGAAAAAAAGTAGGTTCAGGTTTAGTTTGGGGAGGCACTTACGAAGTAACAATTGTAAAAGATGGTAAATCTTATTCAGGAGAAGTAGTAATAAAATGGGATGAATAATATTAATGGAAAAACAAGGAGAAACAAACTTAGCTTTCTCTTTGTTTTTTATTGTAAGTATTTTTATATAAATAAGTGGGTAGTTTTTAATAAAAAAATTTTAAAAAACATGCATGTTAATTATTTTAGTATAAAAAGAAGTAATAATGCTCATAATTAAAAAGAGGTGTTTTAATTATGAGTGATGAGAAAAAAGATAAAATACAGGAAAATAAAGAAAATCAACAGGTTGCAAGAAGAGATGAACCAGAAGTAGGGGAAGATAGTACAAAGTATGGAGAGTTTGTATCATCTTATTTTGCATGGATACCACTACCAGAACAGAAAGAAAAAGCTAAAAGATTACAAGAGATAACAAAGAAAGACAAAAAAGAGAGAAAAAAATAGAAAAAAAGAGTTGAAGTGAGAATATGAGAGAAAAAGACATATTTTTTACCTTTGAAAGTCAGAGAAGGTCAGAAAAATTAGTTGCAAAAAATATAGAAGTGAGTATAATAATATTGTAGGTCAAAGAAAGTCAAAGTTAAAAACAATATAGGGGGAGTTCATATGAGAATGTCGGATATAATAGAAGAGTTTATAAAAGAGTTATTTGATGATGGAAATGATGCAATAGAAATACAAAGAAATGAACTAGCAGAACATTTTAATTGTGTACCATCACAAATAAACTATGTAATATCAACAAGATTTAAGCCGCAACAAGGCTATTATGTAGAAAGTAGAAGAGGTGGCGGAGGTCATATTACAATAAAAAAAGTAAATAACGATAAAGAAGATTATATAATGCATATTATAAATAATATAGGAAATGAACTAACTGCAAATGATGTAGATATTTTAATTAGTGATTTTCTATCTTATGACATAATAGATACAAAGACAGCAAAATTATTAAAAGTAGCAACAAATGATAAAGTATTACAACTTGATAAAAGTTTAAAAGATAAAGTTAGAGCAAGAATATTCAAAAACATGTTATTAAATATATAAGGAGGAGATTAATATGTTGTGTGATAATTGTGGAAAAAGAGAGGCAAATGTAAGATATACAGAAAATATTAATGGAAAGGTAAGAGAGCTAAATTTATGTGAGGAATGTAGTGAAAAATTAGGAATAGGTCAAATGGATTTTAATATGCCAATAGACTTTTCAAGTTTCTTAGGTGGATTTATGGATGAACTAATGACACCAGAAATAATGCCAATGTTTAATAGTTTAAAGTCAGTTACTTGTGATAATTGTGGTTATAGTTTTGACGATATAATAAATACAGGAAAAGTTGGATGCAAAGATTGTTATTCAGTATTTGAAGATAGGTTAGATCCAATAATTAAAAAATTACAAGGCTCAAATAGACATGTAGGAAGAATTGGTAAAATAATAGATAGTAAAATAGACAGTAAAAATGGAGTAGAAAATAAAACAGAAAAAAGCGGAAGTGAAAAAGTTACTGATAATAAAGAACAAAGTAAATTAGAAAAATTACAAGAAGACTTAAAAGCAGCAATAAAAGAAGAAAGATATGAGGATGCTGCTAAAATAAGAGATGAAATAAAGAAATTAGAAAAATAGAGGTGAAAAGTATGAATTGGTATTTACAAACAAGTGAAGACTCAGATGTAGTAAAAAGTACAAGAATAAGATTTAAAAGAAATTTAAATGATTTTAAATTCAATTTAAGTGATTTAGAATTAAAAGAATTAGAAAAAAAGATAGAAGATAACGTTTATGCAATAGGTTATGGACTAAAATTCTTTAGATTAAAAGATATGGATAATATAACAAAAACAAGTTTAGTAGAAAAGAACTTAATAAGTCCAACTTTTGTAGCCAAAAGAAATGAAACAGGGAGTATATTAATAAATGATGAAGAAAATATTTGTATTATGATAGGTGGAGAAGACCATTTAAGTATTCAAGTATTTAGTAGTGGATTAGAATTAGAAAATACATTAAATCTAGCAATAGAAATTGAAGAAAAAATAGGAGAGATACTTGGATATAGTATTAGCAAAAAATATGGATATTTAACAAGTAGATTAAATGATTTAGGAACAGGATTAAAAGCATCAGTAATGGTACATTTGCCAGCATTATCTAAAACAGACAATATAAGAAAAATGTTAGATGTGGTTCGCGATTTCAATATGGATGTAAAAGGTGAGTATGGAAAATCTACTAAAAATCAAGGAGATATTTATCAGATATCAAATAAACAAACATTAGGAATTACAGAACAAGAAATTGTAAATAACTTGAAAGTAATAACTAAAAAAGTAGAAGAACAAGAAAGACTAGCTAGAAAAATGATAGCTAAAGAATCTATTGAGTTAGAAGATATGATATTAAGAAGTTATGGTATCTTAACCAATTGTAAGAAAATTTCTTACGATGAATCAAAAGAATTATTATCAAATATAAAACTTGGAACAGACTTAGGAATATTAGATGATTTAACAGATTTAAAAGTACAAAAATTATATTTGTATACAAAACCGGCAAATTTACAAAAATATTTAGGTGCGAAATACGATAAAGTAGAGCAAGAAGTAAAAAGAGCAGAGGTAATAAAACAAATAATGTCCAATTAGGGACGTTTCCAAATGGACATTTTGTCCATTTGGGGACATATCTTTAAGAGGAAGTGTCCCAGATTGGACATTTTGTCCAAAGAGAAACGTCCCCAACGGGACACAATGTAATTGAAAGGAGTTGATTATTATGACATATAGTTTTACAAATAGAGCTAAAAAGGCTATTGAATTAGCAGATGAACTAGCAATTGAATTAGGACATAATTATGTTGGAACTGAACATATTTTATATGGTTTGACTAAAGAGGGAAGCGGAGTAGCTGCCAAAGTTTTAGCAAACCAAGGAATAGAGCCTGATGTTATTATAGATAAAATTGTTGAATTAGTAGGTCATGAAGCACCTATTACTGAGACTTTAGGTTTTACTCCTAGAACTAAAAGAGTAGTTGAAAGTGCTTTTATAGAAGCTAGAAAATTAGGATATAATTATATAGGAACAGAGCATATTTTAATAGGAATATTAAGAGAAGGTGATAGCATAGCAGCGAGAATATTGTTAGAATTAAACACAAATATCCCAAGACTTTATAATGAAATAGTAAGAGTGATAAATGAAGGAGAAGACTATAGCGGAAATGACAATGGTAATACGGGAAAAAGAGGAGGAAGCTATAATCAAACACCAACGCTTAATCAATTTGGTGAAGATTTAACTAAAAAAGCAGAAGAAGGAAAGTTAGACCCGATTATAGGAAGAAAGAATGAAATTGAAAGAGTTATTCAAATATTGTCTAGAAGAACTAAAAATAATCCTTGTTTAATTGGTGAACCAGGTGTTGGTAAAACAGCAGCTGTTGAAGGGTTAGCAGAAAAAATAGTTTCAGGTGATGTACCAGAAATATTGAAAAATAAGAGAGTTGTAACTATGGATATATCTGGTATGGTAGCTGGAAGTAAATATAGAGGAGACTTTGAAGAAAGAATTAAAAAGGCTTTGGATGAAGTAAAAAAAGCAGGAGATGTAATCTTGTTTATTGATGAAATTCATACAATAGTAGGAGCAGGAGCAGCAGAAGGTGCAATTGATGCAGCAAATATTTTAAAGCCATTACTTGCAAGAGGTGAAATACAATTAATTGGTGCTACCACTTTAAATGAATATAGAAAATATATCGAAAAAGATGCAGCATTGGAAAGAAGATTTAGCCCAGTAACTATTAATGAGCCAAGTGAAAATGATACAGTAAAAATCTTAAAAGGTTTATGTGATAAATATGAAGCTCATCATGGAGTTAAGATAACTGATGAAGCGATTGAAGCAGCTGTTAAAATGTCTACACGCTATATTAATGATAGATATTTACCAGACAAAGCAATTGACTTAATTGATGAGGCAGCTTCTCGTGCCAAATTACAATCTTATACAGAACCAGATAGTTTGAAGAAACTACAAGAAGAGATTGAAGAAGTAGAAAAAGACAAAGAAGAAGCAGTTAGAATTCAAAAGTTTGAAAAAGCAGCTAGCTTAAGAGATAAACAAAAAGAATTGAAAGAAAAATATGAAAAAGAGCAAAAGAGATGGCAAAATAAAAATAATAAATCTGTTACTAATATAACAGATGAAAATATAGCAGAGGTAATAGCTAGTTGGACAGGAATACCAGCTAAGAAGATTACTGAAGATGAAAATGAAAGATTAAAGAATTTAGAGAAAACTTTACATGAAAGAGTAATTGGTCAAGATGAAGCAGTAGAAGCAGTTGCAAAAGCAATTCGTAGAGGTAGAGTAGGATTGAAAGATCCAAAAAGACCAATTGGTTCATTCTTATTTTTAGGACCAACAGGTGTTGGTAAAACAGAGTTATCAAAAGCATTAGCTGAAAGCTTATTTGGTGATGAAAATGCAATGATAAGAATTGATATGTCTGAATATATGGAACCACATTCAGTTTCTAAATTAATTGGTTCACCTCCAGGATATGTAGGATTTGATGAAGGAGGACAATTAACAGAGAAAATAAGAAGAAAACCATATTCTGTAATTCTTTTTGATGAAATTGAAAAAGCCCATCCAGACGTTATGAATATGTTACTTCAAATATTAGAAGATGGAAGATTAACAGATTCACAAGGAAGAACCGTAAACTTTAAAAATACTGTAATAATTATGACTTCTAATATTGGTGCTAGATTAATTACTGATAAGAAAACATTAGGATTTACTAAGTCAGAGAATGATGATAAAGAAAAACAAGAAGCATCTAAAAAAGAATACGAGGACACAAAGAAAGAAGTTATGGATGCATTAAAGAAAGAATTGAGACCAGAGTTTATTAACCGTATTGACGAAATAATTGTATTCCATAAATTAACAGACAAAGAAATTAATCAAATTATAGATATCATGTTAAAAGAAGTAACAGATAGATTAGCTGCTCAAAAAATTAAAATAGACTTAGAACCAGAAGTCAAAGAATTAATTTCAAGCAAAGGTATTGATAAGAACTTTGGTGCAAGACCTTTAAGAAGAACCATCCAAAGTGTATTAGAAGATAGACTAGCAGAAGAAATACTAGATGGAAACTTGAAGAGAAACAAGACAAACAAAATAGGAGTAAAAGACGGAAAAGTTGTAGTAGAATAAACAATAAATTAGAATAAACAGGTTATCCAATTGGGTGACTTGTTTATTTTTTGAGAAATTCTACTTAAAATAAAAAGTTATTGACATATAAAAAATTAGATGATACAATACAAACAAAAATTCGTAAAAGGAGATTAAAATGAAATACAACTATAACAAATTAGTAAGAGATAAAATACCAGAAGAAATAAATAATATGGAAGGAAGAAATGCAACATTTAGAATTATGGAAGATGAAGAATATTCTAAAGAATTAAACAGAAAATTATTAGAAGAATGTCATGAATTTATTGAAGAAAATGATTCTGAAGAATTAGCTGATGTTATGGAAGTAATAGAAGCTATTGTAGAATTAAAAGGTATACAATGGGATAAAGTAAGAAAAATACAAGAAGAAAAAAGAAATAAAAAAGGAGCTTTTAACGAGAAAATCTATTTAGAATATGTAGAAGAAAATAAAAGAAATTTAAGAGAGGAGAAAGAGTTAAATAAAAGTTGGAGAAATAAGAGGTGATTAAACTGGAAAAGTTAATTATAAGTTTAAAAGCAGAAACAACAGAAATAGAGTTTAAAGAAAAAATAGAATTAAATAAACCTAGAAGCTGGTTAAAAACTGTTTCAGCATTTTGCAATGGAATTGGTGGAACAATATATTTTGGAGTTAATGACAACAGAGAAATTATAGGATTAAGTAATGTGCAAAAAGATATAGAGAAAATAAGCGAATTAATAAAAGCAAGAATAGAGCCACTTGCAAATTTTAAAATTTCAATAATAACTCAAAATAATAAAGATGTAATAAGATTAGAAATTATTCAAGGGACAAAAACACCATATTATTATGTAGCAGATGGAAGTAAAATTGTTTATGTAAGAATAGGAAATGAAAGTGTAAATGCACCAAGTTATATTATGAATGAATTAGTAGCAAAAGGCGAAAAATTAACTTTTGATGCAATGGTTTCAAAATATAATTTTGAAGATTTAAGTTTTACATTATTTAAAGCAACTTATTTACAAAGAACGGGAAAAAGGCTAGAGGAAAAGGATTTTATATCATTTGGATTAATGACAGAAGCTAGAAAATTAACATTTGCAGGAGTATTATTTTCAGACCAATGTCCACTATTACAATCAAGAATATTTTGTACGAGATGGAATGGGTTAGATAAAACTTCAATATTTGAGGACGCGGTAGATGATAGAGAATATAGTGGTAACTTAATAATGCTTTTAGAAAATCGGATTTAATTTTATAAAAAATCATAATAGAATGGCATGGAAGAAACTACCTAGAGTGAGAGAAGAATACTATGATTATAATGAAAGAGTTATAACAGAGGTTTTAGTAAATGCGTTAATACATAGAATGTATGACATAATGGGAGCAGAAATACATATTGATATATATGACGATAGATTAGAAATAGAATCTCCTGGAGGCATGTACGATGGAGGAGTTGTTCAAAATGAAGACATTTTAAATATTCCATCTAAAAGAAGAAATCCAGTAATAGCAGATGTTTTTCAAAGGTTAGGTTATATGGAAAGAAGAGGGAGCGGATTTAAAAAGATTTATTCAGCATATAATGGTGATATGACAAAAATAAAATTCTATTCAAATATAAATGATTTTAAGGTTATATTGTATAATGAGAATTACACTAGAAAAATAACCGCCGATAAACCGCCGATAACTAAATGGGATTTAGAAAATTTAATTATAGAGTATTTACAGAAGAATGAATATATAACTAATAAAATAGTAAAAGAAAAATTTGATATCAAGGATACAAAGTCAAAAGTAACATTAAGAAAATTAGTTTCTGAAAAAGTTTTAATATTAGAAGGAGCAAATAGAAATAGAAGATACAAATTAAATAAAAAATTAAAATAGAAAGGCAGGAAATCAAATCCTGCCTTTATGTATAATAAAAGCAAAACATAACTTCCTACCTAGAATAATAGCTTAAATTAAAACTATTTCATATTTCTTTCAGCTTCTTCTATCATCTTTTTAACCATTTGTCCACCTATTTTACCAGCGTCTCTAGCTGAAATGTCTCCATTATATCCGTCTTTTAAGTTAACACCAACTTCACTAGCTACTTCATATTTGAATTTATCTAAAGCAGTCATAGCTTCTGGTACTAATTTTTTGTTTGAAGAGTTTGCCATTGTTTTTTCACCTCCTGTAATATTACAACTAGAAAAAACCATTGCTTTTTCTAATACTATCATTCTCAAAAAAATTGAAAAATAAACAGGAAATTTTTACAAAAAAATTATTGATTTTTTAAAACTTTATTTATATAATAAAATGCGTTGAAAAAGGAGTCGAAATATGTATAAATTAGTTGCAATAGATTTAGATGGAACAATGCTAGATAGTTATGGAAGGGTAACCGAAAATACTAAAAATACAATTAAAAAAGTAGAAGAACAAGGAGTAGAAGTAGTAATAGCATCAGGAAGACCAATAGATTCAATAAAAACAATTGCAAAAGAAATAAAGAGTAAAAATTATTTTATTGCAGGAAATGGTGCTATTGTTTATGATGTGAAAAAAGATGAAATAATATACGAAAAAACAATGTCAAAAGAAAAAGTTTTAGAAATTATAAAAATTTGTGAAGAAAATAGTATTTCATATAATGTATATACAGAACAAGAAATTCTAGCTACGAGTTTAAAATATAATGTTTTGTATTATCATAAAGAAAATTTAAAAAAGGAAGAAAGTAAAAGAACAAAAATAAATATTGTAAATAATATGTACGAATATATAAAGGATAAAGAAGATGCAAGATTTTTGAAAATAACAATATGTGATGAAAGTAAATCTGTATTTAATTCTATAATTAGAAAATTAAGAGAAATAAATGATATAGAAATTTTAGAAGTATCACATATGGCGAGAAAAACAATAGTGCAAGGAACAGAAGAATATCCAATTTCTTATTATTATACAGAGATTTCAACAAATGATGTAGATAAGTGGAATGCAATAGAATTTTTAATAAAAAAATTAAATATAAAAAGAGAAGAAGTAATGGCTATAGGAGACAATGCAAATGACAAAATGATGATAGAAAAAGCAGGATTAGGAATTGCAATGAAACAAAGTGCACCAAGTATTATAGAGCTTGCGGATGAAGTAACAGAAGACAACAACGAAGATGGTGTAGCAAAAATATTACAAAAATATTACAATAATATTAACTTTTAGTAACAGTTATATAATTCCATTGATTTTGATGTGCGTTTGAGTTAAAATAAAATAGATGATTATTTTGTAGAAAATACAATAAAAATATATTTTAAGGGAGGAATTTGTCATGGCAACAAATCCAATGCAAAGGAAAGCAAGAAATTCATTTTTATTAGGAATGCTAGTAATGTTGATAATAGCAGGTGTTGTTATAGCGTTTTTAGTTATGCAATTAATGAGTAGAATTCAACAAGAAAGGACAAGCTTAGCAAATATGGTAAATGCTTATGTTCTAAATCAGGATGTTAAATCAGGGCAAGTAATTACAAACGATATGTTAACATTAACACAAGTTGATAGAACTTTAGTTCCAAGTAATGCTACAAGTGATTTAACTATATTAGATAATTATGCATTACAAGATAAAGAAGGAAATCAAATCACAACACAATATGATAATCAAGGGAATGCAACAATGTATATAACAATAGATAACAATAGATATCAAGTGCAACAAGAAGATACTACGGGAAATTATTATATTGAAAGAAATGGACAAACAGAATATTTAGAATTAGATAGTGTTCCAATTGTTGCTAAAGTTAATATGAATGCAAATACATTAATCACAACAGATTTAATTAGCAGAGGAGATAGTGTAGTACAAGACGATGTAAGAAAACAAGAATACAACGTAGTTATACTACCAATAGATTTAACAACAGGAGATTATATCGACATAAGATTAATGTTGCCAAATGGGCAAGACTTTATAGTTGTATCTAAGAAAGAAGTGAAAATTCCAGTAATAGGTGGAGTTGATTCAGAAGATACAATATGGGTAAACTTATCTGAAGATGAAACTCTACATATGAGTTCTGCTATAATGGATGCAGCAAGTATTAATGGAGCAAAATTATATGCAACTAAATATACAGAACCAGGAATGCAAAATGCTGCAACACCAACATATATTGTTAGTGCAGAAAATTCACAATTATTACAAAGAGATCCAAATATATTACAAAGTGCAATGAATGCTATAGTGGAAAGATATAATGCTGTTGATGGTACAAATTTAAGAAATAATTATATAAATAGTGTGTTAGAAAACCAAGGAGATCAAGCAGAGACAAACCTACAGACTAACATTCAAGATAGTATAACAAGATCTCAAGAAGCAAGACAAGATTATTTAGACTCATTATCAGCACCAGCAACTACAACGACGACAACAACTGCACAATAAAATAAAAAGGAGAGAAAAACTTTATGAAGAGAATAGGGTTTATAGGAGGCTATGATAAAACAGATTTAATTATATATATAGCAAAGATATTAACTGTGTTAGGAAATAGAGTATTAGTGGTTGATGCTACTGTAAGTCAGAAAGCAAGATACATTGTACCTGTTATAAACCCTACACTAATGTATGTAACAGAATATGAAGATATTGATATAGCTGTAGGGTTTAATCATGAAGAAGATGTAAAAAGATATTTAGGTGTTTCAGGAGAATTAGATACAGAGTATGACATAATACTTGTAGATACAGACAATACAGATGGCTTCCAAGGTTTCTATTTGGAAGAAGCGCAAAAAAATTATTTTGTAACATCTTTTGATGTGTATTCTTTGAAAAAAGGACTAGAAGCATTAACAAATCTTAGAACTGCTATTACTTTAACTAAAGTGCTATTTTCTAAAGAAATGTTGAAAGAAGAGGACGACTACTTAAATTTCTTATCTTTAGGATATAAAGTAATATGGGATGATTATAGAATTTATTTCCCAGTAGAAAATGGAGATATGAGTGTTATATATGAAAATCAGAGAGTTTCAAAAATAAAATTTAGAAAATTAAGCGTACAATATAAAGATGGATTAGCATATATAGCTGAAGAAATATTAGGAGATACTGGTGGAAGCAAAGTTAGAAAAGCTATAAAAACGATAGAAAAAGGAGCGTAAAAATGTCAGTTGTAACATTTTGGAACAATAAAAAAGAACAAACTGGAAAAACTTTGGATATAGTAGCAATTGCTACACACATGGCTATAGAACACAATTCTAGGATTTTGGTTATTTCAACAGGACATAAAGATACAACATTAGATCGTTGCTTCTGGGAAGAAAGAAAACAAAAGAAAAATCTAGGACTATTCGGACCAAATACAAATATTGCAATGGAAGATGGAATAGTAGGACTAGAAACTTTGATGAAAAGTAATAGAGTATCACCAGAACAAATAACGAACTATACAAAAATAATATTTAAGGAAAGATTAGAAATATTACCAAGTTTTAAAGGAGAAAAATTGGAATATGATGAGCTTAAGATGAATTATCCTGATATAATTAGCTTAGCTAACAATTATTATGATTTAGTTCTTGTAGACTTGGATGAAAAATTAGGAGAAGAAATATCTAATCAAATCTTAGAAAAATCAAATTTAATTGTTGCGTGTTTAAGTCAGAGATTAGCGAGTATAAACAATTTTATGAAAATAAGAGAAGAAGTACCTATATTTAATTCTCCAAAAACATTATTATTAATAGGAAGATATGACAAATATTCAAAGTATACAGTAAAGAACATAACAAGATATATGGGAGAAAAAAATAAAGTTTCAACAATACCATACAACACTTTATTTTTTGAGGCTTGCGAAGAAGCAAAAGTACCAGATTTGTTTTTAAGACTTAGAAAAGTTGACGAAGATGATAGAAATAGTTTGTTTGTAGCAGAAGTTAAAAGAACTGCTGATAATATTATGTATAGATTACAAGACTTGGCAATGAAGATGTAAGGAGGGTGGGCAAACCATGACAATTACAAATATTGTTCTAATAATAGTTGTTTTGGCTATTGCAGGATATGCTGTTTTTTATGTAATAAAAAAGAAAAAGACTGCGGAAGTAGAAGCAACTTTAAATGTGGACGATAAGACTTATACCATAGAAATGATGACGGAATTTGTAAAGAGAAGATTAGACGAAATCACTAAAATAAACCTATATGATATAGGCCTTTCAGAAGAAGAATTAAAAAGAAGAAAAAATAAAAAATATGAATTGAAAAAGGCTTTAAAAGGTTGTACATATGGTGATGTTAATGATAAGAGATATGTAAAAGAACTAATCTATGATTTACTAGAAAAAGAATATGGTGTAACAGAAACTAATATATCTAAAGCAATTCCTTTTGATATTCCATCTTTACTTACACCACAAGATAAATTTGATATTTTAATCTATGTATATAAAAAAGAATTTGGTTATGAAGCATTAACAGAGTTAATTAAGAAATACAATTTAGCAGAGTTAAAATACATAGAAGGAGAAACAAAACCTTCTTACGTAATTACGACTAACGAAATAGAAGACATATTTGAAAAAGAAAATTTAGTATTATCTTTTTCTGATAAATTAGAGGTAGTAGTGCAAAGAATTTATCAACACTATAAAGGATATAGTAGTATTGATGAAGTAAGAGACATGAATATAGATGGAGTTTCTGGTGGTGTATCAGGACTTCCAGAAAGTTTCTTAAGCCAAGTTGCACAAACAGATGGAGGAGATTATTTAAATCAAATTGCAGAACATAAAGTTCCAAGAGCTTGTGATAGTATTTGGATATTCTTCCAAGGTAAATCAATTCGTTTAGCATTCCTATCATTTGGAACAGAAGCTGAACTAAAAAGAGTTTGTCAAAACATTTATAAATATAACAATCCAGGACAGTTATCAGATACAAATGGATATAAAATCAATGAAATGAAAGATGGTTCTCGTGTCGTTGTTGTTAGACCAAGTATGTCTGAGACATGGGCATTCTTCGTAAGAAAGTTTGACGTTAAACGTTCAACTTTGGAGCAATGGTTCAAAGGAGAGCCAGGTAGTGATGAATCAATAGAATTATTAAAATATTTAGTAAAAGGAGCAAGAATTATATCAATTACTGGTGAGCAGGGTTGTGGTAAAACAACAATGCTTATGGGAATGATAGAAAATATTTATGAAACAATGAATATCCGTGTTCAGGAAACAGCATTCGAGCTTCACTTAAGAAAAATTTATCCAACAAGAAACATCTTAACATTTAGAGAGACAGAGACAATTTCAGGACAGGAAGGTTTGGACGTTCAAAAGAAAACTGACGGTTCTGTTAACATCATCGGTGAGGTTGCAACTGACCATGTTGCTGCTTGGATGATACAAGCTGCCCAAGTTGCATCTAAGTTTACATTATTTACTCACCATGCTAAAACTTTTCCAAACTTAGTAACAGCACTTAGAAACTCAATGCTAAGAATAGGACAGTTCAATAATGAAAAAACAGCAGAAGAGCAAGTTGTACAAGTATTAAACTTTGATATACACTTAACAAAAGACTTTAGAGGAAAAAGATATGTAGAAAGAATAACAGAATGTATACCAGTAGAAGAAAAAGATGAGTATACATTTGACCATAGAAAAGAAAAAACATTAGAAGGAAAATTTGATAAATTTTTTGATAATGCAACACATTATTTTGAAAAAGTTACAGACAGAAAATTATATACATATAGAAACATATTAGAATATGTAGACGGTGAATACAAAATAACAAACCCAATAACTGAAAATAACTTGAAAGAAATGAGACTAAACATGGATGCAACAGATATAGAATCATTTGATAAATTTGTTGAAAAGCATTGGGGAAATCAATTGCACCAAAAAGAAACAGTTGAAGTTTCAGCTGCAACAACAAGTGAAACTAAAAAAAGAGGAAGAAAAAAGAAAACAGAAGTTTAAATATAAGTACTAGAATATAGAAAAGAGGAGGTGCTAAACCAAAAGTGGACAACCAGACAATTTATTATATAATGGGTGGAGCAGCAGGAGCCTTTGTTTTAATTGTAATTATATATTATATATTATCTAAGAAAATGCAAACATCAGAGTACAAGAGAATTCAAAAACTACAACAGGGAACAAAGGAAAAATCATTCTCTTCTGAAATTTTATTCCAAAAACTATATCTTACATATGTAAAAATTCCTTTTATTAAAAGATATGTTTTGAAAATAAGAAGAAGACTAGAGATTATAAATATAGATGATGAGTATAATACAAGAAAAGGAACTGCTAAAATATTAACCAAATCACTTGCTATAATAGTACCTATAATGCTTAT
The DNA here is from genome assembly GCA_944392605.1 of uncultured Clostridia bacterium. Lineage (GTDB taxonomy): Bacteria > Bacillota > Clostridia > TANB77 > CAG-508 > CAG-269. The sequence continues at coordinate 164,233 of CALXXE010000001.1, read as the reverse complement.
TACAATAATTATAACTTCTAGTAACTACTTACTTATGTTTATATTATTAATATTTGAACTATTTATGATTGATACTTTTATAGATGGTTCTGTTGATAAAATAGATGATAAGATATTAAAAGAGCAAATAGATTTCTTCTCAGAAATCAGACATGCGTACCATGAGTTTAACATGGTTGAAGAAGCTATTTATCAAGTTTCACAAGATGATGAAAAGGATGTTTCAAGACAAGGTGAAAAAATATATGAAATATTAATTTCAGATGATCCTGAAATGGAACTTGAAAAATATTATGATATAGCACCAAATAGTTTCTTAAAAGAATTTGCTGGTATATCATATTTAACAAAAGAGTTTGGTGATAGAAAAGTAGATGGTGCATCTCTATATTTGAAAAACGTAAATAATATTACTCAAGAAATGCAACTTGAAATATTAAAAAGAGATAAATTGAACTATGTGTTCCAAAGTTTATCAGTTATATCAATTGCACCAGTATTATTATTAGAACCATTAAAAAGTTGGGCAATTTCAAACTTTAGTTTTACCGCTAGTTGGTACCAAGGAAAACCAGGTATGATAGTACAAATACTTATCTTAATACTTACATTTATATCATACATATTAGTTAGAAAATTAAAAGATAATGGCTCAACCGGAATGAACACAAAAGATACAGAAAATCCATGGCAAGAAAAATTATATAAGAAAAAGCCAATTAAAAAGGTTGTAGATTTATTTATTCCTAAAGAAGGAACAAAAGAATATAGAAAAGTAAAACAATTATTAAAAGATTCAGCATCATCACAAAAAATACAATGGCTATATATTAATAGAATTTCACTCGCAGTAGTTACTTTTGTAGCATCAATTATAATATTTACACAGCTACACGTTGTTGCTATAAATTATGTATATACAGAACCTACAACTGATTATGATATAATACGGAGGGCTATCGGAAAAAGATGAAGCCAAGGCAATGGAAGTTACCGAACAGGATAATATTGTATTAGACCAGTTTAGAGGTAATTTGAATGCTACAGTAGACCAAATTAGAACTTTTATGGAAAGAATGGATTACTATGAAGATGCAAATGATGATGAATTGGATACTGCTGCACAAAGAGTTTATGACAAATTACAAATCGTAAATAGTGAGTATATGCAATGGTTTGAGTTACTACTTGCTTGTGTATTTGCAGTAATTGGATATATGGCGCCACTATGGCTTCTATATTTCCAAGTTAAGATGAGACAGTTAGAGATGGAAGATGAAGTAATGCAATTCCAAACAATTATCATGATGCTTATGAGAATTGAGAGGGTTAATGTTGAAATTATTTTGGAATGGTTAGAAAGATATTCAAATATATTCAAACCACAAATCACAAAGTGTGTTAACAACTATGAGTCCGGTGCTTGGGAAGCTTTAGAGGCAATGAAAGAAGATGTTTCTTATTTACCTTTAATAAGAATTATAGAAAGTTTACAAGCAGCTGTAGAAAAGATACCAATTAAAGATGCATTTGATGAATTAGACTCAGAAAGAGATTATTACCAAGAAAAGAGAAAAGAATCAAATGAAAGACTTATAAAGAGAAAAGGAATGATAGGAAAATTCATAGGATTTGCACCAATGGTAACTATGTTTGTTGGATATTTAATTGTACCATTAGTATTTATAGGACTAACAAGTATGACATCTTCATTCGAATCTATGACAGCAACAACTTAAAAGGAGGAAAATAAGTGGAAAATGCATCAAAAGCACTAATTATGGCGGGAAGTGTATTAATTGCTTTAATGATACTTGGAGCTTTAGTTTTAGCATTTGGAAATTTAACAAGCTATCAAGAAACAGATACGCATACTACACGTTCTGCACAAATTGCAGAGTATAATAGTCAATTCGAAACATATAATAGAGACAATGTAAGAGGTAGCGATTTATATTCTTTATTAAATAGAGTTATTGATTATAATAGAAGACAATCTTCATCAGGAACAGGAGTAACTGATACAGGACAAGATTTACAATATGCTTCTATGGAAATATCTTTTTCATTTCCTAGTACAAATCCAATAACAGATTTGGCAGCAGACGGAAGAAATAATTTGTTAATTACCAAAAGTAGTTATACAATAAGTGAAAAGACAGCTACAGCAACTACAAATACTTTTGAAGTAGATGTAAAAGGTAAAATAACAAATTTAGAAAATGCATATGGACAAGATTCTTTAACAAATTTAACTACTAATCTTACAAAAATATTTGTAGATTCTGTAAGTAATGCTGAAGAAGGAACGATTATTGTTAAAAATTTTAATGCAGCTTCAAAAAGAGTAAAAATACAAAGTTTTAGTGATATAGATACTAAAAGTGATAAAGGACAGTTAAAAGGTAGTACAATTAGAAATGATGTATATACATATTATGAATATGTACAGTTTAAAAGAGCATATTTTGACTGTAAAGATATAGAGTATGATAGCAACACAGGTAGAATAACAAAGATGACATTTGAATTTAATGGAAAATTTAATTAATAGGAGTAGATTATGGAAAATGCGTCAAAGGCATTAATGATGGCAGCAGGTGTTTTGATAGGAATTATGATATTGTCATTAGCAGTATATTTATTTGCAAATTTCGGGTCGGCATCTGCTGAAGCACATAGACAAAATGAAGAAAATCAATTAGCACAATTTAATGCACAATTTACAACTTATCAATATAGAACTGATGTAACAATACATGATGTAATTACTGTAGCAAATTTAGCTAGAAGTAATAATCAAACATACTATCTTGATGATAGTGTAGGACAAACAGAAAGTAATTATTATATAGTTGTAAATGCGACAACGACAACTGGAATTAAAAATAATTTACAAAATCCTAGTTTATATGATACTAATGATTTGAATACTATAATAGAAGAGGATATAAATAATATGAAGGATGTTCAAGATCAATTAGATCCTAGTATTATTTACAAAGAGTTATACACATATACTTGCACAGTAGAAATTAATCCTAATACTGAAAGAGTAAGTACAGTGACATTTAAAATAAATAAATAATTTTTATAAAAATGAGGACAAATATGAAAAAATTAGCTATAATATTCTTAATTGGCGTAGTTATAATTGTAGGGATAGCTTATATGTATTTAAGTTATAAAGCAAGTTATAATGAAGCTAGAAAAGAAAACAACCAATTTGAAAGTTATTATAATCAAGAATTTTATGGAGCAGATGTGGTTACACTGATTAATAAAGCATATGATAATAACTTAACAAATGCAGTCGAGAAAGATGAAAATGGAATATTTAAAGAAAATGATATAAATTCAATTAAAATAGATATAAAAATGTTGGATAATGATACTACATATAATATGGAAACTTTGTATTCAGGAGGAATGGACAAATTTGTGCAATTTTATAATTCAATAAAGTTTAAATGTACCCAAATAGAGTATCATCTTAACAATAAAGTAAAGTATTTGCTTATAGAACAGATTACTCAATAAAATATATGATTAATTTAGTTATTAAAATTGCCAAATAAAAAAATTTGGCTATAAATAAAATAAACAAAAGTAAAATTAAAGGAGGAATTTATTATGGAGAATGCGTCAAAAGCATTAATTATCGCAGGTGCTATATTACTTGCAATTTTAATTATATCATTAGGTATAATGATTTATAATCAAGCAGCAGGAGTTGCAAATGGAGATGCAATTAATCAAGTTGATATATCTTCATTTAATGCACAATTTACACAATATGAAGGAGAACATGTAAGAGGAGGACAAGTAAATGCTTTAATAGAGCAAGTAAGAACTAATAATATTACTTATCAAGATGATACTTCAAGACAAGTAAAGGTACAATGTTCTGATGCTGGTATAGCTTCAATGACAGCAATAGGTGCAAAAGATCCTGTTAAAAAAGTTCCAACAGGACAAACTTATAGTGTTAAATGTTCAATGAGTGATGCAGGATTAGTTAATGAGATAACAATAGGAGCAGCAGGTTCATCAACACCTTAATGAAATTAAAGGATAAGAAAGGAGGGGGTATTTATGGAGAATGCAGCAGATGCTCTGCAAATGGCAGCAGCCGTATTAATATTTGTTTTAGCATTAACCATAGCTATCAACTCCTTTGGTCAAGTAAGACAAGTATCTCAACTGATAATAGGTTATAATGATAGGGAATATGATTATACTTATGTTGAAGATAATGGAAATACAGAAAGAATAGTAGGTTTAGAAAGTATAGTACCTTCAATATATAAGGCATATAGAGAAAACTATAAGATTGTATTTGATGATACTACATATGCGTATATTGGTGATGATGGATTATTTCAAAAAAGAAAAGAAGGAACATTAAGTGATTATGAGCCAATATATGAAATTGACTTGGAAAAACAAACAATTGGAACTGACGAGCAAAAAGAATTGTTTCTTATGGCAATATTATATGGAAGTAATTTAAACAAAATAAATGGCGTAAACTTTAGTGAGGTTCAGGAGAATTTCAAGAGAAATTCGGGAATAATATTGAATTCTAAGGGCTTATATGATATAATTAAAGAGAATAATTATAAGTTTAAAGAGAGTATAGGTTTATATTATCAAGAAGAAGCATCTGGTGATGATGACACAACATCAACTCCAGGATTGCCAACTGATGATGATACTTCAAGTGTACCAGAAGCAAATTTAACATTAAAAAGAGTAATAACCTATACAATACAATTTTAAAAGGTATATTAATACCGAAGGAGGATAAAATGGGAGATACATTAATTACAGTAATAGCCATAGTATTAGCTGCAGTTCTAATGTTTATATTTCCGTTAATGACTATGTCAGATAGAACTGACGATGTTTCACAATTATCAGTTGAAACAGCAACAACAGAGTTTGTTGATGATGTAAGAACAACAGGAAGATTATCTATTGATAAATATAATACTTTTGTACAAACACTTGCAGCAACTGGAAATAGTTATGAAGTTGAAATGGAATTACAAGTTCTAGACGAAAATCCAGGAAAGAAAACAACTCAAACAGAATCAACTAAAATAGGAGAAAACGTATATTATACAATGTATACATCTCAAATATTAGATGAGATAGATAGAACTGAAAATGGAAAAAATGTAGTATTAGCGTTAAAAGAGGGAGATATTTTCTCAGCTAGTGTAAGAAATACAAACTCAACATTATCACAACAGCTTAAGAACTTTTTCTATAAAGTTACAGGAAATGATACATATACAATTGCAGCGGAACATGCTGGTATAGTTACAGCAAATGGAGCTGGAAACTAATAAAGAATAAACTTACTAGCTTGTAATATTTTATATTACAAGCTAATTTTATAATACAAAAGGAAAGATTTTTATGAAAATACAAAATTTGGCAGTAATCTTTATTATAATAATGTTACCAATTTCTATGGTCTTAACTACATATGTACAAAATCAAATCCAAACTTTGGAATTACAAATATCGTATGATACAAAATTAACAAATGCTACATATGATGCATTAAAAGCATTTCAGTTGAACACTGTAAATAGCGGGTCATCTGATTTAGCAAATTCAAAAATAAGGGATATAGAAGCGTCTGTTAATACTTTTTTTAATTCTGTAGCAAGTAATTTCAATATGTCAGGATATGATAAGGATATTTTACAAGAGTATGTGCCAGCAATTGTTTATACAATGTATGATGGGTATTATATATATACATCTTTTACTAATACAATTAATGAAGATAAAGATTCTTCATCAGGTGCAACATACCATGATGGCGATAAAATTTATGGTTTAAGACCATATGTTCATTATAGTTGTAGATATATAGATGGTTCAACAGATGTAGTAATAACGTATACTTTAGATAACTGTATAACAGTAGAAGGAACCGTAAGAGGGGAACCTACTTATAAAACAGGATATTTGTTAGAGCCAAGTAATTTTTCTAGTGTGAGTGATACTAGTATAACATATAGAGGAAGTACAATTACTTCGGAGAATAACTTGACAGAACACCTTATAGCTTATGATGAAGATACTAATGGTAACTATGTTTCATTTGAAGGTGATTATGTTTGTGATAAAGTAAATGGAGTTAAATATTATAATACTGACCCAAGTAATCCTGATAATAAATGGTTTTCTATACTTACTAATACAGTATATCCAACAAATAATCAATATGACACAGAAAATACGTCGGCATTAGAATATTATCAAAATGCCTTGGAATTTACAAATTGGGTAAGAGATAACTTAAGTGGAATAACTACGGGAATGGCTTATGACGAAGATGGAACGCCAATAGGAGATGTATTTGGACAAAGTCTTCCAATTTTTACAAATCAGGCTGGATGGGCAGATTCAATTGAGGATCCAAATTCATTATTTAATCAACATAGATTAGCAGTAATACGTTATACTATTGAGAAAAATCTTTCAATAGCAATTGCAAACTATAATAATTATTCAGGAGTAACTGCAAATTTCCAAATGCCTGAATTAAAAGAAGATGAATGGGAAAAAATATTAAATAATGTATCAATAATTAGTTTTATGCAAGGACTAAGTATTGGTGGAAAAATATATAATGGTTATTCAATAGTAACAAATACAAAAACAGAGGAAGTTGTAAATCTTGATTCAATATATATTACTACTACAGATGGACAATATCACAGAGCAACAGACGAAGATTTAATTGGAAATAGTAATATTGTTAGAGGATATTTTAACATAGATTTTGAAAGAAAATCTACGTCAGACGGAACAGCTAATGTACAATATTATTATCCTCATGCAGAAATGGCATGTTATTCATCAGTAGTAACACAATCAGGATCAAATACGGTAGAAAATATCTATGAATATATGGAAGATCAAGGAGGAGGAACATTAGCGCAAGTATATTTTACAGCCCTGGGTAGAGAGCGATTTAGTATGTTTAGATCAAATCCAATTACGACAGATTGGTAAAATAAAAAGTATATAAAATAAAAAAATGTAAATACTAATAATAGTTATTTTAAGGAGAATTTTTATGAAAAGAGTTTTTAAAATGCTGTTATTAGTATTTTTTTTGATGGTTGTTTTTTGTTATATCTTAGTAATAGAACATATTCCTGAAGAAATAGTTGTTTTTGAAGGAGAAGATATTTCTTTTAGAACGTTGTTTGGAATGCAAGTAAAAGGAGAGAATAACGAAACTGTGGAAGCTTCATCAAGTGATGGAAATAAATTGAGTGAAGAAGTTGGAAATTCAAAAATAGAAGTAAGTTTATTTAATACAATACCAATTAAAGAAGTAAATTTAGATGTAATACCGAAAACAACAGTAATACCTGTTGGTAGTATTGCAGGTGTGAAGCTTTATACTAATGGTGTTTTAGTAGTTCGGAATGTCTGAAATAGAAGGAGAAGATAATAAAAAGTATAAGCCATATGAAAATAGTGGTATAGAAGAGGGAGATAGAATAATAAAAGTAAATAATACACAGATAGATTCAACAGATGAATTGATAGAGACAGTAAATATGTCAGGAGGAAAAGAAATAAAAGTAGAATATGTACATGAACAAGAAACAAAAGAATGTAGTATAACACCTGTAAAAATGAATGATGATGAATATAAATTAGGATTATGGGTAAGAGATAGTGCAGCAGGTGTTGGAACTGTTACTTTCTATGAGCCTTCTACAAAAACATTTGGAGCGTTAGGACATGGAATATCAGACATAGATACAGGAGAGCTAATAGATATAGCATCAGGAGAATTTGTAACAACTAGAATATTAAGCATAACAAAAGGAGAAAGTGGAACTCCTGGAAAAATACAGGGAACTATAGAAAACCAAGAAAATATAGGATTAATTAGTAAAAATACTAGATTTGGAATATATGGAACGGTGGACAATCTTTCGGGACTAAATATAGACACATCTAAAGAAATGGAAGTTGCAACAAGAGATGAAATAAAAACAGGAAAAGCAACTATCCTATGTAGTTTAGATAATGACACACCACAAGAATATGAAATAGAGATAGAAAAAATATTTAAAAACAATAATTATGATAATAAAAGTATGGAAATAAGGGTAACAGACGAAAGGCTTTTAGAAAAGACAGGAGGAATAATTCAGGGAATGTCAGGTTCACCCATAATTCAAAATGGGAAATTTGTAGGAGCAGTAACACATGTATTAGTAGATAATCCTGAAGAAGGATATGGAGTTTTTGCTGATATAATGTTAAAGCAATCAAGAGAAGTTGAATAATAAACAAGCCTTTAATTAAGGCTTGTTTTTGAGTGCGTTATTAGTATAGTAAGATATCTAACTTTCTTGAAAAGAATAAAAACTTTACCATATTTGACAAAGATGATATAATATAAGGACTAATGGAAAAAAGCAGGTGTAAAGATATGTTAGAAAAAGTAAATTCGACAGAAGATTTAAAAAATTTAAGTTTAGAAGATAAAAAAGTATTAGCAGAAGATATAAGAAAATTTATATTAGAGATAGTATCAGAAAATGGTGGACATCTAGCATCAAATTTAGGAGTGGTAGAACTTACAATAGCACTTCATAGTGTGTTCAATGTGCCGGAGGATAAAATAGTATGGGATGTAGGACATCAAGCCTATGTTCATAAAATACTTACCGGAAGAAAAGACAAAATGGATACTTTAAGAAAACTAAATGGAATAGCAGGTTTTCCAAAAACAAATGAATCAGAGGCGGATTGCTTTAATACAGGGCATAGTAGTACATCAATATCAGCAGCATTAGGAATGGCAAGAGCAAGAGATATAGAAGGTAAAAATAATTCAGTAATTGCTGTAATAGGAGATGGAGCATTAACTGGTGGTATGGCATTAGAAGCATTAAATGATGCAGGATATAGCGGAACAAGGATGACAGTTATATTAAATGATAATGAGATGAGTATATCTAAAAATATTGGTGGAATGAATATGCTTTTAAGTAAGCTAAGGACAAAAAGAACTTATACTAAATCAAGTGTCTCAATAAAAAACATGATAAATAAAATTCCAGTTGTAGGAAAACCATTTGTTAAAATAGTTCAAAGAGTAAAAAGAAGTATAAAACAATTAATAATTCCTAAAATGTTTTTTGAAGATATAGGGTTTCGTTATTTAGGCCCAGTAGATGGTCATAATATAGAAGAGTTAGAAAGAATGCTTAAAATAACAAAAGAATTAGATGGACCTGTACTTTTACATGTTTTGACCAAAAAAGGAAAAGGATATGAAATAGCAGAGAAAAATCCAGATAAATATCATGCAACGAGTCCTTTTGATATAGAAACAGGAGAAGTAAAAGGAAAGAAGGGAAAAGATTATTCTAAGGTATTTGGAGATAAGCTTATTAAACTTGCTAAGAAAAATAAGAACATAGTTGCTATTACAGCGTCAATGAAGGATGGAACAGGACTTCGTGAATTTCAAAAAGAATTTCCTAATAGATTTTTTGATATAGGAATAGCAGAACAACATGCAGTAGGACTAGCAGCAGGTATGGCAAAAGAAGGATTAATACCATTTGTTCCGATATATTCATCATTTTATCAAAGAGCATATGACCAAGTAATACATGATGTAGCAATTCAAAATTTACCTGTTATTATGTGTGTAGATAGAGCAGGAATTGTGGGAGCTGATGGAGAAACACACCAAGGTGAATTTGATATGGCATTCTTTAGGCTAGTTCCAAATCTTACAATTATGGCACCAAAGGATTTTAAAGAATTGGAAGATATGATGGAATATGCAGTAGATTTGAAAAAGCCTGTAGTTATTAGATATCCTAGAGGTGGAGAAAGTAATAAGATAACATTTGATAAACATGATGAAATAAAATCAGGAAAAGCAGAGATACTAAAAGACGGAAAAGATGTAAGTATTATTGCAATTGGAAAAACTGTTGCAAGAGCTATGGAAGTTGCAAATATGCTAAAAGATGAAAAAATAGATGCAGAGGTTATAAATGCAAGATTTTTAAAGCCATTAGATAAAGAAACAGCAATTAAATCAATTGAAAAGACAAAATGTGTAGTAACCATAGAAGATGGTACAATTATAGATGGATTAGGAACAGCAGTTAAAGAGTTAATTACGGATAAAGATTTAAAAGATATAAAAATAAAATCATATGCGTATCCAGATGAATTTATAAAACATGGTGCGGTAGAAGAGTTAGAAAAATTATACCATCAAGATAGCAAATCAATTTATGATTATATAATAGAGTTTAATAAAAAACAAAATAAAGAAAAAGGAGAAAATTTAAAAGAGGAAAGGGAGAATAATGAATAAACAAGACTTATTAAAGGATTATAGAAAACAAGAAGATAAGATTTGCTTATCACAAGTCTTAGATAAAATAGAATTTATGAGAACAAGAGAGAAAATAGAATATACAGATTTTTTAGATATGTATCAAATATCATTAGTAGAAAACTTCTTAAAGAAAATAAAATTTGAAAATTATAAATTATATGGTGGATATGAAGATGCAGAAAGAAAAGTCTTAATAGTATATCCAGAAAAATATGATGATAATATGTTAGAAAAAAACTATTCTAAAATGTTAAAAGTAATTAGAGTAACATTAGGAGAAGAAGAACAAGGAAAATATTCACATAGAAATTATTTGGGTGGAATAGTAAAATTAGGCTTAAGAAGAGAAAAAGTAGGAGATATATTAGTTGCTGATGTTGGTGCAGATATTATTGTAATGGAAGACTTTACTGAAATATTAAAAAAAGAGCTACCATCTCTTACAAGGTTTGAAAATAGTAAAATAGATATAATAGAATTAAAAGATTTAAGAAAAAAGGAAATACGTATAGAAGATGTGAAAATAATTGTACCATCATTACGTCTAGATAATATAGTATCAGATTTAGCTAGAACATCAAGAAGTAAAGCAGCACAAATAATAGCTCAAGAAAGAGTTTTTATAAATGGACAAAATGAAACTAAGTTATCAAAACAAATAAAATTACATGATGTTATTACAATAAGAGGAAAGGGAAGATTTGTAATAAAAGAATTTGATGGAACGACAAGAAGCGGAAGAACAGTAATTGTTGTTGAAAAATATGTATAAAAAAACAAGACAGATGAGTTTTATTCTCATTTGTCTTATTTTAATTCTACAACTGTAACACCCATTTCTCCTTCACCATATGTTCCTAAACGAAAAGATTTTACATGTGGATTAGTTTTTAAGAATTTATGAATTCCTTTCATTAATTTTCCAGTTCCTTTACCATGAACTATTCTAACATTGTTAAGTTTTGCAAGTGAAGCGTCATCTAAAAACTTATCTACTACAAAGACTGCTTCTTCTACGTTAAGTCCAATAACATTAATTTCAGATTTTACATTTTTAGCTCTTGATAAATTAGAATATGTTGAAGTCAATGGTTTTTCTTTAGTAGAATTATCACTATGTGCTTTTTCTAATTCATCAACTGGTACATTAGTTTTTATCATACCAATTTGTACTTGCACTTCATCTGATTTAGAAGGTCTTGAAAGTATGATACCGTTTTTATTAAATTTTCTAACAAATACAGTCATATTTGGTTTTATATCATTTACATCTAATGAGTTTGAAAAAGTAGTTTTTTTACTATTTTCTAAAGTGTGTATGTCACTTATTTTCTTATTTAATTTATTTCTAAGATTTTCAGCAGATTTTGTACTTGAAATATTATTTAATTCTTTTATTATATCATTTGCTTCTTCTTTGGCGTCTAATAAAATATTTCTTGCTTCAACTTTTGCTTTATTTATGATATCTTGTTCTTGTTTTTGTAATTTTTCATTATCTAAAATAAGTGATTTTTCTAAGTTAGATATATTTTCTAGCTTTTTATTAATTTCTTCTTTTTCTTTTTCAATTTCTGACTTTTGGTCATAAATATTTTTTAGAAGTTCTTCAAAATCTATTTGCTCTTTTGACATCATAGATTTTGCTTTATCTATAATAGAAGTTGGTAATCCTAAATTTTTACTTATTGCAAAAGCATTACTTTTTCCAGGAATTCCGACAAGTAAACGATAAGTAGGTGTTAAGGTATCTACATTAAATTCAACTGAAGCATTTTCAAATCCTTTAGTTGTTAAAGCATATTGTTTTAATTCTTGGTAGTGTGTTGTTGCAATTGTTAAAGTGCCTAGATTATGTAAGTATTCCAAAATACTAATTGCAAGATTTGCACCTTCTATAGGGTCTGTTCCTGAACCTAATTCATCTACTAAAATAAGAGAATTTTTGCTTGCATTTCTTATTATTGATACTATGTTTGTCATGTGAGATGAGAAGGTACTTAGTGAATCTGATATACTTTGGTCATCACCAATGTCTGCAAAAATTTTATCAAATACATATATGCTAGAATTTTCACTTGCAGGGATATTTAATCCAGAGCAAGCCATACAAGTAAGTAAGCCTATAGTTTTTAAAGAAACAGTTTTTCCTCCAGTATTTGGCCCTGTAATTAGTAGTGTAGAAAAATTATTGCCAAGATTTAAAGAAATTGGCACAACTTTATTTTCATCAATTAAAGGATGTCGTGCGTTTTTTAAGTTTATTTCTTTATTAGTGTTTAAGATAGGTGTTATACCATTGATTTTCTTAGAGTATTTTGCTTTAGCAAATATGAAATCAAGTCTTCCTATTAGTTCTACATCCTGTTTTAATTCGTCTATATAAGGTTCAAATAGAAATGAAAGCTTTTGCAAAATCTTTTCTATTTCTATTTCTTCTTCTAATTTTAATTTATTTATATCATTATTCATTTCAAAAATAGATATAGGCTCAATAAATAGAGTAGAACCAGCATTAGAAATATCATGAACAAATCCTTTTACTTCAGTTCGATATTCTTCTTTTACAGGTATAACAAATCTATCGTTTCTGATTGTTATAATATTATCTTGAAGATATTTAGAAAAGTTACCATGAATCATGTCATTTAACTTGTTACGTATATCTTGTTCTAGATTTTTTTGGTTTTTTCTAATAGCTTTTAGAGTGGTTGATGCGTTATCTTGAATTATCCCTTCATTTGATATACAATTAGCTATTTCGTCTATTATTCCTTTGTTTGTGTATAACAAGTTAAATAAATCAGATAAAATAGGATACTGAGAATCATCTATATATTCTTTATCAAAATAATTTTTTAGTTCATAAGCCATTTTAAAGATTTTGTTTAAATTTAAGATTGCTAAGCTAGATAGTGATATACCACTTTCTAAGTTTTTTATACTTAAATTTATATCTTCAAATTCATAAAAAGTAGGTGTTGAATTTTTATACATTAAACTAACAGCTTCTTTTGTTTCATTTAAGCTTTTTTGAACTTCATTATAATCAGTTTTTGGAAGTAAATACTTTGCAAGTTCTTTTCCTTCTGCTGTTATGCAGAATCCTAATAATATATTTATTATTTTATCAAATTCTAATTTCTTTAAGTTTATATCCATATTAAAATCTCCTAACATATTAATTATACTAGGGAAGAGAAAATTAGTCAACCAAAATACTGTTTTTCAGGACGGACTCAAAAAACATTAACTTATATATTTTTTTATTTAGTTAAAATTTTGTGATGTTTTTTGAGCCAGTCTTGAAAAACAGTAAAACAGTCAAAAAATAGTATGAATAATTATTAATTTTAAGGAATATACTTAAAATAATTGCAAAAAATAAAAACTTGTGATATAAAATATAGTAAATAAAAATGCAAGTTGAGAAGAGGTGAATTCATGATAAAGGCTTACGCAAAATCTGATGTAGGAAAAGTAAGGGAAATAAATGAAGACTCTTTTTATATATCTGATTCGCTAGATGAAGTACAACTATATATGTTAGCTGACGGAATGGGAGGTTATAAAGGTGGAGAAATTGCAAGTAGGCTTGCAATACAATCTGCTAAAAACTATATAGAAAATAATTTTAAACAAATAGAAAAAGATAAAGATAGCATTATTCAATTAGTGGGTAGTAGTGTTGAATATGCAAATATGATAGTATATGAAAAATCAAAAGAAAATAAAGAGTTAGATGGAATGGGTACTACTTTAGACGTTTGCTTAATATATAATAATAGGGTGTTTATTGGACATGTTGGAGATAGTAGAGTATATCGTATCAGAAAAGAGTTTATGAGAAAATTAACTCAAGACCACAGTTATGTTCAAAAATTGGTAAAAGACGGAACTATCACTAAGGAAGAGGCTGTACATCATCCACAAAAGAATATGTTAATGAAAGCACTAGGGTGTAATGCTTTTGTAGAACCAGATGTTATGGTAAAAGGATTTCTAAAAGATGATATATTAATTATGAATTCAGATGGACTAACAAATTTAGTCTCACAAGATGATATGTTTAGAGAAGCAAAAAAAGATATAGAACAAGCACCAAAAGAATTGGTAAAACTAGCAAATGAAAAAGGCGGATATGATAATATAACAGTGATTGTAATAAAAAATATATGACGTTCTACAAATTAAACATTATTTAAGGAGAGATAAATATGAATTTAGAAGGTAAGCTATTAGGGAATCGATATGAAATTATCGAGAAAATTGGGAATGGTGGAATGGCTACTGTATATAAGGCAGCTGATAAAATATTGAAGAGGAATGTTGCAGTAAAGATTCTAAGAGATGAATTTACGACAGATGAAGAATTTATTAAAAGGTTTGAGGTAGAAGCACAATCAGCAGCAAGATTGACACATCCAAATATTGTATCTATTTATGATGTAGGAGTTGAAAATAATTTACACTATATTGTAATGGAATTAATACAAGGAAAAACATTAAAAGAAATAATACTAGAAGAAAAAGGACCACTTCCTTGGAAATGGTCAGTAAATGTAGCGATACAAATAGCTTCTGCATTGGAAACAGCTCATAGAAATAATATAATTCATAGAGATATAAAGCCACATAATATAATAATAACTGAAGACGGAATTGCAAAAGTAACAGATTTTGGTATAGCAAAAGCAGTTTCAAATTCAACGATTACAGCATTTGGGACAACAATAGGCTCAGTACATTATTTTTCACCAGAACATGCTAGAGGTGGATTTACAGATGCAAAATCTGATTTATATTCTTTAGGTGTTGTTTTATATGAAATGGTAACAGGAAGAGTTCCTTTCGATGCTGATACACCAGTATCTGTAGCATTGAAACATATGCAGGAGAAACCAGAAGAGCCAATAGAAGTAAATCCTAATGTACCGGTAGCTGTAAATAAAATTATTATGAAAGCATTACAAAAAGATACAACGTTAAGATATCAAACAGCTACAGAAATGTTAGACGATTTAAGAAAATCATTAAAAAATCCTGATGGAGATTTTGTAGATGATTCAGAATATGATCCAACAGCAAAGACTCAAGTCTTACATACAGAAATGTATAATAATTCAAGAGGAAGTAATGAAGATAAAGGAAAGAAAGATGGAAAATTTAAATCTTTCATTAAAAGACATAAAAAACTAAGCATATTTATTGGACTAGTATTATTGTTTGCATTAAGTTTAGGAGGAACAATACTTGCTTTGAACATAACAAATCCACCAGAAGTAGAAGTACCAAATGTTGTTGGATTATCAAGAGAAGAAGCAGAACAAGAGATAAAAAATGCGAATCTTGGATTTGAAGCAATAGAGGAATATAATAAAGATGTTCCAGAAGGTTATGTAATATCACAAAAAGTAAAAGGTGATTTAGGTGATTTTACCACTACACCAGGAAATAAAAAAGTAAAAGAAGGAGTAAATAATACTACAATTCAAGTTAAAATTAGTAAAGGACAAGAAAAGACAACTGTACCTAATGTAGAAGGTAAAGAAAGAGAAGAAGCAATTAAGATGTTAGAAGATGCAAACTTAGTTGCAGAGGTAGTTGAAGAGACAAGTAAAACCGTAGAAGAAGGCTATGTAATTAGTCAGGAAACAGAACCTGATTCAGAAGCTTTTGCAGGAGATACAGTAAAAATACATGTAAGTACAGGAACTGGAATCAAACAAGTAACTGTAATTAGTGTAATTGGTCAAGATGAAGCAACAGCTAAATCTAATTTGGAAAGTTTAGGCTTAAAAGTTAATGTAACATATCAAGATGCAACATCTAACAATGGAAAGGTTACAGCACAAAGTATAGATGCAAATAAAGTTGTAGATGAAGGAACGACAATAACATTAACAGTAAATCAAGTTGCTGAAACAAAAACATTGAAAGTTAATATAGATGTTAAGAAAATTACAGGAGGATATACAGATTCAGAAGATGAAGAAAACACAGCAAGTAAAACTGTAAATATTACAGTAAATAATGAAAGAAGAACAGGAATAGATAAAAATAATTCAAACTATTCTGATGTAACACTTTCTGGAAAAGAAGGAGAAACAGTAACAGTAACAGTAACAATAACTGATCCAAACGAAGGAGAAATATATAAATCATCAAAAGATGTAGTATATGGATCTCAAGATTCTATAACATTTAATTAATAAATAAAAGTTCAATTAGTATTTGCTAATTGAACTTTTTTCATATATAATATAAACAAGATGTGTCCCAAACTGCACATTTTTGTGCTAAAAGGAAATGTCCCCAATTACACGTGGAGGTGTTTATGAAAGGTATTATTGTTGAGAATATTTCTAATTTATATAGAGTAAAAGTAATAGAAGAGAGTAATGTTAGGGATAAAGTGTATGAAGCAAATGCTAGAGGTAAATTTAAAAAAGATGATATAACTCCTGTTGTTGGAGATTTTGTAGAATGTGAAGTTGTGAAAGAAGACAAAGAAAAAGATAGAGTTAGTATTGATAAAATATTAGATAGAAATGTTTATATAAAAAGACCTAAACTTGCAAATATAAGTAAAATAGTTTTGGTAGTATCTAGTAAACATCCTAAACCAGATTTACTTATGCTTGATAAACAATTAGCATTTGCAGAATTTTTAGGAATAGAAGCATTAATTGTATTAAATAAGATAGATTTAGATAAAGAAAAAAGCTTTAAAGAAATAAAAAGAGTTTATGAGAAAGTGGGATATAAAGTTTTAGAAACAGAAGCAAAAGTAGGAAAAGGAATAGATAAATTAAGAAAAGAACTTTTGGGAAATACAAATGCTTTCTCAGGAAATTCAGGAGTTGGAAAATCTACTTTAATAAATGCAATTTTTGGAGAAGATATTACACAAGAAGGAGAGATAAGTAAAAAAAGTAGAAGAGGGAAAAATACAACTACATCTACTAAGCTTTATGAAATAGATGAAGGAACATATATTGCAGACACACCTGGTTTTTCAACATTTGATATTTCAGAAATAGAAAGTAAAGATTTAGCTTCTTATTTTAAGGAATTTAAGCAATATATACCTGATTGTGAATTTGTTGGTTGTACACATATAAAAGAAGAAAACTGTGGAATAAAAAATGCAATAAAAGAAGGTAAAATAGAACAAGAGAGATATGATAGATTCTGTAAGATTTATCAAGAATTAAAACAAAAGGAGGAAAGAAAAAAATGGTAGAAATATCAACTTCAATACTTTCTGTAAAAAAGGGAGAAGAAAATAAAACAATATTTGCATTAGAAGCTGGAAAAACAGATTATTTTCATATAGATGTAATGGATGGGAAATTTGTTGAAAAAAATACTTATGATAAAATGTTTGAATATAGCTCATATATAAAAAGAATATCTAATTTACCATTAGATGTACACTTAATGGTTGAGAATGTAAAAGGAGCGGTAGATGACTTTTTAGCTGTAGAGCCTAATATAATAACATTTCATTTAGAAGCTTGCAAAAATAAACAAGAAGTATATGATATCATAAAATATATAAAAGAAAATAATTGTAGAGTTGGAATAGCAATAAAACCAAATACCAAAATAGAAGATATATATGAATTTTTACCTTATATTCATATGTGTTTGGTTATGACTGTTGAACCTGGAAAAGGCGGACAGACTTTGATAACAGAAACAATAGAAAAGATAAAACAACTAAAAAAATACATAGAAGAGAATGACATAGAAATAGACATAGAAGCAGATGGTGGAATAAATTTAGCTACTGTAGAGAGTGTTAAGGAGGCAGGAGCAAATATATTGGTTTCAGGTACAGCGATTTTAATGGCAAAAGATTATAAAGTAATTATTGATGAGTTAAAGAAATAATAGAAAAAATAAACTCTTAAAGTTTTTAGCTTTAAGAGTCTATTTTTTATTTATACTATTTTTCTTCTTTTTTAGTTTTTTTGCTTTTGGTATCTTTATTATCTTTTTTTTGTTTTTCTGATTTGTTTTTCTCAGATTTATTTTCTGATAAGTTCATATTTTTTCTAGATAATAAAATACCATTAATTAAAATTCCAAGACCAAGTAATGTTGCAATTATACTTATAACTCCACCAACTACAGGAATTAAAGCAAGTAACCATATAATAGCAGCTGTTATAATTAAAAGACCTAATTTACCAATTGTTTTTTCAATTTTTAGTCTTTGACAAATTAAATTATTAATAGCAATTACAAAAATAACAGAACTTATTATGCAAACTGCAAATAATAGAACTAAGCCAAGACCTCCAATTGTTGAAGTTATTTCTAGTAATAATAAAATTACAGAAGCTATTATTAAAACAATAGGTGTTAAAATTCCGAAACCGATAGATGATGGTAATTTTTTAGAAAGTATATAGCTAGTACGATCTAAGAATTTAGGTGTAAGCCATAAACATAGAAGCCATATAACTAGAACTGTTACTAAAAATTTTCCAAGTGAAAGTATATATATTTGAACAGAGGCTGGTGAACTTGAATCTTGAGAATAATTAATTGCTCCTGTAACTATTCCATCTGGAATTGTAAGTTCTTGTTTAGAAGTATAATTTAAATCACCATTTATTGATCCTTGAGAAGTAACAGTATTTCCTTGATCATCAGTTGATTCAGATGAAATATCTAAAGTGTTTATATCGAAATAAGCATTTCTTACTATAGTTCCAGTTAGTGTAAGATTATTTGTTATAGCCCTTACATCACGATATATATATCCATCAATATTGATACTGTTTAATGAATAAGCAAATATATCATATACAGAGCCATTGATAGTTATATTTTGTGATAAAGAGAATAAATTACTGAAAATGTATCCATCTCTGTCAATCAAGATGTTATTAGCTATAATAAAGGCGTCTCCACCTATTGGTGCGTTTATAGTAACTGTATTTGCCATAACAAATAGGTTTCCATCTACAGTATAATCAATGGTTACTTCATCTCCAGATAAATATACATCTCCTTGTTTGTAATTTTCTTCATTGATAACATTTTCGCTAGCTAGTTCTTCAGCTCCTTGCACTATTTCTTCTTGTGTTGTTACGTAACCGTCAGCTTCGTTATCTTCTGCTCTTACAACAGGAATCATAAGCGTTAAAATAATTACCATAAGTAGGGCAATTATCTTAAATTTGTTTTTTAACATTAAAAATCCCTCCTAAATATTATTTAATTATATGTAAAAAATATATAACTTTATTACGATTTTGTCAATGATAAATAATGTTTACAAAACTTATTTATAGGACATAATTTACACTTTGGATTCCTTGCAATACAGGTATTTCTGCCATGCCAAACGAAAAGATGATTTATATCTTTCAAAGTATCTTTTGGAAAAGTTTTTATTAAATCTTGCTCAATCTTTTCTGGTTCTTTTGCTTTAGATAACCCGGTAAGGTTTGAAATTCTCTTAGCATGAGTATCAACGGCAATACCTTCAGCAATACCAAAAACTTCAAGCATTATAACATTGGCACTTTTTCTTCCAACACCAGCAAGAGATGTTAGTTCTTCCATAGTGTGAGGAACTTCTCCATTAAAATTTTCTAAAACTTGTTTAGCGCAAAGTTTAATATTTTTAGCTTTATTTTTATAAAATCCACAAGGGTGAATAATTTGTTCTAATTTATTAATATCTATATTTGCAAAATCTTCAATTGTTTTACACCTATTGAAAAGTTCAGGAGTTGTTTTGTTAACTCGTTCATCTGTACATTGAGCAGAAAGCATAACGGCTACTACTAACTGAAATGGAGTTTTAAAATCTAAACTACATGTAGCATCAGGATATGCTTCTTTTAAAAGATTTACTATTTTTCTGGCATCAGCTTTTTTCATTTTTATCACCTATAATATTTATAATTTTTTTATTTTAATACTTTTAAGTACTTCAGGTTGATAGTATTTTACAAGAAAAAACAAAATTCGTCAAATAAAATAAGAAATAGCAAAATAAGTAACAAAAAAGAGAAAAACTTCATAAGATATACAAAAAGAATGGGAGGAATTTAACATGGGACGTTTCTTAAAAAAGACTTTAGCAGTATGCTTAATAGGTTTAGGATTAGGAATATTACTTGTTTTATTGCTTCCAATAAGTGGTTGGTTATTTATAATTGGTCTAACTGTGGTTTGTGTAGGATTAATGTGGCTTGCCTGTTAAAGAAAAAAGATAGGAGGGATACATATGACTATTGTAGTAAAAAAAGTACCTAAATTTTTAAGAGGTTTTGTAAAATTTATATTTAGAATAAAATAAAACAAAATAAAAAAGAGCTTTCTCAAATTAAGCTCTTTTTACTTTTCCATTTTTTAAACATTTAGCACATACATGAATTCTTTTAACTTCACCATTTATTTCAGCTTTGACAGTTCTTAAGTTTGGTTTCCAAGTACGTGGTGATCTTTTACTTATATGAGAACGAGTAATGCTAAGTTGTTTTCCGTGACTAGGTTGTTTATCACAAATTTCACATCTTGCCATTGTCAATTGCACCTCCTAAAATTTCATAAATAAATTGACTATTAACAAGTTTATCATAAAAATAAAAAAAAAACAAGTATTTTTTGAAAATTATCAAAAATTCCTTGCAAATTAGGAAAAATGTGGTATAATAATTAAGCTATAGGAAAAAAGGAAAGGGTTGAAAGATATGAATTGTAAATTAGAAAAAACAGAAAACGCAAATGAAGTAAAATTTGAAATAACAGTAGAAGCTGAAAAATTTGATGAAGCTATAAAGAAAGTATATTTTAAAAGTGCTAAATATTTTAATATACCAGGATTTAGAAAAGGAAAAGCACCAATGCAAATAGTAGAAAAATATTACGGAAAAGAAATTTTCTATGAAGATGCATTTAATGAAGTAGCACAAGAAGCTTTAGAAGAAGCAGTTGCAGAAAATAAAGTAGAAGTTGTTTCTAGACCAGAAGTAGATATTAAACAAATTGAAAAAGGAAAAGATTTAATATTTACAGTAGTTATGCAAACAAAACCAGAAGCAGAACTTGGAAAATATAAAGGTATAGAAATTCCAAAAATTGAGTATAATGTATCAGACGAAGATATAAATCATGAATTAGGACATATGCAAGAACATAATAGTAGATTAATATCAGTTGATGATAGAGCTGTAGAAAAAGGTGATATTGCAACTATAGATTTTGAAGGGTTTGCAGATGACAAAGCTTTTGAAGGTGGAAAAGCTGAAAACTATGATATAGAATTAGGAAGTAATACATTTATTCCTGGATTTGAAGACCAAATAGTTGGTATGAAAATTGACGAAGAAAAAGATGTAAATGTTAAATTTCCAGATGAATATTTCTCAAAAGAATTAGCTGGAAAAGATGCAACTTTTAAAGTAAAATTACATGAAATTAAGAAAAAAGAATTACCAAAATTAGATGATGAGTTCGCAAAAGATGTAAGTGAATTCGATACATTAGATGAATTAAAAGCAGATATAAAAACAAAATTAGAAAAACAAAATGCTGATAAAGAAAAATATGAAACAGAAGAAGCTGTGGTTAAAGCTCTTTGTGAAAATGTAAAAGTTGATATACCTTCAGGAATGGTAGAAACAGAAGTTGATAGAATGTTAAATGATTTTAAACAACGTCTATCATATCAAGGATTAAAATTAGATCAATACTTAAAAATGTTAGGTAAAACTGAAGATGAAATGAGAAAAGAATACGAACCTCAAGCAATCGAAGGAATTAAATCAAGATTAGCAATAGAAGCTGTTATAAAAGCAGAAAAAATAGAAGCAACAGATAAAGAAATAGAAGATAAAATGAAAGAAATGGCTAAAAATTATGGCAAAGAAAATGATGAAGAATTCTTAAAAAATGAAAATGTAAGAAATTATATAAAAGAAGGACTAGAATCAGAAAAAGCAATTGATTTCTTAATAAAAAATGCAAAAATGAAGAAATAGTAAAAGATGCTGGGGGATAGAATTATTAGTAAAATTTTAACCCTGGCTTTTTTGTAATTAATATAAGTTTGTAATATATATATTAAATGAAGTGATAAGGATGTGTCCCGGATTGTCGAAAAAGGGACATTAGGGACGTTTCCTAATGTCGTTTTTCAGACAAAAGGAAACGTCCCCGTTTGAAGGAGGAAAGAAAATGTTAGAAAAAAATAGTTTAGTACCTTATGTAATTGAACAAACTAGTAAAGGAGAAAGATCATATGATATTTTCTCAAGATTGTTAAAAGATAGAATTATATTTTTAGGAGAAGATGTTAATCCAACAACATCAAGTTTAGTAATAGCACAATTACTATTCTTAGAGTCAGAAGACCCAGAAAAAGAAATTAGTTTATATATTAATTCACCAGGTGGATCTATTACAGATGGAATGGGAATTATAGATACAATGAATTATATAACATGTCCAGTATCAACAATTTGTATTGGTATGGCAGCTAGTATGGGAGCAGCTCTTTTAGCAGCAGGAGAAAAAGGAAAGAGATTTGCAACACCTAATGCAGAAATATTAATTCACCAACCATTAATCGGTGGTGGCGGACTTTCAGGTCAAGCAACAGAAATTAAAATACATGCAGACCATTTAGTAAAAACAAGAGAAAAATTAAATAAATTCTTAAGTGAAAGGACAGGTCAAACTGTAGAACAAATTCAAAAAGATACAGAAAGAGATAATTATATGACAGCAGAAGAAGCTTTGAAATATGGATTAATAGATGGAATTATGGACAAAAGAAAATAGAAAAAATATATAGAAAAAGGAGAAACTTATGGCAAAAAATGATAAACCAAGAAGTGTAAGATGTTCTTTTTGTGGTAAAGCACAAGAGAATGTTAGAAAAATAGTAGCAGGTCCGGGAGTATATATTTGTGATGAATGTGTAGAATTATGTAATAGTATTATAGAGGCAGAATTATATGAGGATGAAAATGCAGGATACACATTGAATGAATTAAATAATTTACCAACTCCACAAGAAATAAAAGATATATTAGATGATTATGTAATAGGACAAGACGAAGCTAAAAGAACTTTGTCTGTTGCTGTTTATAATCACTATAAAAGAATTGCACATGAAGAATCAAATAAAAAAGATGATGACGATGTTGAAATTCAAAAAAGTAATATATTATTACTTGGACCAACAGGATGTGGAAAAACTTTACTTGCAAGAACTTTAGCAAAGATATTAAAAGTTCCATTTACAATTGCTGATGCGACAACTCTAACAGAAGCAGGATATGTTGGAGAAGATGTTGAAAACATTCTTTTAAAACTAATTCAAGCAGCTGATGGAGATATAGAAAAAGCAGAAAAAGGAATTATATATATTGATGAAATAGATAAAATTGCAAGAAAATCAGAAAATGTTTCTATAACAAGAGATGTAAGTGGTGAAGGTGTACAACAAGCATTATTAAAAATCATAGAAGGAACAGTAGCATCAGTACCACCACAAGGAGGAAGAAAGCATCCAAACCAAGAATTAATACAAATAAATACAGAAAATATTTTAATTATATGTGGTGGAGCATTTGAAGGTTTAGAGAATATAATTAAAGAAAGAACTGGTGAAAAAGAAATAGGTTTTGGTAAAAGAATGCAAACCAAAAAAGATGAGGATAAATATGAAGTATTTAAAGAATTATTACCTCAAGATTTATTAAAGTTTGGATTAATACCAGAATTTATAGGAAGATTACCAATTGTTGCAACTCTAAGGGATTTAGATAAGGAAACTTTAATTAAAATTTTACAAGAGCCTAAAAATTCTCTAGTAAAACAATATCAAAAATTATTTGAAATAGATGGTGTAGAGCTAATATTTGAAAGAGAAGCACTAGAAGCAATTGTTGATAAAGCAATTGAAAGAAAAACAGGTGCAAGAGGTTTACGCTCTATTATAGAAGAAATAATGAGAGATATTATGTTTGATATACCATCAAAATCAAATATAGAAAAATGTATTATTACCAAAGGAACAGTAGCAGGAACTGAAGGACCTAAGATAATAGAATGTAATAAAGAAGACATTAAGAAGCCAATAATAAAAAAGAAAAGACAAACACCAGATGGTAATCAAAAAGAAACAGCATAAAAGTTAAGAAGTGTTCTAAAGTAAGAACACTTCTTTTTTTGTTGCATAGGAAATATCAACAAATTGTTTTAAAATATTAATAAAAAGTAAAGATTTATTCAAAAGTACTTGCGAAAATATGTTTGATGTGATACAAATAATAAAACGATTGGAGGTGAAAAATTTGAGATTAACTTTTGTATATGATTTGAAAATGAATAAAATTCAAGAGAAGATAATAAAAGAATTAATGTGGCATAGTAGTAAGGTCTATAATATGTTAAATTATGAAGTAAAAGAAGGAAAAGAAAAAATAAATGCAAAAGGAAGTATAAACGTAGAAGGAAGTAAAATATACAAAAAATATAGGAAAGAAAATTGGCATTCAGAATATTTACATTCACATACATTGTTAGAAATAATATTAAATTATATAGGAGATTATAAATCATATATAGAAGTAAGCAAGAAGTATAGAGATGGAAAAAAAGAAATAAAAGGAAAGCCAAGAATGCCAAGATATAAAAAAGAGAATAAGATATTAATAACATTTACAAAATATGCAATAAGGCGAGATGGAAGAGAAATAAAGCTATCAATATCAAAGAAGATGCAGGAAAAATTTAAAGTAAAGAGTTTAAATTTTCTAATACCAAAGAAATTAGAAAAGCTAATAAATTTGGAAAGCATAAAAATGATAAAGATAGGAAAAATAACAGATGGAAAATGTAAAGTGTATATAATATACGAAAAAGAAGAAAAGAAAATAGTAATTGGTGGAAATATAATGGCAATAGATTTAGGAATGGATAATCTAGCAGCATGTACAAATATGAATAATGATAATACATTAATAATAGCAGGAGAAAGAATAAAATCAAAAATAGGCTATATAAATAAAGAAATATCAAGATTACAAGGAATACAAATGAAGATGACAGGAAGTAAAGAATTTAAAAATACTAAAAAGATAAATAAATTATATGAGCAAATGAGAAATTATAGTAACACATATATGCATAAAGCAAGTAGAATGATAATAGATTATGCAAAAGAAAATGCTTGTAGTACTATTGTTATAGGAAATATAAAAAATATAAAACAAAATATGAGAAACAATAAAAGATTTGTAGAAATGCCAATACAAAATTTAGTAAATAAAATAAAATATAAAGCAAAACTAGAAGGAATAGAAGTAGAAAAGATAGGAGAAGAATATACATCAGGAGTAAGTAGTATAGATAAAGAAGAAATAAACAGAGAGTACTACAATAAAGCAAGAAGAATAACAAGAGGACTATTTAAGACAAATAGAGGGAAAATAATAAATGCGGATATAAATGGAAGTTTAAATATTTTAAGAAAGTATATAAAAGAAATCTTTAGTCCAGACCTAGAAATAGCGATGGGTATGGCCAAAGAACAACGAACATTAAAGAAAAGGGTTGCCTAAAAACTTTAGGTGGAAACTTAAAAACAACATCTTTATAAAAATTGACACTAATTTAAAGTTAGTGCCAAGCGTGGAAATTTTATTTTCACTTTTGTTCGACAATGAAACCACTTGTTGACATAGGGGGACTGATGGTTATAATTGTTGTATATTTTAAAGAGATTATTAGAGATAGAAAAATGCTTATTTTTTAGTAGTTTTTCTATTTTTTTTGCTAAAACTATTGACAAATAAAGAAAAATAGTGTAAAGTATATTAGCATTACAAAATGAAAAGAGGAAAGCTATGGAAAAAAACGTTGAAATTAGTATGCTATGCCAATTGTACGGAAAGCTATTAACTGAAAAACAATATGAATTCATAGATGATTACTACAATAATGACTTGTCATTGTCAGAGATAGCAGAAAATAATAACATAACAAGACAAGCGGTAAGAGACATTATAAAGAAGGGGGAGAAAAAACTTTTCGAATACGAAGAAAAGCTATTATTTATGAAAAGGATGTTAAATCAAGAAAAAAGAATAGAAAAAGCTTTATCTGAATTAACAAAAATACAAAAAGATTATTCAGACAAGGAAATAGCAAACGTGTTAGAAAACGTAAAGAAAGAATTAAGATACTTAGTATAATTAGTCTTAAGAAAAAATAAATAAGAATAGGAGTTGAGATTATGGCTTTTGAAGGATTATCTTCTAGATTACAAGAAATAACAAGAAAAATTAGAGGAAAAGCAAGAATAACTGAAAGCGATTTAAAGGAAATGCTAAGAGAGGTAAAACTTGCACTTTTAGAAGCTGATGTCAACTATAAGATTGTTAAAGAATTTATAGAGTCAATTAGAGAAAAGGCACTTGGTCAAGATGTATTAAAATCATTAACGCCAGGACAACAAGTCGTTAAAATTGTAAAAGATGAATTAGTAGAATTACTTGGAGGAACAGAAAGTAAAGTAAACTTTACTCCAAACCCACCAACAATAATTATGCTGGTTGGTCTTCAAGGTTCTGGTAAGACAACAACAGCAGGTAAGCTTGCAAACTTATTTAGAAAAGAGGGTAAGAAACCATTACTTGTTGCATGTGATGTATATAGACCAGCGGCTATAAAACAATTACAAGTAGTTGGGAAACAGTTAAACATACCAGTATATGCAAATGAAGCATCAAAAGATGTAGTTCATATTGCAAGACAAGCATTATCAGTTGCAATGTCAAAATTAAATGATGTTGTAATTTTAGATACAGCGGGACGTCTTCATATTGACGAAGAATTAATGGATGAATTAAAAAGGTTAAAGACTGGAATAAAACCACATGAAATATTACTTGTAGTAGATAGTATGACAGGTCAAGATGCTGTAAATGTTGCAGAAAAATTTAATACTACTGTTGGAATAGATGGAGTTGTACTTACAAAATTAGATGGCGATACTCGTGGTGGTAGCGCACTATCAGTAAAAAAGGTTACAGGAAAACCAATAAAATTTGCGGCAACAGGTGAAAAACTAAGTGATATTGAAGTATTCCATCCAGAAAGAATGGCTGGAAGGATTTTAGGAATGGGAGATATCCTATCAGTAATAGAAAAAGCAGAAGAAGCTTTTGACCAAGAACAAGCAGAAAAATTAGAAAAACAATTAAGGAAAAGAGAATTTGACTTAGATGATTATTTAACACAAATAAGACAGATAAAGAAAATGGGTTCATTTTCATCACTACTTAAATTAATACCAGGGATGAATCAATTAAAAGATGTTAAGATAGATGATAAAGAATTTGTAAGAATAGAAGCAATTATATGCTCAATGACAAAAGAAGAAAAAAGAGATGTAAGACTTCTTAACGCTAGTCGTAGACAACGTATAGCAAAAGGAAGTGGAACATCAGTGCAAGAAATAAACAAATTCATAAAATCATTTGAAATGACACAAAAAATGATGAAGAAAATGAAGAGCAACAAAGGTAGCATGAAGAAATTGATGAATGGTATAGATGAAAATACCTTAAAGAATTTTAAATTTTAGTTAATTGTTATTTTAGTTATTTAATTTTTAAATTTTATATAAATTATTCTAAATTCGGAGGTGAAAGAAATGGTAAAAATCAGATTACAAAGACAAGGAAAGAAAAAAGCTCCATTTTATCATATTGTTGTAGCAGATTCAAGAAGCCCAAGAGATGGTAAGATAATCGAGCAAATTGGAACATATGATCCAATGACAGAACCATCTACAATAGTTGTAGATAAAGAAAAATTGGCACAATGGATTAAAAATGGTGCTAAACCAACACCAACAGTAAAAGACTTAATGGAAAAAGTTAAATAATTTAACTTTAACAATCCTTTTAAAGTCCAATTTTGGATTAAGTGGAGGTAAACATGGAAGAAACATTAAAAATAATTATTTCAAATTTAGTAGATAATAAAGATGCAGTAGAAATAACAAGAAAAGATGATGAAAAGACTACTACGTTTGAAGTAAAAGTAGCAAAAGAGGACATGGGTAAAGTTATAGGCAAACAAGGTAGACTTGCTAAATCTATACGTACAGTCATGAAATCAGTAGCTTCAAAAGAACACAAAAAAGTGTTAGTTGAATTTATAGGATAATTGGAGTATTTAAATATGACAAAATATCTTGAAATCGGTCAAATTGTAAATACTTTTGGTATCAAAGGAATGGTAAAAGTAAAACCATATACAGATGATGTAAAAAAAAGATTTGACAATTTGAAAAAAATATATATCCAAAATAGAAATACTAGAAAAGAATATGAAATAGAAGAAGTTAAATATCATAAAGAAATGGTATTAATAAAATTCAAAGGTATAGAAAATCCAGAGGATGCAAATTTATTACGTAATTACTATTTAGTAGTAGACCGTGATGAAGAAGAACCTCTAGAGGAAGGAACTTATTATATTGTAGATATGATAGGACTGGATGTATATACAGATGAAGGAGAAAAATTAGGGATTCTAGATGATGTATTTAATTCAGGTAGTTCGGATATATATGTTGTAAAAAATGAATTAGGAAAACAAATTCTTTTACCTGCAATAGAAGATGTAATTAAAAATATTGATATGGAACAAAGAAAAATGATAGTACACCTAATTCCAGGACTAATGTAATATGGAGGAAAAAATGCAATTTGATGTTTTAACACTTTTCCCTGAAATGTTTTCTAGTTTGAATGAAAGCATAATAGGAAGAGCTAAGACGAATAAACAAATTAATATTAATTTAGTTAATATTAGAGATTTTTCAGAAAATAAACATAATAAAGTAGATGACACTCCATATGGTGGTGGAGCTGGTATGGTAATGATGCCAGATGTAGTATATAGAGCATATCAGTCTTTAAATAATAAAGATACAAAAGTGATATATATGTCTCCACAGGGTAAAACATTAGATCAAAAAAAGGTTGTAGAGTTATCTAAAGAAGAACATTTAATAATTCTTTGTGGACATTATGAAGGCATAGACCAAAGAGTTCTTGATAAGATAGTGGATGAAGAAATATCTATTGGAGATTATGTATTAACAGGTGGAGAACTTCCAGCTATGGTATTAATTGATAGTGTAAGTAGATATGTAGAAGGGGTCCTAAGCGAAGACTCTATAAAAGAAGAAAGCTTTTCAAATGGATTACTTGAATATCCACAATATACAAGACCAGAAGTCTTTGAAGGAATGAAAGTTCCAGAAATTTTACTTTCAGGAAATCATCAAAGAATAGATGAATGGAGAAAAGAACAATCTTTAGAGATAACTAAGAAAAAAAGACCTGATTTATTAAATAAAGAATAAATCAAAAAATATAAAAATAAAAAAGAAGTGCAAAATCCCAAATGCACCGCTCTAAAAAATAAAATTAGGAAGAAAA
This sequence comes from uncultured Clostridia bacterium, assembly GCA_944392605.1. Classification (GTDB taxonomy): domain Bacteria; phylum Bacillota; class Clostridia; order TANB77; family CAG-508; genus CAG-269. The sequence continues at coordinate 134,311 of CALXXE010000001.1, read as the reverse complement.
GGAGGATATTCTAAAATGGATATTATTAAAGCAATTGAGCATGAACAATTGAAAAATAAAATACCAGAATTAAAAGTTGGTAATACAGTTAGAGTACACGTAAGAATTAAAGAAGGAAATAAAGAAAGAATTCAAGTTTTTGAAGGAATTATTATTAAAGTACAAGGTGGAGGAGTTAATCAATCATTTACAGTAAGAAAAATCTCTTACGGTGTAGGTGTTGAAAAAACATTCTTAGTACATTCACCATTAGTTGAAAAAGTAGAATTAGTAAGAGTAGGTAAAGCTAGAAGAGCTAGATTATTCTACTTAAGAGATAGACTTGGTAAAGCTGCTAAGACTAAAGAACAAGTTGGAGCAAGAATTGAAGATAGAGAAATTACTATTAAAGAAGATTTAGTAGAAGAACCAGCTGTAGAGGAAGCTCCAGAAGAAGCTTCAGCAGTTGAAACAGAAGAACCAACAGTACAAGAAACTGTAGATACAGTAAAAGAAGAAACAGTTGAAACAGTTAAAGAAGAGCCTGTAAAAGAAGAAAAAGCTGAAGAAGTTAAAGAAGAAGCAAAAACTGAAGAACCAGCTAAAGAAGATAAAAAGGCTGAATAATAAATAAATGAGACAAATTAGGGACAGACCTTGTTTGTCTCATTTTTTGTTGAGAAAAATCTACAACTTTTTTGTCTTACAAAAAAATTTTTCTTGTCAAAATATTGATATAAAAGAGATAGAAAAAATACCGAACAAATATTTTAAATTTTTTATAAAAAACTATTGACAAAATGGAAAACAAAATATAGAATAAAAACAACAAAAGCGAACAATAATTTGCAAAACGATATTTTGACAAGGAGTGATATGAAATGAATATAGTAAAAAGAAAAACAAATGTTAAGATGACTGTAAATAGTGGCATAGAGAGACATCCAGTTCCAGTATTAGGAATAGATTATAGGATAAAAATTATATACAAAAATATTAAAATTACTGAGTTAGATGTGGAAGGAAAAACTATAAAAATATCACTACCTAACAAGTATAGAAAAATGTCAAATGTAGCAATTTTAGATTTAGCAATAGATAAAATGTACGAACAAATTGCAAACGTAGAAATAGAAAGAGCAATGGAGAAAACAAGAATAATGTTAGGTTTTGCTCCAGAAGAATATGAAGTAAGAAGATTCCAAGGAATAGGAAAATGTGAAGATAGTAAAATAACAATTAATCCTGAGGTTGTAAAATACGGAAGAAAAATAATTGATTATGCTGTTTTACACCAATATTGCCACCTAAAATATAAAACACATTGCAAGGCTTTTTATAAGCTAATTGAAAAATATGAACCAGAATATGAAAGATATGAAGAATTAATTAGAAAATTATAATATAAAAGACTAGAATTTATATGTAAAATTACAAACTTTGATAAAAGAAAACAAAAATATTCTTGACATTAAGCTTTTTTAGGAGTATACTAGAAAATATTTTTTATAAGACCTCGTCTAGAAGGGATTAGACATGGAAAAATTTTTCGAGGTTAAAGGAACTACTTTTGAGAAGGTTGAAAAGACGATTCTCAAAGTGGTGGTAATTCCTGTTTTGATAATCGTTCTTCCGATGATAATATTCGGAAGAGGAAACATACTGGCTATTGCAATAGCTAGCATATATCTGTTTGTGTTCTATTTCAAGACACAGGCAAATAAGTAAGGAATTACATAAGGTGGGCATAAGCAAGAGAAAATCTTACAAAGATATCTCTTGCTTATTGCTATTTTAACTAAAACGTGATAAGATATTTTAGGATAAAAAGGAGATGATATTAGTGTCAAATAAATTTTATGTAACAACGCCAATTTACTATCCAAGTGGAAAATTTCATATAGGGACAGCCTATACAACAGTTTTAGCAGATAGTATGAAAAGACTTCATAAATTAAAAGGTGAAGATGCATATATGCTTACAGGAACAGATGAACATGGACAAAAAATTGAAGAAAAAGCAAAAGAACAAGGGAAAACACCTCAAGAGTATGTAGATGGAATGGCAGCATATGCAAAAGAATTGTGGAAAATCATGAAAATAGATTATGATGATTTTATAAGAACAACAGATGAAAGACATGAAAAAGTCGTTCAAAAGATTTTTGATAGATTTATGGAACAAGGTGATATCTATAAAGGAGAATATAAAGGATGGTATTGTGTACCTTGTGAAAGTTACTTTACAGAAACTCAATTAGTAGATGGAAAGTGTCCTGATTGTGGTAGAGAAGTAAATCTTATGAAAGAAGAGGCATATTTCTTTAACATGAAAAAATATGCAGATAGATTACTTAAATATTATGAAGAACACCCTGATTTTATAAAGCCAGAATTTAGAAAAAATGAAATGATAAATAACTTTATAAAACCAGGTCTAGAAGATTTATGTGTAACAAGAACCACATTTGACTGGGGAATAAAAGTGTTAAAAGACCCAAAACATGTAATATATGTATGGGTAGATGCATTAACAAACTATTTAACTGCATTAGGATATGGAAGCGATGATGATACATTATTTAAAAAATATTGGCCAGCAGACCTTCAAATAGTAGGAAAAGATATAGCAAGATTTCATTTAATATATTGGCCTATATTCTTAATGGCATTAGATTTGCCACTTCCAAAAACAATACTTGTTCATAACTGGGTAACAATGAAAGATGGTAAAATGTCTAAATCAAAAGGAAATGTAATTTATCCAGAACAATTAGTCGAAAAATATGGCTTAGATAGTGTTAGATATTTTTTATTAAGAGAAATGCCAGTTGGACAAGATGCAATCTTCTCACCAGAGAGTTTTGTAGAAAGATATAATTTTGATTTATGTAATGATTTAAGTAATTTATTAAATAGAACAGTATCAATGGTAAATAAATATTTTGGAGGAAATGTGCCATTTTATAATGGAACACCAAATGACGTTGATAAAGAATTAGAAGAATTTTGTGTACAACAAATAAAGGCATTTGAGGAAAAAATAAGAAATTTCGAAATAGCAAATAGCTTACAAGAAATATGGACATTGATTTCTAGAACAAATAAATATATAGATGAAACGATGCCATGGGCTTTAGCAAAAGAGGATAATAAAGAAAAGCTAGAGTCAGTAATGTATCATTTAATAGAAAACTTAAGAAAGATTGCTATATTAATTAAACCATTTATGAACGATACAGCAGATAATATTTTGCACCAAATAGGAGTAAAAGACGACGTTTTAATAACATGGGATTCTTTAAAACAATATGATGGGTTAAAAGATATAAAAGTAATTGAAAAAGGTGAACCAATATTTATGAGATTAAATCCTGAGGAAGAAGTAGAATATATAAAAAATCTAATGAAAAAATAAAAAAGAAATAGGTGAAAAATAGGGAATATAAACAAAGAAAAAAATGTAAAGAAATAACAAAAGTATGAGAATAAGAGGAAATAAGAATGGTAAAAAATGGACAAGAATTAGAAGTTTATAAAATAGATACTAAATTTAATAAAAACAAGAAAATACTCATATTACTTGTTGTGTTATCTCTTATTCTAATTATACTTGTAGCAATAAATATATCAAAAATGATAAATAGTTATAAAGTATATAAGGGATATGAAGCACAAATAATTAGTCTAAAACAAGAAGAAGAAAAAAAGCAAGAAGAAAAAGAAAAAGAACGTCAAGCAAAACTTCCCAAGCTAACAGATGAAGGAAAACAAAATATAGAAAATATTTATCATTCAGAAACAAAACAAGCATTTTTAACATTTGATGATGGACCATCTTCTGTTACACCTAGAATATTAGATACACTAAAACAAGAAAATATAAAAGCAACATTTTTTGTATTAGGTTCAAATGTGAGTAAAAAGCCAGATTTAGTAAAAAGGATGTATGATGAAGGACATTTTATAGCTAATCATGGATATTCACATGTATATTCAAAAATTTATAGTTCTCCACAAGCTGTTTTAGATGAATATAATGCATGTAATGAAGAAATAAGAAAAGCTATAGGAGAAAATGAATATGATTCACATTTGTTTAGATTTCCAGGAGGAATTGTAGGTGGACCATATGCAGAATTAAAATGTCAAGCAAATGATTTGTTATTACAAAATAATATTGTACATGTGGACTGGAATGCATTAAACGGAGATGCCGAAACAAATAATTTGTCTGTTGATTTTGAAATTCAGAGATTAAATGAAACAATAGAAAATAAAAATAGTATAGTAATACTTATGCATGATTCTCCACTAAAAAGTGTAACAGCGGATGCACTTCCACAAATAATTGCTACTTTAAGGAATCAAGGATATGAGTTTAAGAATTTTTATGAAATAATAAAATAGAAGAAGGGAGAAAAAACTGTGCCTAAAAAAACAGTAGAAAATAATGAAACCATAAAAGGAAAATTAGAATATTTAGGATTAGATTTAGATAAAATACCAAAAAGCATAAAACAATATAAGCCATTAGAATTTAGAATTCCTAAATTTTACGATGAGAAGCAATATAGACAATATAGATATGTACCAATAAAAGATATCCAAATATTACTTTCTCCAACAAATAGGATGGACGAGATTGAAGAAAAATATAAAAAAGCAAGTCCTCTTGCAGATTATTTAGATAGTGAATCAGAAGAAAATATAATAAAACATACTACTTTCTTAAACATGTTAAATAATTTTAATATAGAAGATGTAGAAAAAGTAGAAGAAGAACAAGTAAATCTAAATAAGAAAATACCATTTAAAGTAAAATATGAAAATAATTACTTATGGCAAATATATTATTCAGAAAACACAGATCAATATTTTATGTTAGTACCAACAGAAGACTCTGATTATTCAACATTTTTCTATTTGTTAAAAAAGCAATTAGAAAAAAGAAAAACAGGAAAAATATTTGTACCAATTCGAAATAGTGAATATACAAGTGAGTTCTTAAAAAAATCAGAGTTTGAAGATATAGAAAACTATTTGTGGTTATTTACTAAAGATTGGCCATTGATATATGAAGTATATGATAAAAATGATAATTTAAGTATACAAATAGTTGGAGAGACAGAAGTATATCAAAAAATAAAAAGTCCGTATAGAATTAAATTAGAAAGTAAGGATCAAGCAAATGAGTTTTATAAATTGTTAAAAGCTATGTTTATCTTACAGACAGAAATACCACATTATTTTGATTTTAAAACTAATATTGAAAAAGGTGGAGAAATAGAATTCTATATAGAAGATAGAAAGATAGAGTATGGAAATATTGTAGAATGGATAAATAGTGAATATTCCTTAGGGTTGGATAAAGAAACAGAAGCAGAAGAGTTGATTAATAAAAATAGTAAAAGACTTCAAAACCTAAAAGTAGAAATAGCTGCTCAAGAGATAGAATATTTAGCAAAGGAAAAACAAATATCAACATTCTTAGAATGCAAGAAAACATTTTTTGGAAAATTTAAATATTATTTTAAATATAGTAAGAAGAAAAATAAAAACAAGATGAAAAATGAGGAAGTAGAAGAAGTAACAGATGTAGAAGATAAAGAGGATATGGAAGAACTTCCAAAAAGAAGAAGAGCCAAAAAGGAAAACTATAATATTGAAGAATTAGTAGCTTTATATAAGGAAATAGATAAAAAAGAAACTGAATTAAAAAACATTATGATGGATATTAATAGCTTAAAGTTAAAAAATAAGAATATGCAAAAGAAAATAGAAAATGCTACAGCTTATATTGCAGAAATAGATAGCCATAAAAAGAGCATATTTGAATTTTGGAAATATAGCAATAAAGACGAAATGAGTTCACTTCCAGAAGGAGAAGAAGAGGAAGTAAATATAATAAAGAAAATTACTAAAACTTTTGATTATGAAGAAGATTTAGAAAAGCTTGGAAAAACAATGGATAAGATGCAAAGAAAGAATTTGACTAAAGATGAAACAGACGGTGTATATATAACTACAACAAGTCTTTTACCATTGTTAAATAAAATTAAGATAAATGAATTCCAACCAAAGGATATTGAAAACGCATTAAAAGAAATAAAGAAAGAAGCAATCGAAGAAAAAACACTTTCTGAAAAAGAAGAATTCGATATATTTGGTGGATTACTTCAAGACCCTACAAAAGTATCAAAGATTAAAAATAAAAAACATAGAGAACTTCCAAAAGATAAGTTTAACATATTAGAAATTAGTAAAAATACTAAACAAATAGGATTTAAACTATCTTTAGAAAATGTGATAGCAAATATAAAGTCAGCATTAACAAAAGTAGTTGTTCCAGAAGATGTACCTGTATATAAAGCAATTATAGATGACAAGATAGATGATAGACAAATTAATGTATTTGATATAAATCCAGAAAATGAAATAAACCAAGCAATTAAAAATGAAGATAATAAAATAAATTTCTATAAGATAAATTTAAAAGAAGGAACAAATGCTGTTAGTTATACAAATTGCATTTTTTATGATAATCAAAATAAAACGTTACCAGTAGGACAAGACTTATCTACTAAAATATTAGTTGATATTTCTAAGTTGAATTTGACGTTAAAAAATAAATCTAAATTTAAGATTGTACAATTTGAAGATGAACATGATGATTTTTCTAAGATAGAAATAAAAACTATTAATGTTTTTGAATTTGACAGTGAAAAAAACTAGACAACAAATTAAATATATGTTAATATATATAAGTATTAAAGAGGGTTGCTAAAAAGCAAACTCTTTATATGCCGATGTGGCGGAATTGGTAGACGCACTGGACTCAAAATCTAAATGGATTTTTAAATATATAAATCCTATAAATATTGAAAATACTAATGTTTAGATATTTGTTAGAGTTTAAAAATATCAAAACATCTAACAAATATCTAACATAAATGTAAATTTAATTAAATATGCAGGTGTGGCGGAATTGGCAGACGCACAGGACTCAAAATCCTGCGAAGTAACATTCGTGTGGGTTCGACCCCCACCACCTGCACCATAAATATTTATTTTTGTGAAGATGAAGATATAGTTTCTTCATTTTCTTTTTTATTTGTAGCTGTAAATTTTAAAGCATTTTCTAAAGCATTTGCAGAAATCTTTTTAGAGTTAGTATCTAAATGTGCATATAAGTTTGCAGTAGTAGAAAAATTAGAATGACCAAGCCATTCTTGAATTGATTTCATAGGAATACCTTTAGCAAGTAGTAGGCTTGCACAAGAATGTCTTAAGTCATGAAAACGAATATGCCTCATATTATTTTTTCTTAGTAAAATACCAAAATGTTCTGTAACATAATCAGGTCTTATAATATTTCCATCTGGTTTTACAAAAACATAATTTAGATATTTCTTATTGTAACTATTTCCAAAAGCCTTTTGAAAAGATTTCTGTTTTTCTTTGACATCTAAAAGCATAGTTGCTATATCATCAAATAGGGGTAGCGTTCTATAACTAGATTTGTTTTTTGTTCTATCTTTGCCTTCTATTTTTCTATTAGCACCATTTGTATTAGTTATTGTAATTGTATGTTTTATAGTAATTGTTTTATTTCCAAAATCAAAGGAATTCCATAGTAAACCTAAAACTTCACTTCTTCTTAGTCCATAAAAAGCAGTAATTAAAATAATGAGTTCTAATGGATCTCCTTTAGATATTTCAAATAGTTTATTTAATTCTGATTCATTATAGAAACTACATATAAATTGAGCTTTTTTAGGTCTTTGAATTTTATCAGCTGGATTACTTATAATAATATTCATTTTAAAAGCGTAATCTAAGCATTTTCTTATAATTGCATGATGATGTATAACTGTATTTGCAGTAAGATTATATTTTTCCATCAATTCAGTATAAAAGTTTTGAATATGAATAGGCTTTAAATCTTTTAACTTTATAGGATTTTCTGTAAAATATCTTTTTATATGATGATTACATAGTTGTCTATAAGAAGTAAAAGTTGTATTTTCTAATGTATGCTGAACTGTTTTTAGCCAATAAAAAAGATACTCTATAAATAGAATATCAGAATTAGAATTTGTGTTTGAACTATTTTTAGAATTCTCTAATGATTTTAACTGTAATTCTTCTTCAAGTTTTGCTCTTATCTTTTCTGCAACAGCTAATGCTTGTTTTTTATTTCCTCTTACTTTTAATTTTGTAGAACGCCAAGGCTGATGTCTTTTTCCATTTTCATCATAGTATTCTAAAACAGCTTGATAAATTCCATTTTTAATTTGCAAACAACTTACAGATACTTTATTTACTTGTAAATTTTCTGTTACCAATTATAACTCCTTTCCGATGTAACAGACTAAATTAATTTACTATTGATCTTTGAGTTCTAGGAAAGTGCTAATTGCACTTGACGTAGAAATCAAATATGCAGATTTTAGATTTTCTTACAAGTTTACTTGCTTAGAAAATATTAATTCTGCTTTTTTTGTAGTAAATATAAAAATAGCCTAAACATTCTTTCCGATTAAATAATTAATTACGAACTGTTTAGGAATTTTATATTCTCTACCAACTTTTATAGATTTAATAGTCTTTTGCCTTACCAACCTATAAGCAAGAGTAAGTCCAATATCTAGCATTTCTGCTAATTGTTCAACTGTAACTACATCTTTATAGTTACTAAACATTACTTTTTCTAAATCCATATACTTAACCTCCTTTTTTAAAATTCACAATAGCTAAAATAAAAACTTTAAACTATGTACTGGTTATTGTGTATTTAAAGAGGTTAATCTCTTAATGTTTTTTCTTAAAAAACTTTTGTGCTAACTCTTCTTGGTAAATCAAGAGATGAAACAATACCTTTTATCATAACATATTGATTTTTCTTACTGTCATATTCATAAACACTAGAATTAGCTTTTTTACAGTCATAATCTGAAAGATGATAAGAATTATATGAAAGTTCCATTGCATCTTGTGCATGAATAGCTAGTAATTCTTCATAAGCAATATCACTCTTCTTAGTTCTAACATAATTTTTTTGATATTCTGCTTGTGCAATTTTTCTTTTCTCTGCATTAATAGATTTTCTAGAACTTTTTTCTTTTTCATATCTTTCATCAGTCTTTATAATTTTAGAGATATATTGCTGAGATGTTCCAACTTGATTTGCAATTTCTTTTTGTTTTAAGTGTTTATTAAAGTATAAATCTAAAATTGTTTCTTTCTTGCCCATGAAATTTACTCCTTTCTTTTGGTTGTATTTTTGTTTGTTGATTTTTAGATACAAAAATCCCCTAGGCTTTTTGTTAAAATTCTCAAACAAAACTTGACTATTATCTATAAAAACTATATAATAGTAATATCTTAATTGTATTTAGCAATTAGTAAATGTAATAATTACTATTAAGTAGTAATTACATTATAAAGTAATAGTTCATATTTGTCAAGTATTACAGATAAATTTTTTAAAAAATTTTTAGGAGAGTGAAAATGAGAAAGGATAATGAAGAAAATTTCAGGACTTTTTGGTTTAGATATGACGGTTATGAAATAAAGGAAATAGATGAAAAACATTATATTACACCAAAAGAAAATTCTAAGATTATTATGTATGATCCATTTGATTTAGCAGATGACATATTAGTAGATATTTTAATGATAGGCAGATGTGTTGAGAAAAATGAGATAGAAGCATCTAATAAAAAGATTATGGAGTTTGTAGAAAAGTATGGCTTATTAGGAGAATTGACATATTTACCATTAAATACTGATATTGTTAAGCAAAATAAAGTTTATTTACCAAGTGGTAATTTGGTTAGTGAAAAAGAAACATTACCAACAGATGAATACATAAAGTTATTTTTAAAGTGTAAGAAAAAACAAAAAGTTATTATGAAGAAAAATGCAAGAGGAGAGATTTTAGATTTATCAGTTGAGAACGAAATGAATCCACTTGCTATTATAGATAGACCAGCAGAGTATGCAGTAGTTTTTTCAAGGGCATATTCTGAGTGTTTGATTTGGATAATGCACTATGCTAGAACATTGTATTTAACATTTGAAGCAATAGAAAATTACAGCAAAGCCCAAGATGCTTATACAAAGCAGATATATGATACTAGAATAAAAGAATTTAATCCATCAAAAATTGCTTTTAAAATATTAATGGGAAAGAATAAAGAAGATAAGCCTGTTTTAGAATGGAATTTTAATTCTTTAAAACTTGCAATAGATACAATGTTTGCTTTAAATGAAACTACTGAAAGAAAGACTGTTAAGAAGTGTAAACATTGTGGCAAACCATTTGCTTCTCAAAACTTAAAAGCTGAATACTGTAGTCCACAATGTAGAAATCAGGCTAATGTTTATAAGAGTAGAGCTAAAAATAAGGAGTAAAATATGGATATAGATACAATAAAGAGTAATAATTTATCTAAAATTGATAAAATGTTGGAAGATGAAGATGGAATAAATGTGATGTTCAGTCGAAAATGGGCAGAACATGAGGGAGCTATTTTTTTACAACAAGAATTAAATAATTATAAAGGAATATTTGATGCAAGTGGGATTACAACAAAAGATAAGGGCATTTCATATGATGGAAGGATAGAAGTAATGAATAATGCAAGTGAAAAAGGAAATGAATGGATTGGCTATATAGATGTACAAGTAAAAGGAACATGTGTTGATGAGATAAAAAAGGGAAATTCAAAATTTCCTATAGAGGTTACACATTTAGAAAATTATACCAAAAATCCTTTAGGAGTATTATTCTTTGTTGTGCAAATACAAAAAGATAATTTAGAAAAAAAGATATTTTACAGATATTTGTTACCAGTAGATTTACAAAAGATATTTATGACGATAAAAACAACGCAAGAAACTAAGTCAATAGATATTTATCCTATAGATTCTAATCAAAAAAACATGTTGAAGAAAAAATGTCTTGAGTTCTTAAAGGCTAGAGATATGCAAATTGGAAAAAGAATAGTGATATTAGATGAAACCAAGAAACCTCTTGAATTTTTTGTTCAGGATTTTAGAGAAGATAAAGATGATTATTTAAAAGATAAAGTATATATATATGTAAAATTGAATGATAATGAAGGACTTGTCCCTGCTATAATGCCTGAAGGTGGAAAAATTGGTGCAATAGAAATAATAAATACTCCTATTGTCTTGAAAGGTATTAAATTTTATGATTATGTTAAAAGAATTATAGAGGAAGATGCAATATTATATCAATACGGAGAAAATATTTTACTTAATGCTGATACTGGAAAAATTAATTTTAAATTTCAAGGAACTATTAATAAAATAATAAATGATATGAAATTTATTTTAATGATTTTAGAAATAACAGAAAATAATTATGAAAAGTTAACAGTTACATTAAAGAAAAAATTACATATTATTGAAAAATTTAAAGATAACTTAAAGAAGATAAATATAGTTTTAGAGGATAAATTTTTGCCGTTTAGAAGTAATGACTATTTAAATATGGAGCATTTTAATAAATTAATGGAAAATGATAGAGAAACAATAAAAAAAATAGATGCTTCAGGATTACATTTAATAAAGATATGTGGAAAGACTTTAGTATTGTTTTTAAATAGGGGTAAAAAAGAAATTAAGGTTTATAATTTTTTTGACAACATATCTCATAAGTTTGTTTTTATGGAAAAAAGCGAAAAGGAATATATTAAAATTTGTCCTTATAGTTTGTTGATAGATGCTTTGAATTTTGAAGATATACTAAATTATAATAAAAGTTCAGTAAGTACATCTATAGAATATTGTGAAAATAATGATATAAATAGAGAATGTATGAATTTATTAGCTTTATCCTGTATAAATAGTTATGATAAAACGAAAAAAGAAGAATTTTATCAATTAGCAAAAGAATTTATAGATAAATTAATAGAATGGAAACCGAATGAAAGTATTTATATAGTTAATAAAATCCAATTAATTAGAAGAAAAAGAGAATTTACAGAAGATGAAATAGAAAAGCTCTATAGAATAAAAAAAGAAGAAAACAATGACATAAAGTTGATGTATGGAATTTCTATATTACTTGAAAACAAATCGGATATTAGTTATTATTATAGGAAACTAGATGAAAAAACTAAGAAAGAGTTCTCTAAATATCCAATAGAACATTTAAAAAATAACATAATAAATAGATAGGAGGCAATAAATGTTTGAAATTAAAAGATTTGATAATTGGATAGAAGATAAAGGATCTGGAAGATTTGGTAGTGGTGCTAGTGAAAAAGTGTGGCTTATCAATCCACAAACAGATGAAAAGGGAATTTTTAAATTTCCAAAAATAAAGAATAAGGAAAAGGGAATAGTAACTGGAGAGTATTGGGCTGAAAAATTAGCATCAGAAATTGGAAAATTAATAAATGTAGAGTGTGCTAAAGTAGAAATTGGAACTTATATGGGAAGAATAGGCTCAATGAGTTATAACATAATATCAGATAAAATTATTGCGTTTGTAGAAGGAGTGGAATTTATTCTAGCAGAATATCCATATTATGATAAAGATAAATTACAAGATCCATTTACAAATACTCAATATTCTATACAAATGATTCAAAAAAGTATAGCGCATTTAATCGAATTTAAAGATTTTTTAAAGGTAGCAATTTTTGATGTATTAATAGGAAATAGTGATAGACATCATAGTAATTGGGGAATTAAGTATGAAATAAATGACAATGACATAAATGTTGGTATTTGCCCATTATATGATAATGGTTCATCATTATGTGCATATGAGAATAACAATGATTTAACTATATTCTTTAAAGATAAGATGAAATTTGAAGCATTGGTAAATACAAAATCAAAATCAGCTATAGGTTGGGATAATAAAAGACCGATTAGACAATTTGAACTATTAGAAAAGATAAAAGAAAATTATTATAATGAAACTGTAGGATATATAAAATTAATAAAGAATAATATAAATGAAAAAAATATTAACGATATTATAGAAAACTTTGATACTGATATAATAAATAAGGATATGAAAAAATTATTAAAAATGTATTTGTTAGAAAGAAGAAAAAGAATGTTAAAAATATATGATTTGAAAGATGGGGTGTAAAAATGGAAAGGGATTTAGTATATTTAGTATGGACAGATGTAAAAACAGGAAATAAATATAAAGTAGCAGAATTATACAAAGAAAATGATAAATATTATTTTAAATATATTTTAGAAAATGTAAAAGAAGCGCAAAAACATGGTTTTAAATTATTAGTTGCATTTCCTCAAATTAATGCTTTATATGATAATCCAAAATTATTTGCTAACTTTGCAGCTAGGTTACCAGAACCTACAAGACCAGAAATTAAAGAAATTTTAAAAACTTATGGAATGACTGAATATGATGCATTTGAATTATTAAAGAGAAGTGGAGCAAAATTACCAACAGATAATTATGAATTTGTAAAATAAGGAGCAAGATATATATGAAAATGAATGAACAAGCTCAAAAAGCAAAAGAATTTGCGGAATTTTGGAAAGATAAAGGATATGAAAAAGGTCAAAGTCAATCATTTTGGTTACAACTATTAAGTGAAGTATATGGAGTAGAAAGACCAACTGAATTTATAGAATTTGAAGATCAAGTACATATCGATAAGAATACAGGATTTATTGATGGTTATATTCCAACAACTAGAGTTTTAATTGAGCAAAAAAGTATCGATAAAGATTTAAGAAAAGCAATAAAGCAGTCAGATGGATCTTTATTAACACCATTTCAACAGGCTAAAAAATATATAGCAGAATTGCCAGTATCAAGACATCCAAAGTATGTAATTACATGTAATTTTAAATCTTTTCTAATATATGATATGGAAAATCCAAATGGAGAGCCACAAGAAGTGTTATTAGAAAATTTGCCTAAAGAATATTATAGATTACAATTTATTGTTGATAAAGGTAATGAAAACTTAAAAAAGGAAATGGAAGTTTCAATACAAGCTGGAGAAATAGTAGGAAAACTTTATGACAAAATTTTACCTTTATATATAAACCCAAATGATGAACACAGTTTAAAAAGTTTGAATGCGTTATGCGTAAGATTAGTATTCTGTCTATATGCTGAAGATGCTGGACTTTTTGGAAAACATGGAATGTTTAATGATTACTTAAATAAATTTGAAGCAGATGATTTAAGAGAAGCTTTAATTGAACTTTTTAAAGTTTTAGATACAAAAATAGAAGATAGAGATCCTTACATGAAAGAGGATTTAGCACAATTTCCATATGTTAATGGAGGATTATTTGCTGATGAGAATATAGAAGTTCCTAGATTAACAGAAAATGTTAAAGAATTGATTTTATCAAAAGCTAGTGAAGAATTTGATTGGAATGATATTTCCCCAACGATTTTTGGAGCTGTTTTTGAAAGTACATTAAATCCAGAAACTAGACGTTCTGGAGGTATGCATTATACATCTATTGAAAACATACATAAAGTTATAGACCCACTGTTTTTAAATGATTTAAAGGCAGAATTAAAAGAAATCGAAGAAGAAAAGGTATTAAAAACTAAAAAGAATAAATTGCTAAAGTATCAAGAAAAATTGGCTAATTTAAAATTTTTAGATCCAGCTTGTGGTTCAGGAAATTTCTTGACAGAAACCTATCTTTCTCTAAGAAGGTTAGAAAATAAAGTATTAGAACTTTATCAAGGTGGACAAATAGGTTTTGGAGATGAAAATAATAATCCAATTAAAGTTTCAATAAGTCAATTCTACGGAATAGAAATAAATGATTTTGCTGTAACTGTTGCAAAGACAGCGTTATGGATAGCAGAATCTCAAATGATGAAAGAAACTGAAAGTATATTACATATAAATTTGGATTTTTTACCATTAAAATCTTATACAAATATAATTGAAGCCAATGCTTTAAGAATAAATTGGGAAGAAGTAGTGCCAAAAGAAAACTTAAATTATATAATGGGAAATCCACCTTTTGTTGGAGCAAGATTAATGGATGAAAACCAAAAACAAGACATGCAAAAAGTTTTTGGAAAAATAAAAGGACTTGGTAATCTAGATTATGTAACTGCTTGGTATAAGAAAGCTTTTGAATACATTCAAAATACTAAAATTAAAGTTGCATTTGTTTCAACTAACTCAATAAGTCAAGGAGAACAAGTACCATTATTGTGGAAAAATATTCTTGGAGTAAATGTTAATATAGACTTTGCTTGGAGAACTTTTAAATGGAATAGCGAAGCTAAAGAAAAGGCCGCGGTACATTGTGTTATCATTGGATTTAGCAATATAAATAAAGCTGAAAAAGTAATCTACAATAATACTACAAAAAATATAGTTGCTAATATTAATGGCTATTTGATTGATGCACCTAATATTTTTATTGAAAATAAAAAGAAACCAATTTGTAATGTCCCTGCTATGGACTTTGGTAGTATGCCAAATGATGGAGGATATTTAAGTAATTATTCTGATGAAGAGGTCAAAGAAATTATTAGTAAATATCCTGAAAGTAAAAATATGTTTAGAAAATTTATTGGTGCTACTGAGTTTTTGCATAATAAATCTAGATGGTGTTTATGGTTAGAAAATGTATCACCTGAAATTATAAAAAGGGTTCCTCCTATTTATGATGCAGTAAAAAAGGTGAGAGAATTAAGAGCAAGTAGCAACAGAGAGTCTACAAGAAAACTTGCAGATATTCCAACTTTGTTTGGAGAAATTAGACAACCAAAAACAAATTATCTTGTTGTTCCAAGACATTCGTCAGAAAATAGAAGATATATTCCAATAGGATATATGGGAGCAAATATTATATGTGGAGATGCAAATTTGTTAATTCCTTCAGCATCTTTATATGATTTTGGTATAATGATGTCAAATGTACATAATTCATGGATGAGAGCAATTGCTGGAAGAATAAAAAGTGATTATAGATATTCAGCTAGTATAGTATACAATAATTTTCCTTGGCCATTACCTAACAATATACAAAAGCAAAAAATAGAAAAAACAGCACAAAATATTTTAAATGCAAGAAAATTATATTCTGAAAGTAGTTTAGCCGATTTGTATAACGAAAATTTAATGCCAAAGGAATTAAGAAAAGCACATCAACAAAATGATATAGCAGTAATGGAGGCTTATGAATTTGAGTGGAAGCATATGACAGAATCAGATTGTGTTGCTGAATTAATGAAAATGTATGAAAAGATAATAAAAGAAGAAAAATAGAAAGGAATTTATTGAATGTTTATATCTAAATTGAATATAAAAAATTATAAATTATTCCAAACGGAAGATGATTTTAATATAGATTTAAATATTCCAGATGATAAAAAATGTGGAACTGGATTAACTGTAATCGTTGGAGAAAATGGTTGTGGAAAAACAACAATATTGGATGCCATATCTCTAACATTATTAGAATACAAAATGGATAGCTTTACTATTAATGATATGAATAACCCTAATAATGAAACAGAGATTGTAGTTGAAGCAGATAAAAAATTTATTGTAAAAGGAACATTTCCTAATACTGAATTTGAGTCTATAGGTTTTAAATTTATTGGAAAAACAAGAGAAAGAAAAAATAAAAATAAATTACTTTCGCTTACAGTTACTGATCAGTTTTATATTAGTGTTGATCCAGACAAACCAAAGCCTAGCTCACCAGATTTAAGAGTAGCAGTTACAAACTCATTTGGAACAAAGAGATTTAGTGGAAGTGATGTATTGTATTTAGATAAAAATCGTTTATATCAGATAAGACCAGGTGTGTATAACTCTACACGATTTGATAGAATAATGGAAGATTTTAATTTTCAATATTATAAGCAAAATGAAGAAATGCAAAACTTAAATTTAGGATTAAATGATTTAATAAAAAAAGGTTTACAAAATGAATTTTTAGAAGATGCAGTTAATAAATTTTCTGAGATAAGTGGTTATAATTTAAAATTAGATTTCATAGATAATTATAAGCCATTTAAAAATGCCAAATTTGTTTTAGAAACTGATAATAATTTACAAATTGATTTATCAGATTTGGGATCTGGTTATGAGATGATTTTTTCTTTGATTTATTCGTATTACATGTCTAAACAAAAAGGAAAAAGACTAATTATACTTATTGATGAACCAGAACTTCACTTGCATCCAAAGCTACAGGAAAAGTTTATTGAATTTGTGATAGAGATTTCTAAAGAATCTCAAGTAATATTGACTACACATTCTCCATTACTTGTTAAACAAATAGCATATTATGAAGATGTTAAAAATATAGTATTAAAGAAAGATAGGAAAGTGAAAAAATTTGAAGATAGGAAATTACCTTATATTTCAAGTAATGAAACTAATTATTTGGCTTTTGGCTTACCAACTGAGGAATATCATAATGAATTGTATGAAGAGTTAAAATTTAAATACGCTGAAGATAAAAATATAAAAACATTTGATAATGAATTTTTTATTCAAAAGAATCATGAAAAGCCATTATATCCATATAGAGGAATAGAGAATCAAGTATCTTTACATACATATATTAGAAACCAAATTCATCATAGAAGCGAAAATGGAGTAGCAAAGATAGATGATTTAAGAAGATCTATTTTAAAAATGAGAGAATATTTATAGAAAAAAATAGAGGAGCATCAATTAATGTTCCTCATTATTTTTCTTTGTATATTTTTTGAGTTTCATTTTCAAAATGTTCAATTTCTAAACTATTCTTAAGTTCAAAATTTTTAATCTTGCTTAGTCTATTTGTTATATTGTTACAACATTTTATTTGTTCTGCAAGAGGTGTAATATTTTTAGAAATATCTATAATTTGTTTTTCAATATCTTTCTTTTCAGCATCAGTTTTTGCTTTTTTGTGTTTCTTCCATAAATTTTCTCTTTCACTTTTTAAAGGATTAATTTTTTCGTAAATACTTTTTTCAAAGTTAAGGAGTTCTTCTTCTGTGTTTATATTATTAGTGGCTAATAATTTTGCTTGATTAGAATATTCATCCATTTTTTTAATTTCTCTTATTAATTCTGGTGTTATTCTTGTTAAATTAGATTTTAAGTCATTTTCTGTCTTTATGCCAAATAATTTCTTATAATGAAATATTAGGTATAAAATAGTGCCTTTTCGAGGATGGTATTTTTCTCTTATATTATTACAAGATTTATAAGTCCTGTTTATTAGTAAATATGGATTTGGAGAATAAGGAAAGGTGGCTTGAGTTTCTAATATTCTTTTAAAGATATTGTTTTTAGAATAATTTTTACCAAATTGCTTTTCAATTCTTGTGTTTCTTTTATATGGTTCTCGTCTAATAGATAGAGAGTTGTTCCTATCAGTTATAATATAATCTAAGTCTTTTAATATTTGTATAAATTCATCATAATCTTTGCTACTGGCTATTGCATAATCAATTGAATCTCTCATGAGTTCTTTGTATAAATTACTTGTAGCATATTTATTGTATTTTTCTTCTTGCTTTAAAACACTTAATCCATATTCTTTACAAAGTCTATCAGATGTTTTTCTCATAAGTGCATAGTCTCTTTTGGTGTTACAAAATCTTTTGCCATCTAAAAATGAAACAGAATTTATAACAAAGTGGTTATGAATATTATCGGTGTTTAAATGGGTAGATACAATTAGTTGAAATTTTTCTCCCCATAGTTCATTTGCAAGTTTTACACCAATTTCATGTGCTTGTTCTGGGGTAACTTCATCTTTAACAAAAGATTGTATGCCATGAAAGCATTCAATTCCTTCAGTCTTAAAAAATTGTTTCTTAACATTTTTCATTTCATAAAAAGCAGTATCAGGTATGCAATTGATGCCTGATACATATAATTTTTCTTCAGTCTTTTTCCCATTAATTGCATATTCTATAAGTTGATCTAATCTGCTTTTAAATTTCCATATTTTTGTTATTGCCATTTTAATCTCCTTTCTTTTGAGGGATAAGATAAACCTCTTGCATACTTAAAACTAAATCTTGAATTTGATTTAATAGAGGTGTGAATTTATTTTCTTTCATATAACCTTGATATCTATTGTAAGTTCTTGCCATTTGGTTTAAATTATTTGCCATACCTCGTAACTGATTTAACATTTCATAAAATCTTTCATCAGGTTGTTCTTTTAATTCATAATCTTGAATAAATTTTCTAAAGAAATCTGATTTTGTTAGTCCAGACTTTTTAACTTTTTCATCAAAAATTCTTTTCTCATCTTCATTTAAAAATATATTGATTTTTATATTTCGTTTTCTCATAAAATTTTCATCTCACTTTCTATAAAAATTTTTGGTGTTTTGATTTTTTAAATTTTAGGGTTTGGGACTTGTCACATTCTTTGTAGGTATTTGTGCGTGAGTACAAATACGGTGCTTGCATATTCAATAATTTTAAAAAGTACTCACAATTAAAATTTTTTATTCTTATTTACTAAAAAGAAAAAGAAGGCACAAATATTTTAAAATTTGTGCCTAAAAATAAGAAGTTTTACTTTATTATTTTTTAATTTTTCTTATTGATTTTTATAAAATTATTCTTTTATTAAATTCATATTTTTAAAATAAAAATAGTTTTCTCTAGCACCTAAAAAGAAAATTTTTCTTTCTTCAAAATTGCTCATTTGCAGATAAAGTGATATTAAATTTTGTAACATTTTACATTCTTCTTCGTTTAAATTTGCTACTTCATCATTTTCAAAAATTGAATGTATTCTTGGATATTTATTCATAATTTCATTTATTTGATTTTCTAAATCTTGGTATTCTAAATCATCATTTTTAAGTTCAATTCTTGCTGTATCTAATAATTCATTAAATTCTATTGAATCTATATCATATAATTTTTTTTCTTCCATAATCATTACCTCTTTCTATATATAAATTAATTCTTTTAATATAATTTCTTCGACACAATTTTTAATGTTATTCATTTTACCAACCCATTCCATTTGGTTAGTGGATTTTAGTTCTTCTGTAATATTTTCTTTTTCCATAAATTGTTTCATTAGTAATTCAAATCTTGCATTTGCTGTTTCATCTATCTCCATCAAATGCTTTTGTAACTTATTATTAATAAACAATATAGTATATTCAGCTTTTCTATTTTCTTGTAAAAATTTTAATCTCATTCGACCATATTTGCCTAATTTAAAGGCATTTACTTTTTCTGGTGCAGATAAATTGGGCAGGTAATAATCTCCATGTTTTGTGTATTCAAATTTCATTAAAATCAACTCCATTTCTTTTTGCAATAATAAAAGACCACTTACAATTAAGTAAATAGCCTTAGGTTTAAATCAATAATAAATCATCTATCACATCTAATAATATCTAACAAAATATCTAACATTTTTTCAATAAATTTGTAAAATTATAAAAAATTATGATCTTATTTAGTAAGTAAGAAAATCAAGTATAAATGCTAGAATATTAATAATTTTGAGTTTTTTAAAAAGCAATATTTAATGTTAAAAATAAGTAAGTATAAATTACCTTAAAAGACTCAAAATCCAGCGGGAAACCATGTGGGTTCGAGTCCCACCATCGGTACCAATTTGTACCTCAGATAAATAGGGTATGTTTCTTAAAATGGAAAAATCTTATAAAAGTTTACTATTGACAAAGATTAAAAAAATGATATAATAGCAGTAAAACTAAAGAAAAAGGAAGAATGAGAAAATGAAACTTATAAATCTTGAGGATGTATATATAATTAGAATGTCAATAAAAAATAAAATAAGAATATTTAGACATAAGAGAAGTGATGAAATCTAGCAATAGGTTTTATTACTGTCTTTTTTATGTTTAAAGAGTTATTAAGTTTTAAAATTTATAAAAATAAGGAGGAATTAATAAATGAAATTAAAACTAAAACAAGAAAAAGGAATTACGCTTATTGCTCTAGTAATAACAATTATTATACTTTTAATTTTAGCAGGAGTATCGATAGCGATGCTAACAGGAGATAATGGAATATTAAATCAAGCACAAACAGCAAAAGAAAAGACAGAAAGAGCAGGAGTTATAGAAAGAGTGCAAACTGAAATTGTAAGTAAACAAGTAGAAAATGGAAAATCCACTTTAAGTAAGACAGAGTTAAAACAGATATTAGATTCATATTTTGATGGAGTTCCTAATAATTATGATTTAAATACATCTTTACAAACCAAAGCTCAATATGGTGATTATCAAATAAATGTATCAGAAATATATAATGGTTCTTTTAGAGAAGAGGATTCAACAACTATAGTGGCTTCAAATATCCCAGCATCAGATTATGGTGCAAAAGTAAAAGGATATGATTGTATAAATAATGAAGGAGTAACTTCATGGAATTTATTTTATGCAGATGACAATAATATATATTTGATAGCTGATAATTTTATTCCTTATAATTATTGTCCTCCATCAGAAAATTATAAAATTTATAAAAATGGTTCTGAGTATCATTTATCATTAAATGAGGTTTATCAAGATTATAAAGGAACAGTAGATATAAAAGATGAAAAAATCAAAAATTTAAATAATGATTATTTTAATGTAAAAAAAATTACAAGTGGAGAGATTAATATAAAAGCAGTAGCATACATGCTAGATACGGATGTATGGAGTGTATATGCAGGAGATAAAGCAGAATACGCAATTGGTGGACCAACAATAGAATTATTCTTTAAATCATATAATAAAAAATATGGAACACAATATGTAGCAGAAGCTGTAAGTGAAAAAGGATATCTTGTTGGAGATGGTAGTGGCAATGCAACTGAATGGGAGTTAAAATTGAAAGTACCAGATGATCCTCTTTACATAAAAACTTCTGAAAGTGGACCTCTTGCTACATGGTTAGCTAGTCCGGCAGCTACTTCAACCGATTTACTTGTTAATGTAAATTATAAAGGAGAAGTGTGCCATAATTATTATGGTGACGGAAATCCGGGATTTCGTCCACTAGTTTGCCTTGCACCTAATACAAAATTACAAAAAAATGATGATGGAAGTTATACAATATTATAAAAAAGTATTAGATATAATATTTTATAAATAATTATTAAAAATTTAAGATTAATAAAACTAGAGCCTTATTTAGCAATAAGGCTCTAGTTTGAGCTAGAAAATAAGCTCAGCACTACCTTGAGATGTCCTGTTAAGAATCATGTAATCCATGATTCCAGTAGAAAGCATCAAGTTGATGCAAACCTTAGAAGGTATCTCGTTGTTTTGGTAAAGGCCAGTTTTCACAATGGAAAAGATGGCATCCTGCTGCTCTTCGGATAACTCTTTGTCTGTTTTTATACAGACCGTGAAGTCTTCATCAGACTTCACATAAGTCATAGACTTAGAGTCTGAAGAGCTAGAATCTGCTTCTATTATTGCAGATCCATTCGGTTGTTGTTGTTTCTTGAACAGTCTGTTAAAGAAACTCATGACAACTCCTTTCAACTGATGTTAAGTGCATATAAATATATTATCACAAATTTTATGATGTTTCAATAACAATTGATTGACAAGATACATAATAATGATATAATGAGCATAACAGAGGAGATACTCCTCTTGCAGATAGTAAAGTAGGTAGGCCTAGTAGTTAGGAGAAAACATGAGTAAGCTGAAGTGCACGGTGAAGAGAGAGTCTTTAGTGGACGACTACAACGAGATGCTGGATGAATATCTGGCGGAGTTTGAGGAAGGTGAGTACGTTCAGAAGAAGCTTTCGAGGAGAGGTGTAAAGAAGATTTACATCTATTCAACGCTAGCAGATGTAGATATCTCTTCTTCGGCAACGGAGAAGATTACAGCTACTTTGCAAGGTGGGTTGTACGGTGAACAATTTTACTTTACAATGTTTAGGCTAGACAATACTGTCTATGTCTATGCAACCTGTGATGTCGACAGGTTCCAGTCGTGCAGGCTGTTTGTTACGGTTCCTGAAACAACTGAATATAAGCTTGAGATTGTAACAAATCGCGCAAGTGTTACGGTGAGAAGAGATGTCCCTGTTAAGAAACTGAAGATAAAGGCAGGGAAGCGTTTACAAAAGAAAGGGTAAATGCTAGATAAATCTACCGCTTTAATGGACTGTACTAATGAATAATAGTACAGTCCATTTTCCTTTTTTTGCTTGACTTTTTTTGTTTTATGATATAGAATAGCAATGATAGAAAATCAAAATAAAAATATTAAGGAGGAATAGAAAATGGATTTAAAAGGAACAAAAACAGAGAAAAATTTAATGGAAGCTTTTGCAGGAGAATCACAAGCAAGAAATAAATATACATATTTTGCAAGTAAAGCAAAAAAAGAAGGATATGAGCAAATTGCTGCTATATTCCAAGAAACAGCTGATAACGAAAAAGAACATGCTAAAATGTGGTTTAAATTATTACAAGGTGGAGAAATTAAATCAACATTAGAAAACTTACAAGCAGCTGCAGAAGGAGAAAATTATGAATGGACAGATATGTATGACAGAATGGCCAAAGAAGCTAAAGAAGAAGGATTTGACCATATTGCATATTTATTTTCAGAAGTAGCTAAAATAGAAAAAGAACACGAAGAAAGATATAAAAAATTAATTGAAAATGTAGAAGGTGGACTAGTGTTCAGCCGTGATGATGAAAGAATTTGGAAATGTAGAAATTGCGGACATATAGTAATAGGAAAATATGCTCCAGAAATCTGCCCAGTATGTAGTCATCCAAAAGCATATTTTGAAATAAAAGCAGAAAACTATTAAAATTTAAAGAAAAATAAAGAAAAAGAGATTATATTTCAAGAGATTGATATATAATTTCTTTTTTTTATGGAAAATTTTAAAAATATGTGTTATAATGACTTAGTATATAAGGAGGTCTAAATTATGTCAAAGTTTTTTGTGAGAGATGAACAAATAGATAATGATATAATAAAAATACAGGGACCAGATGTAAATCATATAAAAAATGTTTTAAGACAAAAAGTTGGAGACGAAATAATTATTTGTAATAGTGATAAAGAAAATACATACTTATGTGATATAACTAAAATGGAAAAAGAAATAATTGAATGTAAGATTGTAAGAGGATTAGAAGATTTTAAATCTAATATAAAAGTAACAATAATGCAAGGATTACCTAAAAAAGATAAGATGGATTTAGTAATTCAAAAATCTGTTGAACTAGGGTGTTATGATATACAACCTGTAGATATGGAAAGATGTATTGTAAAATACGAAGAAAAAGATAAAAGAAAAAAATTAGAAAGATGGCAAAAAATATCTGAGGTTGCAGCAAAACAGTGTGATAGAAATTTCATACCTAAAGTTAACAACATAATGACATTAAAAAATATTTGTAATTTACTACCTGAATATGATATAGTAATACTAGCCTATGAAAAAGAAGAAAAAACCAAGTTAAAAGAAGTGCTAAAGAGAATAAAAGAGAAATACGGAGAAAGTGAAATAAAGATAGCAGTTATAATAGGACCAGAAGGTGGAATATCTCCTAAGGAAGTAGAAATGATAAAAGAAAATGATAATGTAATTACTGTAACACTTGGAAAGAGAATATTAAGAACAGAAACAGTAGCATTAAATGTATTAAGTATCATAATGTACGAATTAGAAGGTTAGGAGGAAATAATGAACACAGTATTCAAGAATCTGTTAAAAGCGATAGGAATAATGATATATTTTATTGTTCTAAATTTTGCTTATACAAGAATGAACGTAGAAAGGCTAATGAACGATATAGAAGTATTTTCAGGAATATTTCTAGTGATAGGTTTAGTAATGTTAGAAAGAGCATATAAACAAGATAGTGGTAAGATGGCTTTAAGCGGTATAGAACTTCTATGCTTATCTATGCATTCATTATCGATTAATCATGTAATTGCTTTTTATCAATATGACTTTAGATTTTATTTATTAACATCTTCTTATGTTTTTGCAATTTATTATGTATTAAAATCAATAATCATATACACAAGAGAAAAAAGACAATATCTAAAAAATATGAGTGATATATCAGAAATAGTAAAAGAAGAGCCAATAAAAAAAGAAGCAAAGAAGAGAAGAAAAGTAAGAAATACTAAGCAAAATGTAGAAGAAATGAAAGAAAGTACCTCTAATAAAAAAGAAGAAAAAGCAGAAGATAAAAAACGAGAAAACAAAAAGCAAGAAAATAAAAAGGAAAGCAAAAAAGGAAGTAAAAAGGAAATAAAAAAAGAAGGTAATAAAGAAAAAGCAAAAGAAGAAAAAAGTAAAAATAAAAAGATTATAAAAAAAGAAAATAAAGAGACGGAAAAAGAACAACAGAAAAAAGAGAGTAAAAAGAAAAGGAATAGTAAGAAAAAAGAGGTAGTTGATAATGATTAAAAGTATGACAGGATTCGGGAAAGCAAGTTTAGAAAAGAATTCAAGAAAATACCAAGTGGAAATAAAGAGTGTAAATCATAGATATTTAGATATATCTGTAAAAATGCCAAGAGGATTAAGTTATTTAGAAGAAGCAATAAAAAAAGAAATTTCTGAAAATGTTAAAAGAGGAAAAATAGATGTTTTTGTAACATTTCAAAACAATTCAATAGAAGGAAGAGAAATAAAGATAAATACCGGTTTAGCAAAAGGATATATTAAGGAATTGAGAAAACTAGCGGCAGAAGAAAATCTACTTTCAGATATACAAGTAAATGATATAGCAAGATATCCAGATGTGTTAACAATTCAAGACAATCAAGATGATGAAGAAATAAAGATGGAAATGTTAGAAGTAATAGAAAGTGCAACAGAAGGTTTAGTTAATATGAGAAAGGTAGAAGGAGAAAAAATTGCAAAAGATTTAAAGGAAAGATTAGACCTAATACAAAATAAAGTAAATGAAGTATCAAAATTTTCTACTGGACTTATTGAAGAATATGTAGTAAAATTAGAGGAAAGAATAAAACAGATTCTAAAAGAACAAGAAATAGATAAGTCAAGATTAGCACAAGAAGTTGTTATATATGCTGATAAATGTTCAATAGAAGAGGAAATAACAAGATTAAATAGTCATATAGCACAATTTAATGAGTTATTAAATTCAAATGAAGCGGCCCGGAAAGAAACTAGATTTTATAATACAAGAGATGAATAGAGAGACTAATACAATAGGCTCAAAGTCAAATAGCCTAGAAATTACTAATGGTGTGATTGATATGAAAACAGAAATAGAAAACCTAAGAGAACAAGTACAAAATATAGAATAGAAAGGATTGATTTTATGCAATTAGTAAACATAGGATTTGGAAATATTGTTTCAGCACAAAGGATTGTAGCAATAGTAAGCCCAGAATCAGCACCAATAAAAAGGCTTATACAAGAAGCAAAAGATAACAAAACAGCAATAGATGCTACATATGGAAGAAGAACAAGAGCTGTATTAATCATGGATTCAGGTCATATTATATTGTCAGCAGTTCAACCGGAAACAGTAGGAGGAAGAATAGATAAGACAATATCACCAGAAGAACTTGGTAAACAATTAGCAGAAAGCATGAAAGATAATTTAAAAGGAGTTGATTAAAAATGATGGTAAAACCAACAGTAGCAGAATTATTAACAAAGGCAGATAACAGATATGAGTTAGTTATTGCAACAGCAAGAAGAGCAAGACAAATTGCGTCAGGAGATAAACCCAAAACAGAGGTTAAGGAAACTTCACCAGTTACACTTGCAGCAAATGAAATAGCTGAAGGTAAAGTAGCAATAATTGAAGAAGATGAAGATGAACAAGATAATGGAGAAGAAGAAATATTAGAAAATAAATAATAAGAAATGAGATGGAGAAAGTAATGGAAAAAAAGCATATTATTTCATTAGGAGGAGAATTAGCAAGTGGAAAAGGGACAGTATCAAAAATCTTAATGGAAAGATTGAATTATTCAGTATATAGAAATGGAGACTATTTTAGAAAATTAGCTAAAGAAAGTGGAATGGATGTAACTACTTTTAATGAATATGTAAAAGAACATCCTGAAATAGATAGACAAATAGAAAATAGTGCTTCAGAATATGCAAAAGAACATGATGATTTTATAATAGATGCAAGACTTCGGATGGTACGCTGTACCACAATCTTTTAAAGTGTATTTAAAGGTTGATATTAATGTTGCAGCAAAAAGAGTATTTGAAGATGAAGCAAGAAGAACAACTGAGAGAAAATTTGATACAGTTGAAGAACAAAAAAAGGATATAGAGAAAAGATATAAGCTAGAGAATGAAAGATATTGGGAGTTGTATGGTGTTAGAAAAGAAGATGAATCTAATTATGATTTAGTATTAGATACAACAAATTTAACACCAGACCAAGTTGCAGATGTTATAGAAGAAAAATATAAAAAGTGGTTAGAACAATAATTTACTATAAAATTAGTAAAGTGAGATTTTAAAATAAATAAAAGCTCACTTTTTTTCAAAGGAGTTTAAATGATAGCAGAAGTAATAATAAATAGAACAGCTAAGAAACTAAATAGAACTTTTGATTATGGTGTGCCACAAGAATTAGAAGGCCTTATAACCGTTGGAAGTAAGGTCTTAGTTCCGTTTGGCAAGGGAGAAAATTTAGAAGAAGCTTTTGTAGTAAATATAAAAGAGAAAACAGAATTTGAAGTAAAAGATATAAAAAAATTAGAAGATAATTTAAACAGTAAACAAATAGAACTTGCAAGGTGGATGGCAAAAAGATATTTTTGTAATGTATCAGATTGTATAAAATTAATGCTAACACCTGGGACAAGGAGTAAAGAAAAAAAGATTCAAGAAAAAACAATACAATCAGTTTATTTGAAAAAAGATATAGAAGAAATAGAGATTGATATAGAGCTAGGTAAAATAAAATCAGAAAAACAAAAAAGAGTTATTAATTTTGTAAAAGACAATGAAGGTGTAACAATACCAGAAATAGAGATTTTAACAGATTGTTCAAGAGCAATTGTAAAAACATTAGTAAAAAATGAATATTTAGAATTATTTGATAAGAAGATAGAAAGAAATCCTTTAAAAAATAAAAATATAAGGAAAACGAGTTTTCTAAAATTAACAGAAGAACAAGAAAATGCATTTTTACAAGTAAAAGAAGCAATTGATAGAAATATATATAAAAGATTTTTATTATATGGCGTAACAGGTTCACGGTAAAACAGAAGTGTATTTACAATTAATACAAGATGTTATAAATAGTGATAAGACAGCAATAGTATTGGTTCCAGAAATATCATTAACACCACAAATGTTAGAGAGATTTATATCTAGATTTGGAAAAGAAAAAATAGCAATATTACATAGTAAATTATCTTTAGGTGAAAGATATGATGAATGGAATAGAATAAGAGAAGGAGAAGCAAAAATAGTAATAGGTGCAAGGTCGGCAATATTTGCACCAGTAGAAAATTTAGGAATAATTATTATAGATGAGGAACATGATAGTTCTTATAAATCAGAGTCAAATCCAAAGTATGATGCAAAGCAAGTTGCAAAATATATAGCACAACAAAATAATTGTCCATTACTTTTAGGAAGTGCAACACCAGACCTAAGTACTTATTATAGAGCAAAAGAATTAAATAAAATAACTTTGCTAGAGTTAACCAAAAGAGCAAATGATTCTAGCATGCCAAAAGTTACAATAATAGATTTGAAACAAGAACTTGCAAATGGAAATCGTTCAATGTTAAGTAGAGAGTTATATAGTTCTATTGAAGAAAATTTAAAAGAAAAAAAACAGACAATATTATTTCTAAATAGAAGAGGATATTCAACATTTGTAATGTGCAGAAACTGTGGTTATACTGTTAAATGTAAGAATTGTAATATAAGCCTTACATACCACAGTTATGAGAAAAAATTAAAATGCCATTATTGTGGATATGAAGAGCCATTAGTTACAGTTTGTCCAGAATGTGGTAGTAATAAGATACGCTATTTTGGAACAGGAACACAAAAACTAGAAGAAGAAATACATAGAGAATTTCCAAATGCAAGTACAATTAGAATGGATATAGATACAGTAACAAAGAAAAATTCACATGAAGAGATTTTAAAAAAGTTTAGAGATGAAAATATAGACATTTTAATAGGAACTCAGATGGTAGTTAAAGGACATCATTTCCCAAATGTAACACTAGTTGGAGTAATAGCAGCAGACAGTTCTTTAAATATAGATGATTATAGAGCAAATGAAAGAACATTTGAGATTCTAACACAAGTAGCCGGAAGAGCAGGAAGAGAAAAAGACAAACCTCGGAAAAGTTATAATACAAACTTATAATCCAGATAACTTCAGTATATTGTGTAGTAAAAAACAAGATTATAAAATGTTTTACGATACAGAAATCTTAATACGTAAACAGTTGAAATATCCACCATTTTGCGATATAATAGTAATTGGATTTAGCGGATTAAATGAAAAAGAATTAATAGATATAGGTAATAAAACTTATAATTATTTAAGACAGCATTTAGATAATGAAGGTGAAAATAAAGAATTTAAAATCTTTAAACCAATGCCTGCACCTATTGATAAAATACAAAACAGATATCGTTATAGAATAATTGTAAAAGGTGTTATGAATGAAAAAGCAAATGAGGTTTTAAATAATTATTTAAAGGAAATATATCAAAAAGATTTAAAAGATACTAGAATATCTATTGATGTAAATCCAAATAATATGGCTTAAATATTATAAGAAAGAAATAAATACTAAAAATAAAGAAAGGAGTAGAAAAGGGATGGCAATAAGAAATTTAAGATATGAAGGTGACGAAATATTAAAAAAGACATCAAGAGAAGTTCCAGAAGAGGATATCTCAACTCAAAAAATACAAACTTTGATTGATGACATGATAGAGACAATGCACAAATTTAATGGAGTAGGATTAGCAGCAGTACAAGTAGGTGTATTAAAAAGATTAATTGTAATAGATTTATATGATGATAAAGGACCAATTGTTCTTATAAATCCTGTTATAATAAAAACAAAAGGTGAACAAGAAGTAGAAGAAGGTTGCTTAAGTTTTCCAAATCAATTTGCTAAAGTAGTTAGACCTGCTGAAGTTGTAGCAGAATATACAGATAGAAATGGAAAAAGAATGAGAGTTCATGCAAAAGAATTATTAGCACAAGCAATAGCTCATGAAGTAGACCATTTAAATGGGGAACTTTTTATAGATAAAATATTACCTGGAACATTAGAATATATAGAGCCAGAAGAATCAAAAGAATAACAAAAAATGAATAATTAATATTCGTAAAAAGGAGAAGTTTATGAAAATAGTTTTTATGGGAACTCCTGATTTTGCAAAGGAGAGTTTAGAAGCGGTTTACAATGCAGGGTACGAAATATTAAAAGTAGTTACAAATCCTGATAGACCACAAGGTAGAGGTATGAAATTAAGACCATCTCCTGTTAAAGAGTTTGCTTTAGAAAAAGGATTAAATGTAATGCAACCTGAAAAGGTAAGAAAGAATGAAGAGTTTATTAATGAAATAAAAAACTTAAATCCTGATGTAATATGTGTTGTAGCATATGGAAAGATTTTACCGAAAGAGATATTAGAGATCCCAAGACTTGGTTGTATTAATGTACATGGTTCATTACTTCCTAAATATAGAGGTGCTGCTCCAATACAATGGGCAGTATTAAATGGTGATAAAGAAACAGGAATTACTACTATGTATATGGATGAAGGAATGGATACAGGAGATATGATTCTAAAGGAAAAAGTTGAAATAGGCGAAAATGAGACAACTGGAGAGTTATGGGATAGATTATCTAAGGTTGGAGGAGAACTTTTAGTTAGAACTTTAAAAGAAATAGGAGATGGAACGGCCCCAAGAATAAAACAAGGTGAAGATTTTACTTTGGCTCCAATGCTTGATAAGAAAATGGCTAAAATAGATTGGGAGAATAAGACAGCAAGAGAAATTAAAAATTTAGTTAGAGGCTTAAATCCTATTATGGGTGCTTATACATTTTTAAATGGAAAGAAAATAAAATTCTGGAAAGTTGATGTTAAAGATAGCAATGAAAATGATGATTCTTTGAGAAACGGAACTGTTGTAGAATCAAATCCAAAAGAGGGATTATTTATAAAAGCAAAAGAAGGAAGAATTAAGGTATTAGAAATACAAGGAGAAAATGCAAAAAGAATGCTAATAGGAGACTTCTTAAGAGGAAACAAGATAAATAAATTAGACATTTTCGAATAAATAATTCCCAAAATGAGAGAAAACAAGTCATAAAAATGATATATAATTAATTTTAATAAAAGTCTAGTAAACTCTAGACTTTTGTTTTCTTTTTATGTATAATAATGAAGAAATGAAAATTCGGAGGTCTTCAAAATGTATGAGAGAAGTGCGATTGTTTTAGAAAACTACTTTGGAAAGATATTAGGCTTTAACAAAGAAAACAACTTAAAAAATAATTATGAAAATTACAATCGAATGATAGATGAAATAAAAGAATACCAAAGAATCATAGGGGAAGAAGAAAGTGTAATAGAAAAGTTTGATGAATCAGCTTCTGAAATAGAAGGCTTACAAAGCAAGGAAAAGAAGATTCATGAAATAAATGTAAGAGTAGAAGAAGAAAGAAACGAACTTTTTAATGATTTAAGTGAGAATACTAGCTCAATAGATCAAAAGTTACAAAAAATAGAAGAAACAATCGATAAAAATAATGATAATCTAAAAGAATTAAGGGAAAAATACGTTAAATCATTAATTATATTCATAGAAAGACAAAGAGAAAGAAATAAATATGCACGTATGCATAGAACTTCAGAAGCAAGTTATCTAAGTCTATTAAAACAGGTAAATATTGCATTTGAAAAATTTGATTATGGACATGTTAAAAATGCGAAAAATTTTATTGAGGATTACAAAGCTCACAATGAAGAAATAGTAGAAGCAATGCTAAAAAATGGAAAGAATGAAAGAGTTCCATTTGATGAGGATGTAATTAGAATAGCAGTAGATGAAAGAAGTAAAATTGCTAAAGAAGAAGCTGAATTATACATTAGCATATATGATAGAATGAAGAGATTACTTGCAGAGGTTAATGGTAGTGGAACAGTAAAACTGGCAAAATCAGAGAAGTTGTTAAGAGATGTAAGTGTAAAATTAGCATTTTTACAATCAAAAAAAGATTACATTGTAGTATTTTTAGATAATGAAAGAATGTCTGCTATGAATGGAAAGAAGGCACATAGTAGATTAATGGAAGATGCTTGTAATAATTTTGCATTAGATATTAAGCAAATTGATAATTTATATGAATTAGTGAAAAAAGAAACTATGGGAAAAGCTACAAGAAAAGCTTACAAAGAACTTTATAATAAAACATATTTGAGAGAAATCGAAGAAAAGGAAAAAGATTTTGAAGAAGAAGCAACAAACATAAAGATAAATATGGGAACTATTATTAATTCAAATTATTGGAGAATTGAAGGAATAAAGAATGTATATAATACATTCCAAGAAGAAGTTAGTGAAAAATTTGATAAAGATTTATCTGAATATCGTATTGAAGAAGTAGATGATATAGTAGAGGATAAAAAAGAAACAAAGAAATCAAAACCATCAAAAGAGACAGAAAAAGAAAAATCAAAAGAAAAACCAAGAACAAAAGCAAAAACATCAAGGCTAGAAGAATTAATAAATCAATATAGTAGTGAAATTGATTATGAATATGATAAAAATAAACAAAATAGTAATGATAGTGATGATTATGATGAAGAAGACGATAATGATGGATATCAAGATGTCGTCTTTGATGAAGAGGAAGAAGAATTAGAAAATAATTATAAAAAACAAAAGAATGATGAAGAGGTAGAACCATATAGATATTCCTATGATGATGAAGATGATGACGATGACTATGATGATTATTATGATGATGAAGACGAAGATTATGAAGATGACGAAGAAGAAATGATTGATGATGAAGATGAAATAACAGAAGAAAAAATAGACCAAATAATAAAAAATAGTAGAAAAGGTAAAAATAGAAAAGACGGAAAACAAGAAATGGGATTATTTGGAAAACTATTTAAGAAATAAGGAGAGATTTGTTATATGATAAAAATAGAAAATGTATCAAAATCATATGTTAAAGGAAAAAAATCAATTGATAATTTAAGCTTAGAAATAAAAGATGGAGAAATATTTGGATTTTTAGGTCCAAATGGTGCAGGAAAAACAACAACAATAAAAATGATAACAGGTATATTAAATCCTGATGAAGGTGATATTTTTATTGATGGAAAAAGTATAATTAAAGAGCCTTTAGAGGCAAAAAAAGAATTTGGATTTGTTCCAGATAGTCCTGATATGTTTTTAAAACTAAAGGGAATTGAATATTTAAACTTTTTAGCAGATATATATGAAATACCAAATGAGAAAAGAAAAGAAAGAATAGAAGAATTAACAAAAAAATTTGAAATATATGATAATTTAAATAGTGAGATACAAAGCTATTCTCATGGAATGAGACAAAAAGTAGTTATTTGTGGAGCATTATTAAATAATCCAAGGAATTGGATACTAGATGAACCAATGACAGGATTAGACCCTAAGTCATCACATGATTTAAAAGAAATGATGAGAGAACATAGTGGAAATGGAAACACAGTATTTTTCTCAACTCATGTATTAGAAGTTGCGGAAAAATTATGTGATAGAGTTGGAATTATAAATAGAGGGAAATTAGTATTTGTAGGAACATACGAGGAAATGAAAAATAAATTTAAGGAAAATAAATCTTTAGAAGATTTATTCTTGGAGATAACAGAAAATGAAGAATAAAGTAATATCTTTGACAAAAGTAATTTTTAAGAATTCTTTTCAGAATATGGAAACTGCTAAAAGTGCTAATGAGAGAAAAAATAAAAAATCTAAATCGATGATAATTTTATATATTTTTGTATTTTTATATTTAGCAGGGATAATGGGTGTATTTAGTAATGGCTTAATAAAAGAATTAATGGCAATAAATCAAGAGCAAATGTTTTTAGGACTAATTTTACTTGTAATAGCAGGGTTTGTTCTTATACAAAGTATATTTTCAGCAATAAATATACTTTATTATTCTAAAGATAATGAGTATATCTTGCCTTTACCAATAAAACCAAGTCAGATTATTGCGGCAAAAACAAATGTATTATTAATTACAGAGTATTTTATAGTAGCGATAATAGGATTAATACCTTTGGTGATATATGGAGTATTAACATCTGCAAATGTTTTATATTATGTATCAATGGTAATAGTATTAATAACATTTCCTATTATACCGGTATTAATATCAAGTTTACTTGTACTAATTGTTATGAGTTTTGCGAAATTTACTAAAAACAGAAATAGATTCCAATTAATTGCAACGATTTTGGTATTAGTAGCTGTATGCATATTATCATTTACAGTAGGTGACTCAAGTACAACTCCAGAAGAATTAGTTGGAATGGTAACACAAGCAAATGGTTTAGTCGAAATGTTAAGAGGTGCTTTCCCAACATTAGGGATGGCTATTGATAGTTTAACTAATGTAAGTTTAGGAAACCAAATATTAAATTTATTTTTATTAGTTGCTACAACAGCAGCAATATATTTTATCTATATGCTAATTGGTCAAAAACTTTATCTAAAAGGAGCTGTAGGTAATTTATCAAGTGGAAAGAAAACTAAAAAGAAACTAGATGAAACAAAAGCATTTAAGAAGAGTTTACTTACAAAAACTTATGTTGGAAAAGAGTTTAAAACATTACTTAGAAATCCAGTATTTTTTATGCAATGTGTTTTACCTGCAATTCTATTTCCTATATTAATGATAGTAGTTACATTTGCAGGAATGAGAGGAGAACAAAATGGTACAACAGTTGATGTCACATCTATGATAACTAATAAAACATCAGTGTATTTGGGAATTGGTATATTATGTGCTATACAATTTTTCCTAATGTTTATATATATTTCAGCAACTGCAATATCTAGAGATGGACAAAACGCAGTGTTTATGAAATATATACCAGTACCATTAATGAAACAAATAGATTATAAAGTTATGCCAAATATAATAATGACAACTATAATGAGTGTTATTACAATTATTATAGTGGAGTATTTATTTAGGCTACCAATTATATATTTATTATTAATAACAATAGCAGGAATAATAATGGGTGTACTTCAAAGTTATATTTCAATTATTGTAGACTTAAAGAAACCAAAGTTAGAGTGGAGTTCTGAATATGCAGTTGTTAAACAAAATATGAATTTAATTTTCCCAGTATTATTTAGTTTGTTAAATATAACTGTAATAATAATTTTATCAGTTATATTAGGAAATTTCATAAATAGTTATATATTGATAACAATGATAGCAATAATATATTTACTTCTAACAATGGTTGTTAGAAATTATATACAGAAAAATGTAAATAAATTGTTCCAAAAGATTTATTAGAAGCAAGAAATTGCTTCTTTTTTTGTAACAAAAATGTAATATAAATTTTTAAATAAGATATTTACAAATACCTTATAATTATATAAAATATATACGTAGTTGGTACGAAAATAATACAAAAACTTATACATAACAATTTTATGCATAATTAAATCTAATAAAGTAAAAGATATATGTACAAATTCAAGTATAAAAAATAAGGATAAAAAAGAAAAATATGGAAATACTAATGAAAAGAAAGGGAGAGTAAAATGAAAGAAATAAAAAAAGAAAATAATGTGGGAATTACTTTAATCGCACTTGTTATTACTGTAATTGTCCTTCTAATTCTTGCAGGAGTAAGCATTGCAATGCTAACAGGAGATAATGGAATACTAACACAAGCACAGAAAGCTAAGAATGAAACAGAACAAGCAGCTATTGATGAACAAAATGATATTAACAAATTATCTAACTATATAAATAATACTATAAATAATAATCAAGTCGATAAAGTAGATAGAAGCAACTTGAAAATAGGGGATTATGTAGATTATACTCCTAGTAGAGAAGAGTTTACTCATGTAGTAATAAGTGCATCTGAAACAGGATATTCACAAGATACATATATATATTATTTTACAAATCCAGATTGGCAAATATTAAGTATAAATGATGACGGAACGGTAGATTTAACGACAAATAGTACTTTATTAGGGGAATCTCTCTTGGCGATTAATGGAGCAAAAGGATATAATAATTTTGTATATTTATTAAATAAGGTATGTAATGATTTATATGAAAATAAAGAGTTTGGAATAAAAGCAAGAAATATGAATATGGAAGACATAACAAAACAATTAAATGAAAAAGGAAAAGACTTTATGAATTCTAATACGTATCCTTATGTAGGATATCAACAAACGGTAACAGTAAAAAATGCATATTATCCAAATTTGTATGCAAAAGAAAACGGATCAGGAATAAATTCAACAGAAACTAAAAAGGATGGAATAGGACCAAATGAAGAATATTATTCAGAGCCAACCACAGAAGAATATAGTTTTGCTGAAAGCTTAACAGTTACACAGACAGTAAATTTCCAAAATTTGATGACAGCAGATTATTTCAAAAATAAAGACTGCTTTAACCTAATTTTTGATGGAGGATATAATATGTTGGCAACAAGAGGAATAAATTGCATACAAAGAGAAAATGAATATGAAATTTGGTTTGGACCAATATTTGTTAATGGACAAGTTATATCTCAAGAAGGAGCATTTTATTCAAGTGGGTATTCAAATGATGGTGGAATTGCAGGAAATATAAAACCTATAGTTACAATTAATGCGGATATAAGCCTTGAAAATGGTGATGGAAGTATAAATAACCCATATAAATTAGTAAAGGAAGATTAATTCAAATTCAAGTATAAAAAATAAGGATAAAAAGGAAAAATATGAAAATACTAATGAAAAGAAAGGGAGAGTAAAATGAAAGAAATAAAAATAAAGAAAGAAAATAATGTGGGAATTACTTTGATCGCACTTGTTATTACGATTTTGTTCTCTTATGACGAAAAAATAAAATGTAGTAATAGCAAAGGTTTCCTCCTACAAACAATTTAGTAAATTATAAAATTTTCACATATTTAGAAGATGAATTGTAAAAAATAATAATGCAATGTTATCTTTTTTGATTTTATAAAAGAATTTTGGTCAGATTCATCTGACCAATTTCATTTTAATCATTATGAATTTTTTGAAATTATATGATATATTATATGTATTCTATTTAAGCCAAGAGGTTTTCAGTTTTTTTCTTGATATTTTCTTGATTGAAATAGTTTTAAAATAATAATATATAAAAA
Source organism: uncultured Clostridia bacterium (assembly GCA_944392605.1). GTDB lineage: Bacteria > Bacillota > Clostridia > TANB77 > CAG-508 > CAG-269. The sequence continues at coordinate 96,938 of CALXXE010000001.1, read as the reverse complement.
CAAGTAAACATAAATGCATAAAAAATGTAATTAATTATACGAGAGTATACAAAAGAAAAATGTTGTAAAAAGATTCATTTCGAAAAATAAAATTTTCAGAAATTAAAAATTAATTTATGGAAATAAAAAAGCTATATTGGCTAAATAGAAGAATAAAATATGAAAGATAAGTAATCCTAAATATGGGGTTATTTTTTTGTATTTTAATATTTTTGTTCCTAGTTTTGTTCTTGAAAAAATTAGGGAAATTTAATATAATTGTAAAAAAGTTTAGGAGAGTTATATGGATATAAAAGAAGTTGCTAAGAGAATAAAGGAATCAGGAGGAAGGCTTTATTTAGTAGGAGGAGCAGTTCGAGATAAATTATTGGGTAGAACTAATTATGATGAAGATTATTGTGTAGTTGGTTTAGATAGTTCTGAGTTCGCTTGTCTTTTTCCTTCAGCTAGATTAGATGGAAAATCATTTCCAGTATATAGAATGAATGGATGTGAATTTGCGTTAGCAAGAAGAGAGAAAAAAGTAGGAGTAGGACATAAAGAATTTAGAGTTATTTCTGGAAAAGAAATAACTCTAAAAGAAGACTTAGAAAGAAGAGATATAACAATAAACGCGATGGCAGAAGACGTTTTAAGTGGTGAACTATTTGATTATTTTGGTGGAAGGAAAGATTTAGAGTCAGGTGTAATAAGAGCAATAGGAACTCATTTTTCAGAAGATCCATTAAGAGTATATAGAGTAGCAAGGTTTAGTTCTGTTTTAGGTTTTAGTGTAGATAAAGAAACTATTTCTATGATGAATAGTTTAAAATCAGAACTGGAATTTCTATCTAAAGAAAGAGTATTTGAAGAATTAAAAAAAGCCTTGGCAAGTGAGAAACCTTCTATATTCTTTTCAGTATTAAGGTCTGCAGATGTTTTAGATGTGCATTTTATGCCAATATATAAGCTAATTGGAGCATTACAACCTGAAAAATATCATCCAGAAGGAGATAGTTATAATCATACAATGATTTGTTTAGACAAGAGCTGTGAAATGACTACCGATTTAAAGGTTAGATTTAGTGTATTAGTTCATGATTTAGGAAAAGGAGAAACAAAAAAGCAAGAATATCCACATCATTATGGACATGAAGAAAGAGGAGTAGAAGTTGTAAGAAAGTTTTGTGATTACTTGAAGATGCCTACCTCTTGGAAAAAATGTGGTATGGTGGCAGCAAGAGAACATATGAGAGGTGGAATATTTAATAGAATGAAACCTTCTAAAAAAGTAGAATTTATAGAAAGAGTAGATAAATCTTACTTAGGGTTAGATGGCTTACAAATAGTAGTAAATTGTGATAAAGGAGGAAGAGCAGAAGGTAATTTAGATTTTTTATCTATTGGTAAAAAATGTTTGACATCAGTAACAGCTTCTGATGTTGCTAAAAAGTATAATTTAAAACCAGGAATAGCTTTAGGGAGAAAACTTCATGAAGAAAGAATTAACTGGATTAAGAATTTGACAAAATAGCTAAAAAATGGCATAATAGATAACGTTAGAAGTTTTTAGAAAGAGGGAAAATATATGAAGAAATATTATTTTACATCAGAAAGTGTAACAGAAGGACATCCTGATAAATTATGTGATTATATATCTGATAGTATATTAGATAGTTATTTGGCTTTGGATAAAAATGCAAGAGTAGCAGTAGAAACATTTGCATCAGGAAATAGGATAACAATAGCAGGACAAATTTCAGCAAATGGAGAAGTTGATATAGAAAAATTAGTAAGAAACAAAATTGCAGAAATTGGTTATGATAATGAGAAAACTGATATTGATTATAGAACATGTAAGATAGATATAAATATAACAAAACAAAGCCCTGATATAGCATTAGGAGTAGATGTAGGTGGAGCAGGAGACCAAGGGATAATGTTTGGATATGCATGTACTGATACTGAAGAATATATGCCATATGCAATAAGTATGGCACATAAGTTAGCAAGAAGATTAACAGAAGTTAGAAAAGAAGGTATCTTAAATTATTTAAGACCAGATGGAAAAACACAAGTAACTGTAGAATATGAAGGAGATATTCCTAAAAGAATAGAAACTATATTAATATCTACTCAGCACTTAGATGGAGTAAAACAAGAAAAGTTAAAAGAAGATATAATTAGAGAAGTAGTAAATAATGTTGTGCCAGAAAATATGATGGATAAGGAGACTAAAATATATGTAAATCCTACAGGAAGATTTGTAATTGGTGGACCTTTAGGAGACACTGGACTTACTGGTAGAAAAATAATAGTAGATACATATGGTGGATATAGTAGACATGGTGGAGGATGTTTTTCAGGAAAAGATCCAAGTAAGGTAGATAGAAGTGCCGCATATATGCTTCGCCATATAGCTAAAAACCTTGTTGCAAATGGATATTGTAGTAAATGCGAAATTCAAATAGCATATGCAATAGGGATGAAAGAACCGTTAGCTATTTATATTAATACATTTGGAACAGGAACAAAATCAGAAGAAGAATTAGTAGATTTAGTAAAAGAAAAATTTGATTTAACACCAGATGGAATTATAAATTATTTAGATTTAAAAAGACCAATATATGAAAAGACTACAAACTATGGACATTTTGGTAAAAACGATTTACCATGGGAAAAGATTATAGAATTGTAAAATATTGACAATGAAAAAAATAAGTGCTATAATTAAATTCTACATATTTGTAGAAAGAGGCTGTTGATGAAAGGAACATTGTTCTTTGAATCTAAACCTCGATGGGTTCTGCAAGTTATAATATTGGAGGTCAAAATGAAGCAGAACGAAATTGCTAGGCAGTATGCAGTGCAAGAACTCGAGCATATGTATGGTTGGCGTAGTAGTGATGCCAAAAACATCATGAACCTGTTTCGAGAAGATGAAAAGGAAGATGACGAATATGCTGCTCTTGAAAGGGTAGTCATGTATCCACATCATATCCTTGGTGGTTGGACATGGGGAAGGTTCATGGCCGACATTTTGCTTAAGGAGACAATCGTAAGGCAGATTAGCGCTTTCTATGGTCAGAGCTATCCTAAATTTAAGGAGAAGCTCCTTCATGGAGAATATGAATCTGATAAGCCAATTTGGATTGTCATACGAGCAAAAGAACTCGAGCAGGACACAGTGTATCCGCTAATTACCAACTATTCTGGACATAATAATTGCATCGTGCTAGCAATCAATGAGATCTAATTGGTCTTAAACATAAAGGGCTCAAAGAGTGTTTCTCTTTGAGCCCTTTACGTACTGATTTAAAGATTTTAAATTGACGCAAATAATAAAAAAGTGGTATAATAAAATATGCACTTATTGTAGAATGAGGTGTTTGATGAAGAGGATGTATCCTTTTTTAATAACCTCACAAAAAGTGCAGTTCTGCAAACAATCAATAGGAGGTATGAATGGAGCAGAACAAAATTACCATTGATAGTGAGAACCTTTTTAAGGAGGTGGCAATTACAGATTCTAAATCTGAAGGTGTACCAACTGACGAGGTAGGACGACTCATCCGAGAGCAATATCCGTGGCAACTGAATGATGCAGGAAATCTGTATAGTGGAATTATCACTGAGCTTCCTGACACTGAAGAAGAGTGGATGAAGCAAACTGAACGCCAAATCTTTCTTGCATGGCTAGCAGATAAACCACAGAGAATTTATGGTGGTGAATCTTGGAGAAACTTCTTAGCGATTCTTGATTCTTATTCTGAAATGCATAATCTTAGGAAACTTTTTGAAGCTTTCTATAATGATGGTGAATATCAGGATATGGTCGAGAAACTGATGAAGTATGAAGATCGTGCTACTGAGATTCCTCTGATTATGGTTGTTGGCAGTCAAGAGGATGAACGAGTTGTTCATTCTGAAATCAGGAAGGTGTGGTTCCAAAAGCTCAACAAGGAGAAGTCTGTCATTATCTTGGTAATCGACATGAGCAAACTTCAGGCAATGGAGCAAGAGTAATTGTTCTAAACAAAGTTTGCTAGGCACAAAAGTAGAACCCAGGTCCTTTGAGACTTGGGTTCTACTTAATTTTTAAATAAGTTTTTTGAACATATAATTTATTTGCAAAAGATTGAACAACATTACGTAATAAATATTGTTCTTTAGATAGTTTATCATTATTAATATAACTTTCTCCAGTAAATGTCATTTTAATTGCTTTTTCAAGTTCAGAGCAAAAACGATTATAAGCCTGGTCAACAGGAGAAGTTTTTATTGCAAGTGTAATTAATTTACTTATTTCATCAATACTATAAATTTGTTTTAAAATAAAGATAACAAAAAGATATGCTATATGTTCTTTATTATATTTCTTATTAATTGGAGAATTGATTATTCCATGTTTTACATAGTTATTAATCATAGTTTTTGTAATAACTTTATTTTCTTTTTCATTATCACTTTTTATATAATTAGATAGATAATTTTCAAGCAAAGAAACTACTTGGTCAATATATAAATCAATTTCAGGAATTTCAGCCCATCTTGGCAAATGAAATTTTTTTATTTCTTCATCTAAATTTTTTATATCTTTATCCATTAGATCACCTCTATTGCAAGGATTATAGCATTTTTGATAAAAATAGTCAACTACTTGACAGGATATGCGATATGTGATAATCTAGACTTCGATACTAGATAAAGGAGATATTGATATGAGAGAAAGATATTTTGAAGCTACAGAATTTGAAAATATAAAGGAGATTATTTATAATTCAGCTAAGAAATATGCAGAAAATAGAGCTTTTATCTTAAAACATAAAAATGGTAAAAATGTAGAATATGAAAATATAACATATAAAAAATTATTAGAAGAAATAAATAATTTAGGAACTAAATTTTTCGATTTGGGGTACAAAGACAAAAGAATAGCAATAGTAGGGAGAAACAGTTACGGTTGGGCACTTACACATTTAACAAATATGCTAGGTGGAATAGTATTAGTTCCACTAGATAAAGAATTACAAATAGATGAATTAGAAAATTCTTTAAAAAGAAGTAAAGCAGATATAGTAGTTTTTGATGAAAAATATATAGAAAATATAGAAGAAATAAAAAGAAGAAATGAAACTTTTTTAGAAGATTATATTTGCATGACAAAAAAAGAAGGGTACAAAGATTTAGAAACATTAAAAGAAGAAGGAAAAGAATTATTAGAATTTGGAAATAGAGAATACGTAGATGTGAAAATAGATTCGTATAAAATGAGTATATTATTATTCACCTCAGGAACAACATCAAAATCAAAAGCAGTAATGTTATCACAAAATAATATAGCATCAAATGTGTATGCTATGCAATTAGTAGAAAACTTTTTACCTACAGACGTAAATTTAGCATTTTTACCATTTCACCATATATTTGGTTCAACAGCTATGATAGTGATGCTTGCTTGTGGAATTGCAACAGCATTTCCAGATGGCTTACGTTATGTTGCAGATAACTTAAAAGAATATAAAGTATCTGTGTTTGTGGGAGTTCCATTATTAGTAGAAGCAATTTATAAAAAAATAGAACAGGGAATAGAAAAAAAGGGAAAAACCAAAGTTGTGAATTTTGCAAAAAAAGTAAGTAACTTATTGTTAAAATTCCATATAGATATAAGAAGAAAATTATTTAAAGAAATAATAGATGAATTAGGTGGACATTTAAGGTTTGTAGTTTCTGGAGGAGCTCCTTTAGATAAAAAAGTTGCAAAAGGTTTTAATGAATTAGGATTAACACTTGTTCAAGGATATGGACTAACAGAAACATCACCCGTAATAGCAGCAGAAAATTATAAAAAAGTAAAATATGGTTCTATAGGTATTCCAATGGATAATGTCGAGGTAGAATTTGAAAATAAAGATGAAAATGGAATAGGAGAACTAAAAGTAAAGGGACCAAATGTAATGCTTCGGTTATTATGAAAATGAAGAATCAACAAAAGATGTATTAAAGGATGGTTGGCTTTATACTGGTGATTTAGGTTATATGGATAAGGATGGATTCTTATTTATAACTGGAAGAAAAAAAGATATGATTGTATTAAAAAATGGTAAGAAAGTATTTCCAGACGAATTAGAAATGTTAATAAATAGACTAGATGAAGTAGAAGAATCAATAGTATTTGGTATGCCAGATAAAAAAGACAAAAATGATATAAAATTATCAGTTAAAATAGTTTATAATAAAGAGTATGTAAAAGAAAAATATGGTGACATAGAAATGGAAGAATTAAGAAACATCATGTGGGAAAAAATTAAGAAAATAAATAAAACATTTCCACCATATAAATATATAAAAAATATGATATTAACAGATAAAGAATTGATAAAAACTACAACAAAGAAAGTTAAAAGGGCAGAAGAAATAAAAAGTATATTAGAAAATTAAAAGAAGCTGTTTTTTGGGATGGACTCAAAAAACAGCTTTATATTTCTATAATTTTCAAATTAAATTTATCTTCGAAAACTTTTTTCTTTGCAATATATTCTTTTGTTTTAAAACCTTTAACATCAATAACTTCGGTTGAGCCGTCTTTATCAAAAATAATAAAATCAGGTTTATATTTTAAACCAGGTGCTAAGATAAAAATGGGTTGTAAACAAAAACCATTAATTTCTTTTGCTTGTAGCCTTAATTTTAATTCACAGTAAAAATCAGCTTCTTTTTGGCTATCAAATGTGTGCCCATCGACAGAAACCTTATTTGCTCTATATTTACTTTTTTTAGTTTTACTATTAGTAAAGTTTTTATAATCTTCAATACTCCAATGTTCCATAGTTTTCTCCTTTTGTTTAATTCTTTAAGTATTATATATAAAAACAGTAAAATGTGCAAGTAAAGAATTGTAGAAAATTGTAAATCGTAGTATAATGTTAATACTTAAATTTTTAAAAGGAGTTTACTATGCGGAAATAATTTTGTTTATGGAAAAAGTAGATATAGTAATAGAGAGCATAAGGGAAAAAGTTTATTAAAATGGGTAGATAATTATGTGTTAGTAGATATAGAAACAACAGGTTTATCTCCAAGAACAGATGAGATAATAGAAATAGGAGCAATAAAAGTAAAAGAAAATAAAATAGTAGATACATTTGATACTCTTCTTAAAATAGATGATTATTTAAATCCATTTATTACAAAATTAACAGGAATAACTAATGATATGCTAGAAGAAGGAATAGAACAACAAGAGGCATTAGAAGGGTTTGTAGAGTTTGCAGGAAATGAAATAATAATGGGACATAACGTTAATTTTGATATTAACTTTATTTATGATAAATGTGAGTCTTATTTAGATTATTATTTAAGTAATGATTTTGTAGATACAATGAGAATTGCAAAACATATCCTCCCAAATGTTAGAAATTATAAATTAGGAACTTTAGCAGATTACTTTGATGTGGATTATAGAAATGCCCATAGAGGATTAAAGGATGTTGAAATAACTTATGAAGTATACAACAAGATGAAAGAACTAGCTAAAAATTAGGAGGAAATATGGTACCAGAATTTTTAATAGAAATGTTAGAAAAACAATACGGAGAAAATTTAACTAAAAATATAATAGAAGGATATGGAGTAAAAAGGAAAGTAACATTTAGGGTAAATACTTTAAAGGCTAATAGTAATGATGTAGAAAAGGTATTAGAGAAAAATGGTATAGAATATAGAAAAGGTCCATTTTATTTTGATGCCTTTATAATAGAAAATGTAAGAGAAAATGAAATTCGTGATTTAGACATTTATAAAAATGGTGAAATTTATATGCAGAGCTTATCTTCAATGTTACCACCAATAATATTAAATCCTAAAGAAAATATGGATATATTAGATATGACAGCAGCACCAGGAGGAAAGACAACTGAAATTGCAGCAATAGTTAAAAATAAAGCTAGGATAACAGCAGTAGAGATGAATAAGATAAGAGTTGAAAAACTTAAATTTAATATTGAAAAACAAGGCGCAAGTTCAGTCTATGTAATGGAACAAGATGCAAGAAAAATAGATGACTTTTTCTCATTTGATGGAATTTTATTAGATGCACCATGTAGTGGTAGTGGAACTATAAATACAAATAATCCAAAATTGGAAAAAATATTTACAAAAGAACTTATAAAAAAATCTATGAAAACTCAAGGAGAGCTATTTAAAAAGGCGATTAATATATTAAAAAAAGGAAGTGAAATGGTATATTCAACTTGTTCAATATTGAAAGAAGAAAATGAAGAAATAATAGAAAAAGCATTAAGAACAGGTAAAGTAGAAATAGTAGAAATTAATTTTCAAGGAATAGAAAGCTTACCAAAGCTTCCAACTAAACTTGATGGTACTTTATGTGTAATGCCAACAGAAGAATATGAAGGCTTTTTTGTAGCTAAATTAAAAAAATTATAAAAATTTGTAACAAAATCACATTTCTTAGACACTTAAGAGTTAGAAGGGGGAAATGTTATGCAGGATATAGAAGAGATTTACCAAGAATATGCAAAAACTGTATATAAATATATATTCTGCTTGAGCCGGAAACAAAGAAGTGTCAGAAGAAATTGTCCAAGAAACCTTTGAAGTTGCAATAAAAAATATTGATAAGTTTAAAGGCGAATCTAAGATATCAACATGGCTTTGCCAAATTGCTAAATATATATGGTATAAAACTTTAAAAAAGGAAAAGAAGATAGATAAAGTCTCTTTTGAATCTCTAGAAGGTGTAGTTTTATCAAATACAATTTTAGAAGAAGAGATATTAGAAAAACAAGAGAAAATAGAGATGTTTAAAAAGGTACAAAAATTGGATGAGCAAACGAGAAATGTTATATATTTAAGGATATTAGGTAATTTGGATTACAAAGAAATAGCAGAGATAATGAATAAAACACCAACTTGGGCAAGAGTTGTATTTTTCCGAGGAAAACAGAAATTGAAGGAGGAAAAAGAAGATGAAGAGGGAATGTGAAATAGTTCAAGATTTATTATTTGGGTATCAAGATGGTACCTTACACGAAGCTTCTAAAGATTTAGTAGAGGAACATTTAAAAAAATGTGAAGAATGTAGAAGAATATTTTCTGAAATGAAAAAAGATGAGATAGAAGTTGATAAAAAAGAAGAGCAAGAACAAGAGATAGACTATTTAAAAAAAGTGAACAAAAAAATGAGTAGGAAAAATAGCTTGCTTATGGTAATAGGTACAATTCTTGGTATTATTATTTTATTAAATGTAGGAATATTTGTTTATTATTATAGTGAAGCGGGAAAAGTACAAATCTATTTAAATGATGATATAACGCAAGAACAAATAGATAATATAAAAAATAGCGTACTTAAGATAGATGAAAATGCTAAATTTGAATATTATTCAAAAGAAGATGCGTTAAATAAATTAAAAGAGAGATTTGGCGACAATAAAGAGTTACTTTCAGGATATGGGGAAGATAATAATCCTCTGAATACCTATTATGTTTTAGATACCAATGTGGAAAAGGCAAAAGATATTGAAAATATACTTAAATCTATGCAAGGAGTAAAGAAAATAACAGGTTTTTATGATACAAATCCATATATATTTATGTTTTCAAAATTTATAATGTAATTATGAAATAATTATTATAACATACAATAGTTTAAATCTAGGATTACTATTGTATGTTTTTTAATTCTTAAATTTTTAAAAATACTTGTAAAAATATTTCTTAAATTGTATAATGAGGATGATTTCTAATAAAAACAAATGAAAATTAAAGAAAGAGGTAGTAATAATGGCAAAAAAGAAAAAAAAGTTAAGTGCATTTTTAATTGCAGTTTTAGTTTTAGTAATTATATTAGTAATTATAGTAGGAGGAACTTTCTTATTTATAAATAGTAAATTAGGAAAGATACAAAGAGTTGATTTAAATGAAGATGATTTAAATGTATCAGCAAATGTTGCGGAAAATTTATCTAAGTTTAGAAATATTGCGATATTTGGAATAGACTCTAGAGAAGATTCTTATTCAAAAGGAAATAGAAGTGATTGTATAATAATTGCAAGTATGAATAATGAGACTAAAGAAGTAAAATTGGTATCAGTATATCGTGATACTTATGTGGAAATAGAAGGACATGGGTTAGATAAAATAACACATGCGTATTCTTATGGAGAAGCTCCACTTGCAATAAAAACATTAAATACTAATTTTGATTTAAACATTACAGAATTTGTAACTGTAAACTTTGATGCAGTTAAAGAAATTGTAGATGATATAGGCGGAATTAGTATGGATATTACTTCAGAAGAAGTATCTCATATACCAGGTTTAACAAAAGCTGGAACATATAATTTAACTGGAGAACAAGCTTTAGCATATGCAAGAATTAGATATGCAGAAGGTGGAGATTATAAAAGAACAGAAAGAATGAGAAATGTTTTAACAGCTGTAGTAAATAAAGTAAAAACATTTAATATAAGTCAAATTAATCAATTTGTTGATGAAGTACTTCCTAAAATACGTACAAATATAACAGCATCAGATATATTTAGTTTAATACCAAGCGCTATGAGTGCAAATATAACAGATAGTATAGGATGGCCATATGAAACTAGAGGAATAACTTTGGATAGATGGTATGGTGTTCCAGTAACATTAGAAAGTAATGTTACAAGATTACATCAAGAGGTATTTGGAGAGAGTGATTATGTACCTTCAGATACAGTAAAACAAATAAGTCAAGAGATAATTGATAAAACAGGATATAGTGAATAAAATGGAAGCTAGTAGTTTTGTTAAAAACATGAAGATAAATATATTAAGAACAATTTTTATAATTTTATTAATAGGAACATTGGGTATAATATTTGGTTTTTCAAGCCAAGATTCTGAAAAGTCAAGCAGTATTAGTAGAAGAGTTACTGAATTTTTGACAGACAGAATCGGTTCAATACAAGAAAAACCAGAACAAGAAAAAGAGCAAATTCTTTTCAGAGTAGAAAAGATAGTAAGAAAAATAGCTCATTTTTCTATTTATACAGTAGTTGGATTTTTGCTTATGGCATTATTTAAAACTTATAAATTAGAAGAAATGAATAGATTTTCTTATAGTTTAATAATAGGAGTTATATATGCTTCGTCTGATGAAATACATCAGTGCTTTACTCCAGGAAGAGGTCCTTTAGTTACAGATATAATATTAGACGGTATGGGAGTTTTGCTAGGAATATTACTTGTTATGTTAGTTGTAAAAATATTTGAGAAAATTTTATTAAAAAAGAAAAAACGACAAAATATAACGGAGTATGACAATTAATTTAAAATCAAAAAATAAGAATACTTCTTAATTTAATGTACATTAGGAAGTGTTTTTGTGTTCAGAAAGTTACTAATTATAACTGTTCTTTTTGGCAAGTTTTACTTTTTAAGAATAGATTTAAAAATATTTAAGCTTTGAAAAAAATGTATAAATTTGTAGGAAGTACTTGAAAAGAAAAATAGGTAATGATAGAATTGAAAAGGATTTATAAAGAGGATGAAAGATGATGAAATTTATAAAGAAACATAGAAATATTTATTTAAGAATTTTTGATGTAATAATTATATTTTTTAGCTATTATTTAGCTCAGGTTATAATAGGAGATAGATTAATATTAACACCAGAAATGAACAAAAAAGTTTTAAATTCCATTATTTTGGCAATTGTAGTTTATGGGGGATTTTTACAAATATTTAAGACTTATAAAAATATAACAAGATATGAAACAGGAAAAGATTATTTAATTTATGTTTTAGCATGTTTAAGTTCTTGTGTTGTTATGTTATTTTTTAATGTTTTTAAAATTATACAAACAGTAGATGAAAGAACAAATTTAATTGCTTCTCTTATTATAGTTGTTTCGATTATTGGTTATAGAGTGTTTTTAAGAATGATTTTAACTGATAGACATGAGGACAAAAATAGTAACAATAACAAGAAAAATGTTTTAATAATTGGAGCAGGAGAAGCTACTAAAATATTATTATCTACGATAAAAAGTAGTATGAATGATGTATATAATGTAGTTGGTCTTATTGATGATAATGAAAATAAAGTTAATTATGCTATATCAGGTAAAAAAATATTAGGAACTAGATACGATATACCAAGAATATGCAAAGAAAATAATGTAGAATTGATATTTTTTACAATATCTAATATATCAAATGAAGATAGAAAAAATATTTTAGAGATTTGCCAAGAAGTAGGATGTAAGGTAAGAATACTTCCAGGCACAAAGGAACTTATAAAAGATAAGCCTATTATGCAAAGCTTTAGAGATGTTAAAATTGAAGATTTATTAGGAAGAGATCCTATAAAATTAGATAATAAAAATATAAGAAACCTTATTTATAATAAAGTTGTACTAGTTACAGGTGGAGGAGGTTCTATTGGATCAGAGCTTTGTAGACAGATTATGCAGTTTAATCCAGAAAGATTAATTATTGTAGATATCTATGAGAACAATCTTTATGATATAGAACAAGAGCTAAGATTTAATTATCCAAATAGCAAAATAAGTGCAATTGTTGCAAGTGTGAGAGATAAAAATAGATTAAATGAGATATTTGAAGAATTTAAACCGTATTTAGTTTTCCATGCAGCTGCTCATAAGCATGTACCTCTGATGGAAACAAGCCCATTAGAAGCTATTAAAAACAATGTTTTTGGTACATATAATGTAGTAAATTGTGCTGATGAGTATGATGTTAAAAGATTTGTTTTAATTTCAACTGATAAAGCGGTTAATCCAACAAATATTATGGGAGCTACAAAACGTTTATGTGAAATGATAATACAGGCTAAAAACAAGGTTAGTAAAACAGAGTATGTTGCAGTTAGATTTGGAAATGTATTGGGAAGTAATGGCTCAGTTGTTCCTTTGTTTAAGAAACAAATTGCTCATGGTGGGCCTGTAACTGTAACTCATAAAGATATTACTAGATTTTTTATGACTATACCAGAAGCAGTATCTTTGGTACTTCAAGCAATGTCAGGAGCAAAAGGTGGAGAGATATTTGTTCTAGATATGGGAGAGCCTGTTAAAATATATGATATGGCAAATAAGTTAATTAAGCTTTCAGGTTTAGAACCTGGAGTTGATGTCCAAATAAAGATAACAGGTTTGAGACCTGGTGAAAAATTATATGAAGAGATTTTAATGGAAGAAGAAGGACTAACTGAAACTAAACATGATAAAATTCATATAGCTAAACCATGTAATGTAGATATTAAAATGATAGTAGAAAAGCTTAATAAACTAAGAAAATTGGTTGATACAAATAATAATGAACAAATAAATGAAATAAAGGAAGTTATGCATGAAGTTGTACCAACTTATAAAGGAAAAAACTAAAAAGAAAAGGAAGTAGAAAACAATGGAAAAAAGAATTTTTTTAGCATCACCTAATATGTCAAAAGAAGGTTATGAACAAAAATATGTAAAAGAAGCATTTGACACAAATTGGATTGCTCCTTTAGGTGAGAATGTAAATAAATTTGAAGAAGAGTTAGCAGATTATGTAGGAGTAAAGCATGCAGCAGCATTATCTTCTGGAACTGCTGCGATTCATATGGCCTTTAAAGCTTTAGATGTAAAACAAGGAGATATTGTATTTTGTTCAGATTTAACTTTTTCAGCAACTGTAAATCCAGTAATATATCAAGATGCAGTACCTGTATTTATTGATAGTGAGAAAGATACTTGGAATATGGATCCAAAAGCTTTAGAAAAAGCATTTGAAAAATATCCAAATCCAAAAGCTGTTGTAGTTGTCCATTTATATGGTACTCCTGCAAAAATAGATGAAATAAAAGAGATTTGTGATAAACATGGAGTTCCTTTAGTTGAAGATGCAGCAGAAAGTTTAGGTGCAACTTATAATGGAAAACAAACTGGAACTTTTGGAAAATATGGAATTTATTCATTTAATGGTAATAAAATAATTACAACTAGCGGTGGAGGCATGCTTGTATCTGATGATGAAGAAAGAATTGCAAAAGTAAGATTTTGGGCAACACAGGCTAGAGAAAAAGCACGTCATTATGAGCATAAAGAAATAGGTTATAACTATAGGATGAGTAATATTGTTGCAGGAATTGGAAGAGGACAATTAAAGGTTTTAGATGAAAGAATTAAACAAAAAAACGATATTTATAATAATTATAAAGAAGGTTTTAAAGATATTGCTGATATAAAAATTCAAGAAATACCAAAAGATACAAACCCAAATCATTGGCTTTCAGTTATTACTTTAAAAGAAGATTCTAAAGTAAAACCAATTGATATTATGGAAGTGTTAGAAAAAGAAAATATAGAATCAAGACCTGTATGGAAACCAATGCATATGCAACCAGTGTTTAAAGATTATGATTTTATAAAAGTAGAAGGAGAGCCAGTATCAACTGAACTTTTTGAAAGAGGAGTTTGTCTTCCTTCTGATACTAATATGACTAAAGAAGAACAAGATGTAGTTATTGATATTATAAAGAAATTTTGGAAATAAGAAAAAAATAAAAGGAAATAAAAGGATAAGAAGGGAAAATTATATGTATGCTAAATACATTAAACGAGTACTAGACTTAATATTAAGTCTAATGGCATTAATTATATTAATGCCATTAATGATTATTATTGCAATTTTAGTCAGAATAAAATTAGGAAGTCCAGTAATTTTTAAACAGGAAAGACCTGGTAAAAATGAAAAGATTTTCACACTTTACAAGTTTAGAACTATGACTAATAAAAAAGATGAAAATGGTAATTTGTTACCAGATGAAAAAAGGCTTACTAAGTTTGGCAAAATACTTAGAAGTACTAGCTTAGATGAACTACCAGAACTTTTTAATATATTAAAAGGTGATATGGCAATAGTGGGACCTAGACCACTTCTTAAAGAATATTTACCATTATATGATGAAGAACAAAAACATAGACACGATGTAAGACCAGGACTTACGGGTTTGGCACAGATTAGTGGAAGAAATAGTATTTCTTGGGAAGAAAAGTTTGAAGAGGATATAAAATATGTAAAGAAAATTACTTTTATAAATGATGTTAAAATAGTTTTAAAAACAATAGTAAAGGTTTTCAAAAGAGAAGGAATCTCACAAGAGGGAAATGTAACTATAGAAAAATTTAAAGGAAAACAGCAAATACAAGGAGTAAACAATGAATAAAAATGTTATAATTATTGGAGCAGGAGGACATAGCAAAGTAGTTGCAGATATAATAATAAAATCACAAGATAATGTTTTAGGCTTTTTAGATGATAATATTCCAATAGACACAGTAATTATTAAAGAAAAAAATTTGAAAGTATTAGGAAAAGTTGAACACAGTTTAAAAATAAAAGAAAAAAATACGGATATAGAATTTGTAATTGGAATAGGTAATAGCAAAACAAGAAAAGCTATAGCTGAGAAATATCCAAATCTAACTTATTATACAGCTATACATCCTTCTTCTCAAATAGCGTTAGATGTTAAAATAGAAGATGGAACAGTGGTGATGGCAAATACTTGCATAAATACTTCAACTGAAATTGGAAAGCACTGTATAATTAATACAGGAGCGATTATAGAACACGATAATGAAATAAATGATTATGTACATATTTCTCCAAACGCTACTTTATGCGGAACAGTAAAAATAGGAGAAATAACGCATATAGGAGCAGGAGCTACAATAAAAAACAACATTAAAATATGCAACGATTGTGTTATAGGAGCAGGAGCTGTAGTTGTAAAAAATATCGAAAGAAGTGGAAAATATATAGGTATACCATCAAAAAAATTAAAGAAAGGTAAAAAATAATAGGAGTTTTATGAAGAAGAAAATTTGGATTTTAAATCATTATGCAACAGATATGTATAAAAATCATGGAGGAAGACATTATTACTTTAGTAAATATCTAAAAGAAAAAGGATACCTACCAACAGTATTTTGTGCGAATACATATCATAATAAAGAAGAGGTTATAGATACATTTTCAAAAAAATATAGTATAGATTATTGTGATGATATACCTTTTGTATTCATAAAGACTGTACCATCTATAGGAAATGGAATAAAAAGAATTTTGAATATGACATTATTTTATTACAATCTTTTACATAGTTTAAAAAAAATTGAAAAAGATATAGAAAAGCCAGATATAATACTTGCATCTAGTGTGCATCCATTAACTATGGTGGCAGGAATAAAGATGGCCAAAAAGTTTAATGTACCATGTATTTGTGAAGTAAGAGATTTATGGCCGGAAGCTATTTTTACTTTCGGAAAGCTTAAAGAAGAAAGCTTTATAGGAAAGAGTTTAACAAAAGGTGAACATTGGATATATAAAAGTGCTGATGCAATAATATTTACAAAACCAGGTGATATAGATTATTTAAAAGAAAAAAGATGGTTAATAACGTATGGAGGAGATATAGACGAAAAGAAATGTTTTTACATTAATAATGGGGTTGACATAGAAGCGTTTGATAAATCTATAGAAAAAAATAAAATAGAAGATAAAGATTTAAATTCAAATATGTTTAATGTTGTATATACAGGAGCAATAAGACCTGTGAATAATGTCGGAATGCTATTGGATGCAGCTAAAATTTTAAAGAATGAAAAAAATATTCAATTTTTAATTTACGGAAATGGAAATCAGTTACCGCAATTGGAGAAAAGAGTAAAAGAGGAGAATATAACAAATGTAAAATTAAAAGGACAGATAAATAAACAGTATATACCATTTGTATTAAGTAGAGCATCAGTAAATGTATTAAATTATTCACAAACGTTATATAATTGGAAAAGAGGAAATAGCTCAAACAAATTATTTGAATATATGGCTAGTGGAAAGCCAATTATTTCAACAGTAAGAATGGGATATGATATAATAGAAAAGTATAATTGTGGAATTTCCCTAGATAAAAATTCACCGGAAGAATTAAGTAGAAAAATTATGGATATAAAAGCAATGAATAAAGAAAAATATATTAAATATTGTACAAATGCAAAACAAGGAGCAACTGAGTTTGACTTTAAAAAATTAACAAACAAATTAATAAATATTATTGAAGGAACAAAATAAAATGAAAATTAGTAGCATTATAAAAATTATAAATGAATATGGAATATTATGGTGTTTTTATCGAATATTGTATATATTAAAAATAAAGTTTCTCAGTATAAATACGAATGCATGGAAGTTTTTTGAACGAAAAACTAACATAGAAAATTTAGATATTTTTGATATAGATATAAAGTGTTTGGAAAAATTTCTTGGAAATTTGGAAATAAAATATAAAAACAAAATAATAAATCAAGCAAATAATGCAATTAATGGTAAAATATATGTTTTTTCTAAAAAGACTTTGGATTATGGAAATCCTATAAAATGGAATTTTAATCCTATAACTCAAAAAGAAACTAACAATAATAAAATGTGGTTTAAAATACCGGATTTTAATAATGAAATAGGAGATATAAAACTAATATGGGAACCATCAAGATTTTGTCATTTATATGTATTTAGTAGAGCATATATTATTAGTAAAGATATAAAGTATTATAAAGCTTTTTCAGAACAAATAAAGCAATGGAATATAAATAATAAATATCCTTATGGTGTTAATTATAAATGTGGACAAGAATCAGCTATAAGAATGATAAATGTATTAATGAATTATGAGGTTTTTAAAAATTATAATTTAGTAAATGAAGAAGATAGAAAAAATGTAAAGAAAATTGTAGAAGAAAGTTATAAAAAGTTATTATCAAATTTTTTCTATGCAGAGAAATGTGTTAAGAATAATCATACTATTTCAGAATTAACAGGATTAATAATTGGCGCTTGGTGCGAAAATAATAATAAGAGAATAAAGAAATATTACCAAAAATTGGTAAAGCAATTAGAAATTCAATTTAAAGAAGATGGTGGATATATACAATATTCTTTTAATTACCAAAGATTAGTTTTCCAATTATTAGAAATCTTATTTAAAATTGAAAATAAGATAAATGTAAAAATAAAAAGCAAAACAAAGCAATTAGTTTATAAGTCTGTTATGCAGTTGTATCAATTACAGTCCAGTAATGGAAAATTACCAAATTATGGATCTAATGATGGAGCTTTAATTATTCCGGTAACATGTGCAGATTATAGAGACTTTTCTTCTACTATACGGTACGTTATATGCTTTTTTAACAGACAGAAAGCTTTATAATAATATTATATATGATGAAGAACTAATATGGTTTGGAAAAGAAAATGTAAACAGGGTTGCAAATATAGATAGGGTATCTAGTCAATTTAATAAGTCGGGACTATATTCGTTAAGAAGAAACTTTAATTATATGATGATAGTGTGTAATAATTTGGACCATAGACCTTCACAAATGGATGGTTTACATATTGATCTTTGGTATAAAGATTTTAATATATTGTGTGATAGTGGTACATATTCATATGCTAATAATTATGATAAACAGTTTACAATGACTCGAAATCATAACACTGTACAAGTTGAAAATTTAGAGCAGATGAAGAAAGTTGGACAATTCTTATGCTATGATTGGATAAGATGTAAAGCATTAAAAGCAGAAACAAATGAATTTAGCGGTATTTTAGTATCAAATAATGGGAGATATACACATTATAAGAATGTAACAATGACAAAATATGGTTTTAGGATTTTAGATAATGTTAAAGCTAAAGAGGAGTATCAAAACTGCTATTTATATTTGCATACGCCATATCATACAGAAATTCAAAATAATAAAATAATTATTAATGACGAAAAAGAATTTAAATGTGAAATTGTTTTTGATAACAATGTAAAGATACAAAAGAGAAATACTTTTATAAGCTTATATTATTACGAAAAAATAGAAGCGACAGAGATAAAAATAGAAAATAAATTTAAAAATAGAGAATGTGAATTTGCTTATGAAATAAAAATAAAAAGTAACGGAGGATAAAATTGGTTTTATTATTAGGATTATTACAATTTATAATGATATCAATTATTTGTGTTTATGAATTAAAAAGAAAATCAGTTGCAGTATTCTTATGGGCAGTATTACTGGTAATGTTTGGAATTATGCATATGCTTTCGATATTGTTAAATACATATGAGTATAGTACAGATACAATGAATGAAGCCTCTTTATTTGTAATATTATTTTGCTGCTTTTATTTAATTACAAGATATTTAACACAGTGCAAAAAAGATATAATAACAGAAGAAAAGCTAGAGTTGAAAAATGATGAAAAAGACAATATGAAAAAATTTATGTATGTACTTTTTATAGGTTTAATATTTATTGTTTTTATAAGATTGATTATGTTGTCAAGGCAGGCGGGGGGATTATTAAATACAAGTTGGGGTACTATGAGAGAGACTGTAGGAGGATATTTTTCATTTTCACAAATATTTATACCTATATTTTTTGCATGCTCATCTTGTATGATTTTGGCAATCAAATTAAAAAATAAAAAAATATTAATACTATCTGTACTTGTTATTTTACTTGAAGTTATGATTTCTAGAAATAGAATAGAAATTTTACCTATTTTTTGTTCATTTATATATGCGTTTATACTAAAAAATAAGAAATTTACAATAAAACAAATAGCAATTTTAGCATTAATAGGTATATTGTCAATATATTTTATATATGCATTAAGAGTGTTTAGACATAGTGGTTCTATAGAGAATTTTTTTGATACATATAATTTAGTATCTTTTAATGAAAAGGTTGGAGAATATTTAGAAGATGATAGTGGAGAACTGGGACTAAGAAAGAATATGTATTATTTTATAGAAAATAACAATAATTTTGAGGATTTTGAAAAGGGGTATACTTACATAAGAATGGCCTTGGTCTTACTACCAACAGAATGGTCTTTTGGCTTAAAACCAGAGGATTTTGCTATAACAATGGGAAAAGCAGTACTGCCTACGGCAGTGGGATATAGTGTACACCCAACATTATTTGGAGATGTATATGCTAATTTTGGATTTTTTGGATTTTTAATGGGGATTTTTTGGGCAATTTTTGTATTGATGCTTGATAAAATAGTAATAAAATCTTATAAATTATTAAGATTGCCTCTTTCTATAATTTGTGGCATAATTTATATAATTCAGGCAAGAGGTTCTGTATACAATGCTTTTTCATGGCTAGTGTATTGTATAATAATTATGATATTTATATATATTATGTTCAGATTAATAATAAATACAAAAAAGTTAAGATATTAAATAAAGAAAGGGATTTAAATATGAAAATATTAGTACTAGCGCAAGAATATTCTTCAAAAGAAAAAATATCACAAGGCTTTATTCATACGAGAAATTTAGAGTATATAAAAGCTGGAATAATTGTGGATGTTATATCTTTTGCATTAAAAAATGGAAAATATAACTTAGATAAAATAAATGTTTATTCAGAAAAAGAATTTTATAAAGAACATAATATAAGTGAATATAATATTATTATATCACATGCACCTAATATAAAAAATCATTGTAAGTTTATAAATCGAAACAACAAAAAAATTAGAAAAATTTTCTTTTTCTTTCATGGACATGAAGTGCTAAAAACAAATGAAATATATCCTAAGCCTTATGATTTCGTGAAAAAAAAGAATATACTAAAGGAAAACGTAAGATATTTATATGACAGATTTAAATTGTTATACTTAACAAAATTTTTAAAGAAATATTTATCAAAATCTATATATATATTTGTGAGTGAATGGATGTATGAAGAATTTAAGAAAAACATCAAAATACCAGAAAATGAATATAAAGCTAAATCAAATATAATATATAATAGTTTGGGAAATGAGTTTTTGAAAAATACATATAATATTGGCAAACCCAAAATATATGATTTCATAACTATAAGAAATATGCTAGACAAATCAAAGTATTGCGTAGACTTAGTATATAATTTAGCTATAAAATATCCAAAATATAAATTTCTAGTTGTTGGAAAAGGAGAATTTTTTAAGCATCATAAGTTACCTCCTAATTTAATATTTGAATCTAAATATCTTAATCATAAAGAAATAACAGAGTATCTAGATAAATCAAGGTTTGCGTTAATGCCAACTAAAGCAGATGCTCAAGGAGTTATGATGTGCGAAATGGCAACTTACGGAATACCATTAATAACATCAGATATTTTTGTGTGCCAAAAAGTATTAGGTGGTTTGAAAAATGTAAGATTTATAAAAAATGATATTTCAAGAATAGATTTAGAAAAAACAATAAAAAATTTATTACCAGAAAAGGATAAGCCTGAAAGATTCTCATATAAAAATACAATAAAAAAAGAAATAGAATTAATTAAGCAACAAGGAGAAAAAAATGTTTAATTATATAAGAAAAAAAATGGAGTCAGAATTAATAAGAAGAATATTAAAAGCTATTACGTTTGGAATAGGAGGAATGGCGGTAGCAAAAGGAATATTATTATTAATAAATATGATTATAGCTAGATTAATCGATGAACAAAGTTATGGAGCATATTCTTTAATAAATAATACGGTACAAACTTTTTTGCTATTTGCTAGTGCAGGATTAGGTGTAACATTAACGAGATATGTAGCATTATATAGAGATAAAGACAAAACTTTAGCAGGCATATTAATAAAATCACTTTTGGTAATCAATATAATATTATCTGCTTTTGTCTCTATATTTATATTTGTTTTTTCTGGCAAATTATCTGAAATATTGAATCCGGCTTTTGACATTTCTGTATATCTTAAAATAACAGCGTTTGTTATCTTTTTTGCTTCATTAGCATTAATATGGCAAAGTATGTTACAAGGGTTTGAAAAATTCAAAAGTCTAGCTATATCTCAAATAGTTAGTCATATTGTTACTCTAATAACTGGTTGCATAATTACAAAGTTTTTTGGATTAATGGGGGCAATAATCTCTTTGTTAATACTGCAAATTATGAGTTTAATGACGATGTTTATTATTGGAAGAAAGATAATACAAGAAAGAAAAATAAAATTGAAATGTCAATTTAATCATCCGGAAGTAAAGGAGGCTATAAAAAATTTTACAATACCTGCTTTCTTATCAAGTATATTTATCATGCCACTTCTTTGGTTTACAAATGTGACATTCACACGTACTTGTGGATATGAACAATATGCAGCCTTTTCAATTTGCATACAATGGTTAACAATAATTAATTATTTACCACAACAATTAGGACAAGTAAAACCAATATATACTCAATTATATGATAATGGAAAAATAGAAGAATTTAAAAAAGTAGTATATAAAATGATTCAATTTTCTGCACTTTTTTCAATAGTAATTTCCATTATGTTAGTAATTTTAAATCAATTTATATTAGGAATCTATGGGGATGGATATAAAGACGCAGGAAGCGCCTTTATAATAATTATGATAACATCAATTTTTATGACAGTACAGACACAATTTGGAGCAGTTTATCAAGCTGTTGGTGAGGTATGGCTATCATTTAAATTAAATGCAATTTGGTCAATCATATTTTTGATATTGTTTTATATTTTTTTACGATATTCAATAATAGGCTATGCGTTAACATACTTGATTTCATATATGATATATGGAATTATTTCATACATTGTGTTTTATAAAAAAATAGGAAAGGAAAGGAAGGTAAATATGCAATGAACGCTATAAAATTATATAGGATAGGAAATTGGTGTTACAAGAAAAAAATGCCATTAATTCCTAATATCATACATGGATTAATATTTTTATTTTTTAATTCACACATACCGTCGAGTTGTACAATAGGAAAAGAAACCAGATTGGGATATGGAGGAATAGCAACTGTATTGCATTCAAATTGCGTTATAGGAGATAATTGCATTATAGGAAGTGGTGTAACAATAGGAGGTAACAAAGCAAATGAATCAGTTCCTATAATAAAGAATAGATGTTATATTGCAACCGGAGCTAAAATACTTGGAGGAATAACTATAGGAGAAGGAAGCTTTATAGGTGCAAATTCTGTAGTAACAAGAGATATCCCACCAAGAAGTCTAGTTGCTGGAATACCTGGTAAAGTTATAAAAGAAAATATAAACATAAATGATTATAGCATATATATAAAGTAAAAAGTAATATATTTGGAGGGAAATAAAACATGAAAATTAATGTAATAGGATTAGGATATATAGGATTACCAACAGCCTTAATGTTTGCAACACATGGAGTAGAAGTAGTAGGAACAGATTATAATAAAGAATTAGTACATACATTGAATGAAGGAAAGACAACATTTGAGGAAAAAGGGTTAGATAATTTATTTAAAAATGCATTAAAATCAAACATAAAATTCACAACAGAATATCAAAAAGAAGATATTTATATAGTATCAGTACCAACACCTTATGAAAAAGAGGATAAAAAAATAGATCCAAAATATGTTGTATCAGCAGTTGAATCAGTATTAGATGTATGTAATGAAGGTGCAATAATTGTAATAGAATCAACAATATCACCAGGTACAATTGATAAATTTGTAAGACCATTAATAAAAGAAAAAGGCTTTGAAATAGGAAAAGATGTTCATTTGGTTCATGCACCTGAAAGAATTATACCAGGGAATATGATTTATGAATTAGAAAACAATTCAAGAACAATAGGAGCAGATGAAAGAGAAATAGGTGAAAAAATTAAAAAACTATATTCTTCATTTTGTAAAGGAGATATAGTAGTAACGGATATAAAAACAGCAGAGATGACAAAAGTAATTGAAAATACATTTAGGGATATGAATATAGCTTTTGCAAATGAACTTTCTAGAATATGTAGAAAAGAAAATATGGATGTATATGAAGTAATAAGAATAGCCAACAAGCATCCAAGAGTAAATATATTACAACCAGGACCAGGAGTAGGAGGGCATTGTATATCAGTAGACCCATGGTTTTTAGTTGGTGATTATCCGGATATAGTAAATGTAATAAAAGCAGCAAGAGAAGTTAATGATGGACAACCACAATTTGTGTTAGAAAGATTAAGAACGATACTAAAAGAAAATAATATTACTGATTTATCTAAAGTTGGAATTTATGGACTTACATATAAAGATAATGTAGATGATATAAGAGAAAGTCCAACATTACAATTATTAGAAAAATTGAATAAAGAGGAAAAAGAAAAATTTAAAATATTTGATCCATATGTAACAAAGAAGATAGTAGAAAATCAATATCTTAATTTTAATGAATTCATATCAAAATTAGATGTTATTGTAATTATGAATGCTCATAATCAATTAAAAGAAAATGTGAATGAAATTAAAGATAAAATAATATTAGATACTAAGAATATAATAGAAAATGGTGAAGGAATATATAAATTATAAATAAAACATTTAGAAAAGGAGTTTACAATAATGAAGAAAGTAATGTTAGTATTCGGAACAAGACCAGAAGCAATAAAGATGTGTCCATTAGTAAAAGAGTTAAAAACAAGAAATTATATAGATGTCAAAGTATGTGTAACAGGGCAACATAAAGAAATGTTACAACAAGTATTAGAATGTTTTGAAGTTGTTCCTGATTATAATTTAGAAATAATGAAAGATAAACAAACTTTATTTGATATAACAACCAATATTATATCAAAAATAAAACCAGTTTTAGAAAAAGAAAAACCAGACATTATTTTAGTGCATGGAGATACAACAACAACGTTTGTAACTTCATTGTGTGCATTTTATATGCAAATACCAGTAGGACATGTAGAAGCAGGATTACGAACATATAATTTATATTCTCCTTATCCAGAAGAGTTTAATAGACAAGCAACAGGAATTATTGCTAAATATCATTTTGCACCAACAGAAAAAGCAAAACAGAATTTATTAAATGAAGGAAAAGATGAAAATAGCATATATGTAACAGGCAATACAGCAATAGATGCATTAAAAACTACTGTAAAAAAAGATTATTATAATGAAATATTTGATTGGGTTGGAAATGATAGATTAATAATGCTTACTGCACATAGAAGAGAAAATTTGGGTAAGCCATTAGAACATATATTTAATGCCGTAAATAGAATATCAAAAGAATATAATGATATAAAAATAGTTTATCCTGTACATAAAAATCCTATAATTAGAGAAATTGCAAGCAAAATTTTTGCAGGAAACGAAAAGATAAAATTAATAGAACCATTAGAGGTACTAGATTTTCACAATTTTTTAGCTAAATCCTATTTAATATTAACAGATAGTGGAGGTATACAAGAAGAAGCACCATCTTTAGGAAAACCAGTTCTAGTTTTAAGAGATACAACTGAAAGACCAGAGGGAATAGATGCAGGAACGTTAAAATTAATAGGAACGAAAGAAGAAAATATATATAATAATATAAAAATCTTATTAGACAATAAAGATGAATATGAAAAAATGAGTAAAGCATCAAACCCATACGGAGATGGTTTTGCAAGTAAAAGGATTGCAGATGTTATTGAAAAAATGGAAAATTAAATAATATTATAGAAAAGCTATATTAAAGTAAAGTTTTATATAGCTTTTTATATGTTTTGTAAAAATACCTAGAATTATGTCGAAAAACGTTGAATAATATTTGACAATATTTTTGGATATTGTAATGAGTACGATTAATTTAGAAATTTTTAAAGCAAAAGAAGGATATGGGATAAAAGAAGTGTTGAAAAAAATTGATAAAAGTATTGATGAAAAAATATAGAATGGAATAGTGCAGAAAAAACAATATAAACAACTTACCATGACATAAAGAAATATAATTATCCAATATTAATTAGTATGATGTTACATCATCTAATGAAAATAAATTGTATATTAAATATCATAGAATATAATCCAACTAAAATATTATCTCAAATAAATAATCAAAAGGAAAAATTTTATATATAAAAAAAGTTTGCCGACAAGTTTCGACAAACTTTTTTTAATTTGTATGTTAAAATATAATAATAGTATTTACGTACTTTATTGTATTTTTTTATTTTTATTCAAATTTTTTATCTAATATTTCCAAAAAAGAAAAATAAAAGTTATAGAAAAAACAAGAAAAAAGTAAAAATCCAAAGAAAAAGTAAGAAAAACAGAAAAAAGAGGGTGAGTTTACTGAAAACGTAAATTGACTTAACAAGTAAAACAAATTATAATGAAAGGAGAAATGATAGTGATAAAATTTATATTTACACTAAGAGAATATTTTAAATATTCATTTATTAATGAAGTACCAAATTTTATATCAGATGTAAGTGAAAAATATGAATTAGAAATAAAAGATAAAGAAAAAGAAGGGTTAAAAAATAAAAATACTGGCAAACACCAATATCATGATAAAGTTTTTAAAGAATTATTAGATGATAAAGAGGAATTTGCCCATTTCATGGAAAAATATATGGGATATAAAATAAAAAAAGAAGAAATAGAAAAATATAATAGAAAATTTAATACAAGTTTAGGATTTAAAGTAAGAGAATCAGATATAATATATAAGATAAAAGGAAAGGAAGAATTTATATTAGTAGAACATCAAAGTACAGTAGATTATAAAGAACCAGAAAGAATAACAGAATATTGCTTAGCTATAATAAATAGTCGAGAACTAGGAGAAAAAGTAATAAGAAAATATCCAATAATATATCCGACAGTATTAAGTACAGCAAAGAAAAAATGGAATGCATCGTTAACAATAACGCAGGAGAAAGATGAGTATTATGGATTTCCAGAGCTAGAATATCCAAAATATAATTTAGTAGATGCAAATAATTATACAATAAAAGAACTATTAGCAGATAAAACAGGAATATCACTAGCAATGGCATTTGAGAAAATAAAAACAGAAGAAGAAATTATAGAAATAACAAAAGAACTGGAAAAAACGAAATTAAATAAAAAGGAAGTAAAATGTTTATATTTAATCTTAAAATATTCAGGGAAAATAGAAAAATACTTAGGAGAAAAAGGAAAAATAAAATATGAAAAAATAATAATGGAAGGAGAAGAGAAAACTATGGAAAATTTTGAAAACACATTTATAAAATTTTTAAAAGATAATTATAAAAAAGGTAAAGAAGATGGCGTAAATGAAGGAATTAGTCAAGGAGTTAAACAAGGAATTAAACAAGGAATCAGTCAAGGAATTAACCAGGGAATTGTACAGAAAACAATAGAAATAGCAAAAAATTTGTTAAATAAAAATATGAAAGATGAAGATATAATAGAAGTTACAAAAATAAGCAAAGAGGAATTAGAAAAATTAAAATTACAAAAAGTGTAATATATAATATTATTTATATTATAAAAGTAATTCAAGATAAAGCAGAAAAGATGAGAATAATTCTTTGTAAGAAATATGAATAAGTAAGTTGTCAATGTCAATATAAAAAGTTTGATTGTTTATAACAATGGAGATTAGAACCAAAAACTACTTCTTTTGGAAAGTGGAATATAAATGGCGAATTTAAAATAATTATGCGTTTGATGATATTTTTCTTATCATATAGCTAGAGGATGAATATTTTTTTATCAAAAATTTAAAATCTAAATTATAAAGTCTAAAAAATAGTATTAATAAAAATAGTTATATCAAATTTTAATGAGCTAGTTAGATTATTAATGAATAAGATAAGAATAAATAAATTATACTTAAATTCATAATTTGAAATCTTAAAGCAAATTTATAGTACTAATAAGTTTAAATACTTATAAGTAAAAAATGTTGCTTTTTAATACTTGTATGTTAACATGTTTTTTAAAATTACGAATTGAAGGTGAAGTTTGAAAAAATTTGCATATGGTCAAGAAAATGTGATATAATATAAATATATTGGTCAAGAAAATGTGATTAGACATACAGATATTGATCAAGAAAATGTGACTTAAGTATAGATTAATAAAAGGAGCTGATATGATGTATAGAAAAATTATAACCGAATTAAAAGAATGGAAAAATAAAAAAGATAGACTGCCACTTATTTTAAAAGGAGCAAGACAAGTTGGTAAAACATGGATTTTGCAAGAATTTGGAAAAGAATGTTTTGAAGATGTTTTGTATATAAATTTCGAAAATGCAGGAAATATAGCAGACTTATTTGAAGGGAATATAGAACCTAGTAGAATTATAGAATACTTATCAGCGCTTAATCATAAGAAAATTGAACCTGAAAAAACGTTAATTATATTTGATGAGATTCAAGAGTTGCCAAGAGCACTTACATCTTTAAAATATTTTGCAGAAGAAACACCAGAATATGCAATATGTTGTGCAGGAAGTTTACTTGGAGTATTTTTACATGACCAAGTTTCATTTCCGGTTGGAAAAGTAGAGTTTCTAGAATTACAACCATTAGATTTTGAAGAATTTTTGATTGCAAATGATGAGAAGATTTTAATTGATATAATAAAGAAAAATAACTTAGAACAATTACCGGATTTAATAACAGATAAATTAAAAGATTATTTAAAAAAATATTTTGTTATAGGTGGAATGCCAAGAGCAGTTAAAACATGGATTGAAGAGAAAGATTTTGAACTGGTGGAGAAGACTCAAAAAGGTATTTTAGAAGCATATGAAAGAGATTTTTCAAAACACACAGATAATAGTACAGCAACAAAAATACAATATGTTTGGAATAGTATACCATCGCAATTGGCAAAAGAAAACAGAAAATTTATATATGGTGTCGTAAGAAATGGTGCAAGAGCAAGAGAGTACGAGAATGCTATTAATTGGTTAAAAGATACAGGTCTGATAAGAGTTGTAAACAGAGTAAAATGTGGAAATAAGCAACCTTTGAAAGCGTATGAAGATTTAAAAGCATTCAAAATATATTTACTTGATATTGGTTTACTAAGAGTTCTTTGTGAGCTACCTTATGAAACTATAATAGAAAAAGATTCGATATATAACGAGTTCAATGGTTTACTTACAGAACAGTTTGTGCTTCAAGAATTAGGAAATATCAAAAAAGTGAATACAATTTATTATTGGTCAAACGAATTTCAAAGTGAAATAGATTTTGTGTTTTCATATAAGAATTTAATAATACCTGTTGAAGCAAAAGCAGGAATCAATGTTAAAGCTCAAAGTCTTAAAGTATATATGAAAGAATATGATCCTAAATTTGCTATAAGATATTCTTTGTTAAATATAAAATTTGATAATAAAGTTTTAAATATACCGTTATATGCTATTTGGAATACTGAAAATTATATAAAAGAAATTTGGTAGTTTGCATGTAAAATACTAATGTAAGAAAAAATTTTATCAAGATATTAGTTTTAATATCTTGATTTTTTTTGTTAAAAATATTGCAAAAAAATGAAGTTAAATGTATACTATAAAAGTGTAAAATACAAAAGATAGGGGAGGAAAAATGGAAGAATTAGATTTAAAACAATTATTTAATATTTTTTGGAGTAAAAAAGTACAAATAATATTAATTGTATTAATATTTATAGTATTAGGAGTAATATATACAGTAGGTTTTACAACACCTATGTATAGTTCATCAACAACATTGTTATTAGCAGGTTCAGAAAGCTCTGGGGGAGAAACAACAAATTCAATCACAACAACAGATATAACACTAAACTCTAAATTAGTTTCAACATATAGTGTGTTAGTTAGAAGTAAAGATGTATTAAGTCAAGTTATATCAAATCTTGGTATGGATATATCATGGGAAAGTTTAAGAAATAATGTAAAAGTAAGTTCAGTAGAAGATACTGAAGTAATAGAAATATCAGTAACAACAAACAACGCAGAAAATTCTGCAAATATAGCAAATGAAATAGCAAAAGTATTTACGGAAAAAGTTGCTGAAATCTATAATATAAATAATGTTCATGTAGTAGATGAAGCAGAGCCAGAAAATACACCTTCAAATATAAATCATGAAAAAGATGTAATAATATTTGCTTTTATTGGTTTAGTTGTGGCAGTAATATATGTATTAGTTGCTAATATGTTAGATACAACTGTAAAAACAGCAGAAGATATAGAAAAAGAATTTAAATTACCAGTATTAGCTTCAATTCCACTATATGAGAATGCGATACAAAAGAGAAAAGGAGGAAAAAGATAATGAAAAAAGAATTGGTTACAGAATTAGATCCAAAATCTCCTATTTCAGAAGTTTTTAGAACATTAAGAACAAATATACAATTTATGACAACAAAAGGAAAATTAAAAAGTATATTAATAACATCTACTTTACCAGGAGAAGGAAAGTCATGGGTAGCATCAAATTTAGCAGTAACATTTGCACAAGCTGGAAAAAAAGTAGTGTTAATTGATGCTGATATGAGAAAAGGAAGGGTATATTCAATATTTGGAGTATCACCAAGACCTGGACTTTCAAATTATCTATCAGGAGTAAATTGGGATGAAAAGGAAGCTTCAAATGATCTAGCTGATTATATACAAGAAACAGAAATAGAAAATTTATATGTAATATCTGCTGGAAATGTTCCACCAAACCCATCAGAGTTATTAATTTCTGAGCAAATGACAGATTTAATGGAAAAATTAAAAAGTTTATGTGATATAATAATTTTTGATGGAACACCAAGTCAATTAGTAACAGATTCTTTAATATTAACAAGAATAGTAGATTCGACAGTAATAGTAACAGCAAGCAAAGAAACTAAAAAAGAAGATTTAAAAAGAGTAATAAAAAATATCAAAAATGTAGGTGGAAAAATAGCAGGAATAATTGTAAACAAGGTTCCAGTAGATGCTAAAAAATATGAACAATCATATTATTATGGATCTACTGCACTTGCAGAAACAAAACCAAAAACCAGAGCAGCAAGACGTGCTAGCAAAGAAATGTATGATAGAGCTTCTAGCATGATAGAAAAAAAGGAACATACATTTGAGGAAAACAAAAAGAAAACTGTAGAAGAGCGAATAGTAAATGAAGATGAAAAAATAGAAAAGAATATAACAGAAGAAGATAAAGAATTGGAAATGCCAAAAGCACTGAAAAGAAATATACAAATAGAAAATGCAGAAAAGATATCTTTAGAAAAGACAGCAGAAATATTAAGCCAAATGAACCAATATTTAGACGAAGAAAAGAAAAAATTAAAGTAGTAGACAAAAGGAGAAAAAAATGATAGACATACATTCACATATATTACCAAATATAGATGATGGATCAAGAAGTATAGATGAAACATTTAATCTTATTAGAGAAGCAAAAAATGTAGGGTTTGATGCAATAGTTTCAACATCACATTATATGGAAGGATATTATGAAACAAATGTACCAGAAAGAGAAGTTTGGGTAAAAGCAATATATGAAAACTTACAAGCAAAAAATGTAGAGATAAATCTATTCTTAGGAAATGAAATATACATGTCAGAAAATATAATAAAATTACTAGAAGAAAGAAAAGCGTCAACAATAAATGACACAAGTTATGTATTATTCGAATTACCATTAAATGCAGAACCACTTAATTTATATGATGTAATATATGAAATGCAACAATATAAGTTAGTTCCAATATTAGCGCATCCAGAAAGATATAGTTTTGTTCAAAGAGAACCGGAGCTTGTATACGATTTGGTAGAAAAAGGTGTATTAATGCAAGCAAATTATGGAAGTATAATAGGGCAGTATGGGCAGAAAGCACAAATGATAGTTAAAAAGTTTTTTGAAGGAAACATGATACATTTACTTGGTTCAGATGTACATAGACAAAATACAATATATCCTAAAATACCACAAATATTATCAGAACTAAATTCATTAATAGGAGAAAAAAAACTAGAAGAACTAACAACGACAAATCCAAACTTAGTAATTCATAACAAAAGAATAGATATAGATGTGCCACATATGATGAAATTAGATTTCAAAGAAAAAATTATGATTGCAAAAGATGATGCTTTAGAAAAGATAAAAGGTATGCTAAAGAATAAGAAAAAATAATATTTATGGGAAGGAAGTAATTTTATGAGAAAATATTTTGGAACAGATGGTATTAGAAGAATAGCAAATACTGAATTAACACCAGAATTAGTTTATAAAGTAGCAAAAGCAGGAGCATATGTGTTATCAAAACATTCAGACCATACACCTGTAATTCTAATCGGTAGAGATACACGTATTTCTGGAACATTAATAGAAAGCGCAATGGTTGCAGGATTCTTAAGTTATGGAGCAAATGTTAAATTATTAGGAGTAATTCCAACACCAGCAGTAGCATATTTAACAAGAAAATTGAATGCAGATGCAAGTGTTGTAATTTCAGCTTCACATAATACTTATGAATTTAATGGAATAAAATATTTTAGTAATAAAGGAATGAAAATACCAGATAGTTTAGAAGAAGAAATAGAAGAAGTAATGGAATCAGGAAAATTAGATGAATTAAAAGCTGTTAATGATAAAATAGGAGTTTCAGAATACGCTTTAGATTTATTAGATGAATATGTATACTTCTTTAGAAAAAATTTCGATGACGAGATTGCAAAATATAATAGAGATGATTTTGTAGTTGCATTGGATACAGCAAATGGAGCAACATCAGTTGTTGCTGAAAAAGTATTTAAAGTATTAGGTATAAAATATAAAATAATAAATAATCATCCAAATGGAATAAATATTAATGACAACTGTGGTTCAACACATTTAGATGGATTAAAAAAATATGTGGTAGAAAATGGATTATCTTTAGGTGTTGCATATGATGGAGATGGAGATAGATGTTTAGCTGTTGATGAAAAAGGTAATGAAATCGATGGAGATAGATTACTTGCAATAATATCTCAAAATTTGAGAAAAAAGGGAAAATTAAATAAAGATACAATAGTTGCAACAGTAATGAGTAATTTGGGATTAAATAAATATGCAAGAGATAATGGAATGGAATTATTACAAACAAAAGTTGGAGACAGATATGTTCTAGAAGAAATGTTAAAAGATGGATTTAATTTAGGTGGAGAACAATCAGGACATGTAATTTTACTTGATTATAATCCAACAGGAGATGGAATATTAACTTCTCTAATGTTAATAAAATCAATATTAGAAGAAGGAAAGAAAGCTTCAGAACTTGCAAGCATTGTAAAATTATATCCACAAATATTAATAAATGCAAAAGTAAATGCTAATAAAAAATATGATTATGATAAGGATGAAGAAATAAAAGAAGCAATAGAAAAATTAGAAAAAGAATTTGCGGGAAATGGAAGAGTATTAATCAGGGCCTCAGGAACAGAACCATTAGTAAGGGTTATGATAGAAGGAGAAGACCAAGAATATATAACTAAAAAAGCACAAGAAATAGCAAACTTAATAGAAAAAAAATTAAAGTAAACCTTTGTAACCAAAATGTAATATAAAAATAATGTAAAAATGTTGATTAATGTAATTTTTAATGTTATATTAAAATAAATAAACTAAAGAAAACGGAGGGGAGAAAATGTTTATATTCGATATATCAAACCCACTAACATTATTATTAATGCTTGCAGCAACTGTATTATTAATATTTTTAGCTCAAGAGGTTAAAAAAAGTATGATAGCAGCAGTTTTATTGTTTGCATATCTTGTAGTACTAGTTATGCATGTAGCACAAGTCGCTACTTTATCTGAAGAATATAGATATATGATAACGACATTATCAAGATGTATTGTTATAGACTTTATATTTGTATTTATTTCATTCTTCTCATATTTATGGGTAGATGATATAGAGACAAAAGCTTTAGGAAAGAAGAGTCTTGACAATAGCTTGGATTGGTTCTGGAGAAAAGTGTAGAAGAAATAAAAAATTCGGTATTATTACCGAATTTTTTTTGGTTTAAACATATTTTTTAAATGTCTGAATATATATAAATATGATAACGTAAGATAAGGAGAGAAATATGTTTAATGTTGCAGTATTAAAGATGAAAGATATATTAAAATATTTATTAGGAATTATATTGACTGGATTAGTAATTTTTTTTGTGAGTAAAGGACTAGGCAAAAATAACGAAAATAATAGTAGTGACAATAATATAATTCAAAAATTAGGAAAAGAAATAAATTTCCTCGAAGGAAATAGTATGTTATATGCATTAGACCAAACAATTCCTGTAATCTCAAATGTGAATGATGAATACAAAAATATAGCAAAAGAAGATGATGAAATTCAAGATGAAAGTATGTTACAAATGATGCTTGGAACTCAGATTAGTTCTATTAAAGGAATGGAAAATATTGAAAAAAGTAAGACTATAGAAAAATCAGATGAGAATAATGAAGAAGATGTGCAAGATGGTGGTAGTGAAAATGATGAAAAAAATGTTGTGGCAAATGCAGGAGTTCAAACAGAAGTAATAACTCCAAATCCTATAAGTGATGGAAGTAATACAAGTATAGGAAGTGTGAAAATAAAAAATGAAACAGACTATCAAATAACAGAAGATATGTTTAACACAGATGACCTTACAATTGATAATAAGAATATAATATTATTTCATACTCATAGTTGTGAAAGTTATACTTCAAGTGAAAAATATCCATATACACCAACAGGAAATTTTAGAACAACAGATTTAAACTTTACAGTAACAAGAGTTGGAACAGAACTAGAAACATATTTAAAACAATATAATTATAATGTAGTACATAATACAGATTATCATGATTATCCGGCATATAATGGTTCTTACACACGTTCATTAAAAACAGTGGAGAATATATTACAAACAACACCTAGCGATATAATAATAGATGTACATAGAGATGCGATAGGTTCTAGGAGTGATTATGCACCAACTGTAAAAATAGGTGATGAAGAAGCCGCTCAGTTAATGTTTGTAATAGGAACAGATGCAGGAGGTTTATGGCATCCAAATTGGAAAGAAAACTTAAAATTTGCAATAAAAGTACAGCAGAAAGCAAATGAAATGTATCCAGGTTTATTTAAGACAATGATGTTAACTAAATCAAGATATAATCAACATACAGGAAAATATGCAAGTATAATAGAAGTTGGAGCAACAGGAAATACATTAGAACAATGTCTAACAAGTATGAAATATTTAGCAACAGTGATGCATGAAGTGATACAATAAGGGGACGGGAAAATTTTGTCTCATCTTGAAAAGAAACGTGAACTTGAGACAAAAAAAGCCCGTCCCTTTTTTGCTTCAAAAAACTTTAATAACTTTAGTTAAAAACTTGAATTATATAAATTACTTGTATATAATGTAACTGGAAATTTTAGAGAAAGTAGAGGTGTAAGTATATGGCAGATATAAGTTTAAATTTAAAAAATAGTGGAATAACAATGAAAAGTATAATGGAATATAAGGAGCAAGTAGAAAATATTCATAAAGATTTACATAGAAGAGCAAACGATGAAAAGGATTTTGTGGGATGGCTTGAACTTCCAACAAATTATGATAAAGAAGAATTTAAAAGAATAAAAAAGGCAGCAAAGAAAATAAAAAAAGAATCTGATGTATTATTAGTAATAGGAATAGGTGGTTCGTATTTAGGAGCAAGAGCTGTAATAGAAGCATTAACAAGTACATTTAATAATTTACTTCCAGCAAGACAAAGAAAATATCCACAAATATTATATGTAGGAAATAACCTAAGCCCTAATTATATGAATGAATTAATAGAATATGTAGAAAATAAAGATTTTTCTATAAATGTAATATCAAAATCAGGAACTACAACAGAACCTGCAATTGCATTTAGAATATTTAGAGAAATACTAGAAAATAAATATGGAATAGATGAAGCAAGAAGTAGAATTTATGCAACAACAGATAAAGAAAGAGGGGCTTTAAAAACACTTGCTGACAAAGAAGGATATGAGGAATTCGTAGTTCCAGACAATGTAGGTGGAAGATATTCAGTATTGACAGCAGTAGGATTACTTCCAATAGCGGTAGCAGGAATTGATATAACAAAATTAATGGAAGGTGCAAAAATTGCACAAGATAGATATAATGATCCAAACTTAAAATATAATGAATGTTACCAATATGCAGTAGCTAGAAATATATTATATAAGCAAGATAAAACTACAGAAATATTAGTAAATTATGAGCCTAAAATGCACTATTTTACAGAATGGTGGAAACAATTATTTGGAGAAAGTGAAGGAAAAGATAATAAAGGAATATTCCCTGCTGGTGTTGATAATACAACAGACTTACATTCAATGGGACAATATATACAACAAGGAAGAAGAAATTTATTTGAAACAGTGGTATATGTTGAAGAACCAAAATCAGATATTACTATAAATCCAGATGACGATAACTTAGATGGATTAAATTACTTGGCAGGAAAAACATTAGATTTTGTAAATAAAAAAGCAATGGAGGCAACAGTACAAGCACATGTGTCAGGAGAGGTCCCTAATATTTTAGTTAAGATGAACAAGCTTGATGAAGAAAATTTAGGAGAAGTGATGTATTTCTTTGAAAAGGCATGTGCTATGTCAGGAAGTATATTAGGAATAAATCCATTTGACCAACCAGGAGTGGAAGAGTATAAAAAGAACATGTTCAAATTATTGAAAAAACCAGGATATTAATGTCATGTCGCATTAGGGACGTTTCCTATGCGCATAAAATTTCGCATCTGGGACACATCTATAAGAAAAGAGGTAGCAAAATGACTTTCAAAGAGAAATTTAAAATGGGATTAGCAGATATAGGAAAAGATAATAAAATTAAAAATATTGCAATACTTAGAATGCTAGAAAATATTGGCTCTTATCATTCAGATGTTGCAGGATATGGTTCAAATGATATACCTATAAAGAAATTAACATGGATTTTGTTAGATTGGAAACTTAAAGTTTTAAATAGACCTAAATATGGGCAAACTTTAGAAGTACATACTTGGGCAAGAGTTGGAAATAGATTTTTTACATATCGTGATTATGAAATTTATGATGAAAATAAAAATCTTTGTGCAATAGCGACTTCTAAATGGACTTTAGTTAACATAGAAGAAGGAAAAATGTCTAAAATAACTGAAGAAGTAATTAGTAGCTATAATGTAGAAGAAAAAGAAGTATTTCCAGGGGAAAATTTGGACAGGCTACAAATACCAGAAGAGTTCATTTCAAGTATTAAATATACAGTGATTAGAAAAGACATTGATATAAATAAACATATGCATAATTTATATTTCTTGGATTTAGCTTATGAAGCTTTACCAGAAGATGTATATAATAATGATAGACCTTTTGATAATGTTAGAATTATGTATAAAAAAGAAATAAAATTAGGAGATACTGTTATTTGCAAGTATACTAAAAAAGATAATAAAAATATTGTAGTAATACAAAGTGAAGATGAGAAACATTTACATGCAATAATAGAGTTAGAATAAAACTAATAGACTTTGATAAACTATATATTATATAGTTATCAAGGTCTATTTTAATGTATATATTTTACAAAAATGGAAATAATATAAAAGAAAACAAAATAAATCTACGAGAATATAATATATTAAGATAATATAATTCCAAAAAAATGTAAAAAATACTTGAATTTTGTCGAAACTATGTTATAATACAATTTGGTGTGAAAAATGTATAGGAGGAAGTTAGAATGAAGAAAGTATTTAGAAAAACAAAGATTATTGGAACAATAGGACCAGCAAGTGAAAGTGAAGAAATGTTAACAAATTTAATGAATGCAGGTTTAAATGTAACAAGAATTAATTTCTCTCATGGAGGATATGAAGAAAATAAAGAAAAAATAGAAACAATAAAGAGAGTTAGAGAAAAATTAAATAGACCTGTAGCATTAATGTTAGATACAAAAGGACCAGAAATAAGAACAGGTATATTAGAGTCAAGAGATGAAAAAGTAGTAGTTAATGAAGGACAAACATTTACATTCTATAATGAAGATATAATCGGAAATAATGAAAAAACAACACTTACTTATAAAGAAATATATAAAGATGTAAAAGTAGGTTCAAGAATATTAGTAGATGACGGTGCATTAGAGTTTGAAGTTACAGAAATAAAAGATAAAGATATTATTTGTAAAGCTTTAAATACAGGAAGATTAGGAAGTAGAAAAACAGTAAACATACCTGGAGTAAGTCTTGAATTGCCATTCATATCAGAAAAAGATAGAGATGACTTAATTGCAGGGGCAAAAGGTGGATTTGATTACATCGCAGCATCATTTGTAAGAAGAGCAGATGACATAAGAGAGATGAGAAAACTTCTAGATGAAAACGGTGGAGAGAAAATAAGAATAATCTCTAAAATAGAATGTCAAGAAGGTATTGATAATTTTGACGAAATACTAGAAGTATCTGATGGAATAATGGTAGCACGTGGAGATATGGGTGTAGAAGTTCCAATGGAAATGGTACCAGTATATCAAAAAAGAATGATTAAGAAATGTAATAAAGTTGGTAAACCAGTAGTTACAGCAACACAAATGTTAGAATCAATGACAACAAATCCAAGACCAACACGTGCAGAAGTTAGTGACGTAGCAAATGCTGTATATGATGTTACTAGTGATATCATGTTATCAGGTGAATGTGCTATGGGTAAATATCCAGTAGAATGTATAAGAGCTATGTCTAAGATTTCAAAAGCAGTAGAAGGTTCAATAAAATATTGGAAGAGATTCTATAAGAGAAACTTTGACCATGAGAAGAAAGATGTAGAACATGCTTTAGCATATACAACTTGTATAACTGCAGAGCAAATACAAGCAGATGCAATAGTTGCATATACTCATAAAGGTGATTCTATAGTAAAATTAGCTGCATTAGCACCAAAATGCCCAATATTTGCAGTTACAGATAATAGAAAAACATTTAACCAATTATCATTAATATTTAATACAATACCAGTTCTTTGTGAAGGAGAAGCTACAATAGATGATACGATAAACGCTGGAATTGAAAAATTAAAAGCAGAAGGTTTAGTTGAAGAAGGAGATATGATTGTATTATCTGGAGGAGCATCAGCTTTACCAAAACAAAATAAAGGAAAAGTTATTGGTGGATGTGTAAAAATATAACTAAAACAAATATATGATATATTATGATAGAAAGCAAAGTTTTGAATATTTCAAAATTTTGCTTTTTTCTTGTTATTTAGGTTAAATTTATGATATACTATACACATATTTGAAAGAAAGGAAAAAAACAATGTCAAAACCAATAGTAGCAATAATAGGAAAGCCAAATGTAGGTAAATCAACATTTTTTAATTATTTAGCAGGTTCAAGAATTTCAATAGTACAAGATACTCCAGGAGTAACAAGAGATAGAATTTATGCTGAAACAAACTGGAGAGGAAGAGACTTTACCTTAATAGATACAGGAGGAATAGAACCAGACTCAGATGATATAATACTTTCTCAAATGAGAGAGCAAGCAAATTTAGCAATAGCGATGGCGGATGTAATAATATTTTTAACAGATATAAGACAAGGAGTAACAGCAGCAGATAGAGAAATTGCTATAATGCTTAAAAAATCAGGAAAGCCAATTGTACTTGTATGTAATAAAGCAGATAATATAGAAAAAGATAAAGAGGAGATTTATGAATTTTATAATTTAGGAATAGGAGAGCCTTTCCCAATTTCAGCAACAAATGCAATAGGAATAGGAGATGTGTTAGATGAAATATATGATAAGTTTCCTAAAAGTGATGAAAGTGAACATGATGATGATAAAATAAAAGTTGCAGTAATAGGAAAGCCTAATGTTGGAAAATCTTCTTTAGTAAATAAAATATTAGGAGAAAATAGAGCTATAGTTAGTGATATTGCAGGAACGACAAGAGATGCAATAGATTCTGAATTTGAAAATGAAAAAGGAAAATATATTTTAATAGATACAGCAGGAGTAAGAAAAAAGAGTAAGATAAAAGAAACAATAGAGAAATACAGCATAATGAGAACTCTTTTAGCAATAGAAAGGGCAGATGTCTGTTTAATGATGATAGATGCTGTTGAAGGAGTGACAGACCAAGATGCAAAAATAGCAGGGGAAGCACATGAAGCGGGAAAAGGTGTAATAATAGTTGTTAATAAATGGGATGCTGTGGAAAAAGAGACGGGAACATTAGAAGAGTATAAAAAAGACATATATCAAAAATTGAAATATTTGTCATATGCACCTATTATATTTATATCAGCATTAACAGGACAAAGAGTAAGTAAGTTATTCGATCTTATAAATTATGTTGCAGAACAAAATAGTATGAGGGTAAAAACATCTGTATTAAATCAAGTTATAAATGAAGCGATTGCAATAGTGCAACCACCTTCAGATAAAGGAAGAAGATTAAGAATATATTACGGAACACAAGTATCAACAAAGCCACCAACATTTGTTATATTTGTGAATAATAAACAGTTATTCCATTTTTCTTATGAGAGATATTTAGTAAATCAAATAAGAAAAGAATTTGGTTTAGATGGAACGCCAATAAGAATAATCGCAAGAGAAAAATCAGACAAAGAAGCACAAAAGGAGGGATTTTAAAAGATGGTAGTATATATAATTATGGCAATAATTGCATATTGTATAGGTAGTGTAAACTTTTCAGTAATATTTAGTAAGAAATTTGCAGGGTTTGATGTAAGAGAAAAAGGAAGTGGAAATGCAGGAACGACAAATATGCTTCGTTCTGTAGGAAAAAAAGCAGCAGCTATAACACTTGTTTGTGACATATTAAAAGGAGTCGTTTCAATAGGAATAGCAATATTACTTGGAAATATACCAGATATAAATAAAGAATTATTGGTACAAATAGCAGGTGTAGCAGTAATTTTAGGACATACTTTTCCAGTATTTTTTGGATTTAAAGGAGGAAAGGGAGTTGCAACATCACTTGGAGTATTATTATTAAGTAATTGGCAAATTGGATTAATTTGTTTGGTATTTGCTTTAGTATTAATGATATTAACAAGGATGGTATCAGTTGGTTCATGTGCAGCAGCAGTTTTATTCCCTATACTTACATTATTTATAAACGAACATTACACAGTTTTAACAGAAGGAAAATCTGGAAACGTGTATTTTATATATAGTGTAATATTAGCTGTGATAGTATTATTTAATCATAGAAGTAATATTAAAAGAATATTAAATGGTACAGAGAACAAAGTTAGTTTTAAGAAATAAAGAAAATAAAAGGAGAGAAAACAAATGAAAAGAATGATTACAATATTTAGTGTTTTTGTAATGATAATAGGAGTAATATTATTTAATTATAGCTATGCATATGAAAAAACTTATACGTTAGAATTTAAAGCATCAGATGTAAGCGAGGATTTTGATTTATATTTGTTACTTCCAAAAGATTATATTTTATTTGCAATAGAAGAAGATGGTCTTAATATAGAATATACAGGAGTAGAAACTCTAAAAAGTAATGATATACCAAGTATAAGAGTTGATAAAGAAAGTATAAGTGATGAATTATATGAAGAAGGTGGAGTAAAATATATCCAAATTCTTTTACAAGAAAATGAAAAAGGTAAATATGAATTTGATATTCTTTCAAATTATAATAAAATGAATATGAAATATAGAGTGAAAAATATGAATAAAGATGATATTGTTCATATTGATAATTTTAAAATAAGTAATGGTGTATGTAAGGTAGAATATAATTATGAAAAAAATACAGTAAAACAACCAGATACAGAATTTATACCATTTGTAACAAAAGTATTAATGATTATACTTGTTGTGATAATAGTAGTAGGAATTATAGCATATATTAAACAAAGGAGATAGAAGAAGATGAGTAATGTAGCAATTATAGGAAGCGGAAGTTGGGGAGCAGCATTAGCTACTCATTTAGCAAGTGTTGGACATAATGTAAAAATATGGTCATTTAATGAGGAGGAAAAAAATCTTATAAATAATGAAAGAAAATGTAAGTTTCTAAATGGAGTGGTAATTCCTGATAGCGTAGTATGTTATACAGACATAAAAGAAGTGGTAGATGGAGCAGATTTTATATTACATGTTACTCCATCAAAATTCACAAGAGAAACATTTGTAAAATATAAAGAATATGTAGGAAACAAACCAGTTATAATATGTTCTAAAGGATTTGAAAAAGAGAGTCTAAAAACTTTAGATGAAGTAATATTAGATGAATTGCCAACAGCAAGAATAGGAGTATTAACAGGACCAAGCCATGCGGAAGAAGTAGCAATAGCAATACCAACAGTATTAGTAATAGCATCACATGATGAAGAAATATTAACTCTTATTCAAGATGCATTTATGTCAGAAAAAATGAGGGTATATACATCTGATGATGTAAAAGGAGTAGAATTAGGTGGAGCTTTGAAAAATATAATGGCATTTTGTGCAGGAGTAGCAGCTGGAATAGGTCTTGGAGATAATAGTTTTGCAGCACTAGTAACAAGAGGTTTAGGAGAAATTTCAAGATTAGGAACAAAACTTGGTGGAAGAAGAGAAACTTTTTATGGTCTAAGTGGACTTGGTGATTTAATTGTTACTTGTCTTAGTGAACATAGTAGAAATAGAAAAGCAGGAAAATTAATAGGACAAGGAAAAACACTAGAAGAAGCTAAACAAGAAGTAGGAATGGTAATAGAGAGTATAGATAACATAGATGTGGCTTATGAATTAGGAAAAATAAATAATATTTATATGCCAATAACAGAAACTGTTTATAATGTTATATATAATGGTTTAAAACCAGAAGAAGCTGTTAGACAACTAATGACAAAAGAAAAAAAGTGTGAATGGGAGTAAATAATACAAATTTTGGTTATACTATTATTAAAAAATGAAAGGAAGAAAGATAATGGAATTTTTTGATAAGTTAGGTAAAAAGGCAACAGAGGCATATAAAATAACAGCAGATAAAACAGGAAAGATAGCCAAAGAAACTAAATTAAAATTAAAAATGAGTGGGTTAAGAACACAAGTAGATGACTTATATGAAGAGATTGGTAAAAAAGTTTATGAAGAACATCTAAGAGAAGATGAAGAAGCAAAAGGAAATATAAAAGAAGAATTAGAGCAGTTATGCACAAAAATAGATGTTATAAGTGATGAAATAGAAGATCTTCTAAGTCAGTGTTTGGAATTAAGAGACAAAAAACAATGTAAAAACTGCTATGTAGAAATGGATAAAGAATATAAGTATTGTCCAAATTGTGGTGCAAAACAAGAAGATGTAACTGAACAAGATGAAAGTTATGAAAATGTAAGTCTATTTGAAGAAAATGAAAGCCAAGAGAATAATAAAGAG
Source organism: uncultured Clostridia bacterium (assembly GCA_944392605.1). Taxonomy (GTDB): domain Bacteria; phylum Bacillota; class Clostridia; order TANB77; family CAG-508; genus CAG-269. The sequence goes on along the minus strand of CALXXE010000001.1, from coordinate 53,601 downwards.
GAAGAGAAGACAGAAGAACAAGAAGAAAACAAAAATTTAGAAAAAACAGTAAAAGTTGAATCAAATGTAGAAGATAGCGATGAAAGTGAAGAAAAAAATAATAATAATAATGATGATATAGAAACATATTAGAAAATAAATATGAAAAGTAACAAGAGGAGTAAATATGAAAATTGTAGTTCAAAGAGTAAAAAACGCAAAAGTAGATGTAGATGGAAAAACAGTAGGAAAAATAGATAAAGGCTTTTTGGTATTGCTAGGAGTTACTCATAGCGATACCAAAGAGCAAGCAGATTATCTTGTAAAGAAGCTTTGTAAACTAAGAGTATTTACAGATGAAAATGGTAAAATGAATCTGGATTTAAAAGCGGTAGGAGGAAAACTTCTAATAGTATCACAATTTACACTTTATGCTAATTGTAGTGATGGAAATAGACCATCATTTATAGATGCAGCAAGACCTGAACAAGCCGAAGAATTATATGAATATTTTTGTAATGAATGTAAAGGAAAATATGGAATAGAAGTAGAAAAAGGTATTTTTGGTGCAGATATGAAAGTAAGTTTATTAAATGATGGACCAGTAACTATCATAATTGAAAAATAGTACATAATTAATAAGGATATCTTTCATAAAGATATTTAATGATATCATCTGCGTTATCTTCTGAAATTGAAATAAATACATCTTTATCTAATGAAATCCACATAGTAATATTATAATTATCTAGATTATCAATAAAAATACCAATTATTTCAGCTAACTCTAATGGGTTAGCGTATTTTTTTTGCCAAGAAAAGGAGTCATAAATCTCTAAATCAGTATTATAAAAACGACTTAAAAAATTATTCAATTCCCCTTTTTTATTGCTATATAAACTAACACTTGCCTGCATTTTTTGCTCCTAAATTATAAAATTTAATTTATTTAAAATAAATTTTTTCTTAATATTAGTATTAAAATTAGACAAAATTTTATACTAAGAATAAAGTATTTTAAAAATGTAAATACTAGAAAAAAGAAAAATTGGAGGACAAAAATTTGAAAAAATATAAAAAGATTTTATTTCTTTTTTTGATTATTGTAGTTACTATTTTAGGAATTTTTTTATATACAACTGTAAGTAAAGAAAATAGTGGGGATGAAAAAGAAAAGACTTTAGCAGAAGTGGAATATTTAGAAAAGAAACTAGTTACTTTATTAAATGAATTAAATAATATAGAAAGTAGAAATTATAATTTATCTGTAAGTGAAATATCCAAAGAAGATAGCTCACAAAGTGGACAAAGTTCATCAGAACAGGAAAGCAAAAGTAGTGGAGAAGAAGAAAGCCAAGGAGAGAGTAATCAAAAAAGTCAAGGACAGGGAGAAAACTCAAGTGGAAATAGTAATACTGATTCTTCAAGTGGTGAAGAAGAGAAAAATGAAGAATATACTTTAAAAGAAACGGGAGTCTTGACTAATACAAATGATATAAATTGGGAACATTTAAAAACAGAAGTTGAGAATTTATATTCACCAGTTCCTACAATAACTTTAGATTTATATAGTTTAGAAATAGCAAAAGAAGATATTTTAGGATTTAATCAAGAATTAGATAATTTAACAACATCTGTTAAAGAAGAAAATAAAGAAAATGTTTTAGGAAATCTTTCTAGATTATATGAATATATACCAAAATTTGCAGATAAGGTAACAGATGATACAACATATAAAGCTGTGATTGAAACTAAAAATAATTTGTTTAAAGCATATAGTAAATTGGATTCTAAGAACTGGAGTGAAATTTCTAATGATGTAAAACAAGCAATTGACACATATTCAAGTCAACTTGTAAATACAAATACAGATTCTAATAAACAATATGTAATTAATAAAATTTATATTATGCTAAACGAATTACAAAATGCAATAAATATACAAGATGAATCAATATTTTTAATAAAATATAAAAATATATTAGAAGAAATGAATAATTTGTAAAAAATATAGTTGCGAATAAGGTGGTGTTCCTCATCCACAACTATAAACAGAGTACTAGTAAGACTTACACGAGCGACCAGCCGAATGCTATTGCTGCGCATGCAACTGCGATAACAACGCACACTCCACAGACCGCGTTAGAGCCTTGCTTACGAGAGATATATGCCAAGAAGACATATGCAATCGCAATAAGACCAAATACTGCTGTTACAAACATTAAACCTCCTCTTCATACTCATTCAGAGGATATACCTCCAAAGGTCCTATATTTCAAAGGTATAGAAATGGTTAATAAAAATATTATATAGCATTTTTAAGAAAAAAACAAGTCTATATACTTTACTTTTCCTCTCATAAATGTTAAAATTAATTCTATAAGTAAGTTGAATAGTCGCTGGTAAATTCCGAAAGGAATTACGAGAGGAAAGTCCGGGCTCCATAGAGCAAAGATGCTAGATAACGTCTAGTGAGGGTGACCTTAAGGAAAGTGCAACAGAAAATAACCGCCAAAATTTGGTAAGGGTGAAAAGGCGAGGTAAGAGCTCACCGCCATTATGGTGACATAATGGGTCAGTGTAAACCCCATCTGGAGCAACACCTAAATGAGAAGATTAAGTCTGCTCGGCGTCTTCTTACTTGCGTGGCTTGAGATAGGTAGTGATACCTATCCTAGATAAATGACTATTTTAAAAGACAGAACCCGGCTTACAGATTTACTTATTTCCTTTTTAATAATTTTTTTTCGAAGAGTAGCTTTTAGCTACTCTTTATTTACATAATACTGGAAAGTTAAACAAAATTGTGATATTATATTATTAGGTGGTTTGTAGGACATCTCGAACAACAAGTGTAAGGAGATAAAATGAAGGTGTTTTGTTTTTCAGGTGAGCTCGCTCATAATTATGGTGTTAAAGCAGAGCTCCAAGGGCATTTTGTTCAAGACGAAGGAGAGGAGATTAAAGGATACCTGGAAGAAAAACAAAAAGACAAGATGATTGTAAGTGCAATAAAGGGCTTGTACGATGAGAGTTCTTCTCAAATGCTTTTTGTTAAAACGACTGCCTCTGGTGGATATAACCCGGAACTGTATATCTTTGAGGATTCTCTCACAGATGGATGGGTTAGTTCGTATAACATATACTCACAGACTTTCTTTGTATATGCTGGAGTGCGGAATGCAACTGCTAAGCTAAATACATTTGGAAGAATCTTTGAGTCAGAGCAAGAGATTAGAGAGACGTATGCACGCTACATACAGAAAATGTACTGGCAGTGCTATATCGACTCAAGTCCACTTAGTAAGACTCTTGCAGAAGATGTCTCTAAGTACAGGTGGCTTTTCAGTTTTGTTAAGCACCTAAAGGGGAGTGCCTTGTAGGCACTTCTCTTTTTATATATATTTTCTTGATAAAATAAAAGACTTAGTATATAATCTAATCAATAAGGAGAGGTGATATCATGGAAAAAATAGATTTTTTAGCAACAGATGGAGTAAATTTAAGTGGAATTTTATATAATGAAAATGAAAAAACAAAAAAAGTAATATTAGCAGTGCATGGAATGACGAGTAATTGCTTTAAAAAAAGAGATGATATAATAGCAAAAATAGTAAATGAAAGTGGTATAGATTATTTTTGTTTTGATAATAGAGGAAGTGAAATTGTAAAATATATAAGAAAAAATATAGATGGGAAGGAAGAAAAACAATTAGGTGGAACAGCATATGAAGATGTTCTAGAAGGTTATGAAGATATAGTAGGTGCAATATTAAAATTAAAAGAATTAGGATATAGGGAGATTTATTTACAAGGACATAGTTTAGGTTGTACAAAAATTGTATATACATATAATGAATTATTAGAAGAAGATGAAGAAGACATATTAGAGGTTATAAAAGGAGTAATATTATTATCTTTGGTTGATATCCCTATGGCTTTAAAGGTTTATTTGGGAGATAAATATGAAGATTATTTAAAATTAGCAGAAGAAAAAGAAGAAAATAACTCTAAAGAACTTATGCCAAGAGGAGCATTTATTCATCCAATTAGTGTAAAAACATTTTTACGTTATGCTAAGTATAATAAAAACATAGACTTTGCAAGATATGGAAGAGATAATAATCTAGAAAAATTAAATAATATAAAAGTTCCTCTATTTATGAGATGGGGAAATGATAATGAAATGATTTTACAAAAAGCAGAAGAGTTAGTAACTATTGTAAGTAATGTAATTACAAATCCTAATAAAGATATTGATTATGTCGATGGAGCAAATCATGGATATCACGAAAAAGAAGGTGTTGTAGCAAAAGATATAGTTAATTTTATAAATAAAAATTAGAAAAAATTATATTATTATAATTATAAGTGATATGGAGAGTAAGGATAAATGGCAAATATATTTGATTATATGAAATGGAGAGACATAAGTTTAGAAAATGTAGAATTTAATGAAGTTGATAATCTAATATTATCAAGACTTTCATATTTACCCTTTGATGGAGTAATTGGTAAAGATGAGGAAATCACACTAAAAGAAGCATATGAGAGGACAAAAATATTAGGTACAACTGGAAGGACACTTCAAGCAGAAGATATAGACTTATATCCTGTACTTGCTAAAAGTATTAGATTTGGAAAATGTAAGGTAACTAATTTTATTAATAAGATAGAGCCTGAAGCAGAAAAGCAATTTTCAGCAATAACGGTAATTCTTCCAAATGATACAATTTATGTGTCTTTTAGAGGAACTGATAACACGATAATAGGCTGGAAAGAAGATTTTAATATGAGCTTTAGTGATATAGTGCCTTCTCAATTAGATAGTGTAGAGTATTTGGATGAAGTTGCTAAAAAATATAAAAATAAATTACGTGTAGGTGGACATTCAAAGGGAGGAAATTTAGCAGTATATGCAGGGGTTTTTTGTAATGATGAAACTAAAAAACAAATAATAGAAATCTATAATAATGATGGACCAGGCTTTTTAGATAAAGTGATAGAAAGTGAAGAATATAAAGAAATGTTGAATAAAGTACATACTTATATACCACAAACCTCAGTTATAGGGAGATTATTAAAACATAAGGAGAAAACTACAATCGTAAAAAGTACTGAAACGGGAATCATGCAACATGATTTATATTCATGGCAAGTGATGGGAGATAAGTTTGTAAGAGCAAAACAAACAGATTATAGTGATTTTATAGATAGTACAATTACTAATTGGCTAAAAGAAGTATCACCAAAACAAAGAGAAGAGGTTATTGATACTTGGTTTGAGATTTTAAATTCTACAAATGTAAAGACTGTAAACGAATTAAGCAGTAAAAAAATTAGAAATGTGACTGCAATGATAAGAACTTATAGTAATTTAAGTGCAGAAACAAAAAAGATAATGACAAAAACGCTTATGGCATTGCTTCGTGCAGGAAAAGATAATATAGCAATTGGGAAACCAAAGGATAATAAAGAAATAGATAAAATTTAATCAAGTAATTCTAAATAATTACTTGATTTTTCTATTTTACTTGACAAATTCTGTCTACAGATGTAAACTATATCTAAAGTTTACAAATGTAACTTTTGAGGAGGTAAAAATGATAACAAAAAAATATGAGGTAACAGATGCAGAACTAGAGATAATGAAAGTACTTTGGGAAAATGGCGAACTTACACTAAATGAAATAGTAGAGATATTAAGTAAGAAAGAGAAGAAAAATAAAAGTACAATAAAAACTCTACTTTATAGATTAATAGAAAAAGAAAGTGTAAAGTCAATTACAAATAAGAAAAAAGAAAACACTTATAAAGCAGCTATTAAAAAAGATGAATATTTAAGAAAAGAAAATGAATCTTTTTTAGAAAAACTTTATAATGGAAGCACAAATAAATTATTATTAAATTTTGTAGAAGAAAAGAAGATATCTAAAAAAGACTTACAGGACTTACTTGATTTAATAGAAAGTGAGGACTAGATTATGTATGAAGTATTTTATAATATTTTATATTTGTCAATAATAGGTAGTATATTAGGAATTATTGTATTAATCTTAAGAAAGACTTTTGATAAAAAAATATCACCAACATGGAAATTTGCTATGTGGTCACTTGTTTTATTCAGCTTACTTGTGCCGTTTAGATTTACATTGGAGTCTCAAAATTCACATGAGTTTATCATAAGTTCAGGAATAGATAAAATAGAACTTGCAAAAGAAAACTTAATTATAAATGAAAGTGGTAAGATTTTTATTTACATTTGGCTTGCTGTTATGGCTATTATTTTTTTATACTACATTATAACAAGTATTGTGATGAGAAAAAGAATAGGAAAAGAAGAAGTAAAAGATAAGAAGATATTAGACATATTAGAAAATTGTAAAAAACAGATGGAAGTAGAAAAAGATATAAAACTAATAAAACAAGATTATAAAAAAGTTCCTTGTATATATGGCTTGTTTAATACAAAGATATTAGTAACAGATGAAATTCTAGAAAAAGACGAACAAAGTTTAAATTATATATTAATGCATGAACTAGCACATTTTAAAAGACAGGATTTGTTATTAAATAAATTATTAATTCTAATTACAACAATCCATTGGTTTAATCCAATAATATGGTTTTGTTTTAAACAAATAAGACAGGATATGGAATTGAAAGCAGATGAGATGGTCTTAAATAAAATTAGAAAAGATGAAGAAAAAGAATACGCAAAAACATTAGTAAGATTACTTCCTATTTCACAAGAAGAAAGCGAGCCGGTTAAGTTACTTTGTGTTACAGATGGAAAAAAGAATATGGAGAGAAGAATAAAAATGATTAAATTATCTGATAAATTTAAAGAATATAAAGCTTTAATTGGAATAACAACACTTTTAATTGTATTATGTGTTGGAACATTTATATTTACAAGAATAAAACCACAAGAAGAAGAAAATACAAATTATGTACAATATTTTGAAACACCAAATAGAATTGTTTATAAAGAAAAAGGCGTAGATAATTATTATGTATTTACTGGAGAAAGTAAGGATTATACAGATATATTAAATGAGTTAATAAATGGAATAGACAGTAAAGGAGAAGGTCCAATAGTTTCTAAAGAAGAAATAGAAGATATAGAACAAAATGAGAATTATATAGAACTTGATTATGATACTGTAAGTAAAAACTATGTTATTGCTTATGAACAAGAAAACAATAATGTAATCTTTAGAAATGATAATGGTGGACAAGTTGTAAAACAAACCTTGAAAAATAGAGATAAATTAAGTGAATTGATGAAAGAGAAAATAGATAGTAGTAATGTTAGCTGCTACCATATGGGAGATTCTAAAGAATATAAAGTAACAAATGAAATACCAAGAGAATTATTTGAAACCAATAATTCAGAGCTTAGACAATATGAAGATGGTGTGTATGGAATTAAAATACAATCTGAAGAAAAACTAAATGAAATGCTTGAGAGATATAATATAGAACTAGAAGAAGAAATTCCAAGTGATATTTTTGAAAAGGCAGATATTATATTAATGATATCTAAATATAATATTGAGAATATAGAAACAAGAGTAGGTGGACTTACATATTATTTTACAGGTGATAAAAGACAAGATAGTTATATAGCAAATGTATTTGCAGCAAGTAAGGCAATTAATACAAATTGTGTTTATAGAAATATGGAAGGTATTAGTGGAAATGTTTCTTATGGTAGCGTAAATAATAATGCTTCTAGTAATATAGTAAATACAGCTAGTTCAAATGTTAATAGTAACACTACTGTAAGTAGTTCTAATGTTGATAAAACACTCAGGATTACAAAAGAGGAAACGGCAACTATCGCTGAAGAAGAAGCAAAAAAAGAAAAATATCAATATCAAGGATGGGTATCTGATTTTTCAGCAACAGAAGTTTTTAGTGATGGAAACGGAAACTATGAAATATCGGCTGAGTTACTTTATTCTTTAGATGATATACATAGACTTTATTACTGGGAAGATGATTGGGCAAAAGATACAAATATAAATAATGTATTTAAAGGACAGCCTGTGTGGTGTATAAGGTTAGGGGATAAAAATGATCCATTAACTAATTTATATATTTATGTAGATGCTACTAATGGAAATGTACTAGGTGCGGGAAAAGCGAGTGATTAATAAAAGGAGTAAAAGTTATGATTGGAATTTTGTATTTAATAGTTTTTATTTTTACAATAATATTAGAAGTATCAATAATAAAAAAATCAAATGGTAAAAAATTATTTTGGATAATAGCTTATATTTTACTTTGTATTTGTGGGATGATTATAGGTAATTTTATGGGAGAAAAAATAAGCCTGCTAAAAGGTGATACGCTTATGTTAACGGTTACAAGCAAAGTAGGAGCAAAATATGGATTTATATGCGTACCAATTTGTGTGTTGTTATTTATATATTTATACAAATTAAAGAAATTAAACTTGCCATTTACAGTTATATTCATTATAGAAAGTCTAGGAATTTCTTTAGGGGCATTTTTTCTATTATTAATAAGTTAGGTGAAGTTTATGAAATTAAGTAAGAAAAAGAAAAGAGTTATAACTATTGTATTTATTATTGTTTTAATATTACTAGTATTTTTTCTTATGATATTTAATGGATATATTATTCCAACAAAGTTAGAAGCAGAAAAATATGAAGTAAGAGGAGTAGATGTATCAGAATATCAAGGAGAAGTAGATTGGGATAGAATAAAATCTCAAGGAATCAGTTTTGCATTTATAAAAGCAACAGAGGGAAGTAAAAGTAAAGATGATTATTTTGATAAGAACTTTGGAAAATTAAAAAACATGGATATGTTGTTAGGAATATATCATTTCTTTAGTTTTGAAACTGAAGGAGAAGAGCAAGCACAAAATTATATAAATACAGTCGGTTATATAGAAAATGATGATAGTATATTTATTCCAATAATAGATGTTGAATATTATAGTTATTATGAAAAAGCAAAACCATATAAAGAATGGATAATAGAAGAATTACAAACAATGTTAGATGATTTAGAGAATACATATAGAATAAAACCAATGATTTATACTACTATGGGATTTTATGATGATTATATAAATGGGAATTTTTCTGATTATGATATATGGATTAGAGATATAGTAACAAAACCTAATCTGGAAAATAGAGATTGGAGATTTTGGCAATATACAGGAAAAGGAAGGTTAGATGGTTATAGTGGACAAGAAAAATTCATAGACTTAAATGTATTTAATGGAACAAAAGAAGACTTTGATAGTTTTGTAGAAAGTAAAAATCAAGAAAAGAAAAATAATTTTAGTAAAGAAGAACAAGAAGAAATAGAAAGACAGGAAAATACAATAAAATCAGAATATGGAGCACTTGTAACAAGTATAGAAGGAAATATTTATACAATAGAGACAGATGAGGGAGAAACTTTAAAAGCCACTTTAACTGATGACTTGGAAGTTATTAATAAGAGAACAAAAGAGATTTTTAATATTAGCGATATTAAAGTAAATGATAAATTAGATTTTGAGCATGTATATGAAAGACAAGGTGAAGTGGTATTTACAGAAGACTCAAAAGTGTATGTTATAAGAAATATACATGGAGATGAACTTAAAAATGAATTACTAAAAGGTGAAATAGATTTTGATGTAGAAGATACAATAAAAAATGGAAACAATTATATATTAAAAGGACAGATGATAGATTGGAATTATACTACTGATGAAGATGAAGCGGAGAAATTTGAATTAGAAATTATAGTGAATAATAACACACAAATATTAGGAATAACAGGAAATCCTGAAGAACAATTGAAACGTCTAAATAATATAATTTATGTAACATTTGATAAAGATGAGTTAAGAAAAGGAAATTTTGTTGCTACCAATATTGAAACTATGGGGTGCTAAATTAAACTAAAAGTATATAGGATTTATAAAAAATAAGAAATATGTATGAAAATAATAAAAAATATCAAAAAAATGTGTAAATAGTTCTTAAATGTGATATTATAGTTGTGTATAAAAAGGGGGAACCTTATATGAAAAATAAAAAAGTATTAATAGGAGTAATTATAGCAATAGTGGTTATAGTAATTGCAATTGTAGCAACTGTTATAATTATGGGTAACAAAGAACAAGAAGAGGCAAAAGGATTACTTAATGATTATTTTGGCTTAATTAATAATAAAAGCTATGAAGAGTTATATTCAAAAGTAGCATCTATGAATATGAGCGAAGAAGATTTTGTGACAAGAAATCAAAATATTTATGAAGGAATTGATAGCAGTAATATACAAATAGAAATAAGTAATATTGAAAAAGTTGACAATGGTTATGATATAAGTTATCACGAGAAAATGTATACTTCAGCAGGTGAAGTAGAGTTTGATAACACAGCAAATGTTGTTAAAGAAAATGGTGAATTAAAACTTAAATGGTCATCAAGTATGATATTTCCACAGTTAGGAGATACAGATAAAGTAAGAGTTTCTACAATAAAAGCAAGAAGAGGAAGTATATTAGATAGAAATGATGTACCTTTAGCAGAAGATGGAGATATTGCTTCAGTTGGAATAGTACCAGGAAAACTAGGTGAAAATAGAGATGAATCTATTTCAAAAATATCAGAATTAACAGGTGTATCAGTAGATTATATAAATGAACTTCTTAGTGCTTCATATGTTAAAGATGATACATTTGTACCTGTTAAGAAGATAGTAGATAGTAATACTTCTTTAAAGGAACAATTACTTCAAATTTCAGGTGTTATGATAAACAAAGAAGATGGAAGAGTATATTCATTAGGAGAAGAAGCAGCACATTTAATTGGTTATGTACAACCAATAAATGCAGAGGAGTTAGAAGAACATGAAGGAGAAGGATATACTTCAACTAGCTTAATAGGAAAAGCAGGATTAGAACTTGCATATGAAGAGACTTTAAGAGGAATTGATGGTACTGATATTTACATAGTAGATGAAAATGAAAATAGAATTGCAAGCCTAGCAAAACAAGAACAAAAAGATGGTCAAGATGTTAAATTAACTATAGATAGTAGTTTACAAAAACAAGTATATGAACAAATGAAAGATGATAAAGGTTTCTTTGTTATTATGGAACCACAAACAGGAGAATTATTAGCATTAGTTAGTACTCCTACATATGACTCAAATGACTTTGTTGTAGGTTTAACTACTGATAAGTGGAATAGTTTAAATAATGATGAAGCAAGACCATTATTTAATAGATTTACACAAAAATATTGCCCAGGTTCTACATTTAAACCAGTAACAGGAGCAATTGGATTAACAACAGGTACAATTGATCAAAATGAAGATTTAGGATATACAGGCACAAGTTGGCAAAAAGATAGCTCTTGGGGAAATTATAATGTAACAACTTTAACAGGTTATTCAGGACCAAAAAACTTACTAAATGCGATTATGTATTCAGATAATATTTATTTTGCACAATCAGTATTAAAAATGGGTTCAGATACATTTACAAGTAGTTTAGATAAATTAGGATTTAATCAAAACTTAGAGTTTCCACTTACACTTGCTAAATCTCAATATGCAAGTAACAATGGAACTACTATTGAAGGAGAAACGAAACTTGCAGATAGTGGATATGGTCAAGGAGACCTTTTAGTAAATCCAATACACATGGCAGCAATTTATTCTGCTTTCGCAAATGATGGTAATATGATTAAACCAAGAATTGAATATGATGAGAGTAAAAATGGAGAAATTTTAATAGAAAATGCTTTCACAAAAGAAGCAGCAGACACTATAGAAAATGATTTGATTCAAGTTGTAGAAAATGGTAGTGCAAATGACATGAAGATTTCAGGTACAACAATTGCAGGAAAAACAGGAACAGCAGAACTTAAGACTTCAAGTGAAGATACTGAAAGTGGAACTTTAGGTTGGTTTGATTGTTATACTATAGATAGACAAAATGATACAGATATGCTAATTGTTAGTATGGTAGAAAATGTACAAGACAATAGTGATGGAGGAAGTCATTACTTAATTAGAAAAATTAGAACTCTGTTTGAGTAAAGGTCTAATCAGTGACGAATTTAAGATTAGGTTTTTGGATACAAATTGTAAAGAGCTAGAAAGATTATATATAAATAGTAGAATTTATAGAAATTCTACTATTTTTCTGTTATAATATTTTAGAAGAAATAGATGAAAATAATAGGTGAGACAGATGAATTACAGAATAGTAAATGGTGCAATTAGTTATGGAGCTGAAACAATAATAGAGGAAATAAACTTTGAAATAAATGAAAAAGATAAGATAGCGGTAGTTGGAAGAAATGGAGCTGGTAAAACTACTCTTTTAAAAGCACTTGTAGATAATTCAATGTTAGAAGAAGGTGTAGGAAATAGTAAGTTTGGAGTATATAAACAAGGAAATCCTTCAATCGGTTATTTAAAACAAATAGATTTTGAAGATGATTCCAAAACAATGTTAGAAGAAATATTAAAAGTATATAAAGAAATAACAGACTTAGAAAAGAAAATAGAAGATTTAAGTTTGAAGTTACAAGAAAATTCTTCCGAAAATTTAATAAAGAGTTATACAGAAAGTTTAGATAAATATGAGTTTTTAGGCGGATATACATATAAAAAAGAATACGAGGTAGCATTAAGAAATTTTGGATTCTGTGTTGAAGATGAGAAGAAGAAGATATCAGAATTTTCAGGAGGACAAAGAACTAAAATTGCATTTTTGAAATTACTTTTAAGTAAGCCAGATATATTACTTTTAGATGAACCAACAAACCATTTAGACATTACAGCTATAGAATGGCTAGAAGGGTATTTAAGAAGTTATCCCAAAGCGGTCGTCATTGTATCACATGATAGAATGTTTTTAGATAGAATTGTAAATAAGGTTTATGAAATAGAATATGGAGCTATGGCTTTGTACAAAGGAAATTATAAAGATTATGAAGTTCAAAAAAGAGCAAATTATGAAAAACAGTTAAAAGATTATGAATATCAACAAGCAGAAATAAAAAGATTAACAGACATTGCAAATAGGTTTAGATATAAACCGACGAAAGCAAAAATGGCTTTATCTAAATTAAAACAAATAGAAAGAATGGTAAAAGTAGAAGAACCTAATAAATATGATTTAAAAACATTTCATAATAATTTTTACATTAAAGAAAGTGGAAAAGATGTATTAGAAGTAAAAGACTTAGAAGTTGGTTATGATAAAGTATTACAAAAAATATCTTTTTCTCTTTATAAAGGTGAAAAACTAGGAATTATTGGTGAAAATGGAATAGGAAAATCAACATTATTGAAGACTATTGCAGGTAAAATTAAGGCTTTAGGTGGGAGTTTTTCATTTGGGTATAATGTAACTTTAGGATATTTTGACCAACAATTAGAATTTGAAAATGATGAAAATACAGTATATAAAGAATTTACCAGCGAGTTTCCAGAGCTTACGACAACAAAAGCAAGAACGATACTTGGTAGTTTTTTATTTACAGGTGAAGATGTAGAAAAGAAAATAAAAATGTTATCAGGTGGAGAAAAAGCCCGATTAAAACTTTGTGAGATATTTAAAAAAGAACCAAATCTTCTTTTGTTAGATGAGCCAACTAACCATATGGATATAGTTGGAAAAGAAAGTTTAGAACAAATTTTAAAAGAATATAAAGGAACTTTAATATTTGTATCTCATGATAGATATTTTGTAAATAAAATTGCAAATAAAATATTAGAATTTAAGCCAGGAAAAGTAACATTCTTTGATGGTGATTATGAGAAATTTGAAGAATATAAAGAAAAAAATAAGGACTTGGAGCAAATAAGTAGTGATAACACTGGTAAGAAAAATGCTGATTATAATAAGGAAAAAAGCTCTAAAAATCAATATTTGCTAAATAAAGAAATTAATAAAAGAAAAAATAAAATGGATAAAATAGAAAAAGAAATAGAAGAAAAAGAGGAAGAAATAAAAACAATAAAAGATGAGATGAAAAAAGAAGAAAATTCTACAGATTATGTGAAGTTAGTAGGATTGCAAGATGAAATTCAAAAGATAGAAAATGAAATAGAAGAAAAGATGTTGGAATGGGAAGAGTTAAATGAGTATTAAAATATGATATAATATAAAAGAGGAAGCGATATATATGAAAGAAGTATATATAATAACAGGAGCAAATGGATTTTTAGGAAATAACATAGTAAGAAAATTATTAGAAAAAAATTGTGAAGTAAGATGTTTAGTACTTCCAGAAGATAAATGTGAAGCTTTAGAAGGATTAAGTTGTAAGATTTATAGAGGAGATGTAACTAAAAAAGAAACGTTAGAAGAGATATTTAATGTAGATTCTGATACAAATCTTTATGTAATACATTGTGCAGCAATTGTATATATAAAATCTAAATACAATCCAAAAGTTATGGAAGTAAATTATAATGGAACTAAAAATATTGTAGATAAAGTATTAGAGAAAAATGCAAAAATGGTCTATGTAAGTAGTGTACACGCAATAACAGAAAAGCCAAATGGTGAAAAGATGAGTGAGATAACTGATTTTGATGAAAATAAAGTTGTTGGATTATATGCAAAATCAAAAGCAAGAACAGCCAAAATGGTATTAGAAGAAGTAAAGAAAAATGGCTTAAATGCTTGTATAGTTCACCCATCAGGAATAATAGGACCTAACGATTTTAGTGATACAAATCTAACACAATTAATATTAGACATAGCAAATGGATCATTAAAGGCATGTGTTAAAGGTGGATATGATTTTGTAGATGTAAGAGATGTAGCAAATGGTGTGATTTCCGCATGTAAGAATGGTAAAAAAGGTGAGTGTTACATATTATCTAATAGATATGTAGGTGTAAAAGAATTAGTAGACATTATAAGTCAAGCAGCAGGAGTAAAGAAAATAAAAACAATATTACCTATGTGGATTGCAAAAGTTACAGCACCACTTTCAGAGATATATTATAAAATAAGAAAAGAACCACCATTGTACACAAAATATTCACTTTATACATTAACGTCTAATTCTAACTTTTTAAATGAAAAAGCTAAGAAAGAATTAGGATATAAAAATAGAAGCATGGAAGAAACAATTGCTGACACTGTAAAATGGTTAAAAGAAAATGATAAAATGGGATAGGAGAATTTTATGAACATTTTAGTTGCAATAAATAAAAAATATGTAAGGCAATTAAATATTTTATTAAATTCAATAGGATATTCAAATAAGGAAGAAAATTTTAATATTTATATCTTACATAAAAATTTAGATAAAGAAGATATAGAAAATATCACAGAGAATCTAGATTTGATTAAGTTTAAAATAGAAGATATAAAAATACCAAAAAGTGAGATTGATACATTTCCAGTTTTAGAAAAAAGATATCCAGAAGAAATTTATTTTAGATTATATGCAAGTAAGTATTTACCAAAGGAAATAGATAGAGTTTTATACTTAGATTCTGATACATTAGTTATTAATAACTTAAAAGAATTCTATGAAACAGACTTTGATGGAAATTATTTTATTGCAGCAACACATATTAAGAAGATGCTTCATAAATTTCATGAAATTAGGTTAGACATAAAAGAAGACGAACCATACATAAATACAGGTGTTCTTCTAATTAACTTGAAAGAATTAAGAAAAGTAAATGTGGAAGAAAAAGTTGTAAATTTTATAAAAAGTAAGAAAAATAAATTGTTATTACCAGACCAAGATATTGTTGCAACACTTTTTGGTGATAAGATAAAGCTAGTAGATGAATTAAAATATAATTTAGGGGAAAGAGCTTGGAAACTGTACAATCTAAATAACCCTAAAAATAAAATATCATTACGATGGATAAGAAATAATACTGTAATAATACATTATTATGGAAGAAATAAGCCTTGGAACAAAGATTATATTGGGGCTTTAGATTGCTTCTATAAAAAAGTAGTAAAATTAACAAGAAAAAATAAACAAAAAAAAGTGCTTATATTATCATGTGGAACTGGTGGAGGACATAACTCAGCAGCTATGGCTGTAAAACAAGCTTTAAATGATAAAGGTATAAGAGCTGACTTTAAAGAATATTTAGAAATTACAAGACCTAGATTAAAAGATAAAGTAAATAATTTATATATAAGTTCAACAGGTCATGAAGGAAAAGTATTTAAAAGGATTTATAATCTTGGAGAATTATACCAAAAAACAAAATTAAAATCGCCAGTGTATAGTTTGAATTGGTTAAATAGAAATAAATTATATGAGTATATAAAAGAAAATTCTTATGATTATATTGTTACAACGCATTTATTTGCAGCACAAGCACTTACTGCTATAAAAAAAGAACACAACACACATTTTGTTGCAATTGCGACAGATTATGTAAGTATACCTTTTTGGGAAGAGACTAACCCAGATTATTTTGTAATACCAAATGAAGAATTAAAAAAAGATTTTTTAGAAAAAGGAATAAAAGAAGAAAAATTGTTGCCATTAGGAATTCCAGTACAAAGAGAATGTAGTGAAGATTATAATAGAGATGAGGTAAGAAAAGAACTGGGATTAAAATTAGTAGAAAAATATGTATTAGTATTGACTGGTAGTATGGGATTTGGAAACATGACAGATTTAGTTAAAGAATTGATAAAAGAAATAAAAAACTGTAATTTTATTATTTCATGTGGTAAAAATAAAAAGTTACTAGAAGAATTACAAAATAAATATAGAGCTAATAAACATGTACAAGAATTACCTTTTACAAGAAATTTAAACCTTTATATGAAAGCAGCAAATGTGATTTTAACAAAACCTGGAGGGTTAACTACAACCGAGATTGCAACGATAGGTAAACCTTTTATACATACTATGCCAATACCGGGTTGCGAAAATTATAATGCAAATTTCTTCCAAAGTAGAAAAATGTCGATAAAATGTGATATAATAGAAGAGGTAGTTAAAAATACAAAAAAACTTTTAAATGATGAGAGTTTACAAAAAGAAATGGTAGAATACCAAAGAAAATATATGAACAGAAATGCAAGTTATGATATAGCGGATTTAGTAATAAAAGAAATGGGAGAAAAGGTGGATGTATGAAACTTTTTTATAATGAATCTATAGCTAAAAGCTTGGATAATGTAGATGAATTGGATAAGATAGAAGAATTAGAAGATATTCAAGACGAAAACGAGCATATAATTGATTTATGGGAGCCTTTAGAATTTAATATAGATGAGAATTATGAATATGTTCCTAAAAGTAAAGTGTTTTCTTTATTATCAAATGGATTATACTATGGGATAGCATTTCCAATATTAAAGGTTTTGATGAAAATAGTATATGACTTTAAAATTGAAGGAAAGGAAAATATTAGAAACTTAAAAGAAGGAGTAGTTACTGTATCAAACCATGTATTATTTTTAGATTGTGCTATGGTAGGATTAGCTTACGGTTTTAAAAAAGTATATTTTACAACTTTAGAAGGAAGTTTTAAAATACCTTTTGTTAGAAAATTAATAAAATTACTAAGAGCCATACCAATACCTGAAAGTATTAAAAATAAAGGAAACTTTATTAAAGTGGTAGATAATATTTTAAGAGAAGAAAACAGTATTCATGTTTATCCAGAAGTAGCTATGTTTCCATATTTTGATAAAATTAGACATTTTAAAAATGGAGCATTTGATTTTGCAGTAAGAAATAATAAACCAATAGTTCCAATGGTATTTACTTTTAGAGAGCCAAAAGGAATAAGAAAAATATTAAAAAAGAAAAAAGATGTTACATTAACTGTTTTAGAACCAATAAGACAATCAGAAGGAGAAAATACAAAACAAAGAATAGAAGATTTAAAAAGTCAAGTATATAATGAAATGAAAGAAATAAATAATCAAAAATATAAGGAATGCCATTAAAGCATTCCTTAATTAATCTCCAAAAACATCAAAAATATCTTCTAGGAAAGATTCTCTTTTTTTCTTACGAGGATATTTTTTCTTATCATAATATTTATCAGAATAGTATTCATCCTTTTTATATTTTCTATCTTTATCATAGTCTTTGTCATAATCTCTATCGTATTCTTTATTGTAGTTTCTTTCATCTCTTGAATTTTCTCTTCTTTCATAATGTGAATCATTATAACTTACTTCTTTTTCTATAAGTTTTTCTAGTTCACCTCTATCTAGCCATATACCACGGCACTCAGGGCAGTAGTCAATTTCTACTCCTTTCTTTTCAGACATTAGTAATGTAACATCTTTACAAACGGGACATTTCATAAACAGTTCCTCCTAACTTTTTTAGAGATTATAACATGGAGATAATAGATAAGGCAATAAAATGTATGTGAAAAATTTGTGAAATTTCAAAAAAACTCTTGACTTAAAGCTAACTCTAAGTGATATATATAAGATAGTAAAAAGTAAGGAGGAATGTATTATGGTAAAACAAACAGCAGGACGTGATAGATTAGGCAATTTAGCACCAAAGTTTGCTGAATTAAATGATGATGTACTATTTGGAGAAATATGGTCAAGAGAAGATAAGTTATCATTAAGAGATAGATCAATGATAACGGTAACAGCATTAATGACAAAGGGAGTATTTGATAGTTCTTTAAAAAGTCATTTAATGAATGCTAAAAATAATGGCGTAACAAAAACAGAAATGGTTGAAATGATAACTCATTTAGCATTTTATTGTGGTTGGCCAAATGCTTGGGCAGTGTTTAATATGTTAGGAGATGTTTACAAAGATGAAGAAACATCAGCTGGACATGGTGGAATGTTTGGAATGGGAGAGCCAAATACAGCATATGCACAATATTTTATAGGAAATTCTTATTTGAAACCATTAGCCAAAAGTGAAGAATCAAAAATATCTATAGCAAATGTAACATTTGAACCAGGATGTAGAAATAATTGG
The DNA here is from genome assembly GCA_944392605.1 of uncultured Clostridia bacterium. Classification (GTDB taxonomy): domain Bacteria; phylum Bacillota; class Clostridia; order TANB77; family CAG-508; genus CAG-269. The sequence continues at coordinate 34,654 of CALXXE010000001.1, read as the reverse complement.
CATATTCACCATGCAAAATCAGGTGGAGGACAAATGTTAATTTGTGTAGAAGGTGAAGGTTGGTATCAAGAAGAAGGAAAACCAGCACAAAGCTTACATCCAGGAGATGTAGTAATCATCCCAGCAAATGTAAAACATTGGCATGGAGCTAAAAAAGACTCTTGGTTTAGTCACTTAGCAGTAGAAGTACCAGGAGAAGAAACGTCAAATGAATGGTGTGAACCTGTAACTAATGAGGAATATGAAAGGTTATAATAAAGATGGTAAATTTTGTAATAGCGCAAATTTTTGGAACTATTGCATTAATAGTTTTAATTATTAGTTTTCAAAAAAATGAAAAAAAGAAATTATTAAAATATCAAATGTTTTCAAGTTTGTTATATGCAATTCAATATGCATTTTTAGGACCAGAAGCATATACAGGATGCTTAATGAATTTAACTTCTATGATTAGAAATTTTATATTTAAAAGATATGAAAACAAAAGACCACCTTTATATTTACTAATAATTATTGTAGCACTTATGATAACATTATCGTTAATTTCATTTGAGGGATTGATAAGTTTATTACCTATGTTAGCTATGGTGTTATATAGTATCGCTGTATGGAATGGAAATTTAAAAATTGTTAGAATTGCTGATATAATATCTTGCTCACTTTATATTATTTATAATATAGTAGTGCAAGCGTATGCAGGATTAGTAGCTACAATAATTGAAATGTTAGGAGCAATGGTTAGTCTTTACAAATTTAATATTAAAAAAGTAGAATAGGAGAAAAAATGAAATCCTTATTATTAGTAATTGATATGCAAAAAGCATTTATAAATAAAAACACAGAGTTTTTAATAGAAAAGATAAATACTCTTGTAGAAAGTGAAAAATATAATGACATTGTTTTTACTAGATTTATAAATACAAAAGAAAGTCTATTTGTAAAAAAATTAAATTATTATGGATGTATAGAAGACGATAAAGAAATAGTTGTAAAAACGAAAAAAAATAAAGTTTTTGACAAGAAAACTTATACAGCTTTAAATAATGACTTAAAAAATTATATAGAGAAAAATGAAATAGATAAAATTTATTTATGTGGAATTGATACAGCGGCATGTGTCTTAAAGACAGCATTGGATTTATTCGAAAATGGATATGATGTTTATGTTTTAAAAGAATACTGTGCTTCTACACATGGATATGAAAGAAACAAAAATGCATTAGAAATATTGAAAAGAAACATAGGAGAAAATAGTATTATATAAACAAGTGTATTAGGAATTAACAATAGTGTAAGTAAAAATATGATTTATAAAAGGCAGGTAAATATGATAAAAAAAGGTATTATTTTTGATTTGGATGGAACACTTTGGGATCCCACAGAGAGTACATATAAAAGTGTAAATGAAATAGCAAAAAAGCACAATTTACCAAAAGTTAGTAGAGATACAATTTGTAAAGTGTTTGGATGCAATGTTATAGAGGCAGCAAGCCAGTATTTTCCAACTATAGATACAGAAGATGCTTTACCTCTTATAGTAGAGGTATCAGCAATTAAAAATCGTGATTTAGAAGAAAATGGAGGAATAATCTACGAGGGTATAGAAGATACTTTTATAAGGTTAAAAGATGAATATGAATTTTTTATAGTTAGTAATATAGATAATAGAGGATATATTGAAGCTTTTTTAACAACATCTAAATTGGAAAAATATTTTACAGCATACTATGCTGCTGGAGAACTAGGAATTACAAAGGCGGAAGCAATTTTAAAAGTGATTAAAGATTATAGTTTAGATAAATATGTATATGTTGGAGATACGATAAAAGACTTTGAAGCTACAAAAATTGCAAAAGTTCCGTTTATTCAAGCAAGATATGGTTTTGGTAAAGACTTAAAAACAGAATATTATATAAATTCTTTTACAGAAATACCAGAGTTAGTAAAAGATATATTGTAAAAGGTATTTATAATAAATTAAAAATAAATCTAATCTATGGAGAGATGTAAAATGACAATAGCAGAAGTAAGTAAAAAATATGATTTAACGCCAGATACAATAAGATATTATGAAAAAGAAGGATTAATACCAAGAGTTCCAAGAAATAAAAGTGGAATAAGAGACTTTGATGAAAGTTCATGTAGGTGGATAGAATTTATAAAATGCATGAGAAATGCAGGATTATCAATAGAAGTATTAAGTAAATATGTAAAATTAATGAATGAAGGACCGGAAACGGCAAAAGAAAGAAAACAATTATTAGAAGGTCAAAGAGAGATTTTATTAAAAAGACAAAAAGATATAAATGATACAATAGATAGAATAAACTATAAAATAGAAATATATGATGAAATAGTAAAAGGAAAAAGAAAAGATTTTATGCAAGAACCATAAACTTTTGAATAATTAATTAAAAATGAATAAAAATAAAATAATATAAAAAGAAAGGAAAGGTGATTACCTTGGAAAAAGCAAAAGTATACTTTACAAAGGAAATAACTCCAGAATCAATGATTAGACTTTACGAAAAATTAGGAGTAAAGTTACCTGGAAAAGTAGCAGTAAAATTACATTCAGGAGAAGAAGGAAATCAAAATTATTTAAGACCAGAGTTTGTAAAACAAATGGTAGAGCATGTTAATGGAACAGTTGTAGAATGTAATACAGCTTATGAAGGAGCAAGAAATTCAAGTGAAAAGCATAAAAAATTATTAGAAGAACATAATTGGAATAAATATTTTAATGTAGATTTGATGGATGAAGAAGGTCCAGATAAAGTATTAGAGATACCAAATGGAAAAGTTCTAAAAGAAAATTTTGTTGGTAAAAACATAGACAATTATGACTCAATGCTTGTGCTATCACATTTTAAAGGACATCCAATGGGAGGATATGGCGGAGCATTAAAACAATTATCTATAGGTTGTGCTTCATCAGAAGGAAAATCATGGATACATTCAGCTGGACAAAGTAAAAATCAATATGAAATATGGAATAACTTACCAGAGCAAGATAAATTTTTAGAGTCAATGGCAGATGCAGCATCATCAGTTCACAATTTATTTAAAGGAAGAATTGTGTATATAAATGTAATGAAAAATATATCAGTAGATTGCGATTGTTGTGCAGTTGCAGAAGATCCTTGTATGAAAGATATAGGTATTTTAATATCTACTGACCCAATTGCAATAGATAGAGCTTGCATGGATTTAGTAGAACAATCAGATGATCCAGGAAAAGACCATTTCTTAGAAAGAGTAACTTCAAGACATGGAACACATACAATAGAAGCAGCAGAAGAATTAGGTTTTGGAACAACAAACTATGAATTAATTAATATAGATTAATTAGATAAATATACATTTTTCAACAAATTAAGAAAATTTTAATAAAAAATAGAGAATAGTTTTTAAAAAAGACTATTCTTTTTTATTGTTTTGTGATATAAAGTAAAGGTAATGTAAAAATCTACTATAGAAATTGATAAAGGAGGAAGAATGAAAGAGGAAAAGTATAAAGGTTTATCTACTGTTGAAGTAGAAGAACTCACAAAACAAGGAAAAGTAAATGTAAGTGATAATAATAATTTAAAATCTAATTGGCAAATAATAAAAGATAATGTTTTTACATTATTTAATCTATATAATTTAATAATTGCGATAGCACTTTTATTAGTAGGTGCATATACAAATACATTTTTCTTTTTGATTATTACAATAAATGTATTGATTGGAATAATTCAAGAAATTCATGGAAAAAACTTAGTTAAAAAATTATCAATATTAACAGCATCTAAAACAACTGTTATAAGAGATGGAAAGGCACAAGAAATAGAAATAGAAAAAGTTGTTTTGGGAGATACAATTTTATTAAAACAAGGAGACCAAATACCATCTGATTCTTATGTAATAGATGGTGAAATCGAAGTTAATGAAGCACTTCTTACAGGAGAATCAGATTTAATATTAAAAGGACAAGAGGATAAATTGCTTTCAGGAAGTTATGTGGTTTCTGGTAAGTGTTATGCAGTTGTTGAGAAAGTTGGAGAAGATAACTTTGCAAATCAAATAATAAGTGCAACTAAAAAGCATAAAGATAATAATTCAGAATTAATAAATTCTATGAAAAAAGTTACAAAATTCACAAGTTTTGTAATAATACCAGTTGGAGTAATATTATTTATACAAGCTTACTTTATTAGAGAAACTGTGCTTCCAGAGTCTGTTATTGCAACAGCAGCAGCACTTCTTGGAATGCTTCCTAAAGGATTAGTATTATTAATTACAATTGCTTTAGAGTCAGGTGTAATTAAACTTGCTAAAAAAGAGGTATTGGTACAAGAATTATATAGTATAGAATCTTTAGCACATATTGATACAATATGTTTAGATAAAACTGGGACAATAACACAAGGAAAGATGAAAGTTTCAGAAGTTAAATTATATGATGAAGCTATTTTGCCAAAACCTTTTAATGATATGATGGTAGCTTTTGTAAATGGAATGGATGATACAAATTCAACATTTAAAGCAATGAAAAATCACTTTAAGGGCGATATAAATTATGAGAAAATAGATAATGTACCATTTTCATCTGAAAGAAAATGGAGTGCAATTTCATTCAAAGAAGAAGGTTCTGTAATAGTAGGTGCACCTGAAAGATTATTTGAAAAAAGTGATAGTAAAATGCCTGAGAGAATTTTAGAATTACAAAAAGATGGAAAGAGAGTTTTAGCAATAGGATATTCTAAAGAGCAAGTTAAAGATGATGAATTGCCAAAATTAGATGTAGTCGCATCTGTAATATTAGAAGATCCATTAAGAAGAAACGCAAAAGAAATGTTAGGTTACTTTAAAGAACAAGGTGTAGATGTTAAAATTATTTCTGGGGACAATGCACTTACAGTATCAAATATAGCTAAAAGAGCAGGGCTTGAAGATTATGAATCATATATAGATTTATCAACAATAAGTACAGATGCTGAAATAGTAAATTTAGTTGATAGATATAGTATTTTTGCAAGAGTATTACCACATCAAAAAAGTATTATTGTAAAAGCACTTCAAGCTAAAAACCATAAAGTAGCAATGACAGGTGATGGTGTAAATGATGTTATTGCTCTTCGTGAATCAGATTGTAGTATAACACTTCCTGATGCTTCAGATGCTGCAAAACAAGTGTCTCAAATAGTACTTCTAAACTCAGATTTTAGTGTATTAAAAGATGTATTAATGGAAGGTAGACGTGTTGTAAATAACATAACGAATGTAGCTAGAATATTCTTTATTAAAACAATATATTCAGTACTACTATCATTGTTCTGCATAATAACAAATACAGCATTCCCATTTATACCAATACAAATAACATTGATAGATTTAGTAATAGAAGGTTATACATCATTCTTTATTACTTTTGAGAAAAACCAAAAGCCAATCACAGGAGCATTTTTGCCTACGGCACTCACGAACGCGGCACCTTTTGCTATTGTCATAATGTTTAATATAATTATTTTAACATTTATAGGAAATGTAATAGGAATAGATCAAGGAACATTAACAACTATGATGTATATATTAATAGGTTTTGTAAGTATTTTAGCAGTACAAGAAGTTTGTATGCCATTTAATAAAGCACATGTATTTTTATTTACAACGACAGCAATTGGATTTTATGTAGCAGCATTGTTATTCCACAGATTGCTTGAATTATCACCAGTACCTAGACAAGAAATAGTTATTACTTTAGTTTTTGCAGTGATAAGTTACTTGCTTATATATATTAAAAGAAAAGTTTATAAGAAAAAACAAATTGCTTAGAAGATAGGAGAAATCCTATCTTTTTTGCATAATGTATTGCTTTAAAAATAAAAATTTACTTCAAATTAAATAAAACTATTGACAAAATATTTAATAGTTAGTAAAATACAAACAATGATTTAACTATAACTTAAAATAAACTATTAATTTAAAAGGATGTGGTAATATGGAAGAAAAGAAAAATGAAATTATTCTTTTTGAGAATCAAGGAGTGAAGCTAGAAGTAAATGTGAAAGATGAAACAGTATGGCTCAACCTTGAACAAATGTCTAAATTATTTAATAGAGATAAATCTGTTATATCTAGACATATAAAAAATGCATTAGAGGAAGAACTAAAAGATGAAAAGGTTATTGCAAAATTTGCAACAACCACTAAACACGGAGCTATAGAGGGAAAAACGCAAACACATATGGTAGATTATTATAATCTAGATATGATTATTTCGATTGGATATCGTGTAAAATCAATGCAAGGTGTTGCTTTTAGAAAATGGGCAAATAAAATTTTAAAAGATTATATGTTAAAAGGTTATGCAGTAAACCAAAGGAGATTAGAGTATTTAGAAAAAACAATAAAGTTAATTGATATAGCAAATAGAATGGACGAGAGATTAGAAGGAAGTGATGCAAAAGAAATATTAAAAGTAATAGGAAGTTATTCAAAAGCATTAAATTTATTAGATGACTATGACCACAGAACCTTAAAGAAAGTAAAAGGAAATATAGATGAAAGAAAAATTAAGTATGATGATTGTATAAATATAATTAATAAACTTAAGTTTAATCAAGAAAGTTCTTTATTTGCAGTAGAAAGAGATAAAGGATTAGAAGCAATTATAGGTAATATTTATCAAACATTTGAAGGAAAAGATGTATATAAAAGTATAGAGGAAAAAGGAGCAAATTTTTTATATTTGGTTGTTAAAAACCATGTATTTGCAGATGGAAATAAAAGAATTGCAGCGACATTATTTATATATTTCTTAAACTTTTATGGAATTTTGTATAAAAATGGTAATCAAACAATAGATAATAATACGTTAGCAGCTTTAACATTATTAATTGCAGAGTCAAACCCAAGAGAAAAAGAAGTAATTATAGATTTAGTAATGAACTTTTTATATAGTGAATAGAAAAAATTAATAAAAAAAGAGTAATTATTGAAAAATTGCTCTTCTTTGTGTTATTATTAGGCTGTAGAAAATTTAAAATAAGAGGGTATGAAAATGATAATAGATTTACATATACATACAAATATTTCAGATGGAGCTTTAAGTCCTAAAGAGGTAATAGATGAGGCATGGAAAAATGGAGTATCAGTAATTTCAATAACAGACCATGATACAATTGATAGTTATACTCCAGAATTATTTTCTTATGCTAAAAGTAAAAATATAAAACTTATTTGTGGCGTGGAAATATCAAGTAAAAACGAAAAAGCTGGAATACATATACTTGGATATAATTTTGATTTGAATAATAAAGAGCTTAAAGAAACATTATTTGGAATTAAAAATTCAAGACATGAATATTTACACAATGTGGCTAAAAAGTTAAATGAATTAGGATATTTAGTAAATGTAGAAAAATTAGATAAAATAGATTCAGTGACTAAAGCTCATATTGCATTGGATATTGTGAAAAATGAAAAGAACAATGAAAAATTAATGTTAAATTTTGGACATATTCCAAATAAAGGTGAATTTATAGAGGCTATTATGAATGAAGGTTGTCCAGCATATGTAGAAAAAAGAACGCCTACGCCAAAGGAAGTAGCTGAAGTTATAAGAAAAGCAGGAGGAAAAGTAGTACTTGCTCATCCTGTAGCATATGTTTATCAAGATAATTTCACAGATGAAGATATATTAAAATTAGTAAGAGGAATGAAGCTAGATGGAATAGAAGCAAATTATTTGTTTGTAGATACAAATGGAAAAATAATTGATGAAACAGACAAGTGGAATAAGTTTGCAAAAGAAAATGATTTGTTTGTAACAGTTGGGACAGATTTCCACAGAAAAGAAGGAGTATATAAAGAAATTGGTTTTACAAATACAGATTTTAAACTAGAAGATGAAGTTATAAAAGAAATTATTAAAAATATAAGTTTATAAAATGAAAGGAAGACAAAACAAGATGAAAGGTGATAAAGCTTTAAAGTTTCTTTGGGGTACATTTACTACTATGGGAGCAATAATTGTTATAATAGGTTTGATTGTATTTTTTAGTGTATGTAACTATAAAAATAAAGTAGATACAGTAGGTATAATAATAGATACGGGTAATGGAACAACAGTATCTTATAATGTAGATGGCAAAGAACATGAATCTAGCTTTAGTGGATATTCTTCTAGTTTTCATGTAGGGGATGAAATTGAAATTTATTATGATAAAGATGATGTGAATAAAATAGGTTCAAAATCATTAGATTTAGTGTATTTAATATTACCAGGAATAGGAAGTATATTCCTTTTAATAGGTGTGATAGGTTTAGCTTTTTTATTACACAAGAAAAAGAAAGAAAAAAACTTAAGAGAAAATGGTGAACTTGTATATGCAACTTATTCAGAGACTATTTTAAATGTAAATGTTAGAGTAAATGGAAGATACCCATATAATATTATTGTGGAATGGAATAACCCAGAAGATGGAAAAAAATACTTACTTAAAAGTAAGAATATATACTTTAATCCAGAAATGTTAATTGAAGAAAGAAACATAAAGACATTTCCTGTATATATAAATCCAAATAATAAAAAACAATATTTTGTAGATGTAGATATTTTAAATGAAGATGTAGTAGATTTAACTTAAAATAAAGGAGGTAGAAAATATGTATAAAACAGAAGTTATTGAATATTCTCCAAAGGCAGAGGATATGGCAAAAAAGATAGAAGAAAAATCAAACGAAATGTTAAGTGAAGGTTATGAATTAGTAACTATGTCAGTTACTGGAACTGCAAAAGCAATACTAGTTTTTAAAGGAAAATAAAGGAGCAAATTGAGAGTAATAAAAGTAATTAAAGGAGAGAAAAAAGATGTCATTTGAAATAGCAAAGGAATATTTAAAAAAATATGGATTAGAAAATAATGTAATGGAATTTCCTGTTTCTTCAGCTACTGTGGAAGAAGCAGCAAAAGCTGTAGGATGCAAGGAAGAAGAAATAGCAAAAACATTATCTTTTATTGTAGAATATAAACCAATTTTGATTGTAGTTGCAGGAGATTGTAAAATAGATAATGGTAAATATAAAGCTGAATTTCATAAAAAAGCAAAGATGATACCTTTTTCAGAGGTCGAAAACTTAATAGGTCATAGTGTAGGTGGAGTCTGCCCATTCGGTATAAAAGAAGGAGTTACTGTTTATTTAGATGATTCTTTAAAAAGGTTTGATACAATTTATCCTGCTTGTGGTAGTTCAAATAGTGCGGTTAAATTAACAATTGAAGAGTTAGAAAAAACATCTAACTATGAAAAATGGATAGATGTATGCAAAGAAATATAAAAAATATTAGGGTGGAAAAATAATATGAAAAATATATTGATACATGGACTTGGACAGGATGAGAAAGCTTGGAATAAAGTAATAGAAGAATTGAATGATGTCAGTGTTGGTTGCCCAAATTTATTTAGTTTAGTAAAATCGGAAGATATGAATTATAAAAAATTATATGAAGCTTTTTCTTCTTATTGTAACAATAAAGAGAAAAAGTTGAATTTGTGTGGGCTTTCCTTAGGTGGAATATTAGCAATAGATTATGCAAAACAATATCCTGATAAAGTGAATTCTCTCATAATAATAGGTACTCCTTATGAGATACCTAAAAAACTTTTTAAACTTCAAAATATAGTATTTAAGTTCATGCCTAAAAGTACATTTACAAAAATGGGGTGTGAGAAGAAATCCTTTATAGAGTTAGTAAATTCAATGGCTGATTTAGATATAAAAAGTAATTTAGATAAAATAGAGTGCAAGACACTTATTTTATGCGGTGAGAATGATAAATCAAATTTGGAAAGTAGTAGATTACTTTATGAGCATATAAAGGACAGTGAATTAGAGATTATAGAAAACTCATCACATGAAGCAAATATAGATAATCCAAAAGAATTAGCAAAAATAATCTGTAAATTTTGGGAAGAGACTGAAATATAAGCTAATATCTATTTGAAAAATAGTTGTTTTCGTGATAATATACATATGTTGATATAAAATAAAAAAACAGGAGGTAAGAGAATATGGAATATAGAAGATTTAATAATACAATAGTTGCAAGAATTGATAAAGGGGAGGAAATATTAGAACAAATAAAAGAAATAGCATTAAGAGAAAATATTAAACTTGCAAATGTTAATGCTTTAGGTGCAACTAATGATTTTACAGTAGGAGTATTTAAGACGGCTGAGAAAAAATATTATTCAAATAATTTTAAAGGAGATTTTGAAATAGTTTCTTTAACAGGAACTATAAATACAATGAATGATGAATTTTATACACATATACATTTTAGTGCGGCAAATGATAAAGGAGAAACATTTGGAGGACATTTAAATAGAGCAATAGTAAGTGCTACATGCGAAATGGTTATTAATATTATAGATGGAAGAATAGACAGATATTTTGATGAAGAAATAGGATTGAATTTATTTAAATTTGATAAGGAATAATAAAGAAAAAGCAAGTGATTATTGATAATTACTTGCTTTTATGTTATTATGCGTGTGTAAGGGGATGATATTATGGATAAAAAGAAATTGGGAATGACAATTTTCTTTAGTGTGTGTGTAATAATAATTGTTGTTTGCATTATCATACAAGTTATTGTTAATAATGAAACAAAAGAACTAGAAAAAGAAAGTGAAAAATTAGATACATTAACTACAACAACTAAAAGTGGTACAGAAATAGAAACAGAATATATACGTGTAGAAGATAATAAATTCTTTATAAAAGTTCCTACAAATTTTAAACAATTAGATGCAGAAACGATTAGTCAAAAATATAGTGGAGATGTACCTGGGGTAGTATTTTCAAATGAAGAAACAACAATTAATGTGGCAATAAATATGACTGATAATGATATGAAAAATGATGGAATAAAAGATTATAAAACATATATGGAAGAATTAGTTAAAGGAAATAATGGTGAAGTTATAAGTTCAAATTATTATGAAGTTGATAATCATAATGTAGGACAAATTAAACTAATTAGTGATAGTCAGGATTCTAAAATATATAGCAATACAATTTTTTTCTCTTATAATGATAAGTTAGTAATAATTACTTTTAATTGTACATCTGATTCACAAGAAGAATGGCAAGGAGTGGGAGATTTTATAATAGATTCACTATTCTTTACAGATTAAAAAAATAAAAAAACTATTGACTTAGAGTAACTCCAAGTGTGTATAATTCTATTGTATATAAAAATAATGTTTAGAAAGGAAGAGGAAAGATGAGTAAAAAAGGAATTATTGGAGTTATTATTGTAGTAGTTTTAGTTATTATAGCAGCTGTAGTATATTTTGCATTAAATAATAATAGTAGTGATAACTTAGAAAATCAAAACCAAACTATAAATAATAATGAGGAAAACAATGTAACAGAAACAAACACTAATGGAGCTACAGCAAATACGGCAGAAGGTGAAAATACTGAAACAGAAAATGGAGGAATATTAGTTGTATATTACTCAGCACAAGGTCATACAGAGGCAGTAGCTCAAAGAATAGCTGAGAATTTAGGAGCAGATACATTTGCAATAACACCAGTAGATGAATATTCAGAAGATGATTTAGATTGGACTGATGACAATTCAAGAGTATCAAGAGAATATCAAAATGAGTCTTTAAGAAATACAGAATTAACTATTACAACAGTAGAAAATTGGGATAGTTATGATACAGTATTAATAGGATATCCTATTTGGTGGGGAATTGCAGCATGGCCAGTAGATACATTTGTTAAAGCAAATGACTTTAATGGAAAAACAGTTATTCCATTCTGTACATCTTCTTCATCCGGCTTAGGTCAAAGTGGAGATTTACTTGCAGAAGAAGCAAATGGTGGAAATTGGTTAGAAGGACATCGTTTTAGATCTAATCCATCTGATTCTGATGTTGATAATTGGACAGCAAGTTTAAATTTAGCTAATTAAAATAATAATAAGCAAGTGGTTAATTGCCACTTGTTTTTTATTTTTTTCGAAAAAAGTACAACTTTTGAAGTATTTATTTGTATAATAGATATAAAGAAAAAATAGGAGAAAAAAATGAAAGAGGATAAAATTTTATATGAAAAATTTTTAAGTGGAAATGAAGAAGCTTTTGATAAATTAATTATAAAATACAAAAATAATTTGATTTACTTTATAACAAGATATGTGAAAAGTCTAGAGATAGCAGAAGACATATTTCAAGATGTAGTTTTGTATATCTTAGAAAATAAAGAAAAATATGATTTTAAATATTCTTTTAAAACATATTTATATATGATTGCAAAATCAAGAGCAATTAATTATGTAAAAAAAACAAGCAAAATAGTAGAATTAGATGACGATATAAAAGAAGAAAAATTATTAGAAGAAATTGTTTGTTCAAATGAAAGAAAAGAAAAAATATATAGAGCTTTAAAAAAACTTCCTAAAGATTATCAGTTAGTAATTTATTTAACAAAAATGGAAGAGTTATCTTATAAAGAAACAGCCAAAATAATGGATAAAACTGAAATACAAATAAAAACACTTGCACATAACGCTAAAAGAAAGTTAAGCAAAATATTAATTGATGAGAAGGTGATTGATATAAAAAATAATAAAATATTAAAGATACTATCAATTATATTAGCTTTAGGAATAATAATATCTGGTGTAGTTTATGCAAGTTTTAAAATCTATGAAAATGTAAAAAGTACATCAATGATTCCTTCATTTACAGGAAAAATGGGAAATACTAATACAAATAATGTGTGGGTTGGAACTTTCCAGCTTGCTTGGAATGAATTTTTAGATACAAGGTTAGATGGAAAAAGTCTTGAATTTGAAGATTATAATTCGGAACTTGCAAATGAATTAAATAAGAGAAGTTTTACAAAAGATATGTTATCTGATGATAGTTATTACATAAAAGTAGGAGAAACAACTCCAGAATTAAAAATGCAGATAGAAGAAGATATAAGAAATAAATTTAAGTATAATTCTACTATTTTAAATGATTTAGATTTTAGAAAAGTAGACGGAAACAAAAAATGTTATACAGTATATTCTATGCTATGTAAAAATTTTGAATTTCCTATACCATTTGATAGATTATCAGGAATGAGGTTTAAGGAGTCTGAAAGATTTTATAAGTATTTTGGAATTGAAAATAGTAGTAGTGAAGAACTAAATTCTAATGTAGAAGTTTTGTATTATAATAAAATTAGTGATGATAATTTAAGAAGTAATGATTTTGCAGTAAAATTAAAAACAAAAGGAGAAGATGAAGTATATATTTGTAGAACAGATTCTAACAATTCATTTGAAGAAATTTACCAAGAAATGAATGAAAAAGCAAAAAGTTATACAGGAAAAAAAGAATTTACAGAAGATGATGAATTAAAAATACCATATATAAATTTAGATACAGTAATTAACTATGATGAATTATGTGGAAAATTTATAAAAGGAACAAATGGACTTTACTTAATGAATGCTATGCAAAATGTAAAATTTTCTTTAAATGAAAAAGGCGGAAATTTAACCAGTGAAGCAGCAATTCAAGATATGTATTTAAGTGTTGGAATGGAAACAAGATATTTTTATTTAGATAATAATTTTATAATATTCTTAAAAGAAAAAGATGCAGATAAGCCATATTTTGCATTAAGGATTACAAATACAGATTTATTAGAAGAATTTTAAATGTTGTTTTTTGGGACGGGGTCAAAAAACAGCATTGAATTGCTTGATTTTTTTCTTAAAATTGTGGTAAAATAATAATATCTTAATTTAGTTATGTTTTAAAAAGAAATCTAGTAGAATTTTATAGTTACTTATAGAGAGATAATGGTTGGTGGAAATTATCAGCATATAAAACTCGAATTACAATTCTTAAGAGTAACTAACGTGTAGCTACGAAGAAGCTTAGATTGAGGCAATATTTTTTATATTGTAAATAAAGGTGGTACCACGAGCTAGTTCGTCCTTTAATGGAGAACTAGCTTTTTTGAATTTTAGGAGGTGATGTTATGACCCGATGGTTTAGAATGAAGACAATAATCCAAGGGTTCTTCTACGAAGATTCATATAATATACAAAAAATAAGAAATGAAAGGAAGAGTATATAATATGAATAATGAGTTAGAAATAATAAAAAGAAAAGCAGTTCAAATATTTTCTAAAGAAGATTTAGATAAAAAAATAAATAGTGGAAAGAAATTAACAATAAAATTAGGAGCAGACCCATCAAGACCTGACCTGCACATAGGACATAGTGTAGTTTTAAGAGTATTAAAAGGATTTCAAGATATGGGGCATGAAGTAGTATTTGTTGTCGGAGATTTTACAGGAATGATTGGAGATCCATCAGGAAAAAGTAAAACAAGACCAGCACTTACATTTGAACAAACAAGAGAATCTGCTAAAAGCTATTTTGAACAAGCAACGAAAATATTAGATAAAAATAAAACAAAAATTGTCTTTAATTCAGAATGGTTGTCAAAGATGAATTTTGAAGATGTAATAAAATTAACTAGCAAATATACAGTAGCAAGAATAATGGAAAGAGACGATTTTAAAAATAGATTTGAAAATAATTTGCCACTTTCAATGCATGAATTATTATATCCATTAATGCAAGGATATGATTCAGTTCACTTAAATGCAGATATAGAAATAGGTGGAACAGACCAAACATTTAATTTGTTAGTTGGAAGAGAGTTACAAAAAGATTATGGAGAAGAGCCACAAGTTGTAATGACATTTCCATTGTTAGTAGGTTTAGATGGTAAAGAAAAGATGAGTAAGTCTTTAGATAATTACATTGGACTTACAGATATTCCATTTGAAAAATTTGAGAAAAGCATGAAAATACCAGATGAAGTGTTAAGAGAATATTTTGAATTAGCGACAGACTTACCAAATGATAAAATTGACGAAATAATGAATGGAGATATAAGAGAAGCTCATATTGCTTTTGCAAAAGAATTAATTAAAATGTATGATGATATAAATGTTTTTGATGATGTAAAAGAAAGATATATGAAAATTGCAAAAGGAGAGATTCCACAAAACATTGAAAAAGTAAAAATAGAAGAAAACGAACTTAACATATGCGATTTATTAATAAAGATAGGTTTTGCAAATTCAAAAAGTGAAGCTAAAAGAATGATTTTAGGAAATGGTATAAAAATTAATGGAGAAATTATTACAGATATAAATAAAACTATTGGACTTAATAAAGATATTGTAGTACAATTTGGAAAGAATAAATTTAAAAAGATAGTTTAATGAGGAGATTTTTATGATTGAAATAAGTAAAGAAGAAAAAAGTGATTATGAGGAAGTATATAATCTTGTGAAAACAGCATTTGAAAAGGCAGAGGAAAGTGATGGTAATGAGCAAGATTTAGTTGTAGCTTTAAGAAAAAGTAGTAATTTTATTCCGGAATTATCATTAGTTGCAAAAAAGGATAATAAAATAGTTGGATATATTTTATTTACTAAAATACAAATAGGAAAATCTGAAGAACTTGCTTTAGCACCACTTGCAGTATTGCCTGAATATCAAAGTCAAGGTATAGGAAGTAAATTAATAAAAGAAGGACATAAAATTGCTAAAGAGATGGGATATCATTATGTAGTAGTTTTAGGAAGTGATAAATATTATCCAAAGTTTGGATATGAGAAAGCTTCTAAATATGGAATAAAACCTCCATTTGATGTGCCTGATGAAAATTTTATGGTAATTAAACTAAATGATTTAAGAAAAGAAATAATAGGTACTGTTAAGTATGCAAAAGAATTTGGAATATAAGAAAAATCATAACTACTAGTTTTAAAGGTAGTTATGATTTTTTTATTTGGTAAAAAATTCATAAAAGATTAAGAAATAATAAAAAAATTCCTAAGAATTGGATGCTATAATGAAATTGGAGGAGAGATATATGGAATATGTAAATGGAAAAAATAAAGTAGAAAAGAAAAAAATATTAAATGAATTAATAAAAGTATTTTGGGTATTTATAATAGGAAGTGTAATAGGTTATATTGTAGAAATGATAGTTGGAATTTTGCAAAACGGTCATTTTGTATCAAGACAAGGGTTACTTATAGGACCATTTATACAAGTATATGGTTTAGGACTTGTTGCTTATTATTTAGTAATTTCTAAGATGAAAGACAAGAACAGTGTTAAAGTATTTATTTTGTCTATGATATTAGGTGGTGTAGTAGAGTACTTATTTTCATACTTCCAAGAAAAATTATTTGGAACTATTTCTTGGGATTATAGTAATATACCATTTAACTTAAATGGTAGAACAAGTTTATTACATTGCTTATATTGGGGAACAGGTGGAGTTCTTTTTGTAAAATTCATACTTCCATATTTAGATAGATTAGATAATTTATATAAATATAAAATTTATAAAATAGCTACAGTATTTCTAGCTTTATTTATAGTATTTGATATTACTATTTCAGGGCTAGCAGGAGCAAGGTATTTAGAAAGAAGAAAAGACATGGAAGCTAAAAATGATATAGATGCATTTTTTGATGTTCACTATCCAGATTCAAAATTAAAAGAAATATATTCCAATGCTAAGGAGGTAAAAATATGAGTTATAGCAAGAAAATGAAAGCTTTCAAGATAGTTATATTTATTATTACAATATTATTATTAGTTGGTTTAACTCTATATTTGTTTCCTATAATTTCTAAACTTTTTAGTGTTGAAGGAAGGGAAGCTTTTAAACAAGAAATGGAACAATCAGGAACTATGGGAATGTTTATGCTATTAGGACTTCAAGCTTCACAAATATTTTTACCAATACTTCCAGGAGAGCCAATAGAAATTTTAGCAGGGATGTGTTATGGAACAGTAGGTGGTTTTATATTTATTACTTTTTCAGTACTTATTACTACAACTATAATATTCTTTCTTGTTAGAAAGTTTGGAAGAGACTTCGTATATAGTATTTGTAGTAAAGAAAGAATAGAAAAAATAGAAAATAGTAAATTATTTAAAAATCCAAAAAAACTAGAATACATTATGCTTATATTGTTTCTAATTCCTGGAACACCAAAAGATATATTAGTATATTTAGCAGGCTTGATTCCAATAAAGCCACTAAGATTTATTCTAATCTCAACATTTGTGAGATTTCCATCTGTAATTTCTTCTACTATTGCTGGTTCAAATTTAGTAGAAGGAAATTGGCAGTTTAGTATATTGGTTTATGGAATTACTTTTGCAATAGTTGGAATAGTAGTTCTTATTATGAGAAAAGTAGACAAGTCAGGCTTAACTACAAGTATTATACAAACTGTTTCTGAAAGTAATAAATAGTGCTAATTGTAGAAGAAACAATTAGCACTAAAAACCCCTTTATTTTGAGAGAGTAGTTATATTGATAATTACTCTCATTTGTGTTATTATTCTAAAAAATAATAGTAATTTTAAGGAGCAATAAAATGGAAAAATGGTTAAAATGGGCAATTGAAATACAAAGTTTAGCACAAGCAGGATTACCTCAAGATTAATTGACTTGGAAAACAAAGATGAGTATATTTTAGTAGATATTCAAGATAATATAGGAGAATTTGTTGGAAAACTTAGAGAAGAATATGAAAATGAATTAAAGAATATTATAGAAAAATGTACTGTCCCAAATGTATTTAAAAGTGAACAATCAAAAGAGATAATTAAATATATAAAAGAAAAATATAATGATGATTTAGAATTCTTATGGAAAAAGTTTCCTAAAAATGCAATATGGAGAAATAAGGCTAATAAAAAATGGTATGGTGCTTTACTTGTTCTACAAAAAAGAAAATTGAAGATTGATTCTGAAGAAATAATAGATATTATAGATTTGAGATACCAAAAAGAAAGAATAAAAGATATTATAGACAATGATAAAGTGTTTCCAGGCTATCACATGAATAAAAATAGTTGGATTACAATAAAACTTGATAACAGTGTTGAGACTGAAAGAATATTTGAGTTAATAGATAATAGTTATAATTTATCATTAAATCTATAAACTATTAAAAAGATATAAAGATAATTTTGGTAAATGAGAAAAATAATAATTATGCGTGTTATGATATTTGTATAGGAGAGATAAATATGGTAATTCTAATTTCTGGAACATCACACACAGGGAAAACTTTGTTAGCACAAAAATTATTAGAAAAATATAAATACCCTTACTTATCAATAGACCATTTGAAAATGGGGTTAATTAGAAGCGGAAATACAAATTTAACAGTAGAAGATGATGAGGAACTAACAAAATATTTGTGGAATATTGTTAAAGAAATAATAAAGACAAATATAGAAAACAATCAAAATATAATAATAGAAGGATGTTATATACCTTTCGATTGGAAAAAAGATTTTGAAGAAGAGTATATAAGTAATATACAATATGTTTGCCTAATAATGACAGAAAAATATATAAAAAATAATTATGAAAAAATTAAAAACAATGAAAACGTTATAGAAGACAGGAAAGAACAAGGTAATATAGATATAAATGAACTTATAGAAAGTAATAATTATAATTTGCAAATGTCTAAAAAGTATAATAATAAATATATATTAATAGATGATAAATATGATATTAATTACTTACTTAGTAATGTTTAGGAGTGAAGAAAATGAATAAAAGATTAAAAGTAGTATTAGAAAGTTGTCCACAAAATCATAAATGCCCAGCGGTAAAGAGTTGTCCAGTAGGAGCATTGTCACAAAAAGATTTTAAAGCACCAGTAGTAGACTATGATAAATGTATAAGTTGCGGGAAGTGTTCAAATCTATGTAAGAATAAAGCACTGGTATTATAGAGAAAAAATATAAATTTACAAAACGTTTACAATTAGGATACTTATTAGTTACTTTTTATATCTATAATAAATACAACTTAAGAAATTTAATTAATCTTAAGTTTGCTTATAAAAAAGCATAGAAAACATCCCCTTTTATTTTCAAAGAGAACTACTTTTTAATAGTAGTTCTCTTTTTTTCCTTAAGAATTTAATATTTAATTGATAATAATATTTGATTATGATAGTATTAAGAAAAATAGTAGTTTATAGGGGAGATGTTTTATGATAAAAAAGGTAATTAATGGAATTATTATCGTTCTAAGTATTATATTAATTGGATTTGTTATATTTTTTAGTATAATTCCTAATATTGTTTTAAATGTTAAAGTAACAATAGGAGGGTTTGTAATACCGATTTTTATAATAATAATTACAATGATAGTAGAAATAAAGAAATCAAAAGAAGTACAAGAGAAAAGTAAAATAAGAAATTTTTGGTTAAAAGCATTATTTATTATATATTGTTTATTGTTGATTACTATTTTATTTTTGAACAATGAGTATAGAATGGGTGGATTTCAAAATATAGACACATTTTCAAAAGAGCATTTTGAATCAAGCAATTTAATTCCTTTTGCAACTATAATAGAATATATTACAGGTGTGATTTCAGATGATATTAATACAAGTATAGTAATAATTAATTTTGCTACTAATTTACTTTTGTTTGCTCCAATGGGATTTTTCATTCCTTTGCTATTTAAAAATAAAATAACAAATATAAAACAATTTATAATATTGATTATTATACTTTCATTATTTGTTGAAATATTACAATTTATAACTTATAGAGGCTCAACTGATATTGATGATATTATATTAAATACAATTGGTGCAATTATTGTATATATATTAATGAAAACAAAATTAGTAAAGAAAATATTAGAAAAAGCACTTGATATAGCGGAATAACAAATTACAATTTAGCGAATTATTAGAGTAGCAGTAGTTTGACAAAATGTTAAAATACATTGCTTGTAGCAACGAGACTTTTATAATAAAATTTACTTAAAGAAAGGAGTGAATTTTATATGTTAAAAGATAATTTAAAAACTTTAAGAAAGAATAAAGGACTTTCACAAGAAGAATTAAGTATTAAATTAAATGTTGTAAGACAAACTATATCTAAATGGGAACAAGGATTATCTGTTCCAGATGCTGAAATGTTAATAGCTATATCAGAGATATTTGATACTCCTGTTAGTACAATTTTGGGAGAAAATATTGATGAAAAGGAAAAGAATGATCTAAAAGTAATATCAGAAAAATTAGAAGTTATAAATGAACAACTATCTATGCAACAAAAACAAAAAAGAAAAAGAACAATAAACTTCTTAATAATTATGGATGTATGTATCATATTACTTTTTATATTATTAGCAGTATTAGATAGTCCTTATCAAAATTGGGATTATAGTCATCCTGAGTGGGCTGTTATAGGAACTATATGGCATGCATTTGAATGGGTGTTTTTTAAAATTGCACCAATTATGGTTATACTAATTACTTCAATATTAGGGATAATATTCATAAAAAGGAATAAAAAACAAATTATAAATTGTTAGTATATAGAATACTCTGATAAATTTTATAATTTATCAGAGTATTTTTTATATTTCCACAAAACAATTCTTGAATAATTTTTTTGAATATTTAGATATATCTTCTAATGAATATTCAGATTCGCCTCTAAGATACCCTAAAACCTGATAAATCATACCGGAAGTGAAAAAATCAATATCAAATTTTAATGATTTAGATTTAGAAAGTTTTGAATTATTACTCAATGCTTCATACATTTTATCAGTTATAAGTTTGCTCAATCTACCAAGAAAAATTAAAGGTTCTTTTGAAGAAACTAATAATTTATAAGTATCTTCATTTTCTTTCAAATAATCTACAATATAATCTAAATAGTTAAAAAAGTCATCAATAGAATTTAAGTTTTTGCTATCTTCAAATAAAACTCTAATAATTTCAGACTCAAATTCTTCTGCAACATCATAAATACTATCATAGTGATTGTAAAAAGTTCCTCTATTTATATCAGCTCTTTTTACTAATTCACTAACAGTAACTTTATTTAATTCTTGATATTCATTTACTAATTCAGCAAAAGTAGTTTTAATTAATTTCTTTGTTTTTTCTGATGAATGATTTAAGTTTTTTACCTTCATAATACCCTCCAAAAAATAAACAATTTCTTTAGAAGTGTTGATATTTTAACACTTTGTAAAATATTGTTCTTCACATTGATATCTAAAAAGATTATAATATAAAAAGAGTGTAAAGTCAACAGTATTTATTTTTCGACAATATATAAAACAAGGAGGGATTACAATGTCATATATTGAATTTAAAAATGTTAATAAAGAATATAAAATGGGCGAAGTAACAATAAAAGCATTAGATAATACAAATTTTTCAATAGAAAAGGGAGAATTAGTTGTAATAGTTGGACCATCAGGTGCAGGAAAAACAACAACACTAAATATACTAGGAGGAATGGATAATGCTACATCAGGAAAAGTAAAAATTGCTGGAAAAGATATAAGCAATTATAATAGCAGGCAGTTAACAGAATATAGAAGAACAGATATAGGATTTGTTTTTCAATTTTATAATTTAATTCAAAACTTAACAGCAATAGAAAATGTAGAACTTGCAACAGAAATATCAAAAAATCCATTTGAACCCAAAGAGGTTTTAGAAGGTGTTGGACTAAAAGATAGAATGAGAAATTTTCCGGCACAATTATCTGGAGGAGAACAGCAAAGAGTATCTATTGCAAGAGCAGTAGCAAAAAATCCTAAAATTTTGCTATGTGATGAACCAACAGGGGCATTGGACTATAAAACTGGAAAACAAATATTAAAGCTATTACAGGATACTTGTAGAAGAAATCATATAACAGTAATAATTGTAACTCACAATGCAGCAATAGCACCTATGGCAGATAAAGTAATACATTTTAAGAATGGAACAGCAGAAAAAATAGAAATAAATGAAAGACCAATGCCAGTAGAACAGATAGAATGGTAGGTGGATTAAGATGAAAAAGAAAAAACTATATAAAGATATAAGACAATCAATTAGTCACTCATGGGGAAGATTTATTTCGATTATGTTTTTAATGTTACTTGGCTCATTAGCATTAGTTGGTCTAGCAGTTACTGGACCAGATATGAGGCAAACAGGAATAAATTATTTTAATGAGTTAAATACAGCAGATATAACTATTTTAAGTGATTATGGTATTGATAAAAGTGAGCAAGAATATATAGAAAAAGCAAGCAATGTAAAAGAATTGGATTACTTTTATTTAAAAGATGTAACAATTAGTGATACTAATGATAGTATTAGGATATTTTCAAAACCTGATAAAATTTCATTATATGAAATAACAGAAGGTAGCTTACCAAAAGAAAATAATGAAATTGCTATAAGTGATTCATATAGTGATAGATACAATATTGGAGATACAATTACTTTTTATGAAAAATTGTCAGAAGATGAAGAGGGGACTTTAAAAAATCATGAATTCAAAATTGTTGGATTTATAAATTCAAGTGAAATATTATCAAATTTAAACTTAGGGCAATCAACAGCAGGAACAGGAGAATTAAAAGGATATGCAATTATAAACAAAGACAATTTTAATTCTGATGTATATATGATGGCAAAACTTACCTTCACAGATACATAAGGGTTAGACCCATACTCTGATGAATATAATGATAAAATTGTAGAACATAAGGAAGAACTTTCTAATTTACTAAAAGAACAACAAGATATAAGATTATCAAGCATAAAATCAGAGTATCAAAAAGAAATTGATGATGGACGAAAAGAACTAGATGATGCAAAGAAAGAACTCGAAGATACAAGAACGCAACTATCAGATGCTAAAAAGCAAATTGAAGATGCAAAACAAGAAATAGCAGATAATGAAAAGAAATTAAATGACGCAAAAAATCAAATAAACAATGCACAAACAGAAATAACTAAAAATGAACAAACATTAAAAAATAAAGAAACAGAATATAACAATAGTTTAGCAGAATACAATCAGAAGAAACAAGAATTAGAAAATGCAGGTACACAAATTAGCAATTCTCAAACAGAAATAGATAATAATACGAAACTATTGGAAGATGCTAAAAGTAAATATGAAACAGGATTAAATGAGTTAAAAGAAGCAATTTATCAATGTGAAGAATTATTGAAAAATCCAAATTTATCAGAAGAAGAAAAAAATACTATAACATATCAATTAGCACAGTATCAAGCAATGCAAAAACAAACTGAAAGTGAATATAATGTATTTTTAAATGACACATATAATCCTTCTATAACAGGTTTAAATGAAGCGCAAAAAATATTAGACGAAAAAAAGCAAGAATATAATTCACGGAAAACAGGAATTAGAAAATGCAAATACAATGCTAAGTAGTGCCAAAACACAATTAGATACTGGAAAAGCAAGTATGCAAATAGCAAAAAAGGAATTATCAAATGCTAGAACAGAATATAATACGAATTTGAAAAAAATAGAAGATGCCAAAAAAGAATTACAAGATAAAGAAAGCAAATATAATGAAAAATTACAAGAATTTCAAGAAAAAGAACCAGAAGCCTTACAAGAAATAGAAGAAAATGAAACTAAATTATCTGACAGTCAAGAAAAACTAGATAAACTAGAACATCCTACTTATTCTGTAAATAATAGGAGAGAAATACCTGGTGGAGAAGGATATTCAATTTATGAAACTGTATCTGAAATAGTAGATTCTTTGGCAAAAGTATTTCCTATATTCTTATATTTTGTTGCAGCATTAGTAACATTAACAACAATGACAAGATTTGTTAATGATGAGAGAATAAATAGTGGAACATTAAAATCGCTAGGATATACAAATAAAGATGTTATTAAAAAATTCACAATATATGGACTTATTGCTGGAATGACAGGAACAGTTATTGGTATTATACTAGGTCATACTTTAATACCACTAATTGTATATAATGCATATAGTGTTGGCTTTACTTTACCTAAAATAGAACTACATTTTCATTTAGGAATTACAGTTGTAACAATATTGCTTTCTTTAATAAGTAGTGTGTTACCAGCAAGAATTGTAGCAACAAAAGATTTACAAGAAAGTACAGCAAGTCTATTACAACCAAAAGCACCAAAGGCAGGAACAAAGATATTTTTAGAAAGAATTAAACCAATATGGAATAGGATGAAGTTTACCCAAAAAGTAACTGCAAGAAATCTTTTTAGATATAAAAAGAGAATGTTTATGACGATATTTGGAGTAGCAGGTGCAGCATCAATATTATTTGCAGGATTTAGCGTAAAACATTCTATATCAGAAATTAATGAAAGACAGTTTGAAGATATTATCAAATATGATGCAATAGTAGTTTCAAATGATGATATAGAACAAAAAGAACAAGAAGAATTACAAAATTTATTAAATTCAGAAGAAATAAAAAGTTATTCATCAATTTATTATGAAGAAATATCCAAAGAAACTGGAAAGAATAATGATAAACAAAATATAAAATTAATTGTACCAGAAAACACAGAACAATTTAATGAATATATATCACTAATGAATAGAAAAACAGAAGAAAATATCAATTTATCAAATGATGGTGTAGTAATTTCGGAAAGATTAGCAGACCTATTAAATGTTAAAGTTGGAGATAGTTTTTCTTATACAGACAGTAATGACAAAGAACATGATGTAACAGTTTCTGGAATATGTGAAATGTATGCAGGACACTTTATGTTTATGAGCCAAGAAGAATACACAAATGTTTATGGAGATAATTTTAAAACAAATGCTAAGTTATTATTACTAAAAAATAATAGTATAAAAAATACAGAAGAACAAGTTGCAAAATTTATGAATTTATCAGCTGTAAAAGGTGTTGTTCAAAATACTACTTTGTATAATCAAATAAATACAATAGTTGAGTCATTAGATATAATTATGTTAGTTTTAATTATTATTGCAGCATTATTGGCTATTGTAATACTATATAATTTAACTAATATAAATGTATCTGAGAGAATTAGAGAACTTTGTACTATAAAAGTATTAGGATTTCACAATAAAGAGACAACAATGTATATTTATAGAGAAACAATTATATTGTCAGCAATAGGAATAGTTGTGGGATGGGTTATTGGAATACTACTACATGATTATATATTAACAGTTGTACCACCTGATGAGGTTATGTTTAATCCTACAATCTGGATTGGAGCATATATAATACCACTTGTTACAATTTCAATCGTTTCATTTGTATTAAAATACTATGTAAATCATAAGCTTAAAAATGTAGATATGTTAGAGGCGTTGAAGTCAGTTGACTAGACCTGATACAGTGCTAATTGTAGAATAAGCAATTAGCACCAACACCCCTTTTATTTTTAAAAGAAAATTATTTTGTACTATTAAGTATAGAGTAATTTTCTTTTTTGTGCTATAATCATCTCGACAAATCACAATTTAGTGGTCTGATATAAAAATAGTAATTTATATGGGGGATTGTTTATGGCTGCTTTAACAGTAATTCCTTTAATAGGAACATTAGGAATATTATTTATAGGATTCAATGTAATGATTATTACATTACTAATATTAACAATAGTATTTGGAGTAATAAGATTAGTAAAAAAGAAATTTACAAAAACATTTATAATATTGCTAATTCTAACAATTATTCTTGCGTTTATAGACTATAAAATTATAAATAATTTTGTAAATTACGATGAAATACAAAGACAAGAACAGATAAAAGAAGAAGGAGAAGAACTAATTGCTATAAAAGATTATGATTATAATAAAGTAGAGCAATACTTAAATAATGGTTGGAATCCTAATGAAACGACAAAAGCTATATATTATGCAATAAAATATAACCCTGATGAAAACAAAGAAAAAGATGAATGGAGTATATTAGAATTGTTACTAAAAAATGGGGCAAATCCAGATGTGCAAATTTATGAAAAACCACAAGGAGTTAATACTCCACTTACTTATACAACAGAATGTGGATATTATGGTGCGACAAAATTATTACTCGAAAATGGTGCTGATCCAAATTACCAAGAATCTGATATGAATAAAAACGGATTACTTGCTTTAAGATTTTATGATAATGATAAGGCAGCAGAAACATTACAACTGTTATTAGACTATGGAACAGATTTAGATATAAGAACAAATGTAGGATATGGAGTAGATGAATCAGGTAGAGAAGAACTGAAAAATTTTGAAAATGAATATAGTAAAGTCAAAGAAAATGTGCCAGATTATGATGAAATAGTAAAAATAATAGATAATTTAAATTTATAGATAAAAAATTGATAATTTGTTCTCATTTATGATATTATAAAACAAATAAAATGGTAAAAGGGGAAATTTTATGAAAAAAAATGAATTTAAAAAAATAATGAAAAAAGAGAACAAGGCATTTAAAAATTTTTACCTATATGGTGGTTTTGTAACATTGTTGCTTGTTATTGTTATAATTTTAAATGTGTTATTAAATTTCAATGAAATAATTCCACTTTATGCTTTTATTGTAAATGCAGTTTTAGCAATTGCTGTTGCTATACCTTTTATAGTCATAGACATAAAAAATGATAAAGAAATTAAGTCAATGTATGAGTCTTATCAAAAAGACGGTAAAATTCCAGAATATAAAGACAAAACAAAGTCTTTAAAAATTTTGTTGATTTTTAGTATTATTGTTGTTATTATAGATGGATTTATTATGGCAAAATATACTTTTTTGAAAGAAAATGAAAAAACTAATACAATAGATACATCATTAGAAATAATGACAAATCAGGGAAATAGAATCACAACACAATATGAAGATTTAGGTGAATTTTCACTAAAAATACCAACTGATTTTAATATAATGAGCAAGGAAGCTATTAGTAATAAATATCCAGCTAGAAATTCTCCATCACTTGTTTACACAAATGAAAGAGGAACTATTAATATTGCATTTGTTTTAAATGATGTAGCAATGAGAAATGATGAAATAGAAGAATATACAAAAGCAATGGAAACTATGTATAGACAATATGCTAATGATATTGATATTAATTTTTTTGAAAGAGATAATCATAAAATTGGAGAAATTAAATTTATCTCACCTGCATCAGATACAAATATTTATAATCATATTATAGCATTTTCTGTTGATGGAAAATTAAGATTAGTTAATTTCAATTGCACTGAAGAATTAAGAAATGAATGGGAAGAGGTTGGAAACTTCATAATTAGTTCATTAAACTTTACAGAGGAACAAGATTGATTAAAATAGAAATTTTGACAAGTAGGATAGATAGTACAAAAATTATCTGTCCTTTATTTATAAAAAAGATTAGATGTCTTGATTATATAAGGAGGAGTTTATGCAAGAAAGAGAAAAAGAAAGAAGAGCAATTTGTTTTTCATTGATTGCAGGAATAATTTTACTTGTTATAGGAATAATTATGGCTATAAAAACTGATTCAAAAGCTATGCTAGCAGATGCATTGTATGATTCAATAGATATTATAATTGTAATTTTAACATTATTTTTAGTTAAATTATATCACGCACCTGTATCAGAAAAGAAACCTTTTGGTTTTTCACAACTAGAATCGTTTTTCCTATTAATTAAAACATTTATGATTTTAGCACTTAATGTAAGTATAATTATAAATGCTGTTATTTCAATTATAAATGGTGGAAAAGAAATTGATGTTATAACAGTATCACTATTTCAGTTTATATTGTTCATAGGAAATCTAATTGTATGGTTAATAATAAGAAACATTAATAAAAAGATAAATTCTCCAACAGTAAAAGCAGAAGTAGTAGCTTGGAAATTTGATATGATTTATAGTTTTGGAATGGCATTTGCATTTTTTGTAATACAGGCTTTAAAAGAAACAAATTTTAAAAGTATTATTCCATATTTTGATCAAATTGTAGTTATTATTAGTAGTATAATAATGTTACCAGAAGTATTTAAAGTATTGAAAGAAAATATAACAAGCGTTTTATTATTTGCACCAAATAAAGATTTGACTGATGAAATTAAAAGCATTATAGAGAAAAATTTGTTAAATACTAATATGAAGATTTTACATTATGATATTATAAAAACAGGAAGGAAAACATGGATATCCAGCTATTTTAAAAGTTCTGATAATATAGTAGATATAACGCAATTAAAAGAAATAACAACAAAATGTTCAGAAGAATTAAATGAAAGAATAGGAAATATTTATTTTGAACTAATTCCAGATGTTGAGAATTATTATACTTAAAAGTTTAAATGTCTTTTTATTTATTAAAACAAATAAGACTGATATTTAGTAATTTAAAAATAGGAGGTATTGTATGTTAATTACAGGAATTTTAATTACAATAGTTGCAATTTTTATGGTTTTAGTTCCTCAATTTTTTATGAGGCTAAAAAGTCCTAGAATTCCAGATAAATTATTAAAGAACTCTAAAATGAAAATTGTTCTTAGAGTATGGGGGAGCATTTTTGTAATAGTTGGAATTTTATTAATTGTTTTTTCAATTATTTAATAATAAATTGTAATATGCAAGTGGAGGAGTTTAAGTGATGAAAATAATAACATTATGTGGAAGTTTAAAGTTTAAAAAAGAAATGATGGAAACAGCAGAGAAAATGGCTCTAAAAGGTAATTGTATTCTTACACCAGTTTATCCTGTGTTAGAAAATTATGAAAGAACAGATGAACAACTAAAAAAGTTAAAGGAAGAACATTTTAAAAGAATAGAATTAGCTGATGCAATATTAGTAGTAAATGTAAATAATTATATTGGAAATAGTACAAATTTAGAGATAGAATATGCAAAAAAATTAGGTAAAGAAATCTTATATTATACAGATTTAATAGCATGATGGTAGAAACAAAAATTACAATTAAATAGTTAAAAAATAGTAAGTGTAGAGGGAAAAATTATGGAAAGAATATGTATAATTGGAGGAAGTGGAACTGGAAAGACAACATTGGCTAAAAATTTAGGAGAACAATTAAATTTACCTGTCTATCATATTGACGGAATACATCATTTAGAAAATTGGGAAATACGTAATAAAGATGAAAGAGATAGAATTATTTTAGAAAAAGTTAATGAAGATAAATGGGTTATAGATGGAACTTATAATTCAACACTAAAGCAACGTTTAGAAAAAGCAGACTATATAATTTATTTAGATTATTCCACTATTGCACAAATAAAAGGTATTTTAGGAAGATATATAAAGAACCATGGAAAGGAAAAACAAGAAATACCAGGGTGTAAGGAAAAACTGGATTGGCAATTTTTTTGGTGGGTAGTTAAATGGAGAAAGAATAAAAGACAAAAGATTATTGAAGCTATACAAGAAGTAGATAGTGATAAACTTCATATTTTTAAAACAAGGAAAGAGCTTAACAAATGGTATGTAAATCAATTTGGTAAGAAAATACAACTCTAAAAACAAATTTTGTATAAGAAAAAATATTTATTATAAAAGGAGAAAATATGAAAAAGGGAATAAAAATTTTTTGTATTATTTTAATAACGATAATAATTTTAGGAATAGTATTTTTTATTGTTGATTATAATAGAGTAAAAAATAATAACACACCAATGTTTTGTATAAATACAGGAACTTTAAGAGATGGCGGAAGTGTAGAGTATTTAGGTTTAGGCTATAAAGTAATAGAGTTTAATACACTAGATGGATATGATGATATAAAAATAGGAACTTGGTTTATGAATTATGATGATTTTCAAGAAGAGATGAAGTCAAGTAAAAACGAAGAAGAAAATATAGTACAAACATTTAATGCAAGAATTGAAGAAATAACCGATAATAGTAATATGTTGGTAAATAGAACTGATATGGAAAATGGAGAATACTATATTAATATAAGAGATTACACCAAGATAACTTTTAATGGAGAAAATATTAGTGTTAATGATTTGAAAATAGGAGATAATATATTAATTACATATAGAGATAAATATATTGATTTGGCATATCCACCAACGATTAGAGAAGTCCAAAAAATAGAAGTTTTAAGTGAATAAATATAATGTACTTATTTATTTGTAATAATCCTCAAAGATGATTTGATATAAGAACTAAATTTGAGAAAAGGCGGAAAATATGGTATAATATATGTATATATTGTTTAAGCAAATTTAGTTTTACATAAGAAAAGGAGGGGATTGTTATGAAGAAAGTATTAAAAATTTTAGGAATAATTTTAGTTATTTTAATAGTTTTAGTAGCTATTTATTAT
This sequence comes from uncultured Clostridia bacterium, assembly GCA_944392605.1. Classification (GTDB taxonomy): domain Bacteria; phylum Bacillota; class Clostridia; order TANB77; family CAG-508; genus CAG-269. Next base: position 4,384 of record CALXXE010000001.1, on the reverse strand, counting down.
GTAGTAATACATTTTGATGGTTTCTTAAACAAAGATAATGAAATGACAAGAGAAGAAGTTATAGAATTACTAGAAAAAGGAAAAGAATATCCAAACTATTATTACTCATCAGAATCTACTTGGCTTTTTGGAAAGATTGATGAAATTAAAACAGAAAGATACATAAAAGATAATATTGTGAAGGTTGTAGTTGATGGAAAAGTAGATAGTTGGACAGATTACAATAACGATGAACGTATTAGTATACTTGGAGAACATGATGGTAAAAAATACGCGAGTGTAAGTAATTTGGATAATTTTGAAGAAAATGACCAGAGCCAAAGAGGATTCGATTATTCACTTATTTCAGATGAAGAAACATTTAATACTGATTTTAAATATTTAGGAGAAAAACAAGTAGATGGTAGAGATACAATAATTGTTAAAGTTTGGAATAAAGATTGGGTTAGTGTAGATTCAACTAAATTCTATATTGATAAAGAAACAGGATTTATTATGAGAAGAGTTGATTATACTGCACTAGGATTTTTTAAGATAGATTGTAATAGAAATGTAAAAATGGATGTTGTAACAGATGAAGATATTCAAAGACCAGATTTAGAAGGATATGAGATACTTCAATAATAAAGTTAGAAAGATTAATTTAAAATTAAGTAACCCCTAATCATTAGACAAAAAAGTTTAATAATTAGGGGTATTTTTTGTCAAAATGGGAATGAAGAATACAAAGAAACTTAAATAGATATTAGAATAAGTAGTCTAATAGAGATAGACTTTGTGTAAGCAAGAGTTTTTAAACTTTTGCTTATTTTTAATGTATATATCATTTGACATTTTTTAATATCTATAATAAGATATTAAAGGAAATTTTTCAAAAATAAATATTAGAAATGGAGATAAAGATATGAAAAATATTTTAGAAGTAACAGATTTAAAAGATATGTTAAATAAAACAAGAAAATTATATGGAGATAGACCAGGATATAAAATAAAGGTTGGAGAAGGAGAATATAAAACATATACTCATAATGAAATAAGAGATATGATTGACTATTTAGGAACTGCTTTAATTAGTTTAGGACTAAAAGATAAAAGAATAGCTGTTATTGGTGAAAACAGATATGAATGGGAACTTGCTTATTTATCAATAGTATGTGGAACAGGAATAGTAGTTCCATTAGATAGATCACTTCCTGATAATGAATTAGAAGAATTAATAGAAAGATCAGAAGTTGAAGCAATATTCTATTCTAAAAAATATGAAGAAACAATAAAGACAATAAGATTTAGTGAGAAAAATAAATTAAAACATCTAATATCTATGGATACAGATGTTCATGATGAAGGTATTTATTCAGAAAAAGAATTAATAGAAAAAGGAAAAGCTTTAGTAGAAGCAGGAAATAGAGAATTTATAGATGCAAAAATAAATCCAGAAGAAATGAATATAATGTTATTTACATCAGGGACAACATCAAAATCAAAAGTAGTAGCATTATCACATAGAAACTTGGTATCAAATGTAATGGATTTTGCATCAGTACTTACAATTGATTCAAGTGATAGAATATTATCATTTTTACCATTACATCATGTTTTTGAGTGTACTGTAGGAATGCTATATTCTTTATACATAGGAGCACAGAGATCTTTCTGCGATGGAATAAGACATATAGTAGAGAACTTAAATGAATACAAAATAACATTTGCATCATTTGTACCGGCAATATATGAAAGTATGTATAAAACTATTATGAAAAATCTTGAAAAGCAAGGAAAACTAGAAGCTGTTAAAAAACTTATGGAAGAAAACAGAAATAAAACGATGTCAGAAAAGAAAGAAATATTTAAAGATATTCATGCAGTATTTGGTGGAGATATAAAATTATTTGTAAGTGGTGCAGCAGCATTAGATGCAGAAGTAGAACATGCATTTAGAGATTTGGGAATTAACTTATGCCAAGGATATGGACTAACAGAAACATCTCCAGTAATTGGAGTAGAAACAGATGAAAACTTTAGAGTTGGTTCAATAGGTAAATCACTTCCTCATGTACAAGCAAGAATTGATGATGCAAATGAAGAAGGAATGGGAGAACTTACTGTAAAAGGGCCAAATGTTATGCTAGGTTACTATCAAGATGAAGAAGCAACAAAAGAAGTAATGGAAGAAGATGGTTGGTTCCATACAGGAGATTTAGCAAAAATAGATGAAGATGGTTACATATTTATCTGTGGAAGAAAGAAAAGTGTAATAGTTTTAAAAAATGGTAAAAATATATTCCCAGAAGAAATGGAAGCACTAGTTAATAAAATAGAAGGTGTAACAGAATCATTCATTTTTGGAAAACAACAATCAGAAGATAAGGAAGATATAAAAATAAATGTAAAGATTATATTTGATAGAGATGTTATGAAAGAAGCTTATAAAGCAGAAACAGATGAAGAAATTCGCAAAGTTTTATCAGATAAAATCAAAGAAATCAACAAGATTATGCCAAAATACAAAGCTATAAGAGGAATAATAATTTCTGAAGAACCATTAATTAAAACAACTACAAATAAAATAAAAAGACAAGCAAATTTAGATGTAATAAATAACATGGTAAATTAGGGACGTTTCCTTTTGTCGGTTTTCCGACACATTGGGACACATATATAAATAATAAAAAAGATAGTCATAATAAGAGGTTATTAGAATATTCTAGTAACCTCTTATTATTACGAAATTGTAAGCAAAATGAAATATAAATCGATGGTAAGAAACTTTAGAGTTAAGTATAATAAGAATAAATAAGAAAGAGGTGATTGTATGGAAAGTTTAAAAGAAAAATTGCCAATGATAATAGCAGTTATTGTGGCAATTGGAATTTTAGTTTTGGGGTATTACTTTATGTTTATACATAAAGAGGTTTATTATACTAGGATAGATAATGAAAAGATAGAACAAATATCTACAAGTGATGAGATGAAATATGAATATACTTTAATTGCTTATAATAGTAAAGGTAAAGAAAAAGAAGTAAAATTTAAAACAAGTAGAGAGTTAAGAGAAGATGCTTATTTAGAATTAGATATAATGAAAGGAAGAGGAGTTGTAAAGTGGAGAGAAGTTAAGCATGAAGAACTTCCAGAAAAAGTCCAAGAGAAATATTAGTGCTAAATTGTAGTCTTACATTTAGCACACCCCTTTATTAAATAGAAAATTGTTCTCATTTTGGGAGCAATTTTCTTTTTGTCTCTTTATAAGTTATATTTTCATAAAATGTAGTAGGAGGGATAAATATGTGTTGTGGATGTAATAAAACAATTATAAGTATATGTATTGCTCTTATCTTGCTCTTAATAGCAATTTTTGTAATAGTTATTATTATAAATAATAACAATATAAAAGAACCCAATATATTGGTTGCAATAGCAAAACCGGGAGACAATACTACAGTTGGAACGACAACTATTAAATTTAGTGAAAATAATATAGTAGAAGGAACAGCAATTTCACATACAGAAGGTAGTGATGAAGTAATTATAAACGAAACAGGAATTTATCAAATATCATATCAATTATTTGGAGTACAAGATGTAACAGGAACATTTAATTTCAATGCAGTGCTGTTGGTAAATAATACGCCATTAAACGATACTTTTAATCAATCACCAGTAATTAGAAATAGCACAAGCAACAGAATGACTCTAACTAGTACAGTAATATTAAGATTAAATGCAGGAGATATTTTAAAATTACAAGGAGTATCAATTGAAGATATAACTTATCAAAATGCAAGAATCGATATTGAAAAAATAGGATAAATATAAAAAGGTAGAGAAAATAAATTTTCTACCTTTATTTTAATTATTTATATTAAGCTTTTCTCTGTAATTATTTCCCCAAACAACCATAGAATCTAATATTGGTTTTAAACTAAGACCAGTCTCTGTTAAAGAGTATTCAACCTTTGGAGGAACTTCTGGATAAACTTTTCTTTTAACAAGTCCAGAAGCTTCCATTTCACGAAGTTTTGTAGTTAAAACTTTTTGGGTAATATTAGTTAAAGATTTTTTGAGTTCACCAAATCTTTTAGTACCTGTAAGTAAATCTCTAATAATCAAAATCTTCCATTTATCACCAATAAGTCCGACAGTTAATTCAACAGGACAAGCAGGTAATTCTTTAATTTGTTTTTTATTCATAATAATCAACTCCGATAAAATTATAACAAAAAAGCGTGAATATGTAAAAAATGTAATGCAGTAATATTAATAAAAGTATAAAAAACATACTTTGTACTATATACGCAATGGGGACATTTCTTATGCGTAAAAAAATTCGCAAAGGAAACGTCCCTTTTTACACCTTTTTTTCGCGTTTGGGACACATCATTGA